>SCVW01000043.1 GCA_007244375.1 Smithella sp. | reverse complement strand
TATTTACAATAGTGCCAAATGTCACCATACTTTTTTAATTATTTTTCACTACTATTTTTTTAGTTACGCAAATCATTGTAAAGAGTTATATATTCTCTCACTACTTTTATTGAACGTCTCACAATATCTTTGATTTCTGTATCAGAGAGACCTTTTTTGATTAATTTACGTATCTGCTCATACTGCTTTATATAACGATCTACAGCCTCTTGACTATGTGATGTTTTCAATACAATATCAGCTGGTGATAATCCTTGTTCATAAAGCGAGATTATTATTGCTTTGTGAGTGGGTAAACTTCCCATATCCATAACATAGCCTTTTAAAGGAGGGATTTTTCCTGTTTCGATTATGTACGAATGAAGATATCTTCGGATTGTCGTTAAACTTCTGTTCATAAGCACACACAACTCAGCTCCACTTAGCAGGCCCCCCTGGTCCTTAGCGGATTCCAATAACCTGATCATGGTTTTAATGTCGCGCTCTTTGCATTGTTTGTAATTACTGTTTTTGTTGCTGTCTTTATAATAAATGCGGTTTTCCACGTCTTGCTCAGTAAGTAAAGGAAGCACAACTGTTACACTATTGTAATCTTCAGTCTTTTTACCATAGTTAGGTCTTTGACCATCATCTTTAGTGGTCCGGAAAACTATTTCTCCCACACCAACTTCTGAGGTTGATGGGTGGAACTCCGAATGAAGCTGTTCAATGTCCTCTGCAAGCATGGATAAAATCTTTCTGGAACCCAGTATCTTATATTCACTCTCTAATAGGTTAATTAATGCATTACGGAAGTTCCGCTTGTTTATGCTTTCAAATCGATCACGAAGTTCTCTATTCATTTTACCTCCATAGCTGCCACTTAAAAGCCAACGTGATCTATCGTTTTTTTTAGTCCACTTCGATATTGGGACTGCTCCAGAAGGATTGATAAATTGTTCCGCATCGTATCTGATTTTCTTGATTCATTTATTATTTCTCTATATTGATTTATAAGATAATCTGATAGACCTGTTACCTGTGATATTTCGATATTACTGCTGATCCCGTGATGAAGACTCATCAAAACTTTACTGAAGCTTTCCAAATAGCGTTTTATGGCTCCTGTACTATGGTGTGTCTTACGTTTTATCTCAGAATAGGTGTAACCATTTAAATATAACGTAATAATCCTTCTTTTATGAGTCTGACCTCTTCCTATATTATGGAATGTTCCCCTAGTTATTACATCTATACCGCGTGATTTTATTGCTGAGATATCTCGCTTGATCGTTCTTACACTGCATCGTAACAAGAGACTCAGATCTTCCTGGGTTAAGATTCCCTCCTGGCTGATCGCTTCTTCGGTTATGCGCTGAATAATCTGTTGTCGTAAAGCTGGCCGTCCATATTCATGCAGCAAAAGAAGGTCTTCTTTGCCATTATCCAAGGTAAGAAAAACTGTGCATTTCTTTACTGCTGAAATATTCTTCCCGCTCTTCTCATCAAGTCCAGCTACAACTACTTGAACTTGGCCCTGCTGTAGATGATTTTCTCTTAGTAAACTGGTTTTTGCCGTTTGAAGTATTTGTTCGCTTAAACGAGGGGAGAGTTCGTATGAATTTTGCAACTCATATAGAAACTCTCCCTCAAAACTCTTTAACTCTAATCTTTCTAAAGAGTTAGTAACTTTCGACATTTGTCCTCCTTAGCTGTACTATGATAATATAATACAACTGGGGGGACATTTGTCACTATTT
>SCVW01000032.1 GCA_007244375.1 Smithella sp. | reverse complement strand
CTTATCAGTAAAAAATCCGTAAGAAACTAAAAAACCGCTTGAATTCTGCTTCTCCAATGAAGAATTCTCGCGGTTAATTTATTTTTTATAAAACTTAACTTTTGTAGAGCTTAACACTAAATTTTCCTGACAAATGCAGCTTTTACGTTTCTAAAACTTAATAATAAAATTGCGATTTTTTCCAGTGTAAGTAGAACTAACACCATTTTTTCTCAAAATCAAGCTTTTTTTTAAAAATTTTTTGTTTATTTATTACAATGTTCGATTATATACTTTCCCAATATTCGAACAAATTTCTTTTCTTCTCCCATATAAAAATGATCCACACCACGTATTACTTCCAATGGTGAGTTTATTTTTTGTGCTATCTTTTTTACAATATTTATTGAGCAGAACTGATCGCAATCTCCGCAGATAATATAATTTATTTTATTGTTTAAATTATCCCAGTTAAAATTAAAATACTCAACAGGTGGCGAGACAAAAACACTTTTAACAAAAGGATCCTTGTTTTCTTCGAGAACTTTTGAACCAACCCATGCACCAAAAGAATAACCAGCCAGATATAATTTATCAAGACCCGTCTTTTTCAAATATTCACATACCGCATAAATATCTTCCTTCTCGCCTCTACCTTCATCATAGTAGCCGCTGCTACCGCCCACACCCCTAAAATTAAATCTCATGGTCGAATAATTCTCAGCGCTAAAAGCTTCTTGAATGGCTTCGACAACGTTGTTATACATTGAACCGCCCATTAATGAATGCGGATGACAAATTACAACGCCGTTTTCTGTCGAAGCTTTACTTAGCAACCCTTCAATTATCAACGAACCATTTTTAATGTATATTTTCTTCTCAGTCATTATCACCCCGACAAAACTATATTTTACCCGTCATGTGACAGGCGCAAAAACTATGTTCGTCAAATTTCTCCAAATGCGGTTCCACTTCTCCGCATATTTCCGCCATGTATGAGCAACGGTTCTGGAAAGGACAACCTTTCTTATTTTCCGCACTGGCTTCTCCTTTTATATTTATTTTTTCTTTTTTCTTTTCTGGATTGCAGGATGGTACTGCCGCCAGCAGCATGCGCGTATAAGGATGAAGCGGACGATTATAGATATCATTGTTTTGCGCCAGTTCAACGATTTTACCCAGATACATTACGGCAACCCGGTCGGAAATATAACGAACAACATTAAGATCATGGGAAATAAATAAATATGTCAACTTATAATCTTTTTTTAAATCCTTGAGCAGATTGAGAATCTGCGCCTGGATGGAAACATCCAGAGAAGAAACCGGTTCATCGGCAACAATCAATTCCGGATTCAAAACAAGCGCCCTGGCGATACCGATGCGCTGACGCTGTCCGCCGCTGAACTCATGAGAATAACGATCGGCCTGTTCTTTTTTCAAACCGACCCTGGCCATAATCTCCAGTGCTTTTTCTTTTCGCTCCTTTTTCCCGTTCAGATGATGAATCAACAAAGGTTCTTTGATAGTGCTCAAAGCTGACTTCCGCGGATTAAGCGAAGAATAAGTATCCTGAAAAATTATCTGAACACTGCGACGATAGGATTTTAATGCCTTCCTATCGTATAGGAATACATTTTCTCCTTTAAAACTTATACAACCGGAAGAAGGCTCCTCCAAGCGCGTTATCAGACGCGCCAGCGTGGATTTACCGCAACCGGATTCACCGACCATTCCCAGTGTTTCACCTTTGAAAATTTGCAGGTCAATATCTTTAACGGCGTGAATAATTCTCTTTTGGGAACTGAAGAAACTGCTGCTTAAAGCATATTTTTTATTTAAATCTCTAATTTCAATAAGCGCGCCAGACATTGTTCACTCTCGAATTTATTGTAATATACCATTAAACTCCCGTTAGACCCATCCTGAAGGCCGAAGCTTTCCTGGTTGCTTAACTGCCGATTTAGGCTGGCAAGCCTGAATCGAAACTTTTCCAGGGTGCATTCCCCGAATGCGCCGCTTTACGGATTGCTCGGGGAACAATCCCTACATTCTAAACCTAAAATTAAGCTGTCATGCCCGAGTTCTCTTATCAGGCATCAACAACATCAATGGATTCCTACCGGTGTTTACCCTGCGTTGTATTTCCAGCAGGAAACAAAATGTCCCGGTTCAACTTCCAGAAACGGCGGTTCTTTCCCCACGCATTCCTCAAAGACATAAGAACACCTGTCGTGGAAACGGCAACCTTGAACAAAATCATATAATCCCGGAACAGATCCCGGAATTGTTTTTAGATATTCTCCTCTTCCCATAGACTTCAAACATCTGGCGGGAACCGACTCCAGTAAGCCCTGTGTGTATGGATGCAGCGGATTTTCAAATATTTTTTCAACTGCCGAGCTTTCCACTATTTTCCCCGCATACATTACAGCAAGCTTCTGAGCCGTCTGGGCAACTACACCTAAATCATGTGTAATCAAAATAACAGCCATTTTATTTTTGAGTTTGAGCTCGGAAATCAGATCCAGAATCTGCGCCTGAATAGTAACATCAAGCGCTGTTGTCGGTTCGTCAGCCAGCATTAATCGCGGATGACAGGACATGGCCATGGCAATCATTACCCGCTGGCGCATACCGCCGCTGAAATTATGCGGATAATCCATCGCCCGTTTTTGCGGATCGGGAATACCAACTTCGCGCAATTGCTTGATACTCAACTCCATGGCCTGTTTTGCCGGAAGGTGTTGATGCAAACGAATGGCCTCGGCTATTTGTTCACCAACACGAAAAACAGGGTTAAGTGAAGTCATCGGTTCCTGAAAAACCATGGAAATTTCACTGCCGCGTACTGCACGCATTTCTTCTTCCGATAGTTTTAACAAATCCTTGCCGGAAAAGAATATTTCGCCACTAATGATTTTGCCGTTGGCCGGAACCAGCCGCATAATGGAAAGGGCCAGCATTGTTTTACCGCAACCGGATTCTCCGACAATGCCCATGGTTTCACCGGCATTGACTTTCAGCGAAACTCCGTCAACAGCATTAATTCTTCCCTGTGTGGTATCAAATGCTGTTCTCAGGTTTTTTATTTCCAGCAGCAGCGACATATTTACTTATGAACCCGGTTACGCAGGAATTCTACAAGTAATCGAACAGCAACTCCGGCTGCTCCTTTGGGAACATACGGCTTATCCTTGGTCGTCCAGGCCGGACCGGCAATATCCAAATGCACCCAACGCAAATCTCCGACAAACTTGCTCAAAAATGCAGCAGCAGTGATTGTGCTGCCGGCACGGCCGCTGCTGTTTTTATAGTCGGCAATGTCGCTCTTGATAAGTTCATGGTAGTTTTCCCATAAGGGCAGTTCCCAGACAAGCTCCCCTGTAGTTTGAGCGGCCTTATTTATTTCATTTTTCAGTTTGTCATCTGTTCCCAGCATACCAATCACATCATCACCCAGTGCGATAATGCAAGCACCGGTAAGCGTCGCCACATCAACCACTGCCGCCGGTTTAAATTCCGTTGCATAAGCAAGGGCATCGGCAAGAATCAGGCGCCCCTCGGCATCGGTATTGAGAACTTCAATGGTTTTCCCTGAATACGATTTGACAATATCACCGGGTTTATAGGCTGAACCGCTGGGCAGATTTTCCGTAGCCGGAACAAGCGCCACAATATTCAGAGGAAGCTGCAAATCGGCCACCGCCATAATCACTCCCATAACTGCCGCACCACCGGACATATCCGTTTTCATCTCATCCATTTTTTCCGCAGGTTTGATAGAAATTCCGCCGCTGTCGAAAGTTAATCCCTTCCCCACCAGTACAATCGGCAATGATTTCTTCTTGTTTCCCGTATATTCCAGGATGATAAATTTCGGTTCCTGATTACTTCCCGAAGCTACGGCCAGAAGAGCATTCATCCCCATTTCTTTCATTTTAGCCTTATCCAACACACGGCAGGATACATTTTTCCTATGGGCTATTTCCTGCGCTTTTTGCGCCATAATGGATGGCGTCATTTCATTGGCCGGAGCGGAAATAAGATCCCGCGTAAAATAAACCGCCTGTGTAATTATTTGTGCCTTTTTTATCGCCGATTCAATCAGGGAGAAATCTTTTCCGTCAGCAACTATCATCAACTGTTCCATTTCTTTTAAATCTTCGCGTCCAACGGTTTTATACGGCATATATTGATAGAGTCCCAATAATGAACCTTCTGCCACTGCCTGCGCCACCTGATCTTTTTTGCGGGGAAGAAGATCTAAATTAATCTCAGTTGCCGCTTCTTTAATATTTAGATTGCGCAGATGCTGCATGACTTTGGCATAAACGCCGCGAAGTTTCTCCAGATTAAATTCCTTATGTTTACCCAGACCGATAAGAGCTATTCTTTGTGCCGGAAGAGAACCCCTGGTGTAGATTACAGATATTTGAGAAAATTTGGCTTCGAAATCGCCGTTATTGATTATTTCGCTGATTAATCCTTCGCTGTTTTTATCGATTTCCAGCGCGGTTCCCGATAGTTTCCTGCTTTCTGCAAATAACGGCAGAATAATTGCCTGGCTTTTCGTATCGGCAAGTTTTCCCTTTCTGACAATAATCTTCACCTAATCATCCTCCTGTTAATATCTATTGTTTTTTGCTCGATCCTGTAGATAACACATACCCGAAAAAAGTCAATTGGCAAGCCAATTTATTACCAAATCAAAAGATAGTTTCTAAAATTATGTGTTTTAACGTGTTTTACTATAAGACCACGATGAACACATAAAAAGGCTGAAATTCTCTAGCTCAGAATATCAGCCTTTTGTATGACTACTATGCTGTTATTGCTGTATAGGACTCAGGAATCCCGTACCGGCACTTAGATCCATTTGTATGGCAAAGTCATCATAATATGTTGACGTCGCGTACGCGCCTGATGTTGTCAAAGTGACACCGTCAGCAGCACCAATAACTCCGTTCGGCCCTACAAAATCGGCAGTAGTGCAGGCAAATGAGCTGGTTGTCATACAGGCAGGGGTAGGACTAGTCAGACTATTATCCACTATAATAGCACTAGGTTCACTCGTAGAAGTCATTGCCGAGACACCTGTGTTATAACCCGTCCACTGAACAAGAGTCACGTAATCGTTGGCCGCTGTAAGGTCAGCAAGATCATCGGGCGGCCAATTTATACTATTCCGGGCATTAGCTAAACGGTTGTTGTCTGTTTCGACAGCGTTGGCCGTACCTAGATTAGTCGGGCGGGTAAAATAAACTCTGATGTAATTTTTCTTGGTTGTGGTATATATTCCCGCCGTTGCCTGCACGCCGTTGACGTACAAGCTATCTCCCGTAGAAAATGTACCACTTATATTTGACAAAACCAAAGTTCCGGCAGCAGTATTAGTAGCCCATGAGCCGGCATTAAGAATTGGCGTCATGACAACCCGCGCAGTGGCTCCATTCTGATTAATAATAAAATCACCTTCCTTTATCGGCAATCCTGTTGAACCTAATTTCCCCGCAGTAAATGTCAATGAATATCCTTCCACAACCCGTACCATCAAGGTGGACCAGTTGAATAAACGCCAGCTGTCACCACTTTTTGTTACGATACCGTCAGCTGTGGCCAAAGTGCGATAAGCAAGCCATCTATTACCTGAACTCGTGCGTTTCCAGAGAATGATTGCCGGAAGACCATATACATATCTGGAACCGCCTATAAGGCATAAACTACCGCTGTCTTCCAAAGATCCCGAAAAAAGCGGTCCGGATACGCCGCCGGGAACAAGGTTACTATCTATGTCATTCGATAAATGGTCTGGAGGACCCCAAAAGCAAAATATTAAACCAAAACCATATTCTATCGCACGTGGTTTGATGAAGGAAACTCCGTAAGCGTATAAATCCGAATTGTCGCTGTTATTGACTGTCCGGAAGTTCATTCCCGCAAAAAAGTCAGGATTTGTATTGTAAACTTTAACTTGGAGATCGTAACTCAGGAAACCTCCTCCATTCATCCAGGACAAAGCCATGTTTGTGTTGACATATCCCTGGAAAAACGCCACAGCCCAATCACCACTGCTGGTCCACCAGAATCCTGTGGAAAACGTGGAATTTACTTTTAGCGCGCTTCCTCCATCGATAGTACTGGTACCGAATGCACCGCTGTTGGATGTAGCAGCCCAGTTTGAGCTCGAATTCATGTAATCAGCATCCTGTTGTTTTGTAAAACTTCCACTACCGATAAGGCCAACCGGAACATTGTAGATAACTTCACGGGAGGCAAGCACCGAACCGGAATCGTCGAGGATTTTTCCTGTGGAATAGACCTTGACAAATTTATCGAGAACAATTTTATCTGTTGTTGTCACGCTTACAGCAGTTGTCCATGCCGCATTTTTCGTGCCATCGGACTTAGTAATATTGTATAAAGTTGTCCCCGTTCGTTGTCTGTAGTTATAAGTCTCTCCTTTCAGAATGAAATTGCCATTCATAGTCGGAAACACACCTGATCCCGTTGAACTAAGTGTAAGACTTCCATTCTTGGAAAGACTCTGATTGCTCGCCGGATATGTCACAGGTTGAACAACTACTCCTGCCGCTGTTGCGGACAACGCAGGAGATAAACCGCTAAAGGTAATTGTCGAACCGGAACCACTGCCTGAAGTATAGGAGTGATAATTACTGGTTCCCACCTGAATATAACCTGCAGAGAAGCTACCAGTGAACTCGGTGGGAATTGATCCATGTACAGATGTTGACAGAGTGGTTGCTCCAGCGCTGGCTGCCTGAGTCTTGAACCAGTATGGATAGATTCTTGTTGTAAATGAACCAGCGTTGTTGAGAAGATTACAGGTCTTGCCTGTACTTCCCGCGCCGCCGTTAATGTCATCCATAGCTGTATCACGTCCTGATTCTCCAGCCCAGAGAAATGCACTTGCCGCATAGCGATATCCGGATTCTGCCAGATAATAGACTTTCCTGCCCTGATCGGCATAAACCTGACTCATATTAGAAGTAGTAAACATGGGCAGCATGGCTGCCCCAAGTATCGCCATAATGACCATCGTGATAATTAAGCCAATTAAAATGCTCCCTCGCGCGTTAAAGATACCCGACATGGACAAACTAACCCTTCGTCGGATAAAGCCAAACACGGTTTCAGTTAAGATAACCGAAACGAGAAGAATAAAAAGAATAGCCATAGGCGCATAGAGCAGACAGAAACTCAGAGCTGCTATCGGTGCCAGCATACATCTTGCCACCCACATGGCCACGGGTCGATTTTGAATAAAATCTGCCATTGCCGGCCCATATTGGTAGTACTGTTTTACAAGCCATCGTCCTCCCTGCCAGGTCAGGAGATATCGGTCGCGAAAATCTCTCAGGATTTGAACCATTGGATGACCCGAATCTCCGTAAGCCGCCGTTGCCACAAAACAATGGGTGCCCCAGCTGGCCGGAATTGTCGGGATTGTGGAAGGCGGCAGTGATGCACCGGTTTCATTTTTGTTGTTCCGGGGAACGATACGACTGATAAAGACAGGCATAGCAACACCGCTTACCGGCGAAGTAAGCGTTAAGTTCACATCAATTGCCGTGAGGGTAGCCATATCGTTTGTGGCCGGCCAAGATGTAGATTCAACGACTGTTGCAGACGTTCCGTAGTCGGCTCTGGAATAGTACTTAAGAGTAAAATCACTGACATTATCAACCAAAATATCTCCATTGGTTAAAGTAGCCGGACTCAAGGCTATTTTTACTGCCCCGTTGTCTAATCCGATGATCCGATCTCCATTTATGTTCCGAATCGGAATGTAGGTTTCTGTCGCGTCAGTGGGAATATTAATCATCTCTATTATTTCTCTGTTGATTCTAGATATGGCCAACTGAGCCTTTTGAGATATTGCCGAATTATCTTTAACTGTCGTATACCCTTTAACTGCTTGTACTATAGCCATACCTCCAACCAACGCCAGTACCCCTACTAATAACAGTGAAAATATGACCTCAATAAGTGTAAAACCTTTCGGCAATCTTATAATTTGCCTGCTGGTTACAGGCAAATTATTCGAATTATGCCGAGAGATATGTGATTTTATTTGAAAGACTCTTTTTATAAACATGATTCTACTCCGTAAAAAGTGTGGTAACCGACTGATTCTGGTATTGAATCGTTACTTTCAAAATCTTGCTACCGGCATCTGACGTCTCTGTGGCATTGGCTCCAGACGGAAAAGATATTCGGTGGTTACATATCACATTATAGGGATGCAAAGCATCATAGTACGACTGTGATGTCCCTTCCGTTCCTATATTAGAAATAAAAGTTGTCATACCGACCGATGTAGAAGGAGAGGAAGACATCAGGTATTTGTAATCGGCGTACATGTTTTCGATAATCTCGTTTACTATGGCACCGTTGCGCGCCAAAATAATTGGATTATAGCTCTTCTCCATACTTGTTCCCATAAAGGATACCAAGATAGTAGATAAAATGGCCGCCACAAGAAGCGTGACAATAACTTCAAGGAGCGTAAACCCACTATCTTTCTTTATTCTGCAAAACTGTTTGTAATACATTATAAAAATTCTCCAAATTAAGTTTAAGGGATGAATCCTGTGTTCTTTGTTACAGTAATGTTGCCTCCATTTGTGACAATCGTAATATTAGATGTCATCAAATTACCGGAATCGTCAACCGGACTGCCATAAGAGTTAAAAGTCATCCGTTGAGGCGCAGAAGTTATAGTAAGTGTGGATTTTTTCGTCGTCATACTAACCGTAATTTCGTTTTCTCCTGGAATACGAACGGGCATTGTCGATCCACTTCCCTGAAAAAGATAGTATGTTGTTGAGGAGTCAAAGTTAATACCCCATAGACTATTCAACTTCATTGCATAGGCTTGCGCCAAACGAAGATGCGCCTTTATAACTTCTGTCTGAGTTGCAAGATCATAAGAACTCGTACCTGACAATCGAACAATAGCTACAACGGCAAGGAGAGCAATAATTAAAAGGACAGTTATGACTTCGACCATGGTAAATCCACGCTGATTTTTATTTTGTCTTGTGTTTTTAATCATCAGCGTACCTCCGAAAAAACATTTTCCGGATAATATCTATCGACAGCCATTCTCAATAGTATGGTTATACCCAACCCGGTAATGGAAAATATCGCTGCAGAAAAGACTGCTATGGGAATGCGGATATACAAAGTACCTATCAAGCCGTTCAGTATAATCAGAATAGCATAAATAAATACCCCTCCACGGGCGAAACGGACAGCGGATTCACCATTTGTGTAAACAATAATACCCAGGGCTATAAGTTCCACTGCCAACAACAAACCGATGAGCGGTTGAATAGTCAGCCATTCGGGATAACGCGGCCCCCCTGACAAATACAGCCCTAACATCAGGATTAACCCTAAAACCAGATAGAAAAAGCCTGTCAACAAAAAATAGAAAGAACATTCTGTTTTTGTCACTGGATTACTGAAACCAATGTTCAGATTTGTCGGAAAAGCCGAATTACCGAATAATTGTTTCAGTAAAAGCTGCCGGCGAGGAACCTTCTCTTCCGGAAGCCGCGCCATTATCTTTGCCGTAAAACCTTTCGAAGGCTGCATCGGGGAGGTATTTTCCATAATCCCGGTCAGATCACGAAAACGCTCCCATTCTTTTTCATTTTTCAACATTATTTATCTCCTTATATAAATATATACAATTTTACCTGTCAGAAGTCACATTTTCTCCCATATATTTTCGCAATTTTTCCAAGCCTCTGTAAACACGCATTTTAATGGCGCTTAGCGATAGTCCTGTGATTTCGGAGATCACTTCAAAGGAAAGCCCCTGATAGAAACGAAGAATAAGTAACTCGCAAAGCTCGGGAGGCAATTTTTGAAGACAATTTTCCAGTTTTTCTTCCCGCTCTTTGTAGCATTCGTTACTGTCCCCGGACTCTTGCAAAGCGACCTGTTTAACACCGTAATCAACCGTACTGGATGTCTTCTCAAATTCATGGGAATCATAATGCCGATGACTGCTGCTTTTCTTTAAATGATTGCGGATAATGTTAAGACTGATAGTATAGAGCCATGTGTAAAAACTTCGCTTTGCATCATAACGGAATAATTGATTGAAAGAACGTAAAAATGTTTCCTGCGCCAGATCTTCAGCATCCTGTATATTTCTGGTCATACGGTAAGCTAAATTATAAATCGGTATTTTATACTCTTCAATCAATAAAGCATATGCTTGCCTGTCTCCGTTCAGAACCCTGGCAATGATTTCTGCTTCGTTTTTATGATCCATGTTCGTTTTATCGATTGATTATATTTTTTAATTCTGCAACATGCCGCACCATTAACACTTTTATTAATAATATTACCGCAACAATCTAATATCAAGTAAATTCAACGCAGGTTTTATATCAGCCTTAAAATTTATAAACCAAAACTATCGACCGACACAAATTTTATTAAAATATTTTTGGACAAATTAAATTAAAAATAGTACGTTAATTTCGCGAAACATGGAGGCTCTTCTATGCTGTTTGATAAAACCATTGCCGTTGTTGTTCCCGCATATAATGAAGAAAGGCAAATCAGGCAGGTTTTGGAAACCATGCCTGATTTCGTTGATCGTATTATCGTTATCAATGATTGTTCAAGCGATAATACTGCTTCCGTTGTTCTTGATTACATCCGCAAACAAAGACCTGTTCAGTCAATTATAAAAGACAATACCGATAATAAAGAAGACAACAAATATAATCGCGCCGAAAATATGCTCAAAGAAAAACAGCAGGCAGACCTGAAATACTTCATTCCTTCGGAAATAGCCAATGTCAATCCTGAAACCGATCGTGTCATTTTAATAAATAATTTAAAAAACGGTGGCGTTGGATCAGCTATCGCCCGCGGTTATAAGTGGTGTCTGGATCATAAGATCGACTGCACCGCTTCCATGGATGGCGACGGTCAGATGGACCCTGCCGAATTAAGATCGATCTGTCAGCCCATCGTCAAAGAAGAGGTTGATTGCGTCAAAGGTAATCGTCTTATTCATGGCAGCGCTTCTCTGATAATTCCAAAAACTCGTTTTCTGGGCAATGCCATTTTATCCATATTAACAAAAATCGCTTCCGGCTACTGGCATATTTCGGACACACAATGCGGATATCGCGCCCTGTCATTATCTGCTCTTTCTTCAATCAAACTGCAGGATATTTACAAAAGTTACGGTATGCCCAACGATATCCTGATTAAATTAAACATTGCCTTTTGTACCATTAAGGAAGTTAAAATCAAGCCGGTTTATAACATCGGCGAAACCTCCAAAATGAAAGTGGCAAAGGTAATTCCTCGTATCTCCTGGCTACTTTTTAAATCATTTTTCAAGCGATTATGGATCAAGTATCTATTCCGCGATTTTCATCCTCTTTTTCTGCTTTATCATTTCGCCATCATTATGGGCATTTTTACAGTTCCTTACGCTTTAAAAGTTATCAATATTACTATTTCCGGAGGTTCGGTTTCACCGACAACCATGCTGGCCTTCTTTTTCCTGTTTACCAGCAGTTTCCAGTCTCTTCTATTCGCCATGTGGATGGATATTCAGGATAATGAAAGACTTTACAAATCTTAATCTGATTCACTAAGAATTAAATGAATAATTCCATGACAACAAGAGGGTAAATAATTTGAGACTCTGGAAATTTCTAAAAAACTCTAGCTATAAACGTTGATGATATTTAGTTTGAATGCCAGTCTTAATATGTCCCTGAATATTTTAAGGTGAAAAGGCAAAGCCAGAATTTCCCCGGTAAATGCTCCAAATTTGTCGATCAATTTATTTCTGATTAACCATATCTCCGCTTCACTCTCCGCATATCTGAATATTTTTAGTCGCTCTTTTCCGGGGAAATCATTCGTATCAAACTGAACGCCGATATCATCTGTACATTCGTTATGCGTCGTCACGTAGTCATAGGGATCATAATACCAGCCGGCATTTTCCTTTACCCACTTTTCCAAACCGGTAGCGGGATAAGCAACAATCATCGAATATCTCGGTATGTATATTTTATTCTCTTTGAAAAATTTAATCGATCTGAATATCTTTTCTACACTATCCCCCGGAAGTCCCACAAGGAAGAATGCTTTTGATATAATCCCGGCTTCATTAACAGCTTTAATGGCTGCTTTAATCTGATCAATAGTTTCCCCTTTTTGTACCATTTTTAAAACATCCGGATCAACGGATTCAATTCCCATGGCCAGAAGTTTACATCCTGCCCTTTTCATTAGTCTGGCGATTTCGGGTGTCAACTTATCAGCTCTTATTCCCTGCGGACAATCCCATTCTATCTGCAGATTTCTTTCAATAAGCAAATTGCAGAAATCAATAACTCTTTGCTTGTCAAAGTTGAAGGCATCGTCGGCAATTGTAAAATTTTTCGTATTAAACTTTCTCACATTCATTTCAATTTCCTGCACAAGGCTTTGCGCAGATCGCGGTCTATATTTCCGACCATGAATCAAGTAAGAACAGCAGTAACAGCAATTATAAGGGCAGCCTCTACTGGTAAAAAGAGGCAATGTCAGATTTTTTCCGACTCTGTATTTATCAAGGGAAAACAATCCAAAATCAACAAACGGAAGTGAATCGAGATCGTAAATATGTTCCGGCTTGGGATTAAAATATTTTTTATTCCCATCCTTGTAACCAAATCCTGCTATCTGTCTCATTTTTTCCTTATCAGGGTAAGCACCGACAAATTCAGAGATGGTTTTATCAGCCTCACCTATACATATATAATCGACATATTCCGGCTCCACAGCTTTTTCCGGACACATGGTCGTATGAGGACCGCCAATTACTGTTACTATACTTGAATCATTTTTTTTGACTATTCCGCATAAATTTACCGCGTTTAAATAATCGAAACTTGAAGCCGAAAAACCGATAATATGAGGCTTGAAATCGGTTATTGCCGCTAGCAAATTTTCATTTCCATATCCTTTTAGACGCAAATCCAGAATCATTGTTTTAAATCCGGCTTTAATCAGAATTGATGCCAGCAGTCCTAAACCTAAAAGGGGAGTTGTCGGATAACCGTAGACACTGCGGGAATATGGTCTTACAAGCAATACTCTTGTATCACTCATTTTATTTCCTTTACACTTGGAAAATATTTTTTTCTTCCTATAATTAAAACAGAAACTACGCCCATAATCAAATCCGCAATTAGTGTAATTAGTCTAATAATCATCGGGAAGATCAGAGCGAACTGAATTCCATCGGCATTTCTTAAAATAAGATACATTGTTCCTTCTCTTACACCCAAACCACCCGGCACTATAAGAATCAAAAAGCCAATCACATCACCCAGCAACATTGCCGATGAAATAGAGATTATTTTTGAAATATTCAAATTGATTCCCATGCCCATTGCAATAAAACACCCCGCCAATCCCCAGAAAAAAGCGCCTATAATATAAAATAATTCCATGGATAGAATCCGGGATGTTGACAATTGTCTAAAAACGAACTTCCGTCCGCTTATTCGTGAAACCATATCCACAAATAATTTCATAATATTTCTGTTGAATATAAGCAAATTAACAATAATCAGCAAACATATTAATATTGTCAGTCCTGTTTTCAAATGATGCCAATCGGAACACATCATCAATAAAAAACTACCCATTAATAAAGATACCAGAACGGGTAATACAGCGGTCATGGCGTTAAGGTATAAGGCTGTAGTCTTGGGAACACCCTTCGATGCAAGCCAGTAGATTTGAACCACATATGACCATAATTTCCCCGGTATATATTTCCCCAACTGTGAAATATTCACCAATGCAATGCTCTGCGAATATTTTATTTTTGCATTTTTATCCAGGCAGCTAATGCCCATATGCCATCCCAATGTCGTACACAAATAATTGGCAATAATCATTAAAATACCAACCAGAATATACCCCCAATTTACTTGTAAATGAAACGTTCTGACGGATTCCCAGTTCTCCTTAAACTCCTTATAGAAGAACACACCAAATAACGTTACAACAACAATTGAAAGCAATGTTTTTAAGTGTTTTTTATAAGCCATTTTATCATCCTGACTTTTTCAGAATATAAATATTCGTCGGACTGATAATACTCACAACTTCAGGTAGTTTGATCCCGAATGGAATTCTATACTCGCTTGAAAACTTTTCGGATTCATTGATAACATTAACAGTACAGTCAGTTACACTGAATTTTGCTACTCCGGCAAGTTTTTTCAGAGATGGATGAGATATAAGATATACGTTTTCTTTATTTCTTCCTAAATATTTTGCTAATTTTAAAAATAACCTTTGCGGAAGATAATGTAAAAAAGGAATTCTATAATAAGGTTCTATCGGATAATACTTGTTGGGATTGGCAACGTAACAAATACCATTATTTTTCAGCAGGCGGTTAACTTCCATCAATAATTTCAGTTTGTCTTCGGTATGAGCCAGTACATGATTTAATATTGCAATATCAAACCCGCCATCGAAAAACTGCGACAAATCTTTTTCTATTTTAATGAAGTTTATTTTCTGTCTGACCTCCGGCGAAACCTGGTCAGCAACATCCACCGCCCATACACTGTTGCATTCTGAAAAATATGCGGCAATATGTCCGCTGCCGCATCCGATATCGATTATTTTTTTATCCGAAAGTCGATTTTTTTTTGTTTTAAGATATTTCAATAAGACTAATTCAATCTTTTTCGCTTTAATCAACCTGCCGTAATCTACTGCATAACCTCGTACCAGATATTTATTCATTTTTTAAATCCGTTTATTTTTTCGGCAACTTCGTAAATATCTTTTTGAGTATGTCCGTATGAAATAGGCAGGCTGAGAGTTGAGGCATGTATTGCTTCCGAAACCGGATAGGATCTGTTGCCCAGTAGATCACGTAAGGCTTTCTGTTTATGTGGCGGTACCGGATAATGAATTTCGGTTTTGATTCCCTGATCCATCAGATATTTCTTCAATTTATCTCTTTGATGATGCCTGATATTGAAAATATGATAAATATCGTGATAATCTTTTTGCACAACGGGCTTAATAAAATCCTCCCTTATTTTCTTTAAATATATCGTGGCAAGTTTTCTTTTATGATTATTTATTTTGTCGAGCTTTTTTAATTTTACGGATAAAAATGCCGCCTGTAATTCGTCCAGTCGTGAATTGTATCCGACAACTTCATTATAATATTTTATCCCGGAACCGTAATTTCTGAAAATTTTTGCCTGCGCTGCCAGTTCCGGATCATTCGTAACAATAGCTCCGGCATCACCAAGCGCACCCAAATTCTTTGTCGGATAGAAACTGAAAGCGTTGCAATGTCCGAAAGTGCCGGCTTTCTTTTTTTTATATTCAGCACCGTGAGCCTGAGCACAGTCCTCAATAACTTTTAATCTATGGCGCTGAGCTATTTCCATTATCGGCTCCATGTCACTCATTTTCCCATACAAATGGACAGGTATAATCGCCGCGGTCTTAAACGTTATCGCATTTTCTATTTTTTCAGGATCGATGTTGTAAGTTTTTATATCCGGTTCAACCAGAACAGGCTTCAATCCGCAGTGAATAATTGAAAGTATTGAGGCAATATAAGTATTTGACGGAACGATAACTTCCGACCCGGGCTTAATGCGAAATATTTTGAGCGAAATAATCAGCGCATCCAGACCGGAAGCGACACCTATGCAATTACTTGCACTGCAATAATCGGCAAATTCATTTTCAAATTTATCCACTGCCTTGCCGAGAATATAAAAACTTCTTTTCGTTATATCGGCAAACGCTTTTTTATAATCCGCAAGAAATGGCTTGTTTGTCCTGGATAAATTTTCATATTCGATCATCGATATTCCTCATAAATATAATCATCCGGATCGAAATATTCGGATGCCAGCACCATTAAAATAGCATCTTCTGTAAAGTCATGCATAGTATGCCAATCATTTGGCTCGATTATAAGGCACTTTGACGGCTTATTTAGATAAAAATCTTCTTTTTTCGCACCATTGTTATTGGATACGACACAACTACCTTTCAAGCAGATAGCTGCCTGTATTGTTTTATGATGCCGGTGTCCCCCGCGAACGGAATCATCCACGCCGTAAATATAGAAAATTCTCTTAATCTCAAAAGGAATTACTTTTTCGATTACCGTAAGATTGCCGCGTTTATCCGAAAATGTCTTAAGATCGATCAGTTTTGCCATGTGTTTCCTTGTATTTTTCAATATAATATTCAGCGATAGCTTTCCAGTTGAATTTCGTCTGAATAAGCTCAAGTGATTTTCTTCCCATTTCAATACGCAAGCTTTCATCTTCAATTAACCGACTGACTAAAACAGCTAATTTCTTGTAATTACCTTCTGAATGAAGGGA
Organism: Smithella sp.; assembly: GCA_007244375.1. GTDB lineage: Bacteria > Desulfobacterota > Syntrophia > Syntrophales > Smithellaceae > Smithella. The sequence continues at coordinate 20,971 of SCVW01000032.1, read as the reverse complement.
ACCATTAAAACCATCGAACACCACAAGATCATTTCCTCCAACGTTTGATGCTACAATTGGCCTGCCGCAAGCCATTGCTTCCGGCACCACCGTATTTAAACCATCCGGCGGATTTTTCTCCGAAGGCATCAAAAATATATCAGTGGCAGAATAATAATCTATTAATTCATTCGCATCTATATAACCGACAAATAGCACATGCCCGGAAGTATTGTCCCGATTTAAAATCTCCACATATTCTTTTTTTAGATTTCCATCTCCAACAACAGCCAATTTCACATTTTTATGTCTTTCTACTATATATTTTAAAGCCCGAAAAGCCGTGGAGAAACCTTTCTTGGGAACAAAACGTCCAATCATTAAAAGTAATATAGTGTCATCATTTATTACTAATTTCTCTCTGATAATTTTTCTTTTTTCAGCCGAAAAATATATTTTTCTATCATTAACTCCGTAAATAACATAATCAATTTTCTCCGAATCAATACCACTTCTGACCAATTCTTCTTTCAAATCGGCACTATTACAGGACATATAATCGGATTTAGCAATAATTTTTGCCATGATTTTCCCCAGAAGTCCTGTATTTCTAATGACTGTAACATCCGAACCCGGAAATGATGTAAGAATTTTCGTTCTCGAACCGGCAAGCCATTTCGCTCCGACCGCAATGAGTGTATTAGGGACTGCCCAGTGACAATGCAGAAAATCGTAATTCCCCCGTTTTAATAATCCGGCAAGTTTGATCACCCCGGCAATTATAAGGAATGGCGTAAGTAAAATTGTCGTTTTTGATATTTGGGTGTCGTTTACCATAGAATTGCCGTATCCGATCAAATGCCAGGATTTAAACGGCATATATCTATACTCGACTATTTTAATTTTATCTGCCTTGTCTGTTTTTCTGCACCCACCTGAATACAATGGCGTAAATACGGTTAGCTCATTTTCTAAATCGGCATACGCCTTAGCAAGCGATGCGATAAAGTTTGACCTCCAATCTCCTGTAAAAAAAGGATAAGAATGAGAAACAATGCATATTTTCATTTTATTGCCCGAATCAACGTTTCAATTCAAACACTATTTCAATGTCCTTCATAATTACACTTTATAAACCTGACATTAATTAAATATAAATAACTTTACAAAAGCCATGCTTGCATTTAATAATAAAATAACAAAATTTTCCAGAAATTAATAATATGGAAGCAATCAATGCAGAGTAAGTTCAGGAGAAAATGAAAATTACACCAGACAACAGACAAAAGGAATTTTTTATCCCCGATAAATTCAGACCAACCCATTCACATCTTGTGTTATTCATTATAATTGCACTGACACTTTTGATAATTGCAGATTACTGGCCTGTCCAGAATTATGAATTTCTCAACTATGATGATCCTTTATACGTTACATCAAACCGCCAAATTCAGACTGGCATTACATTTAAAAGCATAGCCGATACATTTACGGATATACATACTTCCAACTGGCACCCTCTTACGATGATTTCACACATGTTGGACTGGACATTGTTCGGCAATAACGCAGGAGGACATCACTGGACAAATGTAGTAATTCACATTTTTAACACGATTTTACTTTTCCTGTTGTTTAACATGCTGACCGGCGCATTATGGCAAAGCGCTTTAATTGCCACACTTTTTGCCATTCATCCGATTAATGTGGAATCCGTAGCCTGGATAGCCGAACGTAAAAATGTTTTAAGCACTTTTTTCCTGATATCAACAATACTTTTTTATGTCCGTTACGTAAGATCTCCCGGTCTTAAAAAATATCTACCCGTACTGATTTGTTTTGCATTAGGGTTGATGTCCAAACCGATGCTGGTGACTCTGCCTTTCGCTTTATTGCTCCTTGATTATTGGCCGCTTAGCCGCATGCAAATAAACGGGCAAACTGGAAACAAAATTCAAGGACAGGTGCCAATTTTAACTGAAAAAAGAACCATTTCTTTTCTTATTCTGGAAAAAATACCTTTATTTGTTTTATCTCTTGTTTCTATCTTTATTACCATTTATGCCGCTCGACATTATGAAACTATTGCCGGTTTTGAATCTTTTCCATTTTTCAGGCGTATTTATAATGCTATCTTTTCTTACTCCTGGTATGCAAAAAAGTTTTTTTGCCCGACCGACCTTGCCGCTTTCTATCCTCACGCTGTTACGACAGTGCAGTTCGTGACTGCTTTAGTTCTTTTGATTATTGTCACTATCTTTGTTTGCAGATATTTTCGAAAATATCCGTATTTAATAGTCGGCTGGTTATGGTATGTTGTCACACTTGTTCCTGTTATCGGTATTGTCCAGGTTGGATATCAGACAATGGCTGACCGCTATGCCTATGTTCCACTGATTGGCATTTTTATTATGACGGCATGGGGATTGCCGCAACTTTCAATAAAATTAAAAAACGGCAAGATAATTGCTGCGTTTATTGCTGCAACTTTCATCGTAATTATAACTTTAGCTACTTATCTGCAAGTTCATGTGTGGAAAAACAATTATTCTTTACTGGGACATGCCTTGAGTGTTTATCCCGAAAATTATTCGGCATTGCAGTTTCGTCTTGAGCAAAAAACTTCCCATAATTAACGTAAAATATCATCTAATACTTTCATTGACAGTGGGTAATATACCGGTATCTCCAACTCCATGAAGCACCATTGCTTTTTTAATAAAATTATGCCAATTAAGTTAAAATGAATTTCAATTATCTTCCAGAACATATAGAACAGAACTAATTAATAAGGAAATTTATGCTGAAAAAAGAAAACGGCTTTTCTTTTCCCACTATTTTCAAATTTCCCGAATTGCCAAAATATTTATTTATCTTCATTTCTCTCTTCATAGTTTTATTTTCAATTTATTCCAACAGTTTCTATGGGGATTGGCATTTTGATGATTATGCCAATATTGTCGATAATCCTCACATTCAAATGAAATCATTTTCCTGGTCGGAAATAAAACATTGCATGTACGGCCTCGAACAGGAGAGGCCTTCGCGACCGTTGGCTTATTTGAGTTTCGCACTGAACTTTTTTTTTCACGGCAAAAACGTTTTCGGATATCACGTAACAAACTTTATAATCCATTATCTAACTTCTGTATTTCTTTTTTTATTTATCTTCAATACACTGAAACTACCCCGACTAAAAAATCAATATGAAAATATCGCCTATCCCATAGCTTCCATAGCAACGTTTTTCTGGGCGGTTCATCCACTCTGGGTTACGTCCGTTACATATATCGTTCAGCGAATGGCATCAATGACCGGACTTTTTTACATTGCATCCATGTATTTTTATCTAAAAGCACGCATTAACCCGAAATTTAAATATTCATTCTCATTCTTTATAATTAGTTTATTGTGCGGATTAGCTTCGGTACTTACAAAAGAAAACGCAGCAATGTTGCCTGCCAGTATTCTTCTTTTTGATTTATTTCTTATAGCGGGTATTACCAGGCAAAATGTCATCAAATACGCAAAAATTGCGTTTCTGCCTTTATTAATTATTCTACTTATCGGTTTTATCTACGTTGATTTTTCCAACATCCTGGATGAATATAAAATACGTGATTTCACAATGCTTCAAAGAGTTATGACACAACCTCGTGTCATTTTATTTTATCTTTCCCTGTTATTTTATCCGATCGGTTTGCGCCTAACTTTTCTTTATGATATAAATGTTTTCCGTTCCCTGTTACAGCCTTGGACAACAATTCCATCAATATTGTTAATATTATTTATAATTATTTTTGCTATCTATATTGCGCGGAAGCGTCCTTTAATTTCTTTTTGCATTATTTTCTTTTTTTTAAACCATCTAATTGAAGGTTCTATTTTCCCCCTGGAAATGATTTATGAACATCGTAACTATTTGCCTTCAATGCTTTTATTTATTCCTATTGCGGAATTCATAATTTACGTTATCGATTATTTTTCTTATAATAAAATCATTCAGTTTATAGTTGCTTTGGGCATAGTTATAACATTAGTCGGAGAAGGCGATATTACCTATAATCGTAATAAGATAGTTTCCGATGATTTTCTCTTGTGGTTTGATAACATTGAAAAATCCCCGGCCTTAAGCAGACCGCATGCCAACACAGGCAGAATATATTTCATGTATAATCAAAAAGAAAAGGCTCTTCAGGAATACAAAAAAGCGACGACTTTAAATAACTTTGGTAACAGTGATGTTTGGGCACTTCAACAATGCAACCTGGGCATATTGTATTTCGAAACGATGCAGGATGATCCGGCCATGGGGTGTTTCAGGAAATCTTCTGAAATACTTCCTGAATATATTCAATCTAATATTCATATGGCAAAAATAAAAATGCGTCAAAATAAAATAAAAGAAGCCAAACAAATAGTCGAAGATAAATTAAAAAAATTCAGATCCGATCCCCAGGTACTGGAACTATATAGTCTTATACTGTTAAAAGACGGACAAATTAATGGTGCTCAATACTTTGCCCGTCAGCTCTTGGCTAAAGACCCGGATTTTCTTCCCGCGCTTATGATCATGGCCGAAATTTGCCGCATAAAAAGTAATTACGCAGTTGCCATCTTGTTTTGGAAATCCGTTCGTTCGATATCCCGGCAGAATGCTTATGCGAATCTTGCACTTATTGAATTGTACGCGAAAATAAAAGATACAAAAATGCTGAATGCGGAAATTCGTCTCTTATATTACTTAAAAGGCTCCTTAAAATTAAGCGAATACATTCAAATGTTAAACAAAGATGAGAATCTAAACATATATGTACCCAGGCTGGAAAGTTTTTCGTTTATAACTAAACGCTGTTTTCCTATCGATTAGAAACAAAAAATAGGATGATTTATAATCACGCTATTTTTTCAACAAATCCATTTTTTTATCTTACAGACCCGGATAATACCATGTTCCGGTCTGGGCAGGGTTTAACGAAGTACCTTTCACGGAATTCACATAAATAACAATACCGGAATCAGCTGTCGCTGTTGTCACATTATAATCCGGACCCAGATATGGGGCTGCACCTACGGAAGTTTGAACAGCGATATTGGTAGTTGTTCCGTTTCCTGACAACATTTGTGAAACATAATAATTACTGCATTGTGCTTTTACTTCCGCAATTGCCGTCTGGGCAGCGTTGATTCTTGCTTGTTCCATAATGCTAACGTACTTGGGAACGGCAACTGCTGCTAAAATTCCCAAAATAAGCAACACCGCAACTATTTCAATTAAGGTAAAACCTTTTTCATTTTTAAACATTCCCCCGTTCCCTCTACCCTTTAATTGTGAACATTTACTTTTGACATCACCGGAAAATGCTTGTTGATAATTTTAAATAAAAAAATAGCGTGATTTATAAGTCACGCTATTTTTTTTAAGAAATTCATTTTTTTCTATCTTACAGGCCCGGATAATACCATGTTCCGGTTTGGGCAGGTGCTAAATCGGTACCTTTCACTGAATTTACCGTGATTAAAATACCGGAAGCAGCTGTCGCAGTTGTCACACTATAATCGGCACCCAGATACGGAGCGCTTGTTACAGATGCCTGAACAGCAGCATTTGTCGTTGTTCCGTTGCCTGCTAACATTTTGATAGCATAATAATTACTGGCTTGCGCTTTAACCTCCGCAATCGCCGACTGAGCGGCAGATATTCGGGATTGTTCCATCATACTAATGTACCTAGGGACAGCAACCGCAGCTAAAATTCCTAAAATAACCAACACAGCAATAATTTCAATCAATGTAAAACCTTTTTCATTTTTTAACATTTTTTATCCCTCCTTAAATTTTTTGAGAAATTTTAATTTCTATAGTTGTCACTACTTTATTAATTTATTAAAATTTATATTTTAAAACAGCAAAAGCTATGCCATTGCCGGCACAACATAAACAATTCATTTATTTTTAACTAATATAATTTCTAACTTGTTTAATTACTTCAATTTCTAATTATTGTCAACTTTAATATTTATATCAACAGTAATTTCATAATCCCACATAATTTCAAAAAATGATGGTTTGTCTACAATTATTGTAGATTTCTTATACTATTGACATCTATTTGCAGTTTTTTAATCCTATGCCAGAGGCTCCTTTGATTTATTCCTAAAATATCTGCCGCCTTTACTTGAATGCCTCCTGTCTTCTTCAAGGCATCAATAATAATTTCTTTTTCTATTATTTCAAGTTTGGCATCAAGTGCCATATTATCATTTATTGTTTCATCGAACAGGCTCTGCTTATTAAATAGATCATCAGGCAGATGATATAACTCAATAATTCCATTTTCACTCAATATGGAAGCCTGCTCCAAGACATTTTTTAGCTCTCTTACGTTTCCCGGCCAAGAGTAACCGATTAATTCCTGCAATGCAGAGGTGGATAATTTTACCCTCCGTGGTAAAGATTCCAGGAAATAATTTGCTATGGGGATAATATCTTCTTTTCTGTCTCTTAGCGAAGGAAGAGAAATAGAAAAAACATTTAAGCGGAAATAAAGGTCTTCTCTAAATTTTCCTTCTTTAATCATTTCAAGTAAATTTTTATTCGTTGCCGCAATAATACGAATATCTACGCGAATTTGCCTGGTACCACCTACCCGTTCAAATTCTTTTTCCTGTAAAACACGCAATAGTTTCGCCTGAGTGGCTAAGGGCATATCCCCTATTTCATCAAGAAAAATCGTACCCTTGTCGGCAATTTCAAACTTTCCTTTCTTTTGTTCAGTTGCTCCGGTAAATGAACCTTTCTCGTGACCGAAAAGTTCGCTCTCGAGCAAGCCTTCCGGAATTGCCACGCAATTAATTTTCACGAAAGGTTTGTTTTTCCTCATGCTGTGTTCATAAATACTGGAAGCAATCAATTCTTTCCCTGTCCCGCTTTCACCGGAAATAAGAACCGTGGAATCAGTGGGAGCGACTTTGAGAATCCGCGTAAGTATATTGCGCATGGATATACCGGAACAAACAATGCTGGGGAATAACTCTTTCGCTTCAACGTTGCTCAGAATATCGGCTACACTGTCAAAAATTTCAGAAACCTGGTTAAAATCATGAGTTATATCCTCTTGCTCTTCCGATTTAACTGCCGAAGCGATGATGGACATTTTCTGAGTTTTATTTATAAATCGTGAAAGAGGTTCAAAAAAAAAGCGCAACATAACGACACTTATAAAGAAAGTAAAAAACGCCATGACCATAATCAGATAAATAAGATGCATGGGTAATAGCTGATTGAAATCTTCGCTTTCCTTAAATAATTGATATGATAAAATGGCGCTGATTATCGATATTCCGGTAAAAATAACCGGAATCAATATATACAAACTTATATAAATTTTCTTTTTCTTCATTATTGCTGAACCCGGGAAAAACGTTTTGATTTTATTCTAGTTATTTAAATTTAAGCTCTGGTATTGTTCTGAGTATCAGATTTTTACGCAATAATAATTAAAGATTTGTCTTATTTCTCTGTTTCCTTATCAATGTTTTCTAGCCAGTTTTGTAAGATCCCACATAGGTAGAAATATTGCCAGAGCAAAGAAACCGACAATTGCCGCTAACCCGACAATGAGAATCGGACCTATTGCATCGGAAAGACCTTTAATCGCATATTCAACTTCATCATCATAATGTTTCGCAATTTCACGCAACATCTCATCAATATTTCCCGATTCCTCACCAATCGCGACCATGTCGATAACCATCGGGGTAAAATATTTCGCCGATTTCAACGGCGTCGAAATCCCGGCTCCTTCCTTAATCCGATCACGAATGTGTTCAAAAGACCTCGTAAGAGCTTCATTACCCATTGTGGCAGAAAGAATAGTCAACGATTGCATAATGGGGACACCACTCGTTTGTAAGATGGCGAAAATACTGGCAAAACGTGACAATGCCGCCTTCTTGAATAATGGTCCCACCACAGGGAGTTCCAATAAAAAAGTATCCCTTACAAATTTGCCATTTTTTGTTTTAAAATAGTACGCCATGCCAAAAACAATTATTGTTATTGCAGTTAGAATCAAATACCAATATGTTGCCAGAAATTTATACAAAAGCATGGCAATCTTCGTAGGCAGTGGCAAAACCAATCCTGCATTATTAAAAACAGAAACAAACTGAGGTATAACAAAAGTCAAAAGAACAACAAAAGCTATGCTTAAAGCAATAACAATTATCATCGGATATCTGACTGCCGACTTGATGTCTGATTTCACTTTCTCTTCATGTTCAATAATGTAAATCAGGCGATCTAAAACGATGGGAACATTTCCACTCATTTCGCCCGCCTTGATCATGTCACAGTACAGATTTGAAAATATTTTAGGGAATTTCTCCAATGCCTCCGAAAAAGACAATCCCTGTTTGATATCTTGAATTATCGATATTATTGCTTTTTTTAAACCGTGGCTTTCTGTCTGATTTGCCAGAATATCCAAAAGTCTGAGCATTGGAACACCAGCAACCAGCATGGATCGTAATTGTTTTGTAAAAATAATCAAATCCACCATCTTGACTCTGTCCGAACTGAGCAAAGACTGTAACCAGCTTTCATCTCCTGATTTACCTTGTTCTTTTATTTTTGAAGGTATGAGATTGCGTGACATCAATATGGAATTTGCTATCTGAATTGAGTCAGCCTCCAGAGTTCCGGAGACAGTATTTCCGCTGTCGTTAATTGCTTCGTAAAAATAGTTGGGCATTTTTTATCCTTAATCTGAATTTAAGACATAACGGCAGATGCTGCTTCTTCCAAAGTTGTAATTCCCTGCATCACTTTTTGGGCTGAATCGTCTCTCAGTGTTTTTAATTTTCCGGCAGCTACTGCAGCACGCGTAATTTCCTGACTTGGCCTCTGTTTGATAATCATGTCTTGAATCATCTCGTCGTTGACCAAAACTTCAAAAACACCGGTTCTTCCCTTGAATCCGGTATTTCTGCAATTATTGCAGCCTCTGCCTCGTTGAAAATTAGCATTTGCCGCCTGTTCCGGCGTGATTCCAAAAGCAGCCAGAGCATTTGCCGGTGGAGTATAACGTTCCTTACAATACGGACAGATGGTGCGTACTAATCGCTGAGCAAAAGAAACTATCAAAACAGATGAGACCAAAAAAGGTTCGATGCCCATATCGATAAATCGAGTTATAACTCCTGCGGCATCATTAGTATGCACAGTACTCAAAACTCTATGTCCGGTTTGCGCAGCCTGCACAGCTACAGCGGCTGTCTCTGCATCTCTAATTTCACCAACCATAATTACATCCGGGTCCTGACGAAGTATCGAACGTAAACCACCGGCAAATGTCATTCCCGCTTTACGGTTTAACTGCACCTGGCGTATATCATTAATTCTGTATTCTACCGGATCTTCCAAGGTTATTATATTTATATCCGGTTTGTTTATTGAACTCAATATTGCGTAAAGACTTGTACTTTTACCGCTTCCCGTAGGTCCTGTACTTAAAATCATCCCATATGGTTTAACGGATATAGTTTCTATTTTTGCCTTATCTTCGTCGGACATGCCCAAACGATCAAGAGTATAAAAACCCGCGCCCATATCCAGCAGACGCATGACAATATTCTCTCCGTAAATTGTGGGAATTGAAGATACTCTGACGTTTATTTCCTTTTTTTCTATCTTGAGAGTAAATCGTCCGTCCTGAGGGATTCTGGAAACAGTAATGTCCATGTTAGCAATAATCTTAACGCGGGCAATGATGGATAAAAATATTGACTTGGGAGGCGAGGGCATTTCTATCAGTTTACCATCGATACGATAACGCAACTGCACTGTATTCTGTTGAGGACTGATATGGATATCGCTGGCATTATCACGGATAGCCTGAGCAAAAATGGAATTGGTCAGACGAATAACCAGCGCTTCTCCCGCCATATCCTGCAACGATGCGATTTGAATTTCTTCCTTATTTTCCGGCTCTTCATCCTCTCTGGACTCTATTTCCATGGTCCCCATAATATTGCCCAGATCGGACTGCATGCCATACATACTATTTATAAGCTGATTGATTTCTACTTCCGTACAAATTACCGGTTCAACTTCCAGGTTGGTTAATTTTTCAAGAGAATCCAAAATTTGTATATCCAGAGGATCGACAATTGCAATTGTCAAAAGTTTGCCTTTTAATTTTAAAGGAACTACCTGATTTTTTTGTGCAATTTCGATTGGTATATAACGAATCAGCTCCAGATCCAGCGGAAAATCATTGAGCTGATATTTCCTTATGTTGAGTTGATCGCTTATCAAATCTATTATTTGTTTTTCCTGAACCAGTCCCTGGCGGATTAAATACTGACCTAGCTTTAAATCTGTCTTCTTTTGATTTTCCAATGCCTGTTCAAGTTTTTCCTCGGTCAAAATTCCGCTTTTAACCAGTATTTCACCCAAACGTCTTTTATTTTTCATTTACCCTCCGGACAACTTAAAACCTCAACGCTGCAACTTACGGCGATTAAAAAAAACTGTGTTTGCATCCCATTGAGATAATATTTTTGTTTTGTCAGCAGCCAGCGGCGGCAACTTGCCAATTACTTCTTGTGCCGCACGAATATCTTTGAAACATTTATCAATAACAATCGCAAAATTAATGCCGTCTTTTTTATTCCAAAAGGAAAAGAAAACCACCGCAGGCATCTTTTGCCGAAAAGAATTTTCTTGAAAAATATTATACACTATTTCCAAATCTTTTCCACTTTCCACAGCAACAATTATATCACCATCAGTTATTGGTTCTATATGTGCAGGAATTGACGGCAGACTTATTTTTTCTCCTTCAACAATTATATTTTTATTCTTGATATGAGGATTCGCTATACTTAATGCGTTGATTATTTCCGGTCTTACCTCACCATATATATTATACGCTGTCCACCAAAGAGTTCGTCTTTTTGTCATTGTTAGATTTCCAAGATACTCAGGCATTTTTACATTTTGCGTATTTCCCTTCTGAATATTTTTCACACCGGCGGAAAGGGAAACGGGAGTTTCCTGTTTAACTTTAGAAACAACCGGCATAATCGAATTTACAAGCAATTGTTTTTGCTCAACCGCTTCCTGACGATGCAACATAACTGTTCCTATCGAAAGACCAACCAACACAAAAATGAAAACGCCTGTCAACGCCCACTTTAATTTCCTGAACGATGGCGTCATCATATCATTTATACAACTTCCGACCAAAAACCAGCCGGCTTTATTTTTTTCACGAATAATCATCGTTAAGACTATCTGGTGACAAAGAATAACAACTTTTCGCGGATAGCCACCTGTCGCTATATAAATAGCTATAAGTCCCCAAAAACTAAACAGAGAAGGGGTAATTTCATTATCCCTGGCAATGCTGAGACGATAATCGATCATTGCCCGCATTTGTTTAAAATTTAAAGGTTGAAGACGATATAGAAGATTAACTCTGTCAAAAAGATTGGGACGTTTTTTAAGAATTGTTTGAAATTCTTTTTGTGCAAAAATTATTATCTGAAGCAGCTTAAAATTATTTGTTTCATAATTAAGAAATTCACGCAGAATTTCCAGGCAATTTTCCGGAATCTTTTGTCCTTCGTCAATGATCAAAACGACGATTCTTCTCTCATCTACTCCTTTGTCAAAAAGATAATTTTTAATCTTTTCTTTCAGATGCCACTCACTTTCACTATTATTTAAATCTTTAATTCCCAGCATCATGGCAACAGTCTGCAGAAATTCAATAACGCTGTTAAATGCCGGATCAAGCAAGAGATGAGTTTCAATTTCTGCAGAATCTTTTGAAATAGAAGAAAAATTCTGGATAAGTTTCCTACACAAAGTGGTTTTGCCGGTACCAATATCTCCTATTACTACATTAATTCCACGGCGCAGACGAACAGCTAACTCCAGCTTTTGTAGGCAACTTGTCTGCTGTGGTAACTGAAAAAGAAATTCCGGTTCCGGCGAGTTGGAAAATGGCTCCTTTTTAAAATTGAGAATATTGTAATAATCCATTTTTAGATGCCATCTTGATTTATCTTATCTTTGTTCTTTACAGTCCAACCCCGTTTTAATTTTAGATGTGGCAATGACAATCTTAATTCTATTTAATTTCTTTTATATAATCCCAAACCTGTATAAATTCCTATTGCTTACTTTACTACCGGCAATATATGAGGAGTAATAAATATAAGAACCTCTTCCATTTTATCGCTTTTACTATCAGACTTGAAAGCCCAACCCAATACAGGAATATCTTTTAACCAGGGCACACCATTACCGGCATCGGATTTTGTTTGCTTGGTTAATCCTGAAATAACAATAGTTTCACCATCCTCAACAATCAATATCGTTTTTGTTTGCTTCTTTATAATATAAGGATCTCCCAGCGATGATTTTCGTGTCATATCCACTTCATCTTTTTTGACTGTAATTTCCATTTTCAAATTTTTACCGTCAATTACATGAGGCTTAATTTGTAAACGTAACAAAACATCTTCAAAACTGGTGGTTTGAGTAGGTGCGCTGCCCTGAGATGTCTGGAGCGTTACAAATGGAACCCTTTCACCATTTTCGGTGAAGGCTTCCTGGTTATCCAAAGTTGTTATGGATGGACTAGATAAGATATTTAATTTATTGTCCTGTTGAAGTGCCTGGAGTTGTACTTCCAGATAATTTCCGCTTATCTTACCAAAAAGAAGAGCCAACGAAGAAGATGCCGCTGAAGTGAGATTATCCGCCTGAAAATTCACACCAAATCCTGTACCTCCAATAGATACAGGTCCACTGGCTATCGGGTAAATTTCTGATGTCGAACTCGTTCTAGTGCCGCCTCCTGTTATGATCAAATCATTATTGCCGGAAATATTAGATCCTTTATTATAGCCCCCCCACATAACTCCCAAATCACGGGCAACGCCCTTTGTTGTCTCCACGATATTAGCTTTTATTAAAATCTGGGGAGTAGGTTTATCCAATTTCTCAATAACAGGCATTATCTTGGTCAGATCATCACGCAAAGCCGAAATAACCAGAGAATTGGTGTGTTCATCAACCTTAATTGAACCCCGCGGTTTATTATCCTTATCTTTTGTAAGTAAATCCTGAACTGTTTCTGCAAGCTTTTTGGTATCGGCATAGTTTATATTTACCACTACCGGATCCAAGAGCGATTCAACCCACTGAGTATCACGCAGCTGCTGTTTCCTCTCCAAGTCCAGCTTAACGTCTTCACTAGTCAGTATTCTGATTACATTGCCTTCCCATACATAAGATAAATTATATGTGCGCAATAAACCGGTAAATGCAGAATCCCAGGGAACGCCACGGAAATCTACGCTAATCTCACCCTTTAACTCATTTTTAACCAGGAGGTTCAAATTAACAGACTTCGCCATAGCCCTCAACACTGCCTTAAGCTCAGCCTGACGCATAGTCAGATTAATTCTATCAGTGGGTAATTTCTTTACTGCTGCTGCAGCCACTGGAACAGATGCCTGTTTTGCCTCAATTGAAATTTTCTTGGGCTCGGCGGACGGAGAGTGCCCCTGGGATTTTTCGGCCAGAGTGCTCCACTTATCGAAAAAAGTGTCCTTTTTCTCACTTTTAAGTACATCAGCACAGCCAAACAAAAATATCAGTACGAAAAGAGCGAGATTTAATATAACGATTTTTTTATTTCTTGCAGAGTATTTCAAATCGACAACCTCCAATGGAAATTTTTATTCTTGCAGGGGAATTTCTTCTCTGTCTCCGGTATTTTTATTAAAGATAATAACTTTAGAAGGTGTAATCTGCCTTAAGAAATACCCTTCCATTTCTAATTGTTCCCCTATTCTGTATTCCAAACCGTTAATAACCGCCATTTTATTTTTTCCGGAATCCACATAACCGGAATAAATTATTTTTGCTGTGACACTACCTTTGTCAGCATTTTCTTTAGCCGCCCACTCTTTATATAGATTTCTCTTCCAGAAAGGATCTTTATTCCAATCAGATTCTATTCTTTTAACCACATATATATCAAAACCGGTTAAGTTATCTTTGTTTAAATCATCTGTAAGTTCTCTTAACGAATCGTTTTTTTTCACAGAATCGACATTGGCGCCCGTTTCGACTTTTTTATCTGCTGGACGGGCAATCAAGAATTCATAGCCTGCATATAAAACAAATAAACCGGCAATTACCAGAATTATAATTTCTCTTTTTTTTAACTTACCCATAAATTTATTTTGCCCGTTAACTACTTAATCGCTATCCGAACCTTCATTCTCAATTCCATGGAATATGGTTGCTGTTGAATATCGATTTCCTCAATCTTATCCAAATAAGGAATAGCCCCCAATCCGATCAACATTTTTCGAAAATTTGCGAATTCCCCTTTCAGTGAAATATTGTGTAGAAAAGATGCGGAAGAGCCGGCTATTGTTCCTAGCTCCGGCGAAAAAGATACTATCGTTAATCCGGCTTTTCCTGCTATCGTCCTGAAATCATCCTGAAATTTTCCGGCCTCTGAACGAGGTATTGCCGTTTTTTCAGGAATGGCGAAAATATGTATTTTTTTATCATCAGCGCTTTTGAGCAAATTTAAATACACCGGTCCTAATTCTCTTTGCTCTTCAATTTTATATTTCAATTCCTGATTCTCTTTAATCAGAGAATAATTATATTTATAAAAGAAAATCACCACAAGAGCAACGAGGAATAAGATTCCTCCATAAATTACAATGTACCAAAAATTTTTCGGATCTACGTTAATATTCAATCCTTTAATATTTAACTTCTTCATCGTGACTAACCTATTTTAGCACTCAAGATAAAATGCAGGATTTCATTTTTCTTAAATGTTTCAATGCTGTTTTTTTGAATCGATACATGACTCAACATTGGTGAATTTTCCAGTTTCATCACATACTGGGATAAATTTGAATCAAGCATATTTCTCGGTCCTGAAATAACTCCTTGAATTATAACCTCTGTACCTTTATCGGCTTCCCTTGATGCTTTTTCATCGGCTTTGGGCAAAGTTTTTTCTTCAGCTATTTTAAGACTGATTAGATGAATGTCGGGTGGTGTAATATCAGATACTTCTCCAATCACCGCCATTCCCAAATATCTCTGCGCGTATTGACGGGCAATTTTTCTTTTCATTTTCACTTCATTGGCAACTTTAGAAACCGTATCAATCGACAAAAGCGGATTAAAAAATGCCAAATCCTTCCTCAGTTTTTCCTGTTGTTTTGTAACAGAATTTATTTGGAAGCCTTGATAGACTATTAAGAAAAGACAAACAAATAGAGCTGCCAGAAAGGACAAGAAAGTTATTTTATTGATTCTTTTTATATTTATTTCCTTATCTTTTTCATAATAAGTAAAAATAGCATTAGGAGTATGTTTATTATCCGACAAGGAAAGACCAAGGGCAGGAGCCAGAAATATTCTCTCAGAAATATTTAAAGACTCGACAGAAGACGGAATCGTCTGCTGCTTGAAAGGGTCAAAGAACTCTGTCTTTATTTCCAGTTGATCACTCAGGTAGTCCCGAACAGAATTATAAATATTAATCGACGATAATATGTAAATTTTTTCAATTTTTTTATTTTCGCTGGTAGATGTGTAATGTTTCAAAGTCATATCTACCTGGCGAGCCAACCTTTCCCATACCGGAAAAATCATCTCCAATATCTCTTCTTTTTTAAAATCGTAACCGAAATCTGTATCTTTTAGTTCTTCCGAATCAGGACTCAGACTGCATAGAATTTTTTTTGCTTCATCATTTCTTAGCCTTACATTTCCTGTTTTTTCCAGGACGGACTCGACTATTGCTTCCACCATGCTGCTGTTACCGGTTTTGATGCTGCGGGTCATTACCAGATTTTCTTTATTGAAAACATCGATACGGGAGAAATCATTGCCGATATATAAACTGACAAAAACCTCTTTAATTGCCGGCATCCATCTGGATCGAAAAATATTTTGTATTGCAAATGAAATTATTGTAATTCCGGCCAGATCTATTCCAATATCAGAAAACAAAGTTTTAATTTTTTCAATTTCCGCTTTGGGCGCGGTATAAACCATAACGGAATATTTGGGATTAACTTTTTCAACTATCTCATTTTGTATTTCAAAATCAAAAACCGATTTTTCATCATCAATGTAACCTTCTTTTTTCGCCGTCCAATATACTACATTTTCCAGCTGTTTTTTGGGTACACGCGGAACTTTAATGTAATAGACATTAACATCACTTGTCGATACATTTGTCCAAATATCACAATTCGCCAGCGGACCACAAAAAGCAACCAAAGAAGATTTTAAAAGTGCAATGAACTCCGATGAATCTTTAGATATCTGAGGACCGAACTTGACGATTCTCTGATCAACTAAAACCGACTTATCGCCAAGACCTTTGGTAGTCTTAACCAAGCGAATAAATTCCCTGCCGATATCAACACCGACTGTATAATTTTTTTTGTTTGAAAAACGTTTGGGAAAAGTTAATTTAATTTTTTGGGGCGGCTTTTTTCCAGAAAAAGCAGCTTCTGGTCTTTGCAATAATGTGAAAGATTTTTCATCTTTTCTGCGTATAGCATTAAGAAGTTTTTCTGTTGAGTTTATGTCTTTATTTATCTCAGACAATAAAACCTCCTATTATTATCTATTTTTTTTATCAATCTTTTTATATTATTGCAAGGAAATAATATAAAATTTCTGTTAAAAAATCCCAACCTATAAAAAAGCATCGTTTCTAATGTCAGGAAAAGGAGCGTAAAATGACAAAATTTATTAAAGTAAGATTCCTGCAATTGTTATTACTATTGATTTGTCTTGCCCTTCTTGGCTCCGTTACTGCCTGCGGCAACAGTGCAGATAGCAGCACAGATGCCGGCACCGGCGGAACAACATCATCTCCCACTATTTCTTTAAGTGTTCCAAATGTAACATACGGAACACCTGTGACGGCCACTGCAACAGTAAGAAATGCCGGCGGCACGGCAATACAGGGTGCAGTCGTTACTTTTTCAGCAGATAGTGGATTGGTTGTATTTACTCCAACTTCGGCAACAGCATTGACTAATGCAAGCGGCGTTGCCTCTGTAACAGTGAATGCAACAAGCGTCAGTTCCGCAGGCGCTACCAATATTACAGCATCCGCGCCAATTATAATTAACGAAACATCTACATCCGTTACAAGCAATCCGGTCGGCATATCCGTAGGCGGAGCCTCAGTTACTCTCGGTACGCTTACAGTAGGTACAACACCAATTTCCGCTTACGGCACCAGCAGTTTAAGCGTACCAGTATTAATAAACGGTTCACCTGCGTCAGTCCCTGTTTCCGTTACTTTCGATTCTCCGTGCTTCCAGGCCGGGAAAGCTACTATTTCCACTCCGGTAACAAGTTCAGCGGGTACGGCAATCTCCACGTATAAGGACAATGGCTGCGCATCCGGATCTACCGCAATTATAGATACAATAACGGCATCTGTAACTACAGGTGCTACTTCCGCCGCAAACATAACCGTTGAACCTACTTTGGTCAGCAATATTCAATTTGTATCGGCTGAGCCGGAAACAATTGGAATTAAGGGAACGGGTTCTGCGGCATTGCCGCAAAGTTCTTTGGTTACCTTCAAAGTGGTAGATAACAGTAATAAAGGAAAGGCAGGAGAAGCTGTAAATTTCAGTTTATTGCCGTCCACTATTCCAGGCGGGGTCTCTTTTTCTCCATCTTCTGCGATATCCGCCGGCGATGGAACTGTTACGACCATGGTTACTTCAGGTACGGTACCTACTCCCGTGTGGGTTGTGGCAACATTGAGCAGTGATCCGGCAATTAAAAGTCAGTCCAACAAGCTGGTTATTACTACCGGATTGCCTTCACAGAACCGTTTCACACTTGCCGTGCAAACTCACAATATCGAAGGGTGGGGATATGCCGGTGTGCCGTCAACTTTAACTGTTTACGCCTTTGATCGCCTTGGTAATTCCGTACCTGACGAAACAGCAGTCAGCTTTGTTTCTGAAGGAGGCGGAATTACTCCCGGGTCATGCGAAATCACTGACGGCAAATGCAGTGTTACTTTCTTAAGTGGTAATCCATTACCTGCAAGCGGCAGGGTGATCGTTCTTGCTTACGCGGTAGGTGAGGAAAGTTTTATCGATGACAACGGCAATAACACATATGATACAGGAGAAACTTTTTATACCCTGGGCACTTTATATATTGATTCCAACGAAGACTACCACTGGAATACCGGTGAACAGTTTTTCGCGCCTTATTCATCAGAGGGAACTTCGGCTTGTCCCGCTGATGGATTAAGCAAAGATGGCACTTGCGATGCCACTTGGAGCATAAACTACGTACTAGGCAGAAATCTAATTATTCTTTCCGACTCTTACGCAGATGAAACTACACAAACGTTTTCTATGTCTAATACCTGCAGCAAAACATTCAATGTATTGTTGCAGGATAATAATGGAAATCCCTTGCCGGCAGGAACAACGGCCGCCATAGGCAACAGCTCAATAAATTATCAGGCCTATGGTACCACGACAACTTCCGCAGCAACCGTGAGTATAACTACCGGTTCCCCTGTTCCGAATGTTACCGATCCTACATATATTACTATTTCAGTCACTGCGGATTGTTCGGCAGGAACGCCTGTCCATTATCCTAATGGAAGTGCGAATGTCGTTATTACGTCACCGAGAGGCTTCACATCTACAATACCTATTACCGTGAGCGAGTAGACTTTACACTGTAAACAATTTCAAAAAGCCGGCTTTTTTGTTTTTTCTTATAATTTTCGCTTTTACCGCGTTTAATTATACTAGAAAATAAGAATAACCGTCTTAATAAGTAAATCACGGCTATGGACACCAAGGCAAGCCCTGGACATTAATTCCGCCCCGAGGGGCGGAATATTATACCCTCCGCTTTGTCCCGATAAAATCGGGATTCGACTTGCAAATTTCAATACACCTATAGTGACCTTTAGGTTATTCGTTTTTGAAATTTGAGTCTCACAATAAATTATTGAAACGTTTGTTTCTTTTTTCTTTACTTCGCTTTTTCAGCAACTATTTATTGACATCTGCCCAAAAATCTAAATCTTACTTTTTTTAATTAAAGGTCTTGAATGATTATCGAGTTTTTGCTATGGAAACATTACTTTTTAATAAATATATTGATTTGATTAATTGTATTATGATTAAAAAACGTTTTTCTTCTTACAGCACAATATTATTTTTTCTACTTTTGTTGTGCCCGATAACGGCGTCCACAAATATTCCTATCGGCGACGAAAAAATACCGGATTCAATAATTTCCCTGTCTTCCGGTTACGCTATTGTCGTTGATAAACAGCATCAAAAGATATATGTTTTTCAAAAGAACGGAACATTCTCCAAAGTATTTGAAGCTCATTGCTCCACCGGACAAAATCCCGGTTCCAAACAGGTTGCCGGCGACAAAAAAACTCCCAATGGAATCTTTTTCGTGACAAAAATGCTGACAAACCCCGGCCCTCCCGAAATTTACGGTTCTATGGCTTTTCCTTTGGATTATCCGACTATTTCAGATCAAAGAGCAGGCAGAGATGGTAATAATATCTGGATTCATGGCACCACAAAAACACTCCTGCCCACACAATCAAAAGGCTGTGTGGTCCTGCATGATAACGATCTCAAACGTCTTGCCAAATTCATTTATTTTAACAAAACACCTGTCGTCATCTCAGAGTTTATAAAATGGGTGCCTCAGGATAAGATTCCACCATTAAAAAATGAATTGGAAAGAATTTTAACATCATGGCATAAGGCTTTTGTCGCAAAGGACATTAGAACTATTGATTCGTTGTATGCACAAGGTTCAGAAATCAAGGGCAAGAGACGTGAAGATCTCAAAGATAAAATTAAAGCATTAACAAATTTAAATCAACATTTCATCCTGGAACCCAGAGATGTATCCATTTTGCAGGAAAATAACAATGCAGTAATTATTTTTGATCAGATTTATGCAGTTAACAGCAACAATTATTCTTTTCAGGGATTTTATAATAAACTTATATTAGAAAAAATAAACAATAAATGGTACATCACCGACGATGCTACGTCATCTCCAACGAACAACAAAATTTTAGCTCAAGTTAACAGTAAACAAACCGAAGACAAATCAGTTTCCAAAGAGGCTATAGAAAATTTGGTCAATAAATGGCTGTCCAGCTGGAAACTCGGAAAGATGAGAACTTACCGTAGTTGTTATGCCCCAAATTTCCAATCAAGGGGGATGAACTTGAGTGAATGGGTCTCCTTTAAAACTACGATACGCCAGAAAAGCGAAAATATTAGTATTCGCATTGACAAACTGCAAACATCAGTAAACAATGATACGGCCAGAGCTTCATTTATTCAGCATTACAGTTCATCATTGATCAACAGCAAGGGCAAGAAGACCCTTGAACTTAAAAAAATAGGTGATGAATGGAAGATATATAGAGAACTTATGTAAAAAATAATCATCCGAAAATTCAACAAAGCTAATTTTCGACTCATATATCTTTTTAAAACCTGTCTGATTAGAAAACCAAATGATAAAAAAATCCCGGTAAATATATTAGATCAATGTCTATCAATTTACCGGAATTGTATTTCAGATCATATTGGACTACCCCCAGTTGTAGTGCCATCTTGAATTAGAGTTTTCCAATAACATAGTTTCCTCTTTTTGTGCAAATTCCTTTGGCGTGAGAAAGCCCAGCGTACTGTGCGGCCGGGTTTCGTTGTAATCTATACGCCATGCTTCAATCACTTCTCTTGCATGTTCTATGCTTCTAAACCAGTTGATGTTCAAACATTCTTCTCTGAGCCGGGCGTTGAAACTTTCCATAAAGGCATTATCCACCGGTTTCCCCGGTCTGATAAAATGCAGCTTCACTTTCCGGTTGTAT
>SCVW01000031.1 GCA_007244375.1 Smithella sp. | reverse complement strand
AGGGAGTGTCTTGCTATAGAGATTAACACATCGCTCACCGGTAGACGCCTGATCCGGGTATTTGAACGATTGCGCAATGAGCGAGGGTTGCCGGATGTTTTAAGGGTTGATAACGGTCCTGAGTTTTTAAGTGGTGATTTTGTCGCCTGGGCTGAATCGGCCGGAATGTTCATCCGGTACATCCAACCCGGCGAACCGAACCAAAATGCGTATATTGAGCGGTTCAACAGAACGTACCGTGAAGAAGTTCTAAATCTTTATCTTTTTCGTAACCTTGACGAGGTGCGGGAAATAACATATTGGTGGATTATGGATTACAACGAGAGGCGCCCCCATGACGCGCTGGAAAATATGACGCCTCTCGAGGTTATGCAAAAATATACCGGAAACTCTACTTTTAAACTGTCTGCTTTATAGGGAAGCTTACACGATTGTCCCAGGAAGACTACTCATTTATCATGCGTTCCAGGGAGGATGATACTGCTCGTTACTTTCATTTTATCGGCGGAAATTTATATTCAGGCCGTAGTCGGATTCCGGTAGATTTCACACTGATCTGGCAAAACAATCAATCTGGTGGTAGAGTAATGATAGATATGGTTCTAGGCAAGCGCAAAGCGCTTTACAATGCCATGGTCAAAGGACTTCTGACGCTTGAAGGGGAAGGGAAATATGTTTCATTATTTATGGAAACCATGAATCATCTCAACCAAATCTTTACGAAGAAAAAAGCAAAATGTGCAGGTTACGATAAAACCGCCTGATTAAATGCAGATTTCACCAAATATCCGGATTTAACAGTTAAAACATGCAAAGAGGTGTTTATGCTGTCGATCATCAGGTTTTTCTGGGTTGTATGCGGGATGCTGCTTCTGGGTTCCATAGCCTATGCTGAAGGCCACTGGAAACTTATAGAGTCAAAAGATGACATTAATACATACAGGATGACCCACTCAGGAACCAATGTATGTACGTTTAAGGGTGTTGGTTTTGTTGATGCCAAGATAGAAATCATCGGCGAGGTAATGCGTGATATTCCAGCTTATCCCGAATGGATGGCCAAGTTCAAGAAAACGACCATACTTAAAACCATTGATCGGAACACTTATGTTTTTCATGCAGTCCTAAAAACTCCAATCCCTTTTCAAGATAGAGATATCGTTATCCAAAACCAGACTAAGTACAATTACGACAACGGCTCAGCCCTCCTCACTTTCTGGTCGGCAAATAACTTCAACTATCCTAAACAGAAAGGCTACTTCAGGATAACCGAAATGGAAGGACAATATTACCTTGAATATTTCGGCAGAAATAAGACACGGATTACCTACCAGTACCGGTCCGATGCCGGTGGAAATATTCCTGTACTTTTGGCTAATGAAATAGAAATCAAATATTATCCGGTTATGACTATTGCCGGTTTGCGCAAGATGGTGCAAAAGAAAAAGTATATAGATGCCGGTCTGGTCTCACCTGAACACGGGATGGTCGAGCAGATGCTAGACAATAAAAAAGACGTAGCAAGTATTTTGAAGAACCGGGTCGGTGAATATATTATTGATCCGGTTCTACTTAATATGCTGTTCGAAATGACGACACCAAAAAAGATCGCAGACAATTTGTATGCTTCCCGTTTTGATTTTGCAAGCATTCGGCAGGGAATAGTCGATCTGTTAAATGTCGTTGCTGAAAAAGTGCATACCGAACAACAGAAACAAGAAGTTGATGCACTAACCGCCTATCTGGCAGACAAGGAATTTAACACCTTTTTTTCCATGAATAAATTCATGGGTGAGAAATGGCTTTTGGATGAGATAATAAAAGATAAAAAACTGGTGCATGGACTTTTCGACATGGAAAGCAACCTTGCCAAGATAATTTTTGAAAAGGTCACGACATCCAAGATAGCGGTGACATCTTTCATCAAAAGCAAGCGGCTTGCTGAAAGCATTCTTACGAATGCGTCTATCCGGAAAAAGTTGTGGGAGGATAAAGTGCTCAGGCTGAGGCTGACCAATGAATTGGGCTCGTTTGAAAACTCCAGGGATTTTGAAAAGCTTATCGCAGAGCTGGTGAAAAGCTATTCACCATAACATGCAAATATTATACATATGCATGCTTTAAAATGGCTTGATTTTAGCTATTGGGGGTTTGTAGCCTGAAAAATGCCGGCAAGGACAGCCTATCTTGGGGTGGTTTTTAAAACTCATTTTATTGCTTTGCCACTGATTTCGAGTATTCGTACGCGAAGAATCAGGGTCTTTTTTAAAACTTCTTCCGGAAAATCTTTAGCTTCACTTCCGTACTGACGCATAATGTATTCTAATGCGGACTTTTTGCCTTCTACATCTTTTATTATTTCCGCCTTGCCTGATCCCACAACACTTTCATATTTCGTGTTCCATTTACAGGCACTTTCGGCTTTGATAATCTCATGAAGGATATCAAACTCAAACCCTACGCTGCTATTTCGTCTGATAATGTCAATTTTCCTTCCTTCAAGCGCGGCATGAAAATAAAGATTTTTTCCATCATAACCAAAGTTAAGAGGGATAACATATGGTTGTCCATCAGCACACATCGCCAGACGGCAAACAAGACAGCGTTTGATAATATTATCAATGGCTTTTCTGTCTTTTATTTCTCTCTCTTTTTGACGCATTTTTTAATTCAGCAGATAAAGCTTGACCTGGTAAATTATTTTATGCCGATTGCTTTAAAGAATGTATAACAAAAAACTCCATCAGCTTCCGCGGTCCGATACAAATCCCGTATCCCCTGATCAAATACTTTTTCTTCAATTATTCCCGCCATGATGGCAGCTTCGCGCACACCTTCTGTCATTGCGGTAAATGTCTTCTTCGTGAATCCTTCGACAAGATCAGGTTTACTGGAATCAACATATACCATACGGGGAGAAACATGAACGGATTTAAAACCGGATAGAGTCAACAGCGGATAAAGTTCCCTCCCTATCATGGCATTACCGCCTGCTCTGCGCTGCAATTCAACCTGACACTGAATTGCCTTGTGCGCGGTTTCGCTGTCCGGATAAAAACAGACCGAGCCGTGATCTCCTTCGATGACTGTAATCGTGCCGCCTTCTCTCAAATAATGCTTCAATTCCCTTAGCGCCTTGATCGGTCGGGCAAGATGTTCCAGAACAAAACAAATAAAAATATGATCGAAGGATTTCTCCACATAAGGCAAATTGAATATATCCGCGTGTTCAAATAAAACATTTGTCAAACCGGCCGCGTCCGTTTTTTTTCTTGCTTCATCAAGAGATGTTTCTGATATATCGATAGAAGTAATCAAGGCTCCGGGGCTGTTCTTTGCCAAAGTGACCGTTTGCGCGCCAACGCCGCAACCTGCTTCCAAAATGCGGTTACCGGCCGGATACGACGTATCGGAGTGCAATAACTCAACCAGCGTGGAGGCCTGATCCTGCAATCTTATATTTTCCCGCTGATTGTAACCGTGAACGTATGCTTTTGTCATATTTGTTTATTTATTAGGAAAAACTTCATGCATCAATCTTAAAGATTTTCTCTTTTCATTTTTATATAAAAAGAAGCAGACTATAGAAATCGATAAAGCGCCGATAGTATCAAAAATAAGATCCGACATCGTATCCCGCAAACCTATTCCCTGAAATGATTTGCCTAGTTCTATCGTGGTTGCCGGCAGATCCCACGATTGCATATCCGTTCCGAAAATTATGTCCATAAAAAATTCGTAAATTTCAAAGATCACATCCATAGTTACAGAAAAAGTAAAGACGAAAGCGGCAACCAGTAGCGGACTTATATTCATACTGTGCCTGCTGTTCAGCTTATAAATGAGCAGAAATCCTATAAATCCAAGAATTACGCCTGAAGCGGTATGCAACACGACATCCCACCAAAATACATCATCGTACAGATTAAAACGCACACTCAAAAAAATACCGGCATATATAAAAATAATTATTATTGACTCCAGAATGTCCGGAATATGTATGTTCTTATTTTTTTCAAAATAATCATGCAAAAATGTAACAGCGAAAGTTACAACCGCCCAAAATATGATGGTAATATTTTCATCCAGGGCATTCATTAAAGCGCTTTTTGTGGTAAGGCTTTGATCAAGTAAGTGAAGAATTATATAAATAAGGTTGATTATTATCGAACCAATCAGCAGGCAGCGAATGGTCCATAATACATATTTATGTATGCTTTGTTTATTTTTTTTAATTCTTTTTCTCACAACAAGATCTCCAACTATCTGGAAGCAAATTTCCTTGATAGTTTAGGGAAAAAGTAAGTCAAAACGATTAATTAGTCAAGGCAATTGTTATGCGAAATCATCATTACTGCACGATTGAAACAACCGCTGATTTCTTTTTTGTATAAGAAGAAAGAAAGATGCAATCGGTGCATTTCATCCTTTGCCTAATTAAAATACAAATATATTTCTTGAATATTATGAAAAATATTGAGTCTTTTCTGTCGCAAGGCCAGGCTATCTGCCTGTTCTCATCGGAAATCCAAGACTAAGCTTTTGTAAATTATAATAAACGTTTTTTTTGCTTAAATAAAAAAATAATAAAATCTCTTGACAATTAAGAATGAATTACTATACTGAAGCAAATGATAATCATTATCATTAAGGATTTTTAAGTGAACGAAGAACAAAATATATTTCATAAGTATTTGGAGAAACATGATTTGCGGGACACTCCGCAGCGTGAACTCATTTTGCAGATTTTTTTAAGGCGGGAAGGGCATATTTCAGCAGAACAACTTTACGATATCGTTAAAAAACGAGATCCTTCCATAGGCCAAGCCACTGTTTACAGGGTATTAAAATTGCTTATCGAAGCAGGGCTGGCCAGGGAAATTGATTTCGGGGATGGTGTAATTCGCTATGAACACAAATACAATCATCCTCATCACGATCATCTTGTCTGCCGCGGTTGCGGTAAAACGCTGGAAGTCGTCGATTCCGTAATTGAAGAACTTCAAAAACGTGTTGCAGAAAGTTACGGTTTCGAATTAACGGACCATGAGATGTATCTTTACGGATATTGCGAAAATTGCAGACAGAAAAGGCAGTAATTTCAAAAGCAGGAATAAATACTTTTACATTTTTTAGAAAGGAAATTATTTAAATTTAATTGCTGACCTAAAAAGATCGGCATTTTTAATGCTTTGCTAATGATAATGATTATCAATTACAATTATAAAAATAAAGGAGATTAAATGATGTCCCCACTGGCATTCTTACAAGAAGGAGAAACAGCCGTCATTGTCGCGCCCGACGTACTGCATAGAACAAACATCCATGGAAACAGACACCGGCACAGAAATTGTCATTACAGTGCACCTTGCAACGATCGTCATTGCCTTCATCACGGAGACGGAAGTTTTTCTGCTTACAACCATCTTCTGGATATGGGGCTGAGACCCGGGAAAAAAGTGGAAATGATTACCAACAGCGGCACAGGACCGCTGGTGCTGCGCATTGATGAATGTCGCATTGCGATGGGACGCGGAGCAGCGATGAAAATTTATGTTCGGAGGAATACACAATGACACTTGCGGATTTAAAAACAGGTGAAAGCGGAAAAATTGTGAAAATTCAGCTATCGGGTGCACTCAAGCGACGCCTGATGGACATGGGCGTGGTGGCAGGTACGGATGTGATCGTGGAAAAAGTCGCTCCGCTGGGCGATCCCATCGAGGTGCGCATCAAGAGCTATGCGCTGTCTTTACGTCTCGGAGAAGCGCGCCAAATTGAAGTGGAGGAAATCAAAAAATCATGAATAAACAAAACACGCCATTTGTGAATCAAGAGCACAATACTGTAAAAAATAATCTGACGATTGCGGTCGCAGGTAACCCCAATTCGGGCAAATCGACGCTGATCAACGCCATTGCCGGTTCGCGGCTTCAGGTGGGAAACTGGCCTGGTGTCACCGTAGAGAAAAAATCGGCGTCGTTTGACTTTCAGGGACGTAAAATCACGCTGGTCGATCTGCCGGGCACTTACAGCATGAGTCCCTACACCCAGGAGGAAGTTATCGCGCGGGACTATCTGGTACGCGAAAAGCCGGACGTCATTATCAATGTTGTGGACGCTACCAATCTTGAGCGCAATCTGTACTTTTCTCTGCAACTTCTGGAACTGGGCATCCCTTTGGTAATGGCGCTCAACATGCACGATGAAGCGGCCGGGAAAGGCTTCCGCATCGACGAAGAAAAGATGGCCTCCATCCTGGGCTGTGCGGTGATTCCGACCGTGGCCACCAAAGGCGAGGGCATCGGCAGACTGATGGAAACAGCCGTGGCCTTTGCGGATGCATCCGAAGCGCACCGGCCCGTCGTGATTTCTTACGGTGACGATATCGAAAAAGCCGCATTAACCATAGAAAAAAGTCTGAAAGATCATCCGGATATTCTGGCCGGGCATCTGCCTTTGCGCTGGATGGCCTTAAAAATGATCGAGGGCGACGCCCGTGCCATTGAAAACTATAAAACGGCGCAATATGCGGCGGTTGCCGAAAATGCGACGCATCATTTGCGATCCGCGCACGGAGAAGACCTCGAAGCACTGATGGCCGACACGCGGTACGGACTGGCGGCGGGACTGACCCGCGAGGCGCTCCAAAAACCGGAAACAAGAAAAAGAGAATTGACCGAGCAGATCGACGCCGTTGTCCTCAACCGATATGCGGGTATTCCGATTTTTCTTCTGGCCATGTGGCTGATGTTTAAACTGACGTTTGATATCGCCGGGCCTTTTACGGCCTGGCTCGATGGCGTCATTGGCGGCCCTTTAAGCCGCTGGGCAGAGATCTTCTTAACGGCGATTTCCGCGCCGGAATGGATTACATCGCTGGTGATGGAAGGCATCATTGCGGGTGTCGGCGCCGTGCTGGTTTTTCTGCCACCGATTTTTGCCATGATGTTTTTTATCACGCTACTGGAAGCGAGCGGCTACATGGCGCGCGCGGCCTTTGTCATGGACCGCATGATGCACGCCATCGGCCTGCACGGCAAATCGTTCATTCCGCTGCTTCTGGGATTCGGGTGCAACGTTCCCGCGGTTTACGCCACCCGCACACTGGAAAATCAGCGCGATAAGGCGCTCACCGCGCTTTTGATCCCGCTGATGTCCTGCGGGGCACGCCTGCCGGTTTACGTGATTTTTACAGGCGTATTTTTTGCGGCATACGCGGGAACGGTCTTATGGTCACTGTACATTCTGGGCATCGTCCTGGCTGTTTTGATGGGGCTGTTGTTCAAAAAGACACTCTTTCGCGGCGAGGCGCCGGTGTTCATTATGGAGCTTCCGCCCTACCGCATGCCCACGGCAAAAAACCTGATGATCCATACATGGGAGAAAGGCAAACACTATCTGATCAAAGCCGGCACCTGGATTCTGGCCATCTCGGTATTTGTCTGGTTTGGCCTCAACATGCCTTGGGGCGTTGAATCCAAAAAGGATTCGTATCTCGGAAAAACAGGACAAATCATCGCGCCGGTTTTTGCGCCGCTGGGTTTCGGCACCTGGGAAGCCGCTTCTTCGCTTTTGACCGGTGTCGTCGCCAAGGAAATTGTAGTTTCGACCATGAGTGAAGTTTACGTGCCCGAAGCCGGGGAAGAGCAACAGGAAGAAGCGCCTTCGTTCGGCGAGAATGTGAAAGAAATCGGCGTCTCGTTTGCGGGCGCTTTTGTCGAAGCAGGTAAAAACGTCTTTTCCACCTTCGGGATCGCCACGATGAGCGCGGAAGAAGAAGAGGGAACAACCGGACTCAAAACCGCCATAGCGAAGGTTTTTACACCGCTTTCGGCATATGCCTTTATGGCCTTTGTGCTTCTATATTTGCCCTGCTTCATTGTGCTTGTGGCAATGCGGGACGAATTCGGCACATGGAAATGGGCAGGCGTCACGATTATTTATCAATGTGTTCTGGCCTGGGTCGTGGCGTTTGTCATTTACCAGGGAGGAAGTCTCATTGGGCTTTAAGTTAATGTTCAAAGGACAGCTTAAAAGGAGATTGAAATGAGTTTCACGGATGTGTTGCTTGCCACGGCAATTCTCGTGGCAGCGGGATGGATTTTCTACAAAAGTTTTATAAGGAAAAAAGGGGGTTGCGCCGGGTGTCCGGAATATACCTCGCGCTCCTGCGGTGTAAAGAATGACGGCGGAAAAGACCGGCTGATCCAGCGGTCCTGAAATAACCAACAATAAAACGGCTTATGCCGGAATAAAAAGGAGAAAATAAAATGAAGCGTTTGATATTATCGATGGCAGGTTTTTTTTTAATGACAACAGTTGCTTTTGCCGGTCATCCGCTCGTGACGGATGACACAGGCACGCAGGGGAAAGGCAGGGGACAGGTTGAAGTCGGGCTATCCTTATTTAAAGACAAGGACGAAGCCGATGAGATGACAACTTTCAAGGCGGAAGGCGGCGACATGGCCGTGGGAGTTACCATCGGTCTTCTCGATTCGCTGGATATTGTAATGGGACTGCCTTATGCATGGTATTCTCTGGACGAAAACGACTCGCAGATCGGGCGTGAGAGCGGGATTTCGGACATTTCGTTCGATGTCAAGTGGCGTTTTTTTGAAAAAAACGGCTGGTCGCTGGCTTTAAAGCCGGGATTGAGCCTACCGACAGGTGACGAAGACAGGGGACTCGGCGCGGGACGTACAAGCTACCGCCTCTTCCTTATCGGCACAAAGGAATTTGAGTCTGTCGCCTTTCATGTCAACGGCGGTTATATCCGTAATGAAAATAATTTTGAGGAACGCCAGGACATCTGGCACGCCTCGG
Source organism: Smithella sp. (assembly GCA_007244375.1). Taxonomy (GTDB): domain Bacteria; phylum Desulfobacterota; class Syntrophia; order Syntrophales; family Smithellaceae; genus Smithella. The sequence goes on along the minus strand of SCVW01000031.1, from coordinate 52,373 downwards.
TTGCCGCTGAAGTGGAAGTCATCAATGACCTGAAGCTCATGGCCAATGCGGGCATGGAGAGGAATCCCGATCCGTCGAGCGACAATCATCCTGCTTTTGCGCTGGGGGGAATTGCCTATGACGTCTCGGAAAAAATCACGCTCGATGCAGGAATTAAATACGGCCTGACCTCCACGGAAACAGACTGGACAGCTCTGACAGGTTTGACGATCCGGTTTTAATTTGCGCTTTTATTGATAATGAGTTTCATATTCATATTAAGAAAGGAGAATAAAAAATGTCACCATTGATTCCGTTTTTGGAAAAAAAATCCGGTTCCGGAAAAACATGAACATCAGGACATTCAGAAAACAGAGTCCGGTTCCGCATGCGGTTGCGGAAAATGTTCGTGCCTGCAACCCTGCGCCAACTGCACCTGTCGGGATAAAAAAGAACGGTAAGGAGGACTTGCTATGGAAAGAGATATTTTACGCGTATCTACCTCATCCTCGGAAAAAACCGCCCTGCGTTTCTGGGAAATCGATTCTATGTTTCGTTGTCCGGTTATCGGTATGTGTCTGACCGAATCCGAACAGATCGCCATCCTGAGAAAAGCCGGCGTTCCTTCGAAAGATAAAAATTCTTTCGAAATCCATGAACTGCTAGTAGCCAGCGCTGGCAGCGAAAACCAGCTTTCGTTCAGAATTGATCATTTTTTGTGGAAGAAGTTTGGAGAGCAGGCGTCTCATATACATTCTTTCGATGAAAATGACATGCTGGAACACTGGCGGGAATTTTATCGAAAAGGTGACTATTTGGCAATTTTTTGGGGTGTCGTCACACGTCCCCAGCTTTCTGATAAAGCAAAATATGAAATTTTCGGGACGGTACACATGTCCATGCACAAGACAACCGAAAAGTACGCCCGAGACAGGCAGCGTCTGGTATTTCTGGAAAGTTGCCTGACCGGTCAGGATGAAAAAATCAGGATGCTCGGGACGTCCCGCCGTCAACTGCAAAAGGATTACGATGATCTTGCATGCCGGGCCGCGTCGCTGCAATCCGCACTGGATGATGAATTGAGAAAAAAGATATCGAGTGCCCGGCAACCGGTTGTACCTCCTGAGGAACAACGCATCCAGACCGATGCGGAAAATCAGCGTTTGCGGGACGCCTTGGCAGAAAAGACACAACGCACCGACGAGTTTGAACGACTGGTTGCACAACTTGAAAAAACAGTTGCTCAATATGCAAAGGCGCTCAACTCGCAAAAAGAATTACAGGCAAAACTACGACAGGAGACCGAATATACTATCGGCATATTGCTTAACAAAACCCGGTGCAGTGAGAATTGTCCTTCGTTCAATCTGTGCCGGAAACGCATTCTGATCGTTGGCGGCATTGCCCGAATGGAATCCCAATATCGGCGGATCATCGAAGAAGGAGGCGGTGTTCTCGAATATCATGAAGGTAACATAAAAGGAGGAACGCGCCAGCTCGAAAATTCACTCAGACGTGCTGACATTGTTTTATGTCCGGTCAATTGCAACAGCCACGCGGCTTGCTCCATTGTCAAAAACATGGGGAAAAAGCATAAAAAGCCTGTTCACATGTTGCCCAATTTTAGCCTGAGTGCTATAACCCAGGCGCTGTCAATTTGATAAGGAGAAAATCTTTGCCTGTCTCGCGATGTAATGGTCGGGGTTGATCGGATATTTCGGGCAGCAGATAACCCTCCCTGTCGCCCGTTTTTTTTTACTTGCTACCGCATCAAGAGCAGACTGAGCGCCATCACTATCATTCCCGCCATCAGCCCCAGAATGCTGTCGTGGCCTTTGCCGTAGGCGCGGCTGGTGGGCAGGAGTTCATCGAGGCTGATATACACCATGACGCCGGCGACGCCTCCGAACAAAACGCCCGTGACATGCGCGGGCACTGCCCATGCGCCGTCTCCGGCAATGAGGACAATGGCCGCAAAAGCGATTACGGCGCCCAGCGGCTCGGCAAGGCCGCTTATCAGCGAATACAAAAAGGCTTTCTTCCTGTTGCCGGTCGCGTAAAAGATCGGGACGGAAACGCTAATCCCTTCCGGAATGTTGTGCAAAGCAATCGCCACGGCGATGGCCACGCCCAGCGCAGGCTCCTGCATCGCGGCCAGAAAAGTGGCGATGCCTTCGGGAAAGTTATGAATCGTAATGGCTAGCGCCGTAAACAGTCCTGTGCGCAAAAGTCCCGTGTGCGCCTTTCCGTGATCGTGAGCCCCCGGTATACGTTTTTCAGGATCCTGATACGCAGCGGATTGAAAATCCGGAAACGCCGCCCGCGGATCATGAAGCGGCGCTGTTTCCTCTTCGGAATGCGTTTCATGGGGGTTGTCGGCCGCGGGAATCACATTGTCGATGAGCGCCATTAAAATCATTCCCCCGAAAAACGACAGGGCGGTAAGCCAGTTTCCCCAGGAATCGCCGTAGCGGGCTCCGAGAATCTCCGCGCTTTCAGGAAATATTTCGACAAAGGAAACGTACAGCATCACACCCGCGGAAAAGCCTGTCGCTACGGAAAGAAACCGGTAGTTCGTCCGTTTTGCGGTGAAGGCGATAACGCTGCCGATGCCGGTCGCCATTCCGGCGAACAGCGTCATTGCCAGGGCAACCCATACATCATTCATATTCCCTTTTCCTTTCCACCGAAAAAGACACGGCGCGACAAGAGCATCATTTCAACGGTTTGTGACCCGAACTGCGAAATTTGTTTTCCCCGCTCATTTCTCCGTTTTGTCCCGGACGGCCACAACCTCCATTCATCCGGCGTTTCTTCTTGATGGTGCTTCTTACAATATTTCGGAAAAAATTACCATCGATGGAGATGTCAAAAAGGTCTGACCTCCACGGAAACCGACTGGACTTATTTGGCAGGCCTGACAATTAAAATTTGAGATTATGCATGACGATTTAAGTGTAAAATGTATACATGGTATGTAAGTAATGTTTTTAAAATATAAAAATAAACTTAATTTTTATGAAGGAGAAACTATCAATCATGGCAGTTTTTTTTATTTAAAAAAATAAAAATTTATTTCTTAACCATATAGGAAAGCTAAGTGCCAATGATTACGGCTATACCTTAGTTATAGGCAGAGTCGGTCTTCAGCAAATTACCGATATGATATGACGGATATTGATTTTTTCGCCGATTTCGTCAATCAAGCTGTCAGTGGGATTGACAAACAAACTTATCAATTGTATGAACTTTTATAGAAATAATTTTAAAGAGATTTTTATGCCTGTATATTTACAAATACTTCTACTTGCCGCTGCTTTTATTGCCATTGTCGCCTTTTTTCTTTACATGGGAGGCTTGGCTGTGCGGCGGACATGTTTCAAGATTATTGCCGAAATGGAAGAGGCCAGAGCCTTTAAAGAAGCGAGGGCAATAACAATTCAGGATGAACGGAAAAATATCTTTCGTGTTGGCACCAAAAATATTCGCCCCAAAGCGCTGAACCTGCTGATTGCCGACGGTCTGGTAATCAAAACGAACAACGGGAAGTATTATCTGGACAAAGAAAAACTCGTCAAGGCCAAAGCTCAAATAGTTTCTAAAAATACAAAATAAAATCTTTTTTTATTATAACGAAAAATCAGCCGGAGCGTAGCGATCGGCTTATTTGCTATGTCATCAGTTTTGTTGTTACTTCTCTATACTTTTGCGCACTGATATATTTATTTGTTAAGTTTATGCGAGGAAGAACCACGCAGCTACCAAGATGAGGCCACACACATCGCCGACTACTGTACTCCATGGATTCCCAATTTCATTCGCTAGCAATTGCTTCCCAGAAGCCTGTAAATCTGCTTGCATCTGAACGCGCTCTTTTGCCTGCCGGAAGTCCTTAAGGATAGAAATAGTCAATAGTAACACGGATGCGAGAAACGGCAGGAGCGTAAATGATCCAGGACCCACGACACAACTAAAAACACACCATCCAAACGCCACGGCAGCGGCGACACCCACGACACAACCGACAAAGCCACCTATCGTGGAGCGGAGCCAAACGGATGACCGGACAAGTGCGAAAGCTATTGGCATGGTAGCAACAAGAGCTCCCAATCGGGACGCTAAGAAGGATAAAGGCAGTACCAAGACATATGCAATTATAGTTTTCAATTTTCATCATCCTTAAGGCTGATTTGACTGGTTAAAAGTTTATTTAATAATTGTCATTTTAGCAAACAACTTAAACACTTCTCGATTGCCTGAACATTTTTGTCGTCAAAGTTTTTTCTTGGTATTAGAACTGATTCTTCAAAATCCTGATGTTTTACTTCTATTGTGTAGTCGATCTTCTTGACGAAAAGCTTGGATTTGTTGCCACCCATCTTTCCAAAAATAGTTCTAACAAGCTTCTTATTATCCTCTTCGCTATCATTCCAGCCTTTCGATTCAATGCTCGTTTGATTCATTGCACATTCCCTCTTACGTACCTATTTGGAATTATTTTCAATTACAGTGTAACAATTAATATACTTACTTGGTATGTTCAGAACTTTTGTGCAAGATTACATCAAGCTAAAAAAAATAAAAAGAGAATAATATTCTTAAAGACAAGCTATTCAGGGCCGTTCAAAAATGCTCAGATGCAAGGCACGCGAAGCCGGAGGAGTGAGACGTACTTTTAGCGTACGTCGCAACGACGAGGGCTGAAGCGCAACGCAGCATATGAGTATTTTTCAACAGCCCTTCTGTTCATGTTTTTTCATCATAATTAACACCGCCGATATAGCCCCTTCCGTTATGCCGGGGATGCGCTCCATCTGGCCAAGTGTTTGCGGAGCTATTTTGGTGAGCTTGGCTTTCAACTCGTTGGAAAGGCCGGGAACGCAGTCGTAATCGAAATCCGGTGGGAGTTTCTTTTTTTCCTGTTCCTTTAATTTTTTTACGGCATCAAACTGGCGTTTGATGTAGCCTTCATATTTCGTTTCGATTTCAATCTGTTGTTTGACAAAGGATTCCGGCTGCGGCTGCCATCCGGGAAATACAGCCAAATTGTCATAGGATAGTTCGTATCTTTTCAAAAGTCCGTGGAGCGTGGTGTGATTGCTTAGGGGCGGTGAGTTGAGTGCCGCCAGTTTTTCGTTGGTTTCGGCAGTTGGTTTAATAGACGATGCTTTTAAATGCTCAATGGCCTGCTCTATTTTTTTGATTCTGTCCTGAAGATCCAGATAATGCACGCGGTCAATCAGACCCAATTCGCAGCCCTTGCCCATCAAACGAATGGTTGCGTTGTCTTCCCGCAGAATTAGGCGATATTCGGCACGCGAGGTAAACATTCGATAAGGTTCATCCACGCCGCGCGTGACAAGGTCATCTACCATCACTGCAATATAGGCTTCGGAGCGATCCAGAATGAAAGCCGGCGCGCCCTGCACGGCGCAGGCGGCATTGATTCCCGCCCAGAGTCCCTGTCCCGCGGCTTCTTCATAACCGGATGTGCCGTTAATTTGTCCGGCCAGATACAAACCATCAACTAATTTCGTCTCCAGCGTGGGTTTTAGTTGTGTCGGCTGAACAAAATCATATTCAATGGCATAAGCCGGGCGCATGATTTCGGCCTGTTCCAATCCTTTAACGCTATGCACAATTTTGTATTGCAGTTCCAGCGGCAGGCAGTTGCCTAATCCCTTGGCGTAAACCTCCTGCGTATCGAGTCCTTCATGCTCCAGCACTACCGGATGACTTTCACGCTCACCGAAACGCATTACTTTATCTTCTAACGATGGACAGTAGCGGGCGCTTACTCCTTTAATAATACCGGAATAAAGGGGCGAATGTTGAATATTTTCCCGAATTACCCGATGTGTTTCAGCGGATGTGGCAGAAAAATACGAAGGCAGACGTTCTGCGCGCAGTGCTTTGGTTGTAAAAGAAAAGGGCTGCGGATTTGGATCGCTGTCCTGTCGCTCCAGTCGTGAGAAATCAATGGAAGAGGCTCGCAAACGTGGCGGGGTGCCCGTTTTCATTCTGCCAATATCAAAACCAAGTTGTTTGAGATTGTAAGCAAGACCAATGGATGCCAGTTCTCCGGCCCGTCCCGACAGGACTTGAGAAGCACCGACGTGTACCAACCCGTTTAGAAAAGTGCCTGTTGTTATGACAACTTTTTTCGCTCCGTAAAAATGTTCGCTCTGATCCAGCACACCTATTACTGTGCCGTCTTCAATGACTAAGCTTTCGATCATTGCCTGCCGGACATAGAGATTGGACTGATTTTCGACCACGGCTTTCATCGTCAGACGGTAGAGCTGTTTATCGCATTGCATGCGGGAAGAATGAACTGCCGGGCCTTTGGAAGCATTCAGCATGCGAAAATGTACAGCTGTTTTATCGGTAACCTTGCCCATCTCGCCGCCGAGCGCGTCAATTTCCTTGACCAGTTGCCCTTTGGCTAAGCCCCCGATGGCCGGATTGCATGACATCAGCGCTATCGAATCCAGATTGATATTGAATAAAATTGTCCGGCAACCCATACGCGCGCAAGCCAGAGCCGCTTCGCAGCCGGCATGCCCGCCGCCGATTACCGCAACATCATAATTGTCTGTTAGATTTTCCATGCTTAATCCGATTACTTGCGCTTGTATTAAATCAATGTTAGAAAACACCACAAAGTCATACCGTTGAAGAATGGTATCCAGCATTAAAGGAACTGGTTCCCCGCCTACGCGGGGACGACGCCTGGATTCCGTGTCGCGCTTCGCTTGCACGGAATGACAAAAAAGGTACTATTTGTTTTTTACGGCATAGACGGTAAAAATACAACATAAAAAAGAGGCGGCTTTGGCTAAACCGGATTTTTGGAAAAATAATAAGCTTTATTATGATTTAAAAAGCTACTGGCGCAATCTGTTCGGCTGTAATGTCCACAAGCTGCAGATTGACGCGGGATTTACCTGTCCCACTCGTGATGGTTACATTGCTGTGGGCGGATGTATTTACTGCGACGGCAGAGGCTCAAAATTGCGTCAGCAGGGGGCTCTGCCGTCCGTTGCCGAACAGATTGCGAGCGGCAAAAAATATTATACAAAACAGGCGGCAAAATTTGTCGCCTATTTCCAGACATTTACGAATACCTACGCACCAGTGGAAAAACTGCGGGCACTTTACGATGAAGCACTGGCCCAGAAAGATGTTATCGGTCTTTCTATCGGCACAAGGCCGGATTGTCTCGGTCCCGGCGTTGTTGAGTTGTTAAGTGAATATGCAAACAAATATCATATCTGGGTGGAATTGGGACTACAATCGGCAAATGACCAAATATTACAGTTCATTAACCGCGGTCATAATTTCCAGCAATTCACCGACGCCGTAAATTTACTGGCGGGAAGAGGTCTAAACATTTGTGTGCATATTATCATTGGCTTGCCGTGTGAAAACGACGAAGATGTGCTAACCACGGCCAAAATGCTTGCGGCTATGCCGGTCAACGGTATAAAAATTCATTCTTTGCTGGCTTTGGATGGAACCGTTTTGGGTGAAATGTATAAAAAAGGGTCTATCAGCATGATCTCCAAAGAAAAATATGTTTCTTTAGTGGCCGATGTTCTGGAGGTATTGCCACCGGAAATGGTTATTCAGCGCCTGACCGCCGATGGTTATCGCGATATTTTCCTTGCACCGGACTGGGCAATGAATAAATTAGATGTATTGAATTCAATTAATAAAGAGCTAGAAAGACGGGATTCATATCAATGTAAAAAATTCTCAAAATAGCGCTTCCATTATTTTTTTATGGAAGTTGAGCATAAAAATTGCTAAGTAACCTAGGCTGTTTTGCCGAAATGCTTAAAAGTAACAGGGAAAACCAATTAAAAATAGAGGAAATTCGCTTAGCATTGGAATTATTGAGAATTAATTCCCGCTACTTAGGCGGAGGAGGATTGGCAAAAATTTTCCTTATTTTAATTATTGTAATTCCTCTGGTTTTTTACAAAGACATTATCAATATAATAAAGGATAAATCGCCGGACGAACAGCTTGTGCTTGTTTCGATGGCTGTGCTTTTTTTAGCCGCATTTATTTTTACATTATATAAAATGAATCAAAACAGTGGTAAAAGCCTTATCGTTACGGAAAAAGGTTTTTTTATAGAGCCGATTTTGGCTGAGTTTTGGAAAGATATAGATGAATACAAATGGAATAGCCCTTCCGACGCAAACAAAGATACGTTAACAGGACAAAACGAAGGAACATCTCTGATACTTTTTAATAATAAAGGAGCATGGCCCAAAGCATTTGATTTAATTCAATATAACATTTTCTTTACACCTGATCAGATGCAGCAAATGGATAATATCTGTAACCGTTTGGGAATTAAAAAGACGGAAAGTTTATGATAGCGATAATTAACTATAATGCCGGGAACATTACGAGTGTCGCACGTGCACTGCAGAATATCGGAAAGAAATATATTATCACGGATGATACAAAAAAGCTCGATGATGCGTCTCGTATTATTTTTCCGGGTGTCGGCGCGGCCGGTGAAGCAATGGCTTATCTGCGTCAAAAAAATCTAGACACATGGTTGAAAACATATATTAAAACGGGTAAACCGCTTTTGGGCATTTGTCTGGGCACTCAGATTATTCTGGATTATTCTGAAGAAAATAAAACCGAATGTATCGGCCTTGTCGCCGGTTCAACAAAACGATTCCCTGAAAAATTAATTTCTGAAGGTCAGGCATTAAAAATTCCTCACATGGGATGGAACAGCGTTAAGTTATACCGCAGTCATCCAGTTTTTAATAACGTTTCGCCGGATGCCGAGTTTTATTTTGTACACTCTTACCATCCGGCACCATCTGATGATGCAGTTGTTTTAGGAACAACCGATTACGGCATGACATTTTGCTCTGTTCTGGCTAAAGACAATCTTGTGGCTATGCAGTTTCACCCGGAAAAAAGCGGTCGTCCCGGCCTGCAAATACTGAAAAACTTCTGCGCTTGGAGGGGCAAAGTCTAACGAACTAATGAATAATCAAAGTACATATAAATACAGACGGCCTTGCAAAAAGCGCCAGAGGCAAGGCGCGCAAGGCACGAGGAGTGAGGCGTACTTTGGCATACGCCGCAACAACGAGGGACGCAGTACAACGCAGCATATGGACTTTTTGCGAGGTCGTCATGCTTAGCAAAAGAATTATCCCCTGCCTAGACGTGCGTGACGGCAAGCTCACCAAGGGTATTAAATTCAAGGGCAACGTGGATATCGGCGATCCGGTGGAGGTCGCGCGGGAATATTACGAACAAGGCGCGGATGAAATTGTCTTCTACGATATCACGGCATCGTCAGACAAACGCGACATCTTGATTGACGTGGTAAGGCGTGTGGCGGAAACTATTTTTATTCCTTTTTCCGTAGGCGGTGGTATCCGCAATCTGGAAGATATGCGGCGCGTGATTCTGGCCGGAGCGGAAAAAGTTAGCGTTAACTCCGCTGCAGTCGATAACCCGAAAATTATAACTCAGGGAGCAAACGCTTTCGGCAGCCAATGTATTGTATTGGGCATGGATGTGAAAAAAGTTGAAGTATCCGGCAAAACTCCGTCAGGCTATGAAATAGTAATTCACGGCGGTAGAATTTTTACCGGCATTGATGCTTTATGGTGGGCGAAAGAAGCGGAAAAACTCGGCGCCGGTGAAATTTGCCTGAATTCCATCGATGCCGACGGCATGCAAACAGGATATGAACTGAATTTAACAAAGATGATTTCCGAAAATGTGTGCATTCCCGTTATCGCTTCCGGCGGTGCGGGAAAGCCCGAACATTTAGCCGAAGTGTTGACGGAAGGGAAGGCCGACGCGGCTTTAATTGCATCCATGGTGCACTATCGTACGTACACAATTACCGAAATTAAACAATTTTTAAGCGAAAAACAAATAAAAACAAGAATGCTTTGGTAGGTTGATTATTTCACTAGTCAATACCTTTGTGAAGTATTATAATAAAATTATTAAGTCAGGAGGCTGATAAAAGTGGATACAAAGAGGTATGAACTGAATGTCCAGCTGGCGCAGATGCTTAAAGGCGGCGTCATTATGGACGTAACCAATGTTGAACAGGCAAAAATCGCGGAAGAAGCCGGAGCTGTATCGGTAATGGCTCTGGAGCGCGTGCCGGCCGATATCCGTAAAGATGGCGGCGTGGCCAGAATGTCCGACCCTTCGATGATTGCCGCAATTAAAAAAGCCGTATCAATTCCGGTTATGGCGAAAGCCCGTATTGGTCATTTTGTGGAAGCGCAAATTCTGGAAGCTCTGCGCATTGATTATATAGATGAAAGCGAAGTTTTAACTCCGGCTGATGAAGAATGCCATATTGATAAAACAAAATTTTCGATTCCCTTTGTTTGCGGTGCACGTAATCTGGGAGAGGCTCTGCGCCGTATTGCCGAAGGCGCGGCCATGATCCGCACTAAAGGAGAGGCGGGAACGGGCAATGTTGTCGAAGCTGTCCGCCATATGAGAACTATGAACCGTGAAATACGCCAATTGGTACAGATGCCTGTAGAGGAAGTAACCGGTTTTGCCAAAGCAAACGGTCTTCCCTATGAATTAGCATTAAAAGTCAAGGAGTTAGGACGTTTGCCCGTGGTTAATTTCGCGGCAGGCGGTATTGCCACTCCAGCCGATGCGGCTTTGATGATGCAATTGGGCTGCGACGGTGTATTTGTTGGTTCAGGTATTTTCAAGTCAGCCGATCCGGCCAAACGCGCACGGGCTATCGTCAAAGCAACAGCTTATTTCAATGATCCTCAAAAAGTTTTGGAAGCTTCTATGGATCTTGGAGAAGCCATGCCCGGTCTGGAAATCTCACAAATACCACCTGAACAAATTTTAGCGGGACGCGGTTGGTAACCCATGATGAATCTCCATCTGGTAAGCAATAAGCCTTCTGTAATAGGTGTTCTGGATTTGCAAGGCGGGGTACACGAACATTTGGAACACTTGGAGAGTTTAGGTGTCGTTTATAAACGAGTCAAACAGGTGGAAGATTTTGCCGATCTGGCCGGATTGATTATTCCCGGCGGTGAAAGCTCTTGCTTGTCCAGATTGCTTAACATTTTTGAAATTAAGGATGTACTGCTTCAGGCTCATCAACGCGGCATGAAAATATGGGGTACATGTGCCGGAGCGATTTTGCTGGCAAATAAGATCGTGGGTGAAAGTTCCTGTCTCAATTTGATTAACATTACCATTGAACGCAACAGCTTCGGCAGCCAACTTGATAGTTTCGTCAGTGAAGCGACAATTCCGGCTGTTGCTGCCGAACCTATACCTCTTATTTTTATTCGCGCACCCAAAATTATTGATGTGGGATCTGATGTCAATGTACTTTTAGAAATCGGCGACTACATAGCAGCGGCAGAAAATGAATCTGTTTTAGTTACGGTATTTCATCCGGAATTAACAGGATGCCTTGCTTTTCATCGTTATTTCGCAATGAAATGCGGATTGAAAATAACCGCTAGCGATCATGAGTATATCGATCCACATTGGAAGAGCTGCAGTTGGACTAAACATGCCGGCAACATTTAAAAAATATCAAAGGAAAATCAATTTTCATCAAAACTAAAATTATTGACGAAAATTTTTTTGCTGTCAGCCGTTACTGGGGCAGTCTTAATTCATCTCTAAAGCGGATTGGACCAATCTGTGCTATGCACACCGGCGTTGCTATTTCCGATATCAACTGGTCCTGGAACGAAAAGCCTTTAACAAAAGACGATGCACAAGCTATTGTCCAAATAAAAGACTATTATAAAAATTTAAAGCTGCGTTTCTGGTGGTGGGTATATCCCCGTGGACAATCGACTGAAACCGCAAAACTACTGCAAGATAATGAACTGCGATTAATTGCAAAAGTCCCTTGCATGGCCGCCGATTTGAACAATTCTGTAGCTGAAATAAAATTTGCCGAAAATATATCAATCAAAGAAGTAAAGAATAGAAGCGATTTGTTTTTATGGGAAGATATTTCTTTTCACGGTTTTGAAATGCCCGAACGCATCAGAAAACAATATGGCGTTTTTGTTTCTTCGTTTAATCTCGACGCACAATCTCCTCAAAGACTTTTTTTGGCATATTTAGACGGCAAACCAGTGGCTACATCTTTTCTTTTCACACACATAAATTCGGCTGGAATTTATTATGTATCGACTCTTCCGGATTATAGAAATAAAGGATGCGGCCTGAGAATCACACAAGCAACTATGCAAGCGGCTAAGCAAGCCGGATTTCAAAATATAATTCTGCAGGCAACTCCACTGGGAGAAAAAATTTACATCAAGGCAGGCTTCCGAGAATATTGTCGAGCAGAAATTTATAAGCTTTAAAATCGTTCTGAACCATACCAAAATTTATAAATTCCATCATCTAGTTGGAAATCACAAAATTGTTCAATTTAGCTTTTTGAATAACGTCTTTGTGCACTTTTATTACCTTTTAAAAAGTAGACTTAAAAAAATGGTCAATATTATCAATTAAATACATTGTTGGCATTTCTGTTGCTATTAACATTCCTGTATAAGACGCAAAAGGAGGTTAATTTAATGAATAGTGGAGATACAGCGTGGGTTTTAATGTCCACGGCGCTGGTATTACTGATGACAATTCCCGGCTTGGCATTTTTCTACGGAGGACTGGTTCGCCGGAAGAACGTGCTTTCCATTTTAATGCAGTGTTTTATTATTCTATGCGTAATAAGTTTACAGTGGATTTTGTTTGGCTATTCTCTGGCCTTTGGTCCTGATGTTCACGGACTGATCGGTAATCTGGATTGGGCGGGCCTTAAGGGCGTAGGTTCCCTACCGAATGCGGATTATGCCGCGACAATTCCACACATCGTCTTTATGATATTCCAAATGATGTTTGCCGTCATTACCCCTGCTTTAATCATCGGTGCCTATGCGGAAAGAGTAAAATTCCCTGCATTTTTGCTATTCACTGTTCTCTGGGCAACATTTGTATACGATCCTTTAGCTCACTGGGTTTGGGGAACAGGTGGCTGGCTGAAAAAAATGGGTGTGCTTGATTTTGCCGGCGGTATAGTTGTACACGTAAGTTCCGGTATCTCGGCACTGGTACTGGCCGTTTTGCTAGGAAAACGCATCAGTTATAATCACCGACCCATTCGTCCACACAATCTGCCTTTTACAGTTTTAGGTGCTGCGCTTTTGTGGTTCGGCTGGTTTGGTTTTAATGCGGGAAGTGCCCTGGCCGCTGATGGTATTGCCGCTAACGCTTTCTTAACAACCAACACAGCAGCGGCCGCGGCTGGGTTAACCTGGGCGATAATTGAATGGTGGCAAAACGGTACACCTACAATCCTGGGAACGGTTACAGGAGCTGTGGCCGGTCTTGCCACCGTTACTGCCGCCAGCGGTTTTATCAATCCGATCAATGCAATTTTCGTCGGTATTGCCGCCGCCGTACTTTGTTACATATTTGTTGCTATCATTAAAACAAAGCTTGGCTATGACGATTCTTTAGACGCTTTCGGAGTCCATGGCGTTGGCGGTGCTTTAGGAACAATTGCTTTGGGTCTTTTCTGTGAAAAGACCATCAACGCTGCCGGAAACAATGGTCTTCTGTTCGGCAACCCAAAACAGTTTTTTATCCAATGTCTGGCTGTTGCAGTTCCTATAATTTTTACAGCCATCATGACCTGGCTCATTTTTAAAATTGTTGATGTGCTTATCGGCATGCGGGTTGAAGAAAAAAATGAAATCATTGGCCTAGATTTGACCCAACAGAGCGAAGCCGCTTACACCGTAATCGAATAGGAGGAGCAAGTTATGAAACTAATAATTGCTATTATTCAACCGCACAAACTAGAGTCTGTTAAAAGAGAACTGGAAGCGGTGGAAGTAAATTTAATGACTGTTACCAACGTCCTGGGACAGGGACGACAAAAAGGCGTGACAGAAATATATCGTGGTGCAAAGGAAGCGGGCGGGCTACTCAATAAAGTTAGATTGGATATCGCCGTAAATCAGGATTTTGTTGAACCGACAATCAAAGCAATTATCAAAGGTGCACACACCGGCAGCGTAGGAGACGGTAAAATATTCGTTGTCGAACTTGTCGAATGTATTCGTATCAGCAACGCTGAGAGGGGTCCCAAAGCTATAGGTTAATTTGCTTAAAAAAGATGCGGCGTTATTCTATAATTGAAGCGAGAGCATTAATTTTTCAGAACGTCCAAGCGCTTATTTATATTTTGTGCTTTTGCTGTTTCACCATGGTCCAGATAGTACTTTTGAAGTTTGATTAAATAAGCCCAAAGCGGTCTTTTCCATCCGTTTTCCGCAGAGGTATTAATGGCCAATTGTAAAATATTTTCATCATAAGAAAAATGCTTTATCCAGATTCCGCAGGCAATTAATCTGGAAAGAGGATCATCAATGGAATTAACCTCTGCAAAAGCTTTTGTCGTATCTTTATTTCTGGCAATCTTGACAAAACTGCTATAGATGGAAGGCAAAAAATTATCTTCAACCGCAGTAAAGTTTCCCTTTAAAAAATTAAAGTAAGCAATATTTGACTTACCGGGCTCAAGTTTATTAATGCGAACAAATTCGCTATCATCAAAATCTTCCAACACCGCCGTGTGTAGAGCATACTTAGTCAGATAAATTTTGGCTAAAAGATTTAAATCATTACCGTCGGAAAGAGCTTGTTTTACTTTGACAAAATGAGGTTCCGATACACCTTCCCTGTCATTTAAGAAATTTTTTTTATAATTTTCGAAGTTTCGGAAAGCAGTTTCTTTCCAGTCAGGAAACTGTTGCCTTGATCCACAAGCACAAATAAACACCATTAATACCAGGATTAAATATTTTTTCATGGCAATTTAATCTCCGGTTCTTTTTTCCTGGAAATGATGGAATCAACGCCTTTGGCCACATCTTCAACGGCGTTAAGCGTATCGTCTACATTCGAACGCAGTATACCAATGTCCTTCAAACCTTCGGAAGCTTCTGTGCTTATTTTATTTACGTTATCTACTGTTGGATTCAACCTTTCCAGCTTTCCATTGACATCCTTTAGTATCTTATTAACCTGTGGCATTGTGCCTTCGCTGCCGAACACATGCACATCAGCCTTTCCCGCCATAACATCAATTTTACTGCTTACCCGTTCCAGATTTTCCGCAATCTGAGTTACTTTGTCCAGCAGTGGTTGTACTTTTTCAATAGAGTCATTTATGTCGTTGACTATTTGCACCTCCGGAATTTTGTCTTCAGGCAACGCTGCGCTCTTCAAATTATCGGTTGTTACAATAATACGCGCAGCACCAATTAATGGGCGATACAAGGTAAAAGTACTGTCTATCTTGATCCATTTTAGATGCTTTTGAGGAATTTTAATTTTGATTAGAACAAGGCCTTTATCATTAAGCTCAAGTTTCTGAACCTTACCGATAGTAAATCCCGAAAATTCAACCGGCATGCCTTCGGTAAATCCGTCACCCGATTGTGATGAAAGTGTAAACGTATAATTTCTGGCAAAAAATCCTTTCTCATTCGCCAGATAAAGAAGCGCCACGCAAATAATAATTGCCGTGCAAACTATAAACAAACCAACTTTAACTTCTCTTTTCATTTGGATAATTCCCCATATTTTTCTCTCATCCACTCATAATCATATATATTACAATTTACATATAAATCTTCAATGTTTTTTAATGCCTGAAAAATGTAATCAATATTTTTCAGATGCGGAATAATTTTAAACGGTCGATCAATAATCACCAGCGCATTGCGAACCATAACTGCCCTCAGCAACATGACAAAAAACCTCTCTTCATTATTCAAATCCGGATTTCTTTTATATGCAATATTTTCCAAATTTAGCCGCTGCAACGCGTTGAATACAATCGGTTCGACTTTGGCTGTGGGCATGTTCTCATGGTATTGCTTGATCAAAGCAATATTCATCAAAACGCTTTGATTGGAAATCAAAGGTATATCAATCGAAACAAGTGCTGCCTGTTGCGGATGGTTTTTTATAAAATTCCGCACTCCTAGATCCAAAGATTGTTCACTGCTAAAGAAATTTAAAATAATTTTATTATTAATGATAACACCTCAATAGTTAGAATGGCTGCAAATACGTTGACCATGCCACGAGAAACAACAATTGGAATACTGGTAAGCTCGTGGGAAGCCTGCAAACCAAAACGAACCGGAATTAAAATGATAAAAAAACCAAAAACAATACTTTTTAACAGAGCTATTATTATATCGGAAAAATTTGCCGAATTTAATAAAACGTTTGAATATGCATCTATACTCATACCAAAAATCAAACTTGAAAATAAAATGCCGCTGCCCAACAGAACTACAGAAAAAAGAGTGCTTAATAAAACTATTGATATAACTCCATTAATTACTCTGGGCACCAGAAGGTAGTTTATTACATCTATACGAAATGCCTCCAGTGCACTCATTTCTTTATTTACTTTCATCACAGCAATTTCCGTATTGATGGCGGAACCGGATCGCAAAGTTATTAAAAGTACCGTAATAAACGGGGAAAACTCTGTAACAATTAAGCCCATTAAAACATGACCAAAATATTGTGTGAGACCTAATTGCTTAAGCTGGAGGAAAAGGACACCAATAAGCAACGAACCAAAAGCTATTGAAACCATTAGGAAAATAGGCAATATCTGTACGGAAGTGAAATATATCTGATCAATCAGAACTGTTCGCATAGCACTGGTATAAGTATTACGGTTAAAGATACGAATTAATATTTTCCAGGCAAAATAAATAATATCGGCGAACGAATTTATTAATTTTATGACTGCGCATCCTATATTTTCCAATATAACCATAAATCAAAATTCCCTAATTAATCATATAATAGCACATGACTGTTAATTCTTCAAATAGCTAAAATCTAAGAATATTTAATTGACAAAAATAGGGCAATTATTATACTATTTTTCGTTGAGAAATAAGATAAATACAAGCAAAATCATTAAATAGCATTTAATTTTCTATCAAAATGGCGGAGGATAATATGGAAAACAAAAATCGTAAGACATTTTTCATGTTCTTAATGGCGTTTTTAGTCGCATTTTTTATTGTCTCTTTTGTGGAAGTTTTAAGATCGTCCTTTCTTCCTTCAGGAGCGCCAGAAATTCAAAGTGCATCAGCAGTATCCCCGGATGCTGTGCCAGGTTCTTTCTCTGATCTGGCTGAGCGTGTCAAGCCTGCTGTAGTAAATATCAGTACAACAAAAATTTTTAAAGGACGAGGTGGCTCGATTTCACCATTTGGTCATTCACCTTTTGGCAGTCCGTTTGGAGATGATTTTTTTGAACGTTTCTTTGGTGATATACCTCAGCGCGAATTTAAACAAAGAAGTCTTGGCTCCGGTTTTATTATTAGTAGTGATGGCTACATTTTTACAAATAATCATGTTGTGGAACAGACGGATAAAATTTTGGTAAAAATCTCGGATGGTAAGGAATATGAAGCAAAAATCATAGGTACCGACGCTAAAACCGACATTGCTTTAATTAAGATAAAACCCGAAAATAATTTGCCTTTTGTCGAAATTGGAGATTCCGATGCTGTAAGAGTAGGTGAGTGGGTCATTGCAATAGGTAATCCCTTTGGTTTGGAACAAACGGTTACAGCCGGCATAGTGAGCGCAAAAGGACGAGTAATCGGCGCAGGAGTATATGATGATTTCATCCAGACCGATGCATCCATTAATCCCGGAAATAGCGGAGGCCCTTTGTTTAATATGGTTGGAAAAGTTATCGGTATTAATACGGCAATTGTAGCTCAAGGACAGGGAATAGGTTTCGCCATCCCAATAAACATGGCAAAAAGCATTTTGGGCGATCTGAAAACAAAAGGTAAAGTAACACGTGGATGGCTTGGTATTTCAATTCAGAACATTACGGACGATATAGCAAAAAATATCAACCATAAAAATAAAAATGGGGCTTTGGTATCCGATGTCTTTAAAGGAGATCCCGCCGATAAAGCAGGAATTAAAGTAGGAGATATAATTACTGAAATTAACGGGAAGCCTATAAAAAACACTCATGAACTACTTCTTACGATAGCCTCTTTACATGTTGGCGAAAAGGCAGTTATAAAAGCAATTCGCGATGGAAAGGAGTTAACATTTCAAGTAAACGTTGCTGAACGGACTGAGAAAGCTGAAATAGCCTTGGCGAAAAAATCAGCAGGTGAATATTTCGGAATTTATGCACAGGAAATTACCAAGGACATTGCCAAACAGCTGGGAATCGCTCAAGATAGCGGTGTAATAGTAACCGACGTAGAAGATGGTAGTCCGGCAGATAACGTTGGCATTCAACTGCATGATATAATTGCACAAGTTAACAAAGTAAAAATAACATCCTTAAAGCAATACAATGCGGAAATGAACAAGGCTGTTCAAAAGAAAGGGGTTATGCTATTAGTAAAACGTGGTAAGTCTAATTTCTTTGTAGGAATGCACATGGAATAGTTCATTACAACTTTGTTCAAAAAAAAGGCAGGATTTAATCCTGCCTTTTTAATAAGAGTAGCTGATCGTGAAACCCAAGTTTCAGGAACAAATACCTAAATAACCTAAAGGGCACCATGGGGTCATTATAGGTGAACTGAATTTTATAAGTCGACCTTTCCAATCCCACGCACGAATAGACTGTGTTGTAATGTCTTCGCGGTGAGCCGAAGTCCCGAGCAAAATGTGGGTGGAATATAATTAGCGAAACAATCTCGCAAGCTATTGAAAATATTAGAGAGCCACCAGGCATATGCCGGGCAGGCATCAGACTGAGAGGCGTTTTGAAATGACAAACAGTTATTATGACACCATCGCGAAGCTAAGAGGGATTATCGGCTATAGTCAGAGCATAACAAAAGTTTAATGCAAAACGTTTTCCAAGCTTGCATTAGGAAGCATATCCGTGATTTTTTGACCTTGGGACAAAATGTTTCACGTGAAACATTTTAGCTAAACGAAAAACGTCAATTAGATTCCTGTCCGCCCAAACGAGATATACCTCTCCAGAAAAAATCAAAAAAATTGTCTATTGTGTCAGCCAACTGCCACTTCATTCCACGAACATACCAATGTTGTATATGCCTGCTTATTATCATCATATAAATGTCTACAAAATAATTAATTTCAATATCTGACCGAATTGCCCCTTTATTTTTTGCCTTTTCAATGATTTTGTTAAATATATCTATTACAGTTTCTCTTTTATACGATTTATTGGCCATAAAGCTTTTCAATGGAACTGTTATAAAAACTATAACCGCTAGCCCAGAATTATTGTCGAAAAAATTCATGGTAACCCAAAATAATTTTCTGAACATTTCTCGAATATCTTCAATTCCCTGTAAATGCATTTCTAACAGACTAGCCAGATCCTTCAACTTTTCATCAATGATTGAAAAACAGAGGTCTTCTTTGGACATAAAATATTTATATATAGTTCCCGTACTGATCCCACTTTCCTTAGATATATCACGTATATTAACTGCGTGAAAATCTTTCATGGAAAATTGACGCAATACTACCGGATATAGGCGTTCTTTGATTTTTTTAGTAATTACCGGTTTTTCTATAAGCATGACATTGTTCATTTTTTTCTATTTAATATAAAATATAAAACATTGTTTCAATTGTCAAGTAATATTTAAAACATTGTTTTATTTTACCGTTATAATCATATAAACTTTTTACGTAGATTCTTGATTCAAGCCAATTCTATCAAGTCAATCAACAAGATGACCTACATCAACAATTTTTTCCTTGACGAAATAGTTGTGCGCTAATAAATTTGTAAAAAATTTTTTCAGAGGCCACCATGGCTAAAGATGAAGTTAAACAAATTTTGATTGACGGTCAGTTGGTCGGCATCATCGGCTTAAGTGATATAATAAAAAATATGATTAAAAGCCAAAAGGGCAAAAGTGACGAGGAAATCAAAATAAATTTACTCAATGAGATTATCGTCAACAATTACGTTCCACAAGCAGCAAAGGACTCTTATCGGAAAGCTCTCTTGCGCGAATTCAAGATAGCACAAGGATTACCTCTTGTTGAAGAACCGAGCCAAGGATTAAATATAACTTTTTTAGGAATTGGTTGTCATCGTTGCAATGAATTGGAAAATGATGTTCGCGATTTAATATCGGAAATGAAAATTGCCGCTAATTTAAATCACATTACCGATTTAAAAGAATTAGCAAAATATGGTCTATTAGATTCTCCGGCTCTCCTTATAAATAATAAGGTGTTGTCGGTTGGTGAAGTCCCTCCTAAAAGTAAAATTCGCCAGTGGATAATTGAAGCCTATAATCCTACCGGCAAACAATATTAAATGTTTGATATAATTTGAGAATGGGCGCGAATAATTTTTCAGAAAAAATTCTTTCTACATTTATCGAAATAATCATTATTTTATTTTCTGCTTTATTTTTTGCCGTTATTTTTAATTCAATCAGATCTAACAATATTCCCTTATTTGGTTTTTCTTCTGCGGCTTTAATCAAGGAACAACAAGAAGAAATCCCCACCATAACTCTTTCGGAATCTTATGATCTGTACATGAAAAATAAGCTTGTATTTATTGATGCCCGCGACCCTTTTAGTTTTGAAGAAGGTCATATCGCCGGAGCAATCAACATATGTCCTGATGAAGCGCATCTTCATGTACCAAGCCTTAAAGTTAAATCTGATCAGGGCTTTATTTTTGTAACCTATTGCGATGGACCTCAATGCCCATTGAGCAAAGAAACAGCACACGCTCTGACTTTGCGTGGAATTTCAAATGTAAATGTTTTATTAAATGGATGGAATCTGTGGTTAAATGCCGGATACCCCATTTCTAAAGGAAAAATATGAAAATAAGAAATTTCCCTCGACCTTTTATTCCTTTTTTTGCACTAATTTTCCGACTTTTGTTGGCCATAATTTTTTTGTATGCCGGTATAGAAAAAATTATCAATCCGGGCGATTTTTCCGTAGCCATTTATAACTACCGTTTACTTCCGGACTCTGCCATAAATTTTGTAGCAGTACTGTTACCGTGGTTGGAAATTATAATAGCGTTATGTCTTATTGGTGGTATCAATGTTAAAGGAGCCGCCTCGCTTTCCTCGCTTCTATTTCTCATGTTTGCTATAGCGTTGACCTTCAACTTGGTGCGAGGTCTGGATATTTCATGCGGCTGTTTCGGAGCATATTCAGGAAAGATTAATTGGTTTTACCTTATGCGTGACCTATCGTTCTTCTGCATGTCTATCTTTGTTTTTATTTATGATCGCGGCTGGCGTTATTTTTTTGGCTAAAGAAAAAAACTATTTTTGACAACTTGGACAATAAAAAGTGCTTCGTCCCCCTTGCTTAATACGCCAAATTGTACTACCGCATGTTGGACAGCGCTTGCCTTCCTGACCATAGGCTTTTAACTCGTTTTGATTTTCACCTGGACAGCCATACAAGTCACGCCAATCGGAAATGGAAGTGCCCCTCTTTTCAATTCCCTTTTTTAAAATACGCCTGGCGTTGCTAATAATCTTTTTCCATTCCTCTTTCGATAAAGTCGAAGCTAGCCTTAAGGGAGAAATTCCGGAGCAATGTAAAATCTCACAGGCGTAAATGTTACCTATACCGGCAACCGCCTTCGGATCCATCAGCAGTGTTTTAACATTAACTTTACGACCAGCCTGATTTTCCAGAAATTTCTTTTCGTCAAAGTCCGCCATCAGGTCATTTTTTTGTTTTTCCTGTGCTGTTTTTTCGACTTTCACAGTTGCAAACCGACGCGGGTCAACAAGAAACACACAGCCATTGTCAAATGACAACTTCCATCGGCTGTGACCAGGTCTTTGTATACTGTCCTGCCATAGAAGTCTTCCGGTCATCCGCAAATGTATCTTTATGAAATTTCCATTATCAAGATGGATGACGATAGTCTTGCCCTGCCGCTCAATCTTTTCTATTTTACCTGTCTTAAAATTTTTGATGCTGGACAGTTTATTATCATAAACTTCGCTGGCCATTATTTTTCTGGCACAAATCTTCTCTTTAAGCTGACGACATAACGTCTCTACTTCCGGCAATTCGGGCATGAGATTTCTCCGTATTCTGACTGGAACTACTTTTTGTTTGTCCTGTCTTACTAAAAATAATTTTTTTTGCCTATTTCTTTTTTACACAGACAAAAGACGCTCCGCTGCCAAACAAATCTTATCACTATCGTCCGACGAGTTACCTCTGAACGTAATGCCACATCTTTATATTATTCCATTCATATCCATCCAAAGATTTTAACCTCCCATGGATTAATCCGATGCTTCCTCATCATAGTCTATCATGCGCTGATATAGTATCTACGCGGCTTTCCGCATTATATAATTTTCGCTTTTTGCCCTTTAAAAAAAGTTTTTCTTGTCTTGTTGCTGTGATTTTCCTACAGGCTAACCCGATTATTTTTTCAACGGCACATGCTCACTGAAAATATTTTTTAATTTTTTTTCGCAAAAATGCAAAAAAGTGTTGACAAAAATTTTTGTATGAGTACATTTCATAATCAAAGAGCTTGTTGTTATTAAAAATAATTTTACGGGAGGGAGATCCTCATCAAGGAGGAACAAATGGAAAGCGAGACCCTGTTTAAAGAGGAGGAAGAACCTCCTGGTCATCTGACCGGTCTTGTTCATGCTAAAAATAATGTGAGTGACTTTTTGTTATTCAAAGAAGAATTTTCCCGGCATCCGATAAAACAAAAGTCAGACAGTATTTTATTTCCTTTTAAAGATTCTGCCCGCTCCCGCCTCTTCCGAGCACGACTTTATCCCGAAATCACCCGAATAGAATGGTTTGACTGGCACTGGCAGATGCGCAATGTCATCAGAGACGTTGATGCACTTTCTCAAGTAATCAACCTTTCAGACAATGAACGTCAGGCAATGATGCATCATTCAGGGGCATTACCTGTTTCCATTACTCCTTATTATGCAAGTTTGCTCCATCCCGATGATCCTTCTGATCCTGTGAGGCGTTGCGTGGTTCCAGTAGTGGATGAGTGCCTTCATACAGAAGGCGAAGAGGAAGATCCTCTCTGTGAAGATGTTGATTCTCCGGTACCCGGTATTATCCATCGCTATCCCGACCGCGTATTATTTTTAGTAACCGATAGTTGTTCCACTTATTGTCGTTATTGTACCCGCTCCCGCCTCATAGAAAGGAGTCAACACCATTTAATAAATCTGGAAAAATGGGAAAAGGCTATCCAATACATAGCCGGCAACAAAAATGTCCGGGATGTCTTGCTCTCAGGAGGTGATCCTTTAACTCTCTCCGATGAAAAGCTGGAATGGCTTTTAACAAGGTTGCACAAGATTTCCCACGTTGAACTTATACGTATAGGCACTAAAGTTCCGGTTGTAATGCCTCAAAGAATCACACCGGTCCTGACAGCCATGTTGAGAAAATATCATCCTTTATGGATGAGCATTCATATTACCCATCCGAGAGAACTTACACCGGAAATGAGCGCTGCCTGCATTCGTCTGGCCGATGCCGGTATTCCTTTAGGAAGTCAGACTGTCTTGCTTTCCGGTATCAATGACAACGTTGAAACAATGACCAGATTGGTTCATGGTCAACTACAAATCAGAATCCGTCCATATTATCTTTATCAATGCGACCCTATTCCCGGTTCTTCTCATTTTCGGACACCAATTAATAAGGGCATTGAAATAATCCAGGGCATGCGCGGACATACCACCGGTTACGCCGTGCCTACTTATGTTGTCGACGCTCCCGGAGGCGGCGGCAAAATTCCTTTACTTCCCGAATACGCCATTGGATGGGAGAACGGCGCTTTGCTGCTGCGCAATTATGAAGGCAATATCTTCCGCTACCCCGACAATCACGCAAAGTCTAAGGATATACATTAATTTTTGCAGGGGGTAGATAATTTAGTTGTGGGTCGCGTCAGCAAAAAACTCAAAATCGGTCTTACCTATGATCTGCGCGACGATTACTTAAAAGAGGGATACGGTCTTGAAGAAACCGCAGAATTCGACCTTCCCGATACAATCGAAGCTATTGAAAAGGTAATTTTAGACAACGGCTTTTATGCCGACCGGATCGGCAACATTAAGGCACTGACCCGCCGGCTTGCGGCAGGACACCGCTGGGATCTGGTTTTTAATATTGCCGAAGGCATGTATGGTTTTGGCCGAGAAGCTCAGGTTCCTGCACTTCTGGAAGCATTCAATATTCCCTACACCTTTTCCGATCCACTCGGAAACGCTGTAACTCTACATAAAGGTATTACCAAGCAAATTTTGCGTGATCTGGGAATACCTACACCCGACTTTGCCATCATTAACAATATAAAAGATATTGATAGAGTTAATCTTCCATTTCCTCTTTTTGCCAAACCCGTAGCCGAAGGAACCGGCAAGGGAATAACTGCTCTTTCCAAAATATCTTCCCGAAAAAATCTGAACAAAGTTTGCAGGCATCTTTTAAAAACTTTTCAGCAACCGGTTTTGGTAGAAACCTATCTTCCCGGACGCGAATTCACTGTAGGAATTTTGGGAACAGGTAAAGATGCCCGTGTTTTGGGAGCATTGGAAGTAATTCTAAGGCAGGATGCGGAAAAGAACGCCTATTCTTACGAAAATAAAGAGCACTACGACAAGCTGGTTGAATATATTCTGGTCAATGATGAGGAAGCCCAAAAAGCCATGGAAATATCTCTTATGGCCTGGCGAGGACTGGATTTAAAAGATGCCGGGCGTATTGATTTACGCTCCAACATTCATGGTGTACCTCATTTTATGGAAGTCAATTCTCTTGCCGGACTTAATCCCGTGCGTTCCGATTTGCCCATTTTGTGTTCTAAAATCGGGATGAGCTATCATAAACTGATCAGATCCATCATTAAATCAGCACTAAAGCGCGCAAAAAAATAATCCACAAAGGCCGGTGAAATAAAATTGAATAAAAAAATAGTAATTTTACACAGCGATATTTCACCTGACGCTACAGAAGACGAACTTGATTGCCTTCAACAGGCCTATTCAATCGCCGGAGCTTTGGGCATATTGAATTACGAGCCTGTTTTGCTGCCTTTCGAACTAAATTTAAACCATACAATTTCAACGCTGCAATTATTACAACCTCTGGCTGTTTTCAATATCGTGGAAACACTGCATTCCAAGGGCAGTCTGATTTATTTTGCTCCTGCTATTCTTGATTCTTTGCAAATTCCTTATACAGGCTGTCCAACGCAAGCGGTATTTCAAACTTCTAATAAACCCCTGTCCAAGAAAATTATGCGTTTTGCAGGCATTTCCACTCCTGATTGGGTAGAGCAGGATGGTTTCGCAGCCCTAAACAATAAGGTCGAAACATACTTAATAAAATCTTCATGGGAACACGCATCCATCGGTCTTGATGAAAACTCTCTTATAAAATATACAAACAAAGAAGAACTTTTGAACGAGGTGGATAAGCGTAAAGAAAAATTAGGCGGCTCCTGTTATGCCGAAGCCTACATTGAAGGGCGCGAATTCAACGTCGCACTTATCTCGGATAAGGAAGATGTCAAAGTATTGCCTGTAGCTGAAATGTTATTCAAGTATTACTCCCCGGGCAAATTGAAAATCGTTGATTACAAAGCAAAATGGGATGCTGATTCCTTTGAATATAACAACACGATACGAAAATTTGATTTTCCGGATGAAGATTCCTCGTTAATATCATCACTCCGAGAAATTTCCCTGCAGTGCTGGAATATTTTTTCCCTGCGCGGTTACGCGCGCATTGATTTTCGGATTGATAACAACGGCAAACCATGGGTACTGGAAATCAATACGAATCCCTGTTTATCACCGGATGCCGGTTTTGCCGCCGCGCTTAAGCAGTCTAAAATCGAATATCACGAAGCCATTGAGTTGATAATCGATAACGCGATAAAATAAATTTTGTCGCATATTTAATCATTTTTATGAATAATTTTAAATATCGTCAAAAAATACAGCCTTCCGATATAGAAGCCATTGCCGATATGGTAAAGGCCAGCGGCTTTTTCTCCGCAGAAGAAATAGATATAGCCCTGGAACTGGCGGAAGAAAAGCTGACCCTGCCCATTGAAAGTTCTTATAGGTTTCTATTTGCCGAGGCTGAAAATCGTGTAATCGGATATACCTGTTATGGTCTTATTCCGGCAACGTCATCAAGTTATGACATTTACTGGATAGTTGTATCAAAAGATTTACACGGCCAGGGATTGGGAAAATTGTTAATGGCCGAAACCGAAAAACTTATTTTGCAAAGCGGAGGCAGGCAGGTTTATGTGGAAACATCATCCCGCGATCAGTATCAACCAACCCATAAATTCTATGAAACATGTGGTTATCATCAGGAAGCTTTTTTAAAGAATTTTTACCACGAAGGCGACAGTAAAATTATTTACGCTAAAGTCCTTAAATAACAAGCATTAATCCTTTTCTACTTATTTTTTATAGTTTTAGACCTTGCATTTTCCCCAATAATTCGCTAGAGCACTGCCAGCGTTTTTATTATCTTTTCTGCATAATTAATTTATCACGGAACGCAAGGAGGTTTTTCTCATGCGCTTCTTTCCTAAAGAAGAGAATTTTTTTGAACTTTTCGAAGAACTTGCCGACAAAATCGAAGAAGGCGGCAAGCTTTTTCTGGAAATGGCCAAAGCCCGGGATTATTCCGACGTAAGAGTCGCCAAACTCAAAGAGATCGAGCACGAAGCTGACGGCATTACCCATAAAACATATGAAAAAATGCATAAGACTTTCCTCACGCCCATAGATCGTGAGGATATTTATGCACTAGTCAACAAAATGGACAGCATCATGGATGTTATCGAAGCGACAGCTATCCGAATTCATCTTTATAAAGTCAAAAGAACCTCCGATGAAATAATTAAACAGGCTCAAATACTGAATGACTCTATAAAAAAAGTAAAAAGCATTGTTCACGCTATGCGTAATATGAAAAACTCTGCAATGATTCTGGCAGATTGTGTAGAAATCAACACTCTGGAGAATGCCGGTGACGTTACTTTAAGATCCATCATGGCCAATCTTTTCGAAACAGAGAAAGATGCCATTGAACTTATAAAATGGAAAGATATTTTCCAACTTCTGGAAGAAGCAATTGACGTCTGTGAAGATGTCTCCAATATTGTGGAGGGAATTGTCCTGAAACATGCTTGATTCAATGGCTTTTGTTGTCTTTCTGATTATTGCCGCACTGGCTTTTGATTTTCTCAACGGATTTCATGATTCGGCCAATTCTATTTCCACAGTTGTTTCCACTCGTGTTCTTTCACCTAAATATGCAGTCATCTGGGCGGCTTTTTTCAATTTTGTCGCTGTGTTTTTTGTGGGCACAGCAGTCGCGCATACCGTTGGTAAAGGCATTATCCACATTGACATTGTTGATAATTTAGTGATTCTTTCCGCCCTAAGCGGCGCCATCATCTGGAACATCTCAACCTGGTATTACGGACTGCCCAGCAGTTCATCGCACGCTCTGATTGGCGGTCTTATCGGCGCGGGTGTATCCAAAGCCGGAACAAGCACGCTGTTTTGGCCGGGCATTATCAAAACAACTCTTTTTATCTTTGTTTCTCCCGCCATTGGTATGGCGCTGGGGTTTACTTTCATGATTCTTGCAATGAATCTGAGCCATCGTTCTAATATAGCCAAATCCGATAAACTCTTTCGTAAACTCCAGCTTGTTTCAGCAGCGGTATATTCATTAGGGCATGGCATGAACGACGCTCAGAAAACTATGGGCATCATCGCCATGGCACTATTTAGTAAAGGGTTACTGGGCAATACATTTCACATTCCTCTTTGGGTAATTATTGCCTGCTATACGATGATTTCTCTGGGAACTATGTTTGGTGGCTGGCGAATTGTGAAAACTATGGGTACCAAAATTACCAAGCTCCAGCCGATGGGCGGTTTCAGCGCTGAAACCGCCGCCGCCTGCTCGATTATTGGAGCCACGGTTGCCGGTATTCCCGTGAGCACGACTCACACCATTACCGGAGCCATTGTAGGTGTCGGCTCCACGAAAAGACTTTCCGCCGTGCGCTGGGGTGTGGCCGGCAACATAATATGGGCATGGATTTTAACGATACCCGTTTCTGCCTTTATCGCCGCCGTAACTTATTCTTGCGTGTCATATTTCATTTGTTAAAACCATTTCTCCTGTGTAGAAAGAAAATATTATTGATAATTTTTATTTTTTACCGTAAGTTTATCTTCATATTATATTAGACACTTAAATACAGGAGAGTTACTTGTATGCAGGGGAAGTTTTTGCCTTTTACTAAAACACAAATCGAAAAAATAATAAAAAAATATCCTACGCCTTTTCACATCTATGATGAAAAAGCTATCCGGAAAAATGCCCGTGCTTTTAAAAACTCCTTTAGTTGGAATGAGGGATTTAAAGAATTTTTCGCCATTAAAGCCGCTCCCAACCCTTACCTGATGAAAATCCTGCACAAAGAAGGCTATGGCGCTGACTGCAGTTCTCTTGCCGAATTGATGATGGCGCAAAAAACCGGCGTAACCGGTGAAGAAATCATGTTTTCTTCCAACGACACGCCCGTGGAAGATTTTCTGCTGGCCAAAAAATTAAAAGCCATCATCAATCTTGATGATATCAGTCACATCGCCTATCTTGAAAAATGCGCCGGACTCCCTTCTTTAATTTGCTTTCGCTACAATCCCGGCAAACTGAAAAAAGGCAATCATATTATCGGCCATCCCGAAGAGGCTAAATACGGCTTCACCAGAGAACAGCTTTTCGAAGGTTATAAACTATGCAAGGAAAAAGGCGTCAAGCGTTTCGGCATCCACACTATGGTTGCCTCCAACGAGCTTGATCCCTACTACTTTGTGGAAACTGCTGAAATATTGTTTCAACTGATTGCTGAAATTTCGCAAAAGCTGAAAATAAAGTTTGATTTTGTTAATATCGGTGGCGGAGTGGGGATACCTTACCGGCCGGAACAAAAACGTATAGACCTGAATGTAATGAGTCGCGGCATCAGAAAAAAATATGACGAAATAATTGTTGCCAACGGCCTTGCCCCGCTGAAGCTTTTTACAGAATGCGGCCGTTACATAACCGGTCCATACGGCTATCTTATCGCCCATGTTCTACACATCAAAGACACCTATAAGAAATTCGCCGGCCTCGACGCCTGCATGGCTAACCTAATGCGACCCGCGCTTTACGGCGCTTATCATCACATTACGGTTATGGGCAAGGAAAGCAAACCGCGCAATATGCTTTATGACGTAACCGGTTCGCTTTGTGAAAATAACGACAAATTCGCCATCGATCGTAAACTGCCAAAACTGGAACAAGGTGATATTATAGTTATTCATGACGCGGGCGCCCACGGTTTTGCTATGGGTTTCAACTACAATGGTAAACTTCGTTCAGCTGAGTTGCTTTTAAGAGAAAATGGTGACGTTGTGCAAATCCGCCGCGCCGAAACTGTAAAGGATTACTTTGCAACACTGGATTTTAACGGATTAACAAAATTTAGAGTGTAAGCACAAATTAAGAAATATTTATCTTGAAATGTTGTTTTCCCTCTATTTCCAATTAACACAATATTAAAAATTTATTATAATTCCTTATTAACTTACGATGATAAAAATATAAAGTGCACCACATTTTATGTTCATTCTTTCCTCATTATTTCCTTTGACATAAAAGTAACTAATTTGTATACATTATCTGTGTAAAACAGATTCATTCCCTTACGATTAATAACTATCACATGACCACGCAGTTATTTATTAACGTTCAAACTATTAAATATTTCATTATACAGGAACAACTAAATGACAGATAAATCACTTCGGGTATTAATGATTGAAGATTCTAAAGATGATGAATTTCTTATAGTACGTGGACTTAAAAAAGGCGGATACAATCCGGTCCATGAAAGAATAGAAACTGCTTCCGCCATGAAAAAAGCACTCAAAGAGAAGCAATGGGATGTTATTCTTTGCGATTATAAGATGCCTAAATTCAATGCCCCTTCAGCCATTTCTTTATTAAAAGAATCAACTATTGATATTCCCATAATAATTGTATCCGGAATTATTGGAGAAAATGAGGCTATAAACTGTATGCGTATGGGCGCTCATGATTATATCATGAAGGAAAATTTATCACGTCTTTGTCCGGCCATAGCCAGAGAAGTACAAGATGCAAAGTCCAGAGAAGAACAAAAGAGTACGGAAGATAAATTACATTACGAAGAACAACTGTTCAGGACTTTTACAGAACAAGATCCTGATTTGATTATTTTACTAAACAAAGATTTTCAAATTACTTACAGTAATCCGGCTGTGGAAAGTTTTCTGGGAATCAAAAAAGAAAAAATAACAGGTAGTAACGTATATAATTATCTTCACCCGGATGACTTTGAACAGGTGACAAGTATATTAAATACATTTTTAAAAAATAAAAACACTAATATTAAGAAGACCGAATTTCGCATTCGTTGCAAAGATGGAACATGGCACACAGTTGAAGCTGTGGGAACAAATCTGATGCGCGACAACGTCTTTGAAACAGTAGTTGTTAAACTTCGTGATATCACCGAGCATAGAAAAGCGGAACAATTATTGAAAGCAAGCGAGGAACGTTACCGCCTTCTTGCGGACAATGTAGCTGATGTAATCTTCACCATAGATATGAACTTTAAATATACTTATGTCAGTCCGTCCATATATCGCCTATCAGGATATACGGTTGATGAAATAATGTGCATGAAAGTACAAGATCTGGCTGCGCCTGAAACGTTCAGCCATCTTGCTGATGTATTTTTAGAAGAGATGGAGATAGAACGGCGTGATGACAGGGATTTGACCAGATCACGAGTGTTGGAATCTCAATATATTCTCAAAAATGGATCAAAAATATGGGTGGAGAGCAAGCTCATTTTTCTAAGGGATGATAATAATAATGCAGTGGGAATTCTCAGTGTCGTACGCGACATAACCGAGCGAAAACAAGCGGAGAAAAAGCTTCATCAAAGCCTCAATAACTTAAAGAAAGCAATTAACACAACCATTCAGGTACTTGTTTCAGCATTGGAATCAAAAGATTCTTATACAGCTGGTCACCAATCCCGGGCTTCTAATCTGGCTTGTGCCATAACAGAAGAGATGGGATTGGATCAGAATATGATTGAAGGAATTCGCATGGCAGGGGTTATCCATGATATTGGAAAACTATCCGTTCCCGCTGAAATACTGACAAAACCAGGAAAATTGACAGACATAGAATTTTCATTAATCAAACAACACTCTCAGACCGGATATGAGATGTTAAAGGATATAGAGTCTCCCTGGCCGCTGGCACAAATTGTTCATCAACACCACGAGAGAATAAATGGAACAGGGTATCCAAAACAATTAAAAGGAGATGAAATTCTATTGGAATCGCGTATTCTTGCTGTAGCCGATGTTGTTGAAGCCATCTCTTCCAATCGTCCTTACAGGCCATCACTTGGAATTGATTTTGCACTTGAAGAAATTGAAAAAAACAAAGGTATTCTTTATGATGATGTTGTTGCTGATGCTTGCCTGAACTTATTTAAAGCAAAAGGATACCAGCTCAAATAAGACAACAAGATCAGTTAATTTAGTAGAAAAACTTTTTAACGATTTGTATAAACATTATTAAAAAAGTATAGTTATGAATGAAAAAAGGAAAACAAAGCGACTTAAAGAACTAAACGAGATTTCCATATCTGTCGTTTCCGGAGGGACAAATATCCCTCAAGAAAAGCTATCTTATAATTACAGTGAGGATATTTCCGCGTCCGGCGCTAAAATCCGGGGGAATTTTCTTCTGCCTGTCAATACTGTCCTGCAGATAGATTTCAGAATAAATACCCTGAAAAAACAAATAACAGCTGTTGGTAAAATAAAATGGATCAAAGTTATCATTGAAGATAAATATTATGAGGCTGGCGTGGAATTCGTCAATACAACAAAAGAAGCTATCCAAAAAATAGAAAATTACATCGAGTGGAAACAAAAGAACAAAAGCCTTAATCCATTTTGGATTTTTACAAAATTTAACGAACCGGAACCTAAATAAACCGGATCGTCACATCGCATCATATTATTATCTGACCTTTCCGATCATTTACCGTCAATCCTTAATACAAATAACATCTCTTGTCGGAACTAAATAGTCGGAATAAATATTTTTTCTCGACGATTTTGTTTAGAATAATTCTTATAAGAAATCTTGCTATATATTGATTAGATATGATAAGCAATTTCAATGGCAACATTGTGGAAACAGCCATTTTTAAACTAATTTTATCTTAAAGAATAACCAATGAATTCAAAAACAAATCGTGCCATAGGCGTATTCGATTCCGGCATCGGTGGGTTGACGGTTGTCCGTTCTTTGATGGAACGTCTGCCCTTCGAAAATATCATTTATTTCGGAGATAGCGCCCGTGTGCCTTATGGTATCAAATCGGTGGATACTATAAACCGTTACGCTGCACAAATAACAGATTTCCTGATTAAAAAAGAAGTAAAACTTCTTATTGTCGCCTGTAACACCATGGCCGCTGTCGCGCATCAAACGATTGCTGATTTGTCTCCAGTTCCTATACTTGAAGTTATCGATGCCAGCGCCCGCATGGCCATCCAAAATACTAAAAACAAATCAATTGGTGTTATCGGCACACCTGCCACCATCAACAGCAATGCCTATACACGCGCCATCCATCTCCTTAAAAAAGACGTAAAAGTTTTTTCGCAGGCCTGCCCTCTTTTCGTTCCTCTGGTGGAAGAAGGATGGTTTGATCACCAGGCAACAAAACTTATCGCTCAGGAATATTTAAAACCGGTCATTGCCGAAAAAATTGACACGCTGGTTTTGGGCTGTACTCATTATCCTCTTCTTAAACCTTTGCTGCAGGATATTATGGGAAAAGGAGTCAACCTGATTGATTCGGCTGAAGCAATGGCTGACATCGCCGCAAATTTGATTGATGAACAAAAAATATCCAACAAAAACGGTCTGCCACCGGATTATGTTTTCTATGTAAGCGACGTTCCTTACCGCTTTCAAACAATCGGTGAACGTTTTCTGGGGCGCACTCTTGGACATGTTGAATTGGTAAGCTTATAATAACTATGAAAATTCTTCTTGCCGGTTACAATTTGGATTATGACCTCATCCGTGAGCTCAAAGAGAAAAGCGGGTTCAAACAGGATTTAACACCTGAAACCATTTCGGCGGCATACGCTCGCATCAGCCGCAACCCGAAAGCAGTCAACGAACTGCGGGAAATCTCCCGCGATGAAGTGGACAAAGCGCGCCAATCCAACCGTAATATCGTTTTTGAAATGGGACATAGCTCTGTTGCCGAGCACGCCGTATTTAACATCGACGTGATCGGCGTCTCCCGCCTGCTTGTTGAAGAAATTGAAAAGTTCCGTCTCTGTTCATTCACCGAAAAATCACAGCGCTATGTTCTCTTTAATAAAGATTTTGTCATCCCTGAAGAAATAAAAGACGTTAATCTTACTGATTTGTTTATTGCAACAGTTGAAGCTCAAAACGATTATTATCACGCACTTTACGAAAAACTAAGACCATACATTTTTGAAAAACACAAAGATTTGGCGGAAAATCCTTCCAATAAGTCAATGCTGGAAGGATGGGCAAAGGAAGACGCCCGCTATGCGATATCAATGGCGACCCAAACACAACTGGGAATGACTATCAACGCACGCAATTTAGAGTTGATGCTAAGGCGCCTGGCTGCTCATCACCTGGCTGAAGCAAAAGAATACAGTGAAAAACTTTATGCAGTTACAAAAGAAATCGCGCCTTCTCTTATCCGTTATACCCAAGCCACGGATTACGACAAATTTACCAGAATTAATTTACGTCGGCAGGGCTCCAATTTATTGAAGAAATGCAGACTTGCTTCTAAAAAATTAACCGACGTGCAATTGACTTCTTTTTCACCCGCTGCCGATAACAAAATCGCCGCCTGTTTGCTATTTTCCTCTTTAAATGCAAACTATGCTCAATGCTTGAAAATTATGAGCAAAATTACTCCGCAGCAAAAAAGAACACTCTTCAAAACGGCATTTGCGACTTTACAGGCACACGATGTCGTCTTGCGAGAAATGGAAAATGTTGATCTGCAATTTGAGCTGATACTGAGCTCCAGCTGTTTCGCTCAGTTAAAAAGACACCGCATGGCCACAATTATCGCACAAGAATACGATCCACAACTGGGTGTCACCATGCCGCCATCCATTAAAGCCATCGGCCAACAAAAAGATTTTATGAAAATTATGCGTCAGACGCAAAACGCTTATGAGCAAATCTACAAAAAAAGTCCGCTGACCGCTGCTTATGTTTTGACCAACGCATACCGCAAAAGAGTCCTGATGAAATTCAATGCCCGTGAAATGTACCATCTGGCACGTCTGCGTGCCGACGCGCACGCCCAGTGGGATATTCGTGATCTGACAAAAAAAATGCTTACACAAGCAAAAAAAATTATGCCACTTACGCTCATGATGGCCTGTGGCAAAGATAGTTTTTCCGATCTTTATAAAAAAACGTTCCCTTGCGAGTGATTATTCCTTTATGATGATATTATTGATACCTAGTCGCATTCAAAGGATAACGCGGCGGCAAGGAGGAGGCTCCTCAGTCGTATTACTTATACGTCGAGGAAGCCGACCCTGGCCTTCGCCGGGGCAGGATAGCCAACAAAGTTAGCTGAAGAATGCGACAGATATAATTATTCAATGAAGATTGCCCACACTAAAACACAACAATACATTCTTTTGGTTACTACTCTAAGTTCTTTTCTGACACCGTTTATGGGTTCGGCGATCAATGTCGCTCTTCCCGCCATAGCTAAAGAACTGTCCATGACAGCCGTGTCTCTGAGCTGGGTGGTAACATCTTTTATTCTTGCCGCTACCATGACTCTTATACCTCTAGGCCGGCTGGCCGATATTCATGGTCGAAGACGATTTTATGTCTACGGAGGATTAATTTTTACTGTCGCATCTTCTTTTTGCATAGTCTCTTCTTCGCAATTTTTTCTGATAGCCTCTCGTGCTGTCCAGGGAATCGGAGGAGCAATGATTTTCAGTACCGGTACGGCTATGCTGGTATCGGCTTATCCCCTGGAAGAACGGGGAAAAATAATAGGAATAAATGTGGCAGCCGTTTATATCGGATTAACCATCGGTCCTTTCGTCGGTGGCTTGCTGACCCAACATTTAGGATGGAGATTCATTTTTCTTTTTACGGCAGCATGGGGTTTAATCATTACATTAATTGCTACAACGATTAAAGAAGAATGGTCGGCAGTTAATGGCAAAGGTTTCGACTTTAGCGGATCTCTGCTTTATGCCTTTGCTCTTTTTTCCATAATATACGGATTTTCTCAATTACCTACTTTAAATGCACTGTTTTTAATCGGATTGGGTGTCCTTTGCCTGATTTTATTTATAGTTCATGAATTGAAAAGTCTTTATCCTTTAGTAGATGTACATTTGTTTTTAAATAATAAAGTCTTTGCTTTTTCCAATTTAGCCGCTCTGATTAATTACTGCGCTACATTTGCAATTACATTTTTACTAAGTCTTTATTTGCAACATATAAAAATGCTGACCCCATCGCATACAGGTTCTATTCTTGTTGCTGCACCGGTTGTACAGGCTCTTCTTTCCCCTGTTGCCGGAAAACTTTCCGATCGCTTTGAACCGCAATTTATTTCATCCACAGGTATGGTTCTTACAGTTATTGGCCTTGTTCTGCTAATTTTTCTCAATAGCCATACAAGCATTGAATATGTTTTTTTCTGTCTTATTTTACTGGGTATTGGCTTCGCACTTTTTTCTTCACCGAACGTTAATGCAATCATGAGTGCCGTGGAAAAAAAATATTACGGTGTCGCTTCGGCTACTGTGGGTACTATGAGGCTTACCGGCCAAATGTTCAGCATGGGAATTACCATGCTGGTTTTTGCCGTCATTTTAGGAGATTACCCAATTTCCGAGGCTAATACATTTCTCCTTTTAAAAAGCGCCAAATTTATTTTCGCCATACTGGCTTTTATCTGTTGCGTAGGAATATTCGCATCGCTGGCGAGAGGAAAAATCCATAATGGCAACAATAATCACTAGTTTGTTAATCGGACTGACTGCCGGCGCATTCGGTGGCCTTATCGGC
Organism: Smithella sp.; assembly: GCA_007244375.1. Classification (GTDB taxonomy): domain Bacteria; phylum Desulfobacterota; class Syntrophia; order Syntrophales; family Smithellaceae; genus Smithella. Next base: position 16,004 of record SCVW01000031.1, on the reverse strand, counting down.
ATCGGCGGCGGACTAATTATGATCCCGCTAATGGTCGAAGTTTTGAAGCTGACTCAGCACAAGGCTCATGGCACCAGTTTGGTAGCTCTGGTTTTTACGGGAATCGGCGGAGCAACAACTTATGCATTACATAGTGCGGTTGATTTTACGGCAGCAATACTATTAGCTTTAACAGCAGTTTTCACAGCACCGCTGGGCGCACGCTACTGTAATGCTCTTGTGGAAAAGAAACTGAGAAAATATTTCGGAATTTTTTTGATTTTTTGCTCCATACTCTTAATCCTGAAACCATATCTGGCCGACTTCATCAGCATTGCTCCCGGCCACATCAAAACGGCTGTTTTACTAATAACAGGAGCGGCGACCGGTTTTCTTTCCGGAATGATGGGCGTTGGCGGCGGAACAATAATGGTTCCTGTCATGGTTATTCTGATTGGTTTTTCCCAGCACACAGCACAGGGAACGTCGCTTCTGGTCATGGTGCCCGCAGGAGCCATCGGTGCCTTCACCCACTGGAAAATGGGAAACGTTGAAAAAAGCATTCTCTGGGGTCTGATCCCCGGAATTATTTTAGGAACATATCTTGGCGGCAATTTTGCCTATTTGTTTTCCGATAATATACTGCGCTTAATATTTACAGTCGTAATACTCTGGATGGGTATTCGTTATATAAAGGCTCCCGTACCTGAATAAACTATGGGACTGTTGAAAACCGCTCATCTGCTGTGTTGCGCTGCAAACCGCAAGGCGCGCGAGCCATGAGGAATGAGACGTATTTTGTGCATACGTCGCAATGACGAAAGGCAATGCGCAACGCAGTAGATGAGCGGTTTGTAAAATCATTCGGATTTTACCGGTAAGGTATTTTACCTTTATTTTATTGCGCTCCCCTTACGGGAATGCGCTTCCGGTCAACAGCTCTGGATTATTCTCTGATTCGTTTCTTAAGTTCCTTGATTAGACTATTCAGAACATCGCTGGCATCGGCGGCAATGGCCACATCGGCCATTTTCATCATTGTCGCCTGCGAATTTTTATTTATTGCGACAATAAAATTTGCTTCACCCAAACCGGCAGTGTGCTGAATAGCACCGCTGATACCGAAGGAAAAAAGAATCTTCGGTTTGATATGCTTACCAGCCTGACCTACCAAAGCATCGTGGTCAGCCCAACCGGCGTAAACCACCGGCCTGGTCGCGCCCACATTGCCTCCTAAAAGCTTGGCCAGTTCCTGCAATCTTTTGAATTTTTCCTTATTACCCATGCCACGGCCGCCGCAGACGATAACAGAGGCGTTTTCAATAGTATGTTCTTTTTCCACGGAACGTTCATATTCAATAAGACGAACACGGGATTTGGGCAGATTTTTCATCAGGGGAAGACGTTCGACCAGAGCTTTTCTTTCATAATTGTGCGGTATTTCCTTAAATGTTCCCGGCCGAACAGTGGCCATTTGGGGACGATGGCGTTCCGTAATAATTTCCGCCAACATGTTGCCGCCAAACGAAGGAGCCAATTGCAATAAAAGTCCATCTTCAGTAATATCAAGACCCACGCAATCGGCCGACAAGCCTGTTTTCAAGCGCTTGGCCAACCGCGGAGCAAACTCACGACCAAAATCTGTCGCGCCGATTAGAATAATTTCCGGATCTCTTTCTTTGGCCAGAGCCTCAATGATTGCCAGATATCTTTCGGTGCTGTAACTTTTTAATGCGGGATCATCTATCGCCAGAATCCTGTCGGCCCCATGAGCGGTATATTCCATAATCCATTCGTCAATCTCATGACCGAAAATCAAAGCACACACTTCCGCCTTGATTATTTTAGCAAGATCCACCGCTTTGGAAAGCAACTGCAAGGTCACGCGGTTTTGATAATAATTGCGATAATCGCCAAATACCCAGATGCTTTTTTTATTGCTCTTTTTCATCGAGCTTCTTTTCCTCTATAGATTTACCTATTGCTGTACTTATGGTTCGCTGATATTTATCGAGAAATTCCGTAACCACCAAAGAAGCCGTTCCCTGAATGAGTACATTTTCTTTCTGCGCTTTTTTCAAAAAGACTTTACGTACCTTGGTGCGGGAACATTGCTGTTCCATTGACGCTGCCTTTATGCCCAGAGCTGCCGCATCCAGAACAACAACCCCTTTGCCGCAAAAAGCATTTTCCAAACCGGCCAGCTTCGTGAAGCGCGGCTTGTAATTTTCCATCGAAATCGTCACCAGCGCCGGAAATTCCATCTCCAGTGTTTCACGAAAATTATCCACCAGACGGCGCAAGCGTAATGTCCGGCCGAAAATTTCCAGTTTTTCTACGTATGCTGCAGCAGGCAAGTCCAGTTCTTCAGCCAATTGCGGACCTACCTGTGCTGTTTCACTATCCGCCGTATATGCGCCGCAAAGGATAAGATCAAATTTGGGACATTTCTTTTTTATCGCTTCTTTCAGAACAAGAGAAGTGGCAAAAGTATCGGACCCGGCCAGCAGCCTGTCACAAATCAGAATTGCTTCATCGGCGCCCAAAGCCATGGCTTCACGTAACACTTCTTCAGCGGCAGGCGGTCCCATTGTAATCACGGTTATTTTAGCGAAATACTTTTCCTTGATTTGCAGGGCGGCTTCCAGTGCGTGCTTACAGGCAGGATTCATCATTCCCGCTGCCAGATCACGTCTTAATGTGCCGGTTTTTTCATCCCACGGCAGTTCGGTAACCATAGGAACTTGTTTTAAACAAACTACCAGATTCAACATACTTTTATAATATTAATTGAGAAAGTATTGAGCGCGCAATTACCAGACGCTGAATTTCACTTGTACCTTCATAAATTTCCGTAACTTTAGCGTCACGGAAATACCTCTCCACATCGTATTCCTTGCTATATCCATAACCACCGTGAATCTGCACGGCCAAAGAAGTAACTTTAGAGGCAACAGAACTGCAGTATAGTTTCGCCATCGATGCCTCACAGCCGAAAGACACACCTTCATCTTTTAAAGAACAGGCACGATACAAGAGCAGGCGTGCGGCGGTAATTTCTGTAGCCATATCGGCAATGTAATTCTGAATTGTTTGCAGTGAAGCGATAGGTTTTTTGAACTGCTGTCTTTCCTTGGCGTATTTCACTGCGGCCTCAAATGCTCCCTGGGCGATTCCCAAAGCCTGCGCGGCAATTCCGATTCGGCCTGTATCCAACGTGGACAATCCTATTTTCATTCCATCACCGATTTTGCCCAGTACATTTTTCTCCGGAACACAGCAATCTTCCAGAAACAAAGACGAAACCGGATTGGCCCGCATGCCACAAAGATCTTCCAGTTCACCACGTAAAAATCCGGGATAATTACTCTCCACAATAAAAACACTGCTTTGAGGACGACCCAGTTCAAAACCGGTCAGGGCAAAAATGAGGGCCAAATCACAAACGCCTCCATTGGTAACAAATATTTTCGTACCGTTTAAAACATATTCATCATTTCTCTTAACTGCTGTTGTTTCCACGCTGGCGGAATCAGATCCGGCATTGGCTTCAGTCAGACTGAAAGCACCTATAAATTCTCCGCTGGCGAGTTTTGGTAAATAGCGTTTCTTTTGTTCAGCGTTAGCAAACTGCAAAAACGGATAAATGGCAACCCCATTGTGCACTGCAATGCACAAACCTACCGCGGCGCAAATACGGGAGATTTCTTCAATCACTATTGAGGCGCTGATCGAATCCATGGCCGCCCCGCCAAACTCCTTCGGTACCTGCAAACCGAAATAATTGAGGTTTTTCATTTTTCCGATGACATCCAGGGGAAAGACGGCATTGCGGTCTATTTCAGCAGCAACAGGAGCGAGTTCCGTTTCCGCGAAATTCCGCACGGAATTGCGGATAAGTTTATGCTTCATACAAGGATTAAATTGCACCCCGATTCTCCCTCCCCCAAGAGATTTTTGTGCACAAATAACTTAAAACAAACGTAAAATCAAGAAAATGAAACATTTTTTTTACTCCAGAAACAAATTTCTTTAAAGCTTATCAGTTACACAATGATATTCACGGAAAATTAATTTAACGTATTTGAAACCGCATATAGAAATAGTTTTATAAACACATTTGCGGAACTATTTCAAATACCACATTCAAAGCGTAATCTGCATTGCATTTTTACCTTTAGTTGTTATCATATGCGTGATGAGTAAAGAAAAAATACCGACAACTTCCGCTATTTTAGCTTTGAAGGCTAAAAAGGCTGATTTTACTTTGCATACTTACCCATATGAGGAAAGAGGGGGAACAAAGGTATCGGCACAAAAACTGGGGGTTGACGAACATAGCGTTATTAAAACGCTGATAATGGAGGATGAAACAGGAAAGCCGTTTATTATTCTGATGCACGGCGATAAAGAGGTTTCCACAAAATCGCTGGCCCGAATCATCGGTGTAAAATCGGTTTCGCCGTGCAATCCGGCGATGGCAGAAAAACACACAGGCTACAAAGTAGGCGGTACGTCGCCATTCGGTACAAGAAAAGTAATGCCGGTATATATAGAAAAGACCATAGCTGACTTGCCTGAAATATTTATAAATGCGGGAAGCCGTGGTTTGCTGGCAAAAATGTCCGCGACGGAACTTGTTCTGATACTAAAACCTTTTGCTGTGAGCGTTGCTATATAATTTGCCTTTTACCGTCAAAAAAGAGATAATATTATTAAAGGTGAATATGCCCGATAATGTCATTATCCGCTGTCTCAATTGCGGAACAAGAAACAGAATACCGAAACAAAAACTGCAAGGACGCTCTTTTTGCGGCAAATGCGGCACGTCGCTGGAAGAATTAATTATCCGCTGTTTAAAATGCGGCACAAAAAACAGAATGCCTGAAGATCGCCTGCATCAAAAGCCATTATGCGGCAAATGCGGGGAACCTTTAATTATTCCTCAGCAAAAAGTTATGCCTTTTGATGTAACGGATCAAACATTTGCCCGTGAAGTGCTGACTTCCGACACATCCGTCCTCGTGGATTGCTGGGCTCCATGGTGCGGTCCCTGCCAAAAATTATCACCTGTCATCGATGAACTGGCATCCGATTACGCCAACGGCGTCAAGGTGGTTAAGCTCAATGTTGATGAAAATCCGCTTACTGCTTCGCAGTATGGAATTCGCAGCATTCCGACTATGCTTTTCTTTAAAGAAGGCCGGATGGTGCATAGAGTTACTGGAGCTCTTCCTAAAGAGGAAATAGAACGGCATCTGTTATCCATAATCAAGACGAACTGATACCATTTCGCTTGCAAAGGATAACGAGACAATGTAGTCCGAACCTTGCGTGACCTTCAGGTTATCAGGTTCGCTTGTTCAACGAGTCTGAAGACTTGTACTACTTAAGATTAGATGGCAAAATTATATGGGTTAAGCAAAGCACTTATGAGAATAAATAGAACTTTTTTAAAATACCAATGTAAAATATTCGATGTCTGGGAAGAAGAGTTCGATTTCCCCAACGGCAAAACAGCGAGGCAAAGCTGGATAAACCATAAACCTACCGTTGCCATTATTGCAATCAACGATAAAAACGAACTGCTTTTAATAAAACAGTACCGCAATGCCGTTAAAAAAGACCTCTTGGAAATTCCCGCCGGCTCTCTCGATGGCCAGAAAGAATCTCCGGCTGTTTGCGCCCAGCGGGAATTGGCCGAAGAAACAGGGTTTAAAGCTAAAAAACTCATCAAGCTTTTTGAAGGCTACCTACTTCCGGGATACTGCAACGAATACATGTATTTTTTTCTTGCCAAAAATTTAATTCATGCTCCGCTCGCCCCTGACGACGATGAATTCATTGAAGTCATTCCTGTCAGTTTTGCCAAGGCGCGAAAATTAATCAAAAATGGCGAGATCATCGACGCTAAAACTGTATTGGGAATTTTTCTTGCCGAACAATATTTACAGCATGGCTAATGAAAAATTTCTTTATTCGTCATTCCGGCGTAGGCCGGAATCCAGAAAATAACTAAGCCACAGCCGACTGGATACCGGCCTTCGCCGGTATGACATAATTGCGTAAAGATACTGTTTTAAAAAAGTTCTCGGCTAATATTGTTTTGCCGGAGAAAGCTTCTTGCCAGAGACATAAAGTTTTGTTAGACTTCTTTGCAATTGAGGCTGAGTCACAAAAAACATTACCAATTTCGTCGTACCAGCTTAGAGTCTGTTTGGAAATAGTAAAGATTGTCATTCCGAATCCCGATTTATCTGGATGAGAAATCTTAAAGGATTAATAATCAAGATTTCTCGCTTTGCTCGAAATGACAAAAAACGGCTTAAGATTTAGCAGCAATATCGATATACGCTACATTAGTGAGGAGGCACCACCATGACCTACAACGAAGAATTTGAAACCATGCCCCGCGAAGTTATCAAAGCCCTGCAGGTCAAAAGATTACAGCAGGTTCTGGAAAGAGTTTACCATTCGGTTGGTTTCTATAAAAAATCCTTTGATGCCGCAAAAGTAAAACCCGATGATATAAAATCAATTTCCGACATGAAAAAACTTCCTTTCATTACCAGACAGGATTTTCAAAATAATTACCCCTTTGGCTTGTTTTCCGTACCCATGAGCAACATAGTGCGTTTGCACACTGCTTCCGGCACCAGCGGAAAATCCATTGTTTTCGGCTACACTAAACGTGACACCGAACTCTGGTCTGATCTTATCGCCCGTTCGCTTGTTGCCGCCGGCATTACCAAAAACGATATTATTCATAACGCTTTCGGCTACGGCCTGTTTACCGGCGGCCTGGGATTGCACTATGGTGCCGAGAAAATCGGCGCGAGCGTAATTCCTATCTCCGGGGGAAACGATAAAAGGCAACTTATGATTTTGCAGGATTTTGGGCCGACCGTAATCTGCTCCACGCCTTCCTACGCATTGCATCTGGCTGAAGAAGGAAAGGCTCTGGGTGTAGATATCAAATCTCTGAAAGTGCGCGTTGGTATTTTTGGCGCGGAACCATGGAGCAATGCCACCCGTGATGAAATTGAAAAAGCTTTCGGCATAACTGCTTTGGATCTCTACGGCTTATCAGAAGTTATCGGCCCGGGAATGGCGATAGAGTGTCTGGAAGGCCGCAACGGTATGCATGTTTTTGAAGATCACTTCATTGTCGAAACAATCGATCCGAAAACAGGCGAAGTATTACCGGAAGGTTCCGAAGGCGAACTGGTTTTCACAACACTGACCAAAGAAGCGGGGCCACTTATCCGTTACCGCTCCGGCGACATCTCGCGCCTGATTACCGAGCCGTGCCGCTGCGGCCGTACCCATGTCAAAATGGAAAAAGTTCTGAAGCGAAGCGACGACATGCTGATTATCCGCGGCATCAATGTCTACCCCTCGCAGATAGAAGCCATTCTGGTAGATATTGAAGGGTTGAAACCGAATTATCAAATTATTATCGATAAGGTAGGCGCGCTGGACACATTAGATTTGCAGGTGGAAGTTAATGAAAAGATATTTAGCGATTCCGGCAGCATCAAGGAGCTGCAGAAAATTGAAAAAAGAATAGTCAAAGATATGACGGATTATCTTGGCCTGACCGCGCGCGTCAAACTGGTTGAACCCAACACTCTGCAACAAGCAGGTACAAAAATAATTGACAAACGCCGCATTTAAATTACTGTTTGTCATTCCCGCGCAGGCGGGAATCCAGAATTAAACATACTATAGTGCCCAATACAGCAATGCTATTATGCAACCGTTAATATAAGGGGGTTACAATGAAGGTAGAGCAAATATCCGTTTTTCTGGAAAATAAACCCGGCACACTGGAGCACGCCACGCGCGTACTCAAGGAAGCCAATATCAATATCCGCACTTTATCCGTGGCGGAAACTGCCGACTTCGGTATTTTGCGCCTGATAGTCAATGATGTCGAAAAAGCCAACAAGGCTTTAAAAGACAGCGGTTTCAGGGTGAGCAAGACCCCCGTTGTCGCCGTGGAAGTCCCCGATAAACCGGGCGGACTGCACAGCATTATGGAAGTCGTTTCCAAAGAAGGTATCAATGTCGAATATCTTTACGCATTCGTAGAAAAGAGCGGCCAGAATGCCGTCATTATCTTCCGCTTCGACAACCCGGAAAAAGCAATTGATGTGTTACTGAAGAATAAATTTACGGTTATACCGGGAAACAAGCTGTACGAGTTTTAAAGTTTGCATTAATAGTTGAATTAACAGAAAATCCTTTTACAATTTGTCTAATTATATCAATAAATATAAGTTATTATATTGTGTTTTAGAATTTTGTTTCATTACATTTTTCCTGTCTGTATATTACAAAAGCTTGCTTTTGCAAAAACACTTTTAGGATTTGTAATATGCCTCATGAAGTAGTTTCTGATTTCTTTTTTGATGTTGATTCTTGTGTTTTTTTAATAGGCGGTTTTGGAGGAACAGGTGTTCCGATGAAACTGATTGAAATGCTGGCAAGATCAAAATCTAAAAATCATACCATAATAACAAACGATACCGGCACGAAAAAGTCGGGCATTTATCCTTTGTTGAAAAATGGCAAGGTATCAAAATTGATATGTTCTTTTGTCGGACAAAATAAAGAAGTGGAAGCTTATCTCTCGGATATTGAATTGATTTTTTTACCTCAGGGATCTCTTGCTGAAAGCATACGTACCGGAGCATCAAAAATTAAAGGCTTTCACGAAAAAATTCTTGACAATTATCGGCACACTGAATCTATTTATGCAGATTATTCATTAGTAAAGGCAGCCAAAGCAGACATATACGGTAACCTTTTTTACGACGGAACAGATAAAAACTTTAATCCTATTATGCTCATGGCAGGCAAAGAAACGCTCGTGGAAGTCGATAAATACCCTGTAAAACTAAAATTACATGAAAGAATGATGCCGGGAATTTATGTTGACTATATCCTTAAAAGATAAAATTACAATAGCCAAAAAAGCGGCAAGCATTATTACCGAAGGCAGTTCTGTTGTCCTGGGAGCCGGAATACCTACCAAATGTTTGAAATTTTTAAATGACAAAGATTGCTGGGTGATATACGAAACAGGAATAATCGGCGCATGTCCGTTCTCCTGCGGCACGGAAACAATTATTGATGCAAGCAGGAAAAAAATAGGGCTTCGTGAAGGTGGTTCCATTTTCGACAGTGCTTTCATTTTCAGCCTGATCAGAAGCGGAAGGATAAAAAACGCAATTCTCGGCGCATTGGAGGTTGATCTTTCCGGCAACGTTGCTTGTCATGCCACACATACAAGGCTTTGGGGATATGGTGGATCTCTGGATATCTATTCCTATGTTGAAAAAAAAATCTTTGTTATTCCCCAACGGCGTTTTGTTAGTAAATTAAGCATACCTGTTTCCGGCAAACACATAGCCGACATTGTCGTAACTGAAAATGGATATTATGAAATCAAATAACTTTTTTATATCAAAATTGATAAGCAGCATCAAGCTTCGCGGTGGTTTATTCAATGCCCATTTACATATCGGCAGATCAAACACGCTTGAGAATATAGATGAAACCCATTTATCTCTGGACGAAAAACATTTAAAAATACGGGATCTTTACCGAACACAGGCTTCCTGCAAATATTCTCAGCCCAGAATAGAAGCATGTATTGAAGAGCTCATTAGTTACGGAACAATAAGAGCTGATACGTGCGTCGATATTTTTGATGAAATAGGATTAGATAGTTTAAAAATATTTACTGTATTACGCAATAAATATAAAAAATTGCTTGATTTACGCCTTGGTGCATATTGCCCATATACAATGTCTACAGAAAATTTTGAATTACTTTACGACGCTGCCAAATATGTCGATTTTATATGTTCGCTGCCTGATATCCACGGAGACTTTATTGGAGACATTGAAAAAACTTTTAATATTGCGACACAATTTAACAAGACACCCCATTTTCATCTGGATCAAAAAAATATTCCTTCGGAAAATGGAACAGAAATTTTATGTGATGTAATGGAAGCGCACGGCATCCGGGGAGCATGGGCTGTACATGTTATTTCTCCTTCAAGTTACAGTGAAACAAGATTTTTTGCCCTTGTTGACAGACTTCTGAAAAATGACATCAAAATTATCACCTGCCCTTCAGGAGCAATAAGCATGTTCCAGTATAGAGATGTCTTGGCACCAACACATAATTGTATTGCCAGGGTCTGGGATTTCGTAAGTGCAGGAATTGAAGTTAAAGTAGGATCGGACAACACCGGCGATATGCTTTGCCCCGCAACAACCTTAAACTTAATAGATGAATTAATAGTCCTGGCCAACGTAACAAGAAATTACAATATTGATGACTTAGCTAAAGTGGCAACTATCTCCTGATTTTTTTTTACTATCTATTAATTGGACAGGAAATTCCTGGGACACAATACTTAATTATCAAATATTCTTACATTAACTTTTTCACCATTTACTTTTCACACTATTATTTTAAACTTTACTCCGCGCAAATCCTGTTTCTGCCTTCCTGTTTGGCCTGGAGCATCAGTTTTTTTACCCGATAAAAAAATGATTTCCTGTCTTCTTCCAATTTGTACTGCGCGAGGCCTATGCTAACCGTTACATGAACTTCTTTGCCCGACGTAGGAGCAAAAATTTCTTTTTTCAATTCCTCTTGTACTTTTTGTGCCGTTAACATTCCTGTCTCTTTTGTAGTTGCCGGCATTATCATCGTAAATTCATCATTGCCGAACCAGTAGGATAAATAACTTTCTCCCCGGCATCGGGTTACCAAGGCATGGAGTCGTGTAAACACGTTTTCTCCCTCAACATGGCCGTATGTGTCGCTGAATGCCTTGAGCTTGTCGATATCAATCAGCATTACAGTTAACGGTTGTTCATGGAGGCTGGCCAGCTCCACTTCTTTTTCCAACTGCGCGTAAAATTCTCTGGATTGATAAAATTGCGGTTGGTATGGTTTTGTTTTCCAGCGCTGATGAAACCAGAACCACTGCTCTGGATATTCACGAACAATTTCTTCAATGATGTTTGTAAATCGTTGAGTATTTGTTACAATATCCGCTTCATAATCACCTGTGTTAACTGCTTCAATTGCCGGTTTCACTATGGCTTTGTATTTGCCCGATTTTTGTCTGGCCGGAAAAAGTGCGATTACAGGTGCACCGGAACGTATGGCCATAACCGCCAGTCCTTTACCGGTACAGGCGGGACGGCCGAAGAAATCGACAAACACTCCTTCCTGCAAATCAACATTCTGATCGCTGAGAAGACCCACAATTTGATTTTCTTTTAATAATTCCAGAATTCTTTTCCCCGATCCCCCTTTGGGAATCAATGTATTGCCCATCAAGGTTCGTACGTATTCCACCATATTATCGATTATCGGATTATCCAGAGGCCGGTAGACTATATTAATCGCTTTGGCATAGATGGGAACACCAAATGGCAATAATTCCCAGTTGCCAAAATGAGCAACAATGGAAAGGATACCTTTGCCTTGGGCAATGGCTGCCTCATAATTTTCCAAACCTTCCACTTCCACCCATTTATGAATATTCTTTTTTGTAACATAAGACATATCGAAGAATTCAGCGGCTACAGTGGCAAAGTGACGGTAGGCTCCTTTGGCAATTCTTATTATTTCCTTTAAGTCCTTTTCCGGAAAAGAGCGCAGGAGATTATGCAGGGTTATCAATCTGTTTTTGGTTCCCAGATGGTAAAAAAGCATAAATAAGCTTATAAAGCATCCCTTCCGCACGAACAGGGGGATATAGTGGCCAACAAACAGCATTATTTTTGTCGTTCTTGTCGGTTGAACAGTCATGAATTTTTATCTCTGATTTCTGATATTATTGCTAATACTTTTGGTACTGTTTCGTTTTCCATCGCTGGTGGAACCAGAAATACTGGTCCGGATATTCGCGAATAATGTCTTCTATGGATTTTGTGAAACGCTGAGTATTTACCCGTAAGTCCGCTTCGTAATTATCCGTACAAACAGCCTCCATAGCAGGCTTAAGGATAAGTTTGTATTTACCTGATTTTTGTCTGGCCATAAAAGCCGGAATCACCGGCGCGCCGGAGCGCATGGCCATTACCGTCAGCCCCACACCGGTACAGGCGGGACGGCCGAAAAAATCAACAAAGACTCCTTCATAAGCGGCAACATTCTGGTCGCTGAGAATACCTATTATCTGCTTCTCCTGTAACAATTCCATAATCCGTTTACCCGATCCGCCTTTGGGAATCAATTCGTTCCCGTGCATAGTCCGTACATATTCAACCATGTTATCAATAACCGGACTATCTATTGGCCGGTAAACAATTTGCATTGGTTTGAGATACAAAGGAACAGCTATAGTCATCAGTTCCCAATTACCAAAATGAGCAACTATCGAAAGAGCTCCTTTGCCCTTGGCAATTGCCGCCTGATAATTTTCCAGACCTTCCAATTCCACCCACTGGTGAATATTTTCTTTGGTTATAGAGGGCAGACTGAAAAATTCAGCAGCCACAATGGCAAAATGACGGTAGACCCCTTTGGCAGTTCCGATTATTTCTTTTAAATCCTTTTCCGGAAAAGAATGTTGAAGATTATCCAGCACTATCAAACGGTTTTTGGAACCGAAAAGGTAGAAAAGCCGGAAGAAGAATTTAAGTAATATTTTGCGTACACTTAGCGGAACACATCGGAAAACACATAGCAAAACACTGGTTGTCTTCGTTTTTTCAACAGGCATAATTTATTTATAATTATAGGGTTTACCGCATTCCTTACATTTTCCATCGGGGCCGATGATACCGATGCATGACCCATCGCTGCATAATACTCTTTTATCCCAGTCATCCGTTTCGGCATCTGCTAAAACTTGTTGTGGTTCTTCTGCGGCAACTGTATGAACATCATCTGCAACCGGCTCTGCCAGCAGTTTTCCCTCATAAGGCTTGCCGCATTCTTTGCATTTACCATCAGGGCCTATTATCCCAATGCAGCTTTCATCACTGCACAATATTCTTTTATCCCAATCTTCATTTTCATCAAAAATGATTTCCGTCATTACCCTCTCCCGGAATTGTTTTCACTGCGAAATCTTTGCACCATGATTAATTTGTCATTTCGAATCCCGATGTGTCGGGATGAGAAATCTTAAAGATCCCTCGCTACGCTCGGGACATGGATTTCTCGTCTCTACGATCCTCGAAATGACACGAGCGGGTGTTATGCAAATCTTTCAATTCTTCTTACATCAGCATGCAAAATATTTCCAGGGGTAAGGCATTATCCCTTAATACAAGAAAGGGACTTTAGCCTTGCTACCTTACGTGCAATTCCCGAATCGTGCATCACCTGCACGACATCCTGCAAATTTTTATACGCTTCGGGCATTTCTTCGTTGAGCGTTCCTTTGGAGCCAGCCATGACCAAAACACCCTTTTCCGACAGCTCACGGGCAATCGAGCGTCCCCGGCTGGATTTTATTGCCTGCGAGCGGCTCATTACTCTTCCCGCTCCGTGACAGGCGCTGCCGAAAGTTTCTTCCATCGCTTTTTCCTGACCCACCAGAACATAAGAGCCGCTGACCATATCACCGGGAATCAGTACCGGCTGACCGACTTTTCTATAGCGTTCAGGAACTGCCTCGTGTCCGGCGGGAAAAGCGCGCGTCGCACCCTTGCGGTGAACGCAAAGTTTTTTTATTGTTCCGCCTATGTTGAATTCCTCAATCTTGGCAATGTTATGACAGACGTCGTAAACCAGCCTCATGTTTACGTCCCGTGGCGACATCCGCAACGTTTTTTCAAAGACTTCCCGTGTTTTGTGCATCAGTATCTGACGGTTCGCCCAAGCGTAATTGGCGCCACAGGCCATGGCCGCCAGATAGTTTTTGCCTCTTCCCGACTTAAGATAAGCGCAGGCCAGTTGCCTGTCCGGAAGCGCAATGCCCGTTTCGTTTGCGTGTTTGACCATCATGGCCAAATAGTCATCGCAAATCTGGTAACCCAGACCGCGCGATCCGGTGTGAATCATCACGGCGATCTGCCCTTTATGCAAGCCAAAGGATTGAGCGGCAGCTTCATCGAATATTTCCTGCACAACCTCGATTTCCAGAAAATGATTGCCCGAACCCAATGTGCCCAGTTGCTGTTTGCCACGTTCCAGAGCCCGTGCCGATACCTGCTCCGGATCGGCTCCGACGATGGCGCCGCCGTCTTCCGTTGTCTCCAGGTCTTCATGTAAACCGAAACCAGCTTTGACCGCCCAAGCCGCACCTTCCTCGAGAACCTTTTTCTGATCCTTGCCGGATAATTTTATCGAACCTTTCGAGCCGACACCGGAGGGGATATGCTGATACAGGGCTGTGGTTAAATCTCTGAGTCTTTCTTTAATATCACCCAGCGTTAAATTCGTGATCATCAAACGGCAGCCGCAGTTGATATCATAGCCCACGCCGCCCGGAGAAATAATTCCCTCATCCAGATCAAAAGCCGCCACGCCGCCGATGGGAAAGCCGTAGCCCCAGTGGACATCGGGCATCGCCAAAGAGTATTTAACGATCCCCGGCAGATGCGCGACATTTGCTACCTGTTTCGCGCTTTCGTCGCCTTTTAAAAGCTGATAAATTTTTTCATTGGCGTAGATCATCCCCGGCACCCTCATGCCTCCTGTTTGGGGAAGCAGCCACCGATTATCATCTAATTTTTCTAAAATAATTCCAGACATAATGAATTCTCTTCAAAATATATGCTATATCACAACACCTTTTTGTCATTGCCGTCTCTCAGACGGCGTGGCAATCTAATGTAATGTCTCATAAATATCTATACAATATGTCATATCGACCAGAGGGAGATATCTTTTCTTTGCTGGTAATTATTAAGATTCCTCACCCCGACGCGTCGGGATTCGGAATGACATCCAGTCACGGATTTTGTCAAACATCAAAAATCACGCGGGCTCTCCAGCCTGCCTTTATTTTTTCCACCTTTGCGCCCGAATAGGTTACCGCCTTAATCTCGGTTTTAATCAAATGCTTTTTGCTATTGAATGATTCCCCTGTCAGCCACGCCTGTAATTCCTTATTGGTGAACTTAATGATTTCACAATTGCCCGTGATGAACTTTTCGCCATTGAACAGATAAAGAAGCTCCCGCAAAAAATTAATCAGCAAATCAGCAATATCCGAACCTTCAACCGTTATTTTTTTCTGCTGTTTTGCTTCTTCCCCACCGGTTTTGCTTTCAATCATCACATCAAACAAAGCCTCGGCGGCATTCACAAACAGCTCTTTTCTGGTCCGGCCTGTAACTTCAACACCAATATCGGCCGTATGGTCAAAGAATTTGTAGTTCGACATGGGAAGAGTATAACTGAATATTGCTTATTGAACAAGTGGAGCTCCGTTCGTAAGCTTCCCTTAAAATAGTACATGTTAAAAATAGAGCTTTCTGGCAAAATAAAAGTCAGGAGGTTCATATGAAAGGGTCACGATTTACCGAGACACAGATTTTTGCAATTCTGAAGGAAGCGGAAAGCGGTATACTGGTTAAGGATGTTTGCCGGAAGCACGGCATCAGTGATGCAACTTATTACAATTGGAAATCCAAGTATGGTGGGATGACGGTTCCCGATCTCAAGAAAATGAAAGAGATGGAGGGTGAGTTGGGACGCCTTAAGCGCTTGTATGCTGATTTGGCTTTAGAAAACCGTGCCCTGAAGGATTTGATTGAAAAAAAATTATAAAGCTGTCCGAGAAACGGGAAGCGGTTAATTTTCTGATTGGCACGCATCATTTGTCCATTCAGCGAAGTTGTCGATGCATCGGCTTATCCCGGGCAGCTTATTACGAAGTTCCACAGGATGACCTTAGACGTGATGCCGATATTATCCTGGCATTGAATAAAATAGTTGAGCGGCATGCCCGTTGGGGATTTTGGAAGTGTTTTCGTGCCCTGCGCAGGATGGGCTATCCTTGGAATCATAAACGTGTTTATCGGATTTA
>SCVW01000002.1 GCA_007244375.1 Smithella sp. | reverse complement strand
GTTGGGTTGACGCAACCGCCACTTTTGCACCGGTCTATGTCGGTGCAACCGTGGCTTTTGTCTCCGGTGACGATCCCAGCACCTCGGATGTAAACGAAGGCACTTTGAACGGCGGCCGTGACTGGAATCCCTGTTTGATAATGTTTAACTACTATGATGTGGCTAATTGGGTAGGAGACGTTCACGGTTACAGTGGTACAACCGTTACCGGTCCGATGACCAACGCTTTGTTCTTTCAGGGCAGGTTAGGTATCAAGCCAATGCCGGAATTGGATGCGATGCTCTCAGTTTCCTACGCACAGGCGGATAAGAAACCGACGGGTTATGCCAACGGCACCTACGGTACGGAAATTGATCTTAGCGGTACTTACAAAATCACCAACAACCTTTCTTACATGTTGGGCGTAGGTTATCTGTTTACCGGCGATTATTTCAAAGGTTATGATTCACCGGGAACAGAAATTAATGATGATTTTATAGTTACAAACAAACTTACTCTTACTTTCTAAGAGAGAACGGCGCGTTCAGGGAACGCGCCCTACCTAATTGTAGGGATTGTTCCCCGAACAATCCGAATAGCTGAATAAAAGCCCTCGGAGAAGTTCTCCGAGGGCTTTTTATGTCTTTTGACTAATCTCCATAAAATGTGCTAGATTATATTTAATAAGATATTTTCTTATCTTCCGCTAGTGAATTTGTCATTCCGAATTCCCGATTTATCGGGATGAGGAATCCTAATCGCATGCAAAGAAAGATTTCTCGTCGCCCCGACTCATCGGGACTCCTCGAAATGACAAAGATTCTGCAACGAAGGAAAATATTGTGAAGATATAAAGAAGGATTTTAACCATCAACAAGATTTTTGGAAATACGACAGGTTTACGCGTTGCACAAATAAAACAGATTGAACGTCTCGGTCGCAGAGGCATGCCGCCGGAAAATATCATCACCAACGATCTGGCCCGGCAACTAGCTTCTATCTCTCGTGAAATAAACCGGCAAATCGGTCTACTCATCAACCGCAAGGGAGAAATCAGTTCCATTATTGTCGGCGATCATAAAAGTATTTTAATTCCCGATCTGGAAAGATTCCGTTCTTCTTCTACACGTTTCCGGGGATTGCGTCTCATTCACACACATTTGAATTCAGAAGAACTCTCCGATGAAGACCTGACGGACTTATCCCATCTGCGGCTGGATCTTATCGGTGCGCTGGAAGTTTGCGAGGACGGATCGCCGGGAGTATTGAACTGGGCACATCTTGTGCCGGAAAATCCGGCTGGAGATTATTGGTTGATTATGACTCCCGAAGAACCGCACAGGTTAAAAATAAATTTTCTTTCCTTTATTCAGGCGCTTGAAGACGAATTCACCAAGAAACAGAGAGTACGCAAAATAGACGCCGCGGAAAAAGCAATTCTTCTGCGTGTAGAAAAAAATCCGCTGACAGGCGCCGAGGCATCGCTTGCTGAACTTGCCCAACTGGCGCGCACCTGCGGCGTCGAGGTTTTCGACTCAATTGTACAGTACCGCCCTCAACCCGATCCCAAATTTATGGTGGGTAAAGGAAAGTTGTTAGCCATAGATTTGCGTGCATCGCAGATCGGCGCCAATATGCTCATTTTCGATCACGAGCTTACGCCGGCACAGGCCCGTTCCATCAGCAATTTTACCGGATTGAAAATTATCGACCGCACACAGGTAATTCTGGATATTTTCGCCAGACGCGCCCACAGCCGTGAAGGAAAAATTCAGGTGGAACTGGCGCAGCTCAGGTACCGGCTGCCGCGCTTAATGCACATGGACACCTCCCTTTCGCGTCTGGCCGGTGGCATCGGTGGCACCGGTCCCGGTGAAACGAAACTGGAAATCGATCGCCGGCGTATTCGTGAACGTATTCATCATCTGGAAAAAGATTTGAAAGCGATAACCAAATCGCGGCGGCAGCGCTACAGCAAAAGAGAAAAAATCGGACTGCCGATTATCTCCATTGTCGGGTATACTAATGCCGGCAAATCCACTCTTCTCAACACATTGACCAAAAGCACCGTCCTGGTTGAAGACAAACTCTTCGCCACATTGGACACAAAAAGCGCGAGACTGCGCTTTCCCAAAGATACTGAAGCAATCATCACCGATACAGTCGGTTTTATCCGCAATTTACCGGAAGAACTATTCACCGCTTTTCGCGCGACCCTGGATGAATTGCTGGATGCGAACATACTTTTACATGTAATTGACGTAAGTAACAGCCAATTTGAAGACCAGATTGACGCCGTGGAAAAGATCCTGGAAGAACTGGAAATCAATGACAAACCAACCATTCGCGTTCTTAACAAATCCGACCGCGTTACTGATAAGGAAATGCTTCAAAATTTGTGCCGTCGTCTGGATGCCTTTGCTGTTTCGGCGCTGGACAAAAAAACCCTTTTCGGATTGATGGAAAAAATAGAAGCTTTGTTATCCGGCAACCATTCCTTTTCAGTCCGCTGATTTTATGCTAAGTAAAACATTCATGAACAAGGATTTTATTGAAATACGCTGGCATGGTAGGGGTGGCCAGGGTGCCATAACAGCGGCAAAGATTGTTGCTGAAGCTGCCTTTATTTCCGGTTATTCAGGAGTTGTCATGGCGCCGACTTTCGGCACGGAGCGTCGGGGAGCACCGGTCATGACATCCCTGAAAATATCACGGCATAAAATTTACGATTTGTCCGCCATCGAAACACCGGACATCATTGTCGTCTTCGATCACCTGCTTCTTGATGAAGCGGATGTCACTCACGGTCTTAAACCCGGTGGAATCATAATTTTAAACACACCAAAAGCTTTTGAAACATATAGTTTAAACGGTTACATACTGGCAACCGCAGACATTACGGCTATATCGGTTGAGGCAGGTCTTCCTCATGGCATAATCAATACGGGGATCATCGGTTCTCTGGCTAAAGCAACAAACTTTCTGAAATTTGATATGCTGATCAAAGGCATCGAAGAAGAATTCCGTACAAGGAATCCGGAAAAAAACTCACTGGCAGCCAGAATTGCCTATGAAAGGACTGTGACGGGAGGTTGAAAATGGGTACGAGAAACTACAGAAGAAAAACTTCCCACAGCGAGCCGGGGCCGGGTGACGGCGGAAGGACCGGTTCGTGGAGGGTGGAGCGACCTGTGTTGAATACAAGCCTCTGCATTCCCTGCAAGAGGAAAGCCGAGGCCTGTTTCATCTGTTGGTTGCTCTGTCCGGATGTTGTCATCTCCCGGACGATACCACCAACAATCGATCTGGAATACTGCAAGGGATGCGGTATATGCGCCGAAGAATGTCCCACCAAAGCCATCACTATGGTGGATGAATCTGCATTCTCGGAAGAAAATGAAGGCAAGGAGTAAACGCCATGCATATTATAGAAAATGGAAATGTTGCTGCAGCTCTGGGCGTTATGCTATGCCGCGTTAATGTTATTGCCGCCTATCCCATCACACCGCAGACTCCTCTAACAGAGAAACTCTCCGAGTATGTGGAATCAGGTGAAATGAAGGCGGAATACATTCCCGTTGAAAGCGAACATTCCGCTCTGGCCGTGTGCATCGCCGCATCATCAGCCGGAGGAAGATCATTTACCGCAACCAGCGCGAATGGACTTCTTTATATGCACGAACAGGTTCAGTGGGCGGCAGGCGCCAGGCTTCCCATTGTGATGTGCGTCGTCAATCGCGCGGTCGGCGCTCCCTGGAACGTCTGGAACGACCAGCAGGATTCGATTTCACAACGCGATACCGGTTGGATACAGATATACTGCGCTGACCATCAGCAGATAATTGATTCGATCATAAAAGCCTACTGGCTTGCTGAAAAGGTAAGCATTCCGATTATGGTCTGCTATGACGGTTATATTCTTTCTCATACCTATATGCCCTTTGATGTACCGGATCAGAAAAAGGTCGATGATTTTCTGCCGCCGTTTAATCCGGATTATGCTCTGAATCCCCATGAACCTGCCAATCTCAATACAGTAACTCTTCCTGACGTCAGGCTTGATGTCAGAGGTGAGCTCGCTCATGGATATATGGAAATCAGATATTTGCTTCATGAAGAAATGCGAAAATCGCTTACGGTAGCCGCGGAAGCGGAAAAAAGATTTGTCGATATATTCGGTCGCGGAGGTGACCCCTATATAGAACCTTATCTATGTGATGACGCGGAATACGTTGCCGTAGGGCTGGGCTCCCTGACCTACCAGTTACGTGTTTGCGTGGACACTTTGAGAAAAGAAGGCATCAAAGCCGGCGTCATGGGCATTCGATTTTATCGACCTTTTCCGGATATTGCACTCGCCAATGCTTTAAAAGGAAAAAAAGGCGTGATCGTCTTTGAAAAGGCACTGAGCTATGGTTATGAAGGTGCTTTGGTATCGGATTTAAAGTCCGCGCTTTATGAACATCTCGCGGGCACAGGCACTCTGCCTGTTGTACAAAATATTATCGCGGGAATAGGCGGCCGCAAAATCAGAACAGAGGATTTGACACAAAACCTGCGGACCGCGATAAAAGGCCAGGTCACGTATGAACCCGTTTGGATAGGGCTCGAGATATAGGAGAATCAAATGCAGGCCAAAACAACAATTTTGAGTTTACCCACAGAAGAATTTTTGCATCCGGGAACAAGGGCCTGCACTGGCTGCGCTCTGGCCATCGCTTATCGGATTGGTCTCAAGGCTCTGGGAAAAGATACGATCCTTGTTGTACCGCCGAGCTGCCTTACTGTGCTTCAGGGTCTCTTCCCCATTGCCTCGACGAAGCTTCCCTGTCTTAATGTAACCTTTGCCTCAACAGCCGCCGCCGCCACAGGGATTTTGGCTACGCTAAAGGCACAGGGTAAGGATAAAATCAAAGTGGCCGCATGGGCGGGCGATGGCGGAACGAGCGACATCGGTCTGCAAGCCTTATCCGGCGCTGCAGAACGCGGCGATAACTTCATTTACCTTTGCTACGATAACGAAGGGTATATGAATACCGGCGTTCAACGCTCTGGCACAACCCCTATTGGCGCTATAACCGCGAACACACCTTTCAAAGGAAAGCTGCAACCCAAGAAAGATGTATCAGCAATCATGGCGGCGCACAACTTAAGCTACGTTGCCACCTGTTCCGCATCCTATCCGTTGGACCTTTTTGACAAGATAAAAAAATGCGTTGATCTGCCGGGGACAAAATACATTCACATTCATATTCCTTGCCCGCCGGGCTGGGGATACGAACCACGCTATGGAATAAAAATCGGACGGCTTGCTGTAGAAACCGGCTATTACGATCTCTACGAGATAATCAATGGCGAGTTCCGGCTGACTGGAGCATCCGAAAAGCTGGTGGAAAAACGCAAACTGATACCGGTGCGTGAATATTTCCGTGCGCAGTCGCGTTTTAAAGTTCTTACGGATGCACAAATAACCGATATTCAAAAAGAGATCGATAAGAAATGGAATGAGTATTACAAAAAGGAAGATTGACACTATAAATTATCAAAGAGTAATAAATTGTCGCATATATCAAAAATAATGATTTGATTTTTACTGTTTTTGCCAATTTTCTTGATTTTAGTTTACTGAATAATTAGGTTTTTATGGTATAATTTAAACTTAGATTACGCAATAAAAGAGAAAGAAACGGTTTGAAATTATTTTTGTCACCCGAAATGACAGCTTTGATTTTCTTAAATGTCTATTGCGTAATCCGGGTTAAATTAACATTCGGATATTAACTATCAGATCAGCCGGCACGTTTTCTGCGTATCTCTCGTGACATTAATCGGGAATCTTTTGAAATCTTTAAACGGTCAAAGCGATGAGCACCAAAAATAAAATTCATCAGCATCCTGAACCCGGATCCCGAAAGATTATGTTTCGCGGAGATACTGTAACCTTTACGCTTTCATTGGATAAAGAATCGCAAGGTAAAGCCTGGGTGCGCACCAATATAGGCCATGCCTCCATAGCCAGAAAAGCCGTTATCGATTCGCTGGACAGGAATTTGCCATTGCAGGGAACTGAATGGTTCGATATCCCCATGCGACAGGTTGATTCTCATCATTTTTCGGTAATGCTGCCTTTGAGTGAGGTGGGACATTTCGAAGCAAAATGCTTTTTCATGTCCGCCGGCAAAACAAAACCTCTCTGGCCGGAAGGCGATAACATCACCATCAATGTGGAACCGGCAGATTCGTGTTGCGCTAATATCATTTACAACGCTTTTGTAAGGCAATTTGGAAAAAACAAAAATGGACAACATTCTCCAGATGATTCAGACAAATTGTGCATCTTGCACCTTGATAAAAAAGAATATACCGTTATTCCCCGATCAGGCACTTTTCGCGATTTGATTGCCGAGCTGGATTTCATTGTCGGCAAACTTGGTTGTCGATTTGTGCACCTTCTTCCCATTTCTCCGACACCGACAACTTACGGCCGCATGGGAAGGTTTGGAAGCCCTTATGCGGCTTTGCATTTCACAGGAATCGATCCGGCGCTCGCTGAGTTTGATATTAAAGCCACCCCCCTCGAGCAATTTGGCGAACTGCTGGATGCCATTCATGCCCGCAAAGGCAAACTGATGATCGACATCGCCGTTAATCATACCGGTTGGGCTGCCAGCCTTCACGAAACCCATTCTCACTGGCTGCTACGCGACCATACCGGCGATATCCGCAGGCCCGGCGCGTGGGGCGTTGTCTGGCAGGATTTGACCAGTCTTGATTATTCTCAGCAGGACCTTTGGAAATATATTGCTCATGTATTTCTGACATGGTGCCGTCGCGGGGTAGACGGATTTCGATGCGACGCCGGATACATGATTCCATTGCCTGCATGGAACTATATTATCGCTATGGTCAGGGAACAGTTTCCGGAAACAATTTTTCTATTGGAAGGACTGGGAGGCAGAATATCGGTAACCCGGGATTTGCTCAATCATGCCGATTTTAATTGGGCATATTCAGAACTTTTTCAGAATTACGATCGGATACAAATCGAAAATTATCTGCCTGAAGCTATCGACATATCAAATACAGACGGAATTGCGGTGCATTACGCGGAAACCCACGACAACAACAGACTGGCCTCCCGCTCCAAGATCTATGCCAGGATGCGCACCGCCCTGTGCGCACTGTGCTCACATCAGGGAGCATTCGGATTTGCCAACGGAGTAGAATGGTTTGCTGACAAAAAGATAAGCGTTCATGAAGCCCATCCGCTAAACTGGGGAAGTGCGGAAAATCAGGTAGATCATATTCGCAGGCTGAATATATTGCTCCGCTCCCATCCATCTTTTTTTGAAGAAGTTGATTTAAAACTCCTTCAAAATGGCGAAGGCAACGTTATTGTATTGCTGCGACGACACGTTCCGTCCGGGAAAAAACTGGTCATTGTTGCTAACCTGGACGATAAAAAAACGGCAGAAGCAATTTGGGTATTTCAGGCAGACATGGCTATCGGCCCATGGATTGATCTCTTGACCGAAAGAAAGATAGAGGTAATAACCGGCCCGGATTATCATACATGCAAACTTTCTCCCGGCGAGGTGTTGTGTCTGACAGTAGACGAAAAAGATTTAGATTTGCTCAAGCAACAGGAAAGCCTTTCTTTTCTCCCTGAACGTTTATTGTTCCAGAAGTTGAAGGCAAAAGCGATGGAAGTGTTCTGCTTCTATCACGGAACACAAGATATATCTGACTTCGACTTAATTACGGCAACAAAACAGTTAAGTGATAATCCTGTGGAATTTTGTCGTTCTTTTAATCCGGATAAACAGGAACACAGGGTTATTTTCTGGCAATGGCCCCGTGACCTCAAACGCGAAGTCATTCTGCCACCCGGACATTTTCTGCTGGTGAAGGCGGACAATCCCTTTCGCGCCACCATCATTGACGGATATGAAGAAAATGAACGGGTAATCGTCAGCGAGGAAAGCCTGCCCCAAAATGACGGAACTCATTTCCTCCTGTTTACGCCCTGTAAAGATATTTCGACAGCAACGCATCTTACATTACGAGTCACTGTATATGAAGGACAAAGAACCCGTCATGAAGATTCCTCTCTACTTTTCTTAACCGAAACACCATGTCCGGAATCACCTGCCGTGATCAAACGTAACGATCTCATGCAGGGCAATCATATATTTTTATCCACAAACGGCATCGGTGGCATGTGTAGAGCGAACATAAAGTGGGGGAAACTGAACAGTAAATATGACGCGCTTTTGGCAGCCAATCTCAATCCGCTTTCCCCGGAAGACAGACAAATTATGTTTACGCGCTGCCGGGCATGGATTGTCTATCAGGGGTATTCCCAGGAAATTTGTTTTGACAATCTTGATCATTTTAGGACTGAAGGCAACCAGGGATTCTGGAAATACGAAATTCCAACCGGACAGGGCGAGCGAATTGACCTTCTAATCGCAGTAAAAATGATTCAGGGGGAGAATACCGTTCTGCTTGAGTTTCATCGTTTGCCTGCAAAATCGATCAAGGGAAAACTCGACGACAAAGAATCCGTCCAGTTGATTTTACGACCTGACATAGAAGACAGAAATTTTCATGAAAATACCAAGGCATACAAGGGACCGGAAAATGCCTGGCCTGCCGCTATCACCATCGAACATGACGCATTTATTTTTACACCTTCGCCGGACAGAAAATTGAAGCTTCATATTTCAAAGGGAGTATTTGTCTCTCAACCGGAATGGTATTATATGGTTCACCGCCCTGCGGAAAAAGAACGTGGTCTGGATCCCGATTCAGATCTTTTCAGCCCCGGTTATTTTTCTGTATTCATGAAAGGCAGGGAAACAATCTGTTTGACTGCTTTTGTCAATGAAAATCATCCTATTTCATCATGTCAATTATCCAAAACCCACGCGGGAAAAGAGAATAAATCGGCATCTCTCGAACAGATGTTGCAAGGTGCCCTTAATGCATTTATTGTCAAACGCGATAATTTGAAATCCGTTATCGCCGGCTATCCCTGGTTTCTGGACTGGGGAAGAGATTCGCTCATTTTCTCAAGGGGCCTTATCCAGGCGGACATGATTGATGAAGCTTCGCAGATACTGAAATTATTCGGGGGATTTGAAGATCACGGCACATTACCTAATATGATACGCGGCAATAACGCAGGTAACCGCGATACATCCGATGCTCCGTTATGGTTTGTTATCGTCTGTGCCGATTTAATAAAAAAGGGAAATTCACCGGCGTTTCTTTCCGAAAAATGCGGAAACAGAACCATGATGGATATCCTGCTTTCCATAGGCCACTCCTATATCGAAGGAACCTCCAATCATATACGAATGGATCAAACATCAGGACTGATTTACAGTCCGGCGCATTTTACCTGGATGGACACCAATTATCCCGCGTGCACGCCCCGCCAGGGATATTGCATAGAGATTCAGGCCTTATGGCACGCGGCGCTTCTTTTTTTGTCGCATATCGATAAAAACGGGTACAACTGGGACGTATTGGCAAAGACTGTTGAGCAATCTATCATGGAATTGTTCCTTTTAAAGAATGGTTACATGGCCGATTGTCTACATGCACCACCCGATGATCCGGCAAAAAAAGGCCTCCCCGACGACTCCATCCGGCCAAATCAGTTGCTGGCTATTACCATGGGGGCAGTGTCGGACATGACAATCTGCAGAGCCATTCTGGATGCCTGCCAGTCTCTTCTGGTACCGGGAGCAATCAGAAGTCTGGCAGATGCGCCGATAGACTATTCTCTTGAAATTATTCACAACGGAAACGTTATCGGATATCCCCATTATCCATATAGGGGCCGCTATGGCGGCGATGAGGATACCGGCAGGAAACCAGCCTATCATAACGGAACGGCCTGGACATGGTTGTATCCATCCTATTGTGAAGCTTATGCACAAATTTATGGTAAAAACTGTATTGCTACTGCCCGATCTTTGCTCATGGGCAGCTTGGGAATTATCCGCGATGGTTGCATCGGTCATTTTCCTGAAATTCTTGACGGCGACTATCCACATCACCAGAGGGGATGTGACTCCCAGGCGTGGGGACTGAGCGAATGGTTGCGTGTATGGAAATTATTGAACAACAGCAATCTATAGATTCGCTAAGCCCTTTTTTTCAATACAATTCCCTTAAAATTCACCAAAATTTTATCTGTTTTTATAGATATATTATTCTCTTGACATAAATGACTTTGATAATTAAACTTTACAAAGTTTTATTTTTATTGATCTTGGACGGATTGATTGACATGGGAAAAAACGTGATCAATGTCCGTCTCTAACAAAGGGATCTTTTCCAGTTGAAAAAATTTCCCTCTTTTGATTGTTCTTTCTGCTGCTGGAATTCATTGCGCAAGAAGATACCGCCCGTTGATTTTATAAGGATATCCGGAATTAACCTAGTTTATGTTGTGACTCATAACTTTCGTTAGCCTGTGTTGAAGTTGTCCTTTTTTCATATTTGTAAATTGGAGGATCTCCCTCACTTACACCGATATTCAAGGAGGATGATATGAGTATGAAAAAGAAATACATAAAAAACAGCAAGCTGTGCAAAGTAACCTTTAGAGTCCCCAAAGAAGCTTCCATGAACGCCAAATCAATCTCTATTGTAGGTGATTTCAACAATTGGAGTATCAAAGACAATCCCATGAAGAAGCTAAAAAGCGGCGAATTCACTCTGGAGTTGGATCTCGAAACCAAAAAGGAATACCAGTTCCGATATCTGATTGATGAAAAAATTTGGGAAAATGACTGGGCAGCCGATAAATATGTAAGAAGTGAATATGGCAATTGCGAAAACTCCGTTATCGTTGTTTAAATTATTTTATTAAGGATAGAACAAATGAGTTACCTGCAAACGTTTCAAGTCTTTCCCTACATACCGGAGCCATTGAAGTTTCTGGAAGTGCTGGCAAATAATCTATGGTGGTGCTGGAACCTTGAGGCTATCGAACTTTTTCGACGCATTAATCCGAAATTGTGGGACGAATCGGGACGTAATCCTATCGTTTTCTCAACTCTGATTGAGCAAAAAAAGTTAGATGAATTGTCGACTGATTCCAGCTTTCTGAGTCACATGGAAGAAGTTCGTGAACATTTTATCAAACAGGTTACTGAACCATTTGATAAAGTCCAACGGCCAGGCAGAGGAAATGATGTCATAGCTTATTTCTCCATGGAGTTCGGCATTCATGAATGTCTTCCGTTATTTGCCGGCGGATTGGGAATCCTTGCAGGAGATCATTTGAAGGCCTCTTCTGATCTTGGTATCCCCATGGTTGGAATCGGCCTGTTATATCGTAACGGTTATTTCCATCAATTTTTGAATCATGACGGATGGCAACAGGAAGGATACCCGGAAACAGACCTGTATAAACTTCCTATCGAAAGCGTTAAAGATACATCCGGCAATGATTTGCACATTACAATTGCCGGTCCGGACGGAGCAATTCAGATCATGATCTGGAAAATCATGGTGGGCAGAATTCCGCTATACCTCTTGGATACAAACATTAAAGAAAATCCTCCAAAGATTCGTGATATTAATTCAAGTTTGTATTCTGCCGATGGAAAAGTGCGCCTAGCCCAGGAAGCCGTTTTGGGCATCGGCGGGATGCGTGCTTTAAATGCGATGAGCATTAATCCGATTGTTTGTCATATCAATGAGGGACATTGTTCTTTTTGTAATATTGAAAGACTGGCGCAGATCCGATCCCGACATAATGTGGATTTGAAAACGGCCATGGGAATCAATGCGCGAACCACTGTGCTGACCACCCATACGCCGGTGCTGGCCGCACACGACGAATTCCCTCTTGATCAGGTTAAGCCTTATCTTGTTCCTTTTGAAAAAGATCTGGGACTTTCCGCCGACAATCTTTTAAAATGGGGTCAGATAGACCATGACATCAATAAAAGTCCATTTTCTATGTTTGTTCTTGGATTGCATTTGACGCAAAACCGTAACGGTGTCAGTCGTCTCCACGGCTCTGTCGCCAAACGCATGTGGTCATTTGTGTGGCCTGAAATACCGGAAGAAGAAATTCCTATCAATTACATTACCAACGGCGTGCATATCCCTTCCTGGATATCTATCGAAATTTCCAGTCTTTTTGAGCGATATCTCGGTCGGGACTGGCCCATGAAAACATCAAACACTGATATGGCCAAACGCATCGATGATATTTATGATGAAGAATTATGGCGTTCACATGAAATGAGCAGAACCCGGTTAGTCCGTTCCTGCAGAAAATGGACGGTCAAACAATATGCGCGGAGAAATGCCCCCAAATATATTATGAAGGAAGCGGAATCCGTGCTGGATGATAATGTATTGACCATTGGCTTTGCGCGGCGATTTGTCACTTATAAACGTGCGAACCTATTGCTCAATGACATGGAGCGATTTGAAGCCATTTTAAAAAATGAACAACACCCTGTTCAATTTATTTTTGCCGGAAAAGCTCATCCAATGGATAACGAAGGAAAAAAAATTATCCAGCAAATTGTTCATCTTTCCCGACATCCTGAATACCATCATAAAATTCTCTTTCTCGAAAATTATGACAT
Organism: Smithella sp.; assembly: GCA_007244375.1. Classification (GTDB taxonomy): domain Bacteria; phylum Desulfobacterota; class Syntrophia; order Syntrophales; family Smithellaceae; genus Smithella. Next base: position 117,537 of record SCVW01000002.1, on the reverse strand, counting down.
TGACATTGCACGGCATCTGATTCAGGGAGCCGATGTATGGTTGAACACACCGAGACGTCCGCTGGAAGCTTGCGGCACTTCAGGAATGAAGGCAGCAGCCAACGGAGTTCTCAATCTCAGTATTCTGGACGGCTGGTGGTGTGAAGGCTATTCTCCGGAAACAGGATGGGCTATCGGTACCGGAGAAGAATTTACTGATCATCAATATCAGGACGCAGTGGAAAGTCATGCCCTGTATAACGTATTGGAAAATGATGTAATTCCTTGTTTTTATAACAGAGAAAACGGAGGACTCCCCTTACGCTGGCTGGCCATGATGAAGGCTTCAATTCGAATGGCACTGGAGCAATTCAGCGCACAAAAAATGGTCACCAATTACAACCATCTCTTTTATATACCAGCCATATCGCAGTACGATGACCTGACGCGGGACAAGGCGTCGCAAGCCATCCGATTGAAGAATTTATATGAACGACTTCGTGAAAAATGGTCTGCCATATCTATAGAACTGCCTGTCAGAAAAGACAGTGGGGCATTGAAAGTTGGCGAATTTCTAAACATTTCAACAAATGTGCATTTGGGTGAACTTACGCCGGACGAGGTTGATGTGGAATTATTTTACGGACACATGAAAACTGTGGAAAGCCTTGCTGATGGGAAAACTCAACAAATGAAAGTTGTGGAAAATTTGGGCAACGGTATCTATCGGTATGAATGTTCGTTGCCTTGTACGATTGCCGGTCGTTTCGGATTTACGGCACGCGTAACTCCCAAAGCGGATTCCTTTATTAAATACGCCCCGGGATTAATTACCTGGGCATAAAAACATCTTTAATCATGTTGAATATCTGCATCTAGTTGCATTGATTTTCGTTTCGGTGAACCTCATTCCTATATGATTTGTGATTTATCGTAATACGATATTTTTGTGAATTCATCTTTGAAAAAATCGGGGGAATGCTAACCTGTTATGTTTCGCCGCAGAACAAAACCACGCGTGCTCATTGTAACTCCGGAAGTGACCTATCTCCCGGAAGGAATGGGAAAAAACGTCAATCATCTAACCGCCAAAGCAGGAGGTCTTGCTGACGTCTCTGCAGCCCTGATCAACGCGCTATTTGCGCAGGGAGGTGATGTTCACGTTGCGCTACCCGATTATCGAAACATATATAATCAAGAATCAGAAAGATTATTCAAAAATGAATTAAAAAAAATAAAAAGAAAAGTCCTTAAGGAACGTATTCATCTGGCCGAAGACAGGGCATTTTTTTACATGAATTCCGTTTATTCCAGCTACAACTGGGAAAACATAAAAATTTCATTGGCATTTCAAAGAGAAGTCATCAACAACATTATTCCCGTCGTCAAACCGGATTTGATCCATTGCAATGACTGGATGACGGGATTACTTCCGGCCAAAGCCCGGGAACTAGGTATCCCCTGCTTATTTACCATCCATAATATTTTTACGGTTAAGAAAACTCTTGCTGAAATTGAAGACCAGGGGATTGATGCCGCCATGTTCTGGAAACATTTGTTTTTTATGAGGCCACCCGGCTGTTATGAAGAAACGCGGGAAACTAATCCCGTGGATTTTCTGGTTAGTGGTGTTTTTGCAGCGCATTTTATTAACACGGTTAGCCCCACTTTCCTTCTTGAAATTGTAGAGGGAAAACATCCGTTTGTTGAAGAACCTTTGAAACGGGAATTGACTTACAAATGGGAGGCTAACTGCGCTGCAGGCATATTGAATAGTCCCGACCCTTCTTTTAATCCGGAAAACGACTCCTCTCTGCCGTTCCAGTATCATGCTAAAAATTTCACCAGGGGCAAAGCCAGAAACAAACAACATCTTCAAAAAAGCCTCGGTCTTATTGAAAACGAACAGGCACCTCTTTTTTTCTGGCCATCCCGTCTGGACAGAATCCAAAAAGGCAGTCCGCTTATGGCGCACATTCTTTATGATGTCATTTCCAAATACTGGAATATTTCCATGCAAATGGTCTTTGTGGCCGATGGTGAATTTCAGCAATACATCAGTCAGATTGTCTGGCAGTTCAATTTATCCGGAAGAGTTGCCGTATGTGATTTTGAAGAAAATCTGTCACGACTGGCTTACGCCGCATCGGATTTTATTCTCATGCCATCAGCCTTCGAACCTTGTGGCTTGTCCCAGATGATTGCCACGATTTATGGTTCCCTGCCGGTTGCCCGGGACACGGGCGGCATTCACGACACGATTCAAAAACTGAACACTGAAAACAATTCCGGAAACGGAATCCTGTTTGAAACTTATGACTCGCAGGGACTGATGTGGGCAATAGATCAAGCTGTGCAATTTTATATGCTGCCGCCATCTGAAAAAGAAAAACAGATATCCCGCATCATGAAAGAAAGTCTGGCATCTTTTAACCATTCGGTAACAGCAAAATTTTATACCGATCTTTATGAAAAAATGCTGAATCGTCCATTTATCAATCCATAAAAGTTTTTTGCAAGATAGTTAAAATAAGTGCATAATTCAAAATAGGATATTACGAAAATATGAGGGATAAACAACCGAAAAAAAAATCCACTGATCGAACCATATATACTCTAAACGACCGTTTGCAAATTATATTGGACAGCGATCCTTATCTACGTCCGTATAGTGAAATCATTGAGCGCAGACTGAACCACATTACCGGACTTGAGAAAAAGCTAATTGGTAAGAATAGAAAAAGTCTGTCTGATTTTGCCTCAGGCCATCAATATTTTGGGCTACACAAACATGATCACGAATGGATTTTTAGAGAATGGGCACCCAATGCCACAAAAATATTTTTTGTCGGCGAGATGACGGGTTGGGAAACCCAAAATGATTTCGCTCTTGAGCGTATAACTCATGACGGAATTTGGGAAATTCATTTTCCCGAAAATTTCCTGTCTCACGGTGACTTATACCGTCTCATGGTGCAATGGCCCGGTGGCAAGGGAGACCGCATTCCCGCCTACGCCAAAAGAGTTGTCCAGGATCCCGAAACACTGATTTTTAACGCCCAGGTATGGAATCATCCGGCTTACAAGTGGCAATATAAAACACCTGGACAGGCCATTCCTCTGCTGATTTATGAAGCTCATGTCGGTATGGCTCAGGAAGAAGGGAAGATAGGAACATATCGTGAATTTACCGAATTCATCATTCCCCGCATCGTCCGATCGGGATATAACACGATTCAACTGATGGGAATCCAGGAACACCCCTATTATGCTTCATTTGGCTATCAGGTATCCAGCTTTTTTGCCGCTTCTTCGCGGTTCGGCACTCCGGATGATTTGAAAAAACTGATCGATACCGCCCACGGCGCCGGACTAAGAGTAATTATGGACATCATCCACTCTCACGCTGTCAGTAACGAAGTCGAGGGGCTCAGCCGTTTTGACGGAACGCTTTATCAATATTTCCATGAAGGCTTCCGAGGTTTTCATCACGCATGGGATTCGCGATGCTTTGATTACGAAAAACATCAGATCCTTCATTTTTTGCTGTCGAACTGCCGTTTCTGGCTGGATGAATACCACTTTGATGGCTTTAGGTTTGACGGTATCACTAGCATGCTCTACCTGGATCATGGTCTGGAAAAAGCCTTTACCTCTTATAACGATTATTTTAATTCAAATGTCGATGAGGACGCGCTCGCCTACTTGGCACTGGCCAATACTGTCATTCATGACATCAGACCGGATGCCATAACCATTGCGGAAGACATCAGCGGCATGCCATCCCTTGCCTCACCCAAAAAGAGAGGGGGAATCGGGTTTGATTACCGTCTTGCCATGGGTATCCCGGATTACTGGATTAAACTTGTTAAAGATTACAGGGATGAAGATTGGCCGCTGGACCATCTCTGGTATGAACTCAACAACAGGCGTCACGATGAGAAAACCATCAGTTATGCCGAATCCCACGATCAGGCTCTTGTCGGAGACAAAACTCTGATGTTTTGGATGGCCGACGCAGCTATGTATAATCATATGATCGCCCATAACACCAACCTGATCATTGACCGGGCCATGGCTCTTCACAAACTGATACGCCTGATCACACTGGCGACTGCCGGACACGGCTATCAGAATTTCATGGGTAATGAATTCGGCCATCCCGAATGGATTGATTTCCCGAGGCAGGGCAATAACTGGTCATTTCACTACGCGAGAAGGCAATGGCATCTGACAGATGATTCGAATTTGAAATACCAGTTCCTTGAACGTTTTGACAGGGATATGATTACGCTTGCCAAGCGTTTTGCCTTTCTTGAAGATCCATGGCCAACCCTTTTTCATGAGCATATCAACGATAAAGTCATAGTTTTCAGGCGGGGCATACTAATCTTTATCTTCAACTTTCATCCTACGGCATCATATCCCGACTATCAACTACACATGCCACCAGGAAAATACAAAATGATATTAAATACTGATGACGCAATATACGGAGGACACGCGCGACTGATATTCGATCAGGTTCATTTTACAACGCCGTTGTGCCCTGACGAAACAGTGCAAAACATTTTGAGGCTGTATCTCCCGACCAGAACAGCCATTATTTTAAAACTACAAAGCTAATTTATATTGCTAGCGGTATTTACTATGACAATCTCATGCAAAAAATTGTGCCTGAATAAAAAGTTAGATTTACAGGATTAATTCAAAAATATTAAAATTATGAACAAATTTAAAAATATTCCTTTCTTTAATTAACATTTCGGAAACAAATGAATTAATATGATTATTTTTAAGTCTTTAAAATTGTTTCCAGCAATGCTCTGGCAGTTTCTTGCGGTCCTTTTCGTTCAAATCCTTTTATTCCTAGACGGGTACGCATTTGTCCCACAAATATGCCTTTTCTAAAAAAAGTTGTAAAAAAATCAGAGGCGATTTTCTCATGAAGTTCTTTGTATTGCGGCGGACCGAATATATTGGCAAAATATGAGTTGATAATACCTGTCGCTGTAGTGGTTCCTTTGCTCATCACTTTTCCACTTCTGAAAACATTCAGCGCTTCATCTGTCGAAGCAAATCTTTCAATCGCATCGCCTTCTTCTTCATAATTATTAGCGTATAAAACATAATCAACAGGATGTCCCTGTATTATTGTTGCATAAGGTGTCACCGGTATTATCAGTCGTGCGTTGGATTGATTTGCACTCATTATTATAGCGGCATCAAGCTGTCCGAAGGCATAACCGGGACCTAAATCGTCAATACGCAAAAAGGCTCCTATCTCGGTGCCATAACCGATAATTTCACCTTGCTCATTTATATGCAGCGATCCCATATCATCGGCTATTATAATGAGATCCTGAATATATTCATCTCCTATCGTCTTAAATGCTTCAATCGTCTCTGATTTTCCCGCCCCTGAGTCGCCTATCATAAGCACATTGGCGCTTTTACCCCCTTTGAGCATTATTTTCACAAATGCCCCATGAAAAGGCAACCGACCCTTTTTCATCATCAAAACATTATGAAGGGTAAGCATCATCTTTTTAAGATATCCGAAATAACCATATTCATCTCCTCCGGGTACGCCTCCCGTCAGGATGTTTTCTTCGTTGTCTTCATAAAAAACTGTCCGCATGCCATCGGTTCCCGTCAAGGCACCTTTTGTAATGCCATACAGAAATATGGCATCAGGTTTTCTTTTCAATTCTTCTTTATCTGCCAGTTCAAAAAGATTGCATAAAGAAAGACCTAGATCGATAAATTTCTTATGTATATAAACATATATGAGAACTTCTCCGGCTTTTGCAGGATAACAAAGCCATTCCGAGGGTATTATTTCAGCCGATTCCACAGGATTGTTTTCTACCCTGACAAAATTTCCTTTTCTCTTGTTCATCGGAGGATTAAGTATGAGTGGTGGAGCTAATATGACGTTATTTATAAATGGAACTTCGGCCAGTTTAAAATACTTCCCCGGTAACGGAAGATCCAAATTATTGCTTGTAATGGCCGTAATCTCAGCACCGGCGCGAACCTGCCTGAATATTTTAGGAGAATTGATAAATAAATTTTCTTTTATATCTCTGTATGTATTTCTTATTGTCACTGTAAAGCTTTCAACATTTTCTTGAATTACAAACCTTGGTTTTAAGCTGTTTTCATCATTCGCAAGCAGGAGAAACCTGTCAAACCTCCTCCAATAATCATAAAGTCCCTGAACAAATTGAAACAGCAAACCGGGGGTGGAAGTTATGGTCTTTGCCTCTGGAAGAATTTTTGATACTTCATCAATCTTTATTTTGCACAGATAGCTAAGTACAGATATAAGCATTTCGCGCTGTTGCGGAGAAATGATTCTTTTTGCCGTAATATCATCTACGTTTTTTTTACCTTTTTGAATATCTGCAAAAATATTTGTCGTGCGTTTAAAGAAACATTTTCCATCTTCTCCAAAGATGTTAAGAAGCATGGAGTGGTGCTCTGAAAGATTATCTATATATCTGTTAAGTACTTCTGCGAAAAGGCTGCTGTTTATTACATCTTCGGTAGTGCCGCACATTTTCCCCGAAGCTGTCAATAAAGCTTTATTGTCGATAAATTCTATTTTAAATTCTCTCATAATAATCCCCCACGAATTGAAGTTTTTAGAAATAATCTAAAACTTTGCTAATTGAAAAATAGCGAGAATTACTTTAGCAATCGTTCGTACATTGCTTTTAATGCACTATCGGCATAATAGTTTTGGAAACCGAAATGAAAACTTACCTGTGCCGGTCCCTGGTTTATAATGTCAATATTGATGTTTTTTTCTTTTAATGCCGTCGCCGCATCCGCAATTACTCCCGGGTGATTTTTCATTCCTATGCCTACTGGAGAAAGAATGGTGATATTATAGTTAAAATCCAGTATGTCAGGTTTGAATTCTCTTTCGATTTTATCTTTTATATCCGCTGCGTATCCAACCAGATCATCCTGGTTTAAAAGAATGGCAACATCATCCCTGTCCGTTGGATAATGATATGTTTCAATTCCATAATCGTGAATGACATCTATAAGATCATTAACAATACCTATGGTATCTCCCATTCCATCAATTTCTATATAAAGATACGCAACATTATCTTGTCGAGCGATACCGACTACAACTTCTTCCGGTACACGTTCCGAAACAATCAGCGTTCCTTCTGAAGAAATATTATTTGTATTTCTGATTTGAATAGGAATCTTCCGTTTTTTACAGTTCATCATGGCATCATAATGGAACACATCAAAACCTTTCGATGATAACAGACGTATTTCCTTATAGGTCAGCCGGGGAATAATTTTTGCTTCAGGAATCAGTCGCGGATCAACCTGATAAATGCCATCCATATCAGTCCAGTTTTCGTATAATGCTGCTTCAATAGCATAGGCAACCTCGCCTCCCGTTAAATCTGAACCACCCCGCGAAAAAACAGCCACGTCACCTTTCGTTGTTACACCGTAAAATCCCGGAATCACTGCAACTCCTTCAATCTGGCTGAGCTTTTCCTTGATATTACGATAACTTAAAGGAATAACATAGGCATTGGAAAAATTTTCTGAAACCGTTAATCCCATATTTTCCGGTAAAACAAGCTCGGATGGTATTCCCTGTTTGTTGAAGTATTGGCATATAATTTCCGCATTATATCTTTCTCCTCTTGATGCGAGGAAATCAATACGCTTATATTCCGGTAATGATTTTTTCAGATCATCCTTAAGATGTTTAAGAACATCCTTGCCTTCAATCCCAAGATCGACAATTAATTTTTGGAACTTTCCTATAACTACATCGTAACTATGTTGAGAACTGATATTTTTATTCTGCATGCGAAAATGCTTGCCTCCGGTAGCCAGATTGATCAAATGATCGGTTATTTTTTCATCTTCAGAAGATTCCTTGCCAGGAGCAGAAACTACAACATATTTTCTCTCGTTGTTTTGCGAAATAATATTTTTTACTTTATTGATTTGCCCGGCATTCGCCACTGACGTTCCGCCAAATTTGCACACTATGTTATTCTTCATAAAATTTACCTCTTAAAAAAATGGCCATAGGTGATCGATGAGTATTTATATCTGAAATGACATTTAAATTGGATAAAGCACGTCGGCCGTTTGAATGAAATATTGCAAACATTATTATAAGAACATTTTATCATTTAGAAATACGGAAGGCAAATGTCAATTTTTATAATCTTTACTATTTTATTTGAAAGCTCTTTATTTAGGAATGACTCTTTCCACACAGTCAAGTTTCAAGATTTTTAGTAAAACATAGATCATCGAAATCTAAACTCACATTGATGCAAGGAGGGGTATTTTTTATAAAAAGATGGGTAACCATCGATTCTTTATTTAAACTTAATTCATGCTAGGAAGTCAGATATTATTTCTCGTTGATGGATTCTTTGATTTTGAAACCGAAATGCCTTCCGCCTTCTTCAGTATAGCCCAGGACTTTATCCCCTTTGGCCAGTTTCACAACCGATACAGGTTCTCCGGAAGGTTTTGTCAACCTGATTGTTTCCGCATTCTGAAGAATAATGGAAACTTCTTTGTCGCCTGCTTTCGCCACAATATTGAGCATGGGTCTTTTTTCTATTTTAAGCCTGCCCACGGTGGAAACAATGCTTTCTCCCTTTTGATTAACAATCAGAATTTCATCCCCCGTTTTGAGTTCATCAAGATATTTCGTTTTGCCATTGGGCATCATTATATAAGCATGAACAGCTCCGGCATTGACCCGAAAAGGTCTTGGTTCCACATAAGGATTTTCAACACTTTCAGAATGCACCAGGAAAAAAGCATTACTGTAATTACCAATCAGCATTCCTTCACCCAACTTCATATCCGTGATTGTATCTATACAGACCCTGTCGCCCATGGAAACTTTTTGTACATCTTTGATGACAAATTCCTGCAGAACAAGCTGCGACCCAATGCCTTTGGCGAAGGTCACAATTTCTTTAACCACTGCCGGATTATCCGTACGAATGAGAACACCCCAAACGCCTTTTTCGAGAATGGTTAAGGCAACCTTCGCATCCTCCCTTGATGTTACGGGGAAAACTACTTTTGCACCCTGGGCAATAATATTTTCCAGCGGAATAATGGTCCAGTCCTGACTCTCAACGATAGCGGTTTGATCTTTCAATGAAGCTATTCTTTCTTCATCTTTTTTATTTTTGATGGTGATTTCCAAAACATCTTTTCCCAATAGCAAATCGCTTTTTTGATCTTCAGCGATTACACTGATCAGACCCAAGGCTTTTACCTTTTCAATATCCTCGTTATTCACCAAAACGGCATCCACGCCGCTTTCAATGGCTGTAGTCACAAGATTCTTTCTCCATTTACGGCAATCGAGCCATACTTTTTTCATTACTTTACCTTCCCTCAAGAATTGCCGTTGCGGCTTTCACACTGGCATCCTCATGAATAATCGCCTTGATGGCCTTGATCATCCGGGAAGGATCTTCATGCTGGAAAACATTCCGGCCAATGGAAACCCCGCCACCGCCGGCAAGTATGGCATTTTTGATATTTTTTAAAACATCAATGTCACTTTTAGCCTTCTCGCCTCCTGCTATCAAAACGGGAACACCGCAGCCTTCCACAACAGAGCGAAAACTATTGACATCACCAGTATAATTCACCTTGACCAGATCAGCGCCAAGCTCCGTTGCAACCCGTGCGGCATGTTTTACAACGGCAACATCGCTTTCCGATTTGATCTTTTTCCCACGGGTGTACATCATGGCCAGAAGAGGCATGCCCCATGCCTGGCATTGTTTGGAAACTTCGCCAAAATCTTTAAGCATATCCTTTTCATCATCGGCACCTATATTAACGTGAATAGAAACGCCGTCCGCACCCAATTTGATGGCTTCCTCAACCGTGCAAACCAAAACTTTTGAATTCGGATCGGGACTTAACGAAGTACTGGCTGAAAGATGAACTATAAGGCCCACATCATGACCATGACCGCGATGGCCTGCTCTGACAATACCCTTATGAATCACAATAGCATTGGCCCCGCCGTCAACCACCTTACCAATAGTCTCCTTCATATCCACCAGACCGGATATGGGACCGGCTGTTACGCCATGGTCCATGGGAACAATTAACGTCCGGCCGTTTTCACGATTCATAATACGCTCCATCCTGATCTGCTTGCCAATCATATATTGCCTCCTGTGACTTTTGTAATTAAGAAAAAATGATCTGATAGTGCGTTTATTGTCAAAGACAAAACACAATGTCAAGACTATTTTATTATTGCCGGACAAATCAGTTTAAATTTTATAATCAGATATTACAATAATAATCAGTGGGGCTGTTCAAAAAAGCTCAGATGCAAGGCACGCAAAAAAATCGAACCGCGAGGCGTATATCGACATACGTCGAGCGGCGCGGTTTGCAGCGCAACACAGCAAATGAGCGTTTTTCAACAGCCCCTCAACATCCAAGCGCTGTTTTCAAAATATCAATATTCAGATTACCACCGGACATGATCATAACTACTTTTTTGCCGGCAAGACGGCCACTTATCTTGTAAGCTGCTATCAGAGAAACTGCACCCGCGGCCTCGGCCAGATTATGCGTAGTTGTCAGTGCCATTTTAATCCCTTCAAGTATTTCGTCTTCGGTAAGCAGTACAACGTCACTGATAGTATCCTTGAGGATTACATAAGGTAAATGAAAAACAGCCCTTGCGGCGAGTCCATCGGCAATCGTATTGGCATTATCCAGAGTTATAATTTCTGCCCTCTTCCACGAATTATAAAATGACGCGGCATTCTGAGCTTCCACACCGATTATTTCTATTGCCGGTTTGAGTTCACGCATTGTTTTCAAAAGCGACGCGCAACCGGCACCGCCTCCGATAGGACAAATGATGGTATCTACTTCCGGTAGATTCTCCATTATCTCCAGTCCCATAGTAGCAAGACCGTTTAAAATTTCAGGTTCATTGCCCTGCTGTACATAATAATATCCTGCACTGTCCACAAGTTCCTCGCAGTATGATTGTGCATCGTAGAAATCTTCCCCATGTACAATAAGTTCCGCGCCATAGCTTTCTATTGTCCTGTTAATTTCAGGATTGTTGTGCTCCGGCACAACAACCGTGCAGGGCACATTAAACCATTGCCCCGCCCAGGCCATGGCCAGTCCGTGATTACCCCTGGTCGCAACAAGAATGCCTGCCTCCAGTTCTTCCCGGGACATGTGATGAAAAAAATTAAGAGCCCCTCTTATTTTGAATGATCCGGTCGGGTTGTGGTTTTCATGCTTGATGAATGCCTCGCAACCTAAAAGTCTGGAAAGTTCCGGGTAGTGTGTCAAATTTGTTCTATTTAAGTACCTGTATATAACGGATCTTGCCATGAAAGCCCGCGGCAGATTAACCTGCTTGCTTAACATTTCATATTTTTTTAGCATAAATCCCTCCCCTGATAATTATTTGTCCGGACGCTTCTCAGGATCAATTTCCCACAATAATACCATCATCTAAATATATCTGCTTATCAGATCGGCGTATCTGGCAGAGGCGCCAATGTTGGACAGCACGACTTCTCTACCTTTTTCGCCACGACTGATAATTTCTTCAGGATGATTCAAAAGATTAATAATTCCTTGAGACAATTCTTCCTTGTTTCTTACCGTAATGCCGCAACCTGCGTCTTCCAGCAAAGCTTTTTCCTGGCTGAAATCCTCCATTGAAGGACCGTAGAATATTACCTTCCCCCAGGCCGCCGCCTCTAAAATATTCTGACCACCTTTGGGAACAAGGCTTCCACCGCAATAAACAATAGTAGCCAACGAATAAACCTTAAACAGTTCTCCGATAACATCAACGATAATGATCCGCTCGTTAATTCTTTGACGTCCATTGTTCATATCCGAAAGTTTTATGACATCGTTAAAATTTGCCTGCTGCAAAAGATTTACGACATCACCGGTTCTTTCTATGTGACGAGGAACAATAATAAGATTGAAATCAGGACAACGTTTTATAATATCCTGATAAACACTAATAACAATTTTTTCCTCACCTTCATGGGTGCTGCCGGCAACAAAAAATTTTTCATTCTCACGCACATTGAATCGCAGCACTATTTCATTTTGTAAAACCGGTGAAACCATTGATGCCAACCCGTCATACTTGGCATTCCCCAGCACCTTGACTTTTGCGGAATCCAAACCGATAGTCTTGATCCTTTCCGCATCAATCCTGGAAATCATTCCCGCTTCATCCAGATTATCCAAAATTCTCTTCCAGAAAAATGTCGTCTTTAGGTAACGGCGATAAGAACGGGGAGAAATCCTTCCGTTGACCATCAACGCTTTCATTTGATGCTCCTTACAGACACGAAGGAAATTGGGCCACAATTCCGTTTCCACCAGAACAAAAACATCGGCTTTCGCTGATTTGATGATTTTGCGCACAACAAAAGGAATATCCAGAGGAAAATAAACAATTGCGTCCGCACCTTTGATAAACCTGAAAGCCATTTCCTGGCCTGTTTCCGTAGAAGTAGAAAAAATAATTTTTGTTTCCGGCCTTTTCATTTTCAGAGAAGATACTATCGGTGCAGCGGCGGTAACTTCGCCAACTGAAACCGCATGAATCCAGATCCTTGGCCCATTCTTTAAATCGGTCAGTATTTTTACCTGTTTTCCACCCAATTTAGAGATTATACTTTTACGGTATTTACCGGTAAAAATTATTTTTAATAAGAAATAAGGAACAATAAATATCGCAGCAACAAACAAAATAATATTGTAGAGAATATACATGGCGCTATTCTTAGATTTTTCCGCCTAAGTGTCAAGCCAATTTAGTGAGTCCCAAGTTTCAGAAGCGAAGCGCACTGAAATTTGTTGGGCATAGTGAGACTCAAATTTCATAAGCGCAGCGACGTGGGATTTGAATTAAATAGAATAAAACGCTTTGTTGACAATTGCAGCTCTTTAATATAATTTATATCCAAAAGAACCGGGAAATAAAAACTCAATGAAAAAATTAATAGCACCTTCGATTCTTTCCGCCGACAGCAGCAAACTTAGCGAGGAAATTACCGCTGTAGAAAAAGCCGGTGCCGACTGGATTCATATTGATGTAATGGACGGCCACTTTGTTCCCAACATTACTTTGGGACCGGCGATAATATCGAACTTAAGAAAAATAACAAAACTCCCGTTTGATGTACACCTGATGATTGAAAATCCTGAAAGGTACATTGAATCCTTTGCTCAAGCCGGATCTGATATAATTACTGTACATGCAGAAGCTGCCAGTCATCTTCACCGTACAATTGATATCATTAAAAAGGCCGGTAAGAAAGCCGGCGTTTCGTTAAATCCGGCAACATCATTAACACATGTTGAAGAAATTCTGCCCGATATCGATCTTCTCCTGATAATGACCGTTAATCCCGGCTTCGGGGGACAACAATTTATTAAAACCTCTCTACCAAAAATTGTCAGGGCAAAAAAAATGCTGGACGTCCTGCCATATAAGGTGCTTCTGGAAGTTGATGGAGGAGTAAATCTGAAAAACATAGGTGATATAGCCCAGGCCGGAGCGGACGTTATAGTTGCCGGCGCTGCAGTTTTCGGCAGCGGCGATTACGAAAAAACCATAGCTTCATTAAAAACTGCCGCTAACAGTCAGACAATCTAAACTTCATAAAAACAAAATACAAACTTTTATTATTACACAAATCATAGACGGACATAAAATCTTATTTCATTTTAGTACAAAAAAAGCCCACTAACGTTAGTGGACTTTTTTGTTGAAGATTATGCGCTTTTTTTGCTATTTTTGTCTACATAATTACTTTCTTAAGAAATAGTTTATCAAACCACCGGCAAAAATCAAGAAATTTTTCGAGAAATATCTTCCAGTCCTGTAAACCAACAAAGAAAACAAATACTTGCAAAAAAAACAAACTAATGCTAATTAATACTTCCGGTCGCAAGCGAAAATTATAAATTTTTGCTTGACAAGGTAAAAAAAAAGCGTATTTTTGCGTCCGATATAAGGACTGTTACATTAATACAACCTTTATTAAATCTTTGAAAGGAGGTTTGCGGATTATGAAAAAAATATTTGCTATTTTTGTTGCTATGTTGTTCGTTGCTTCTTTATCTATTTCCGTAGTTGGATGCAAAAAAGCTGAAGAACCAGCTCCTGCTCCTGCAGTTGAAGCACCAGCTCCTGAAGCTGCACCGGCTCCCGATGCTGCAAATGCAACAGTACCGGCTCCCGAAGCTGCTCCGGCCCCTGCTGCTCCTGCAAAATAATTGCTTAAGAATAATTTGCAGACAAATTAATAGGGCATTTACTTAATAAGTTTATGCCCTATTTTTTTATACTTTCGCTTCTTGCCGGATTTACTACCACTTATTTTGAATATGTAGGTTTGCGATAATCACTATTGTATATTTATGTGTTTATTCTTTATTCCTGAACAGGAAACAAGATACTCTTAAACAGTTTCATTTTGGCCAAACGAAAAGTAAACGCCGTCCACAGACAACCGAAACCATATTTCATGCTTCGCTGAAAATTTATGGATGAAGCCTCGGCAAAATAACTTGTCGGACAACTCACTTCCGCAACCGTGTATCCGAACCAGATAATCTGAGCAAGCATCTGATTATCAAAAACAAAATCGTCCGAATTATTTTCCAGAGGAAGTTTGAGCAAAAGCTCACGGGAAAAGGCGCGATAGCCGGTGTGGTACTCGGAAAGTTTTGCTCCGATTAAAATATTTTCCGTAAGAGTCAAAAGACGATTGGCAACATATTTCCAAAGCGGCATACCTCCTTTTAAAGCGTAACCGCCCAAGATTCGTGAGCCCAGCACACAATGATAAAGTCCGTTACCGATCATTGAGGTCATCGCCGGAATAAGCTTGGGTGTATACTGATAATCGGGATGAACCATTATAATTATGTCAGCACCTTCTTCCAAGGCCAGACGATAACAGGTTTTTTGATTTCCTCCGTAACCTAAGTTTCGTTCATGCACGAAAAGTTTCGTCAGAGGAAGATTTTCGGCTACTCTTACAGTACTGTCAGGGCTGGCGTCGTCAACAAGAATAACCTTATCCACGACGCCCTGCGCCATGACTTCTTTATATGTTTTCATGATGGTTTTTTCGGCATTGTAAGCCGGCATGACCACCACTACTTTTTTATTTTGAAACATGCCTCATCCAACCTTATCCAGTTATGAAAGATTTCCATAACCTTGGATTCGTGTCATTTCGAGGAGAGAAGCGACGAGAAATCTTGCCTTTATACCATTATATTATAAGACTTCTCACATTCGTTCGAAGTGACAAATTAATCATTATGCAAAGTGAGCGTCAAGTTTCTGCTGCTGTTTCTGGGCCTCCGCTACCATTCTGTCCATCAATTCGGCCACTGTCGGTTCATCGTGAAGCAGACCCATCACCTGCCCTACGGGAAGCACACCTTCCTTCGTGTCGCCTTCCTCCGTGGCAACTCTGATCGCATGGAAACCGTTAGCCATGAAAGCCAGTTGTTTTGCTGTTTTCCAGCCTGCAAACATAACGCCCACAAACAGTTTGAAAAAAGGCAGTTTTAACTGTTTGGCGATTTCCTGCGCATTTATGAAAGCCGCCGGCAGATTTAAACCTTTCTTGATGGCTCTTTCGGCGGCATCGGTCTTCATAATACGGCAGAGCAATCCGTCAAATCGATCCGAATATAAAGTATCCTCGACGCTTTTTTCCATGGACAGTTTTTTATAAACATCATGAAGAGGACTTTCTTTAGTTGTCATAAAACGGGTGCCCATAGCGATTCCTTCCGCACCCAGAGCCAGTGCCGCCGCCAGACCGCGTCCGTCACCGAAACCGCCGGTAGCGATGACGGGAATCTTTACTGCGTCGACCAGCGATGGAACCAGCACCAGAGAAGTAACATGCTCACCATGTGCCGCCGCCTCGTGACCGGTGGCAATAACGCCATCGCAGCCATAATCTTCCGCACGTTTGGCATGTCGTGCGTTAACTACCGTCGCAATAACTTTGCCTCCGTAAGTATGCGCTTCTCTTACTATCCAATCACCTTTACCCAGAGAGAAATTAATAACCGGTACTTTTTCTTCCAGCAATACTTTGGCGTTTTCAGCAGCACCCGGGAATAAAAGAGTGGCATTGGCGCCAAAAGGTTTATCCGTGAGAGAACGGATTTCTTTTATCGCTTTTCTCGTCTGCTCAGCATTTAAGGGACCTGTCGCCAGAATTCCCAAACCTCCGGCGTTGGAGACAGCCGCAACCATTTTGGGCACACTAATCCAGCTCATTCCGGACAAAAAAATGGGATGCTTGATACCAAAAAGCTCTGTAATCCTGGTTTTCATATAGGTATTCTCCTGTTTTTTATTAATGAAACTTAATTTTTATAATCCCGCAGGATTGCGAAGAAGTAAAAATTTTTAGCCGAATTAATCCCGATAAGCAAAGCTTATCGGGATTTAATTATAACATGATTTTAATCACCTTTACTTCTTACTGTAATCGAAAACACCGCGACCGGTCTTCCGTCCGAAACGGCCCGCGCGGACAAGTTTTCTCAACATAAGAGCCGGGCGGTACTTGTCGCCCAGTTCTCTGTACAAATCTTCCATGATATGCAGTAGAGTATCAAGTCCTACCAAATCAGCCAATGCCAGCGGACCGATGGGGTGATTGCATCCCAGCACCATTCCCTTGTCGATATCTTCGGCAGAAGCAAGTCCTTCATCCAGAACATAGAA
This sequence comes from Smithella sp., assembly GCA_007244375.1. Taxonomy (GTDB): domain Bacteria; phylum Desulfobacterota; class Syntrophia; order Syntrophales; family Smithellaceae; genus Smithella. Next base: position 100,730 of record SCVW01000002.1, on the reverse strand, counting down.
GGCTTCATTGAGCATAAGGCACAGTATCCGGTTCACCACAAATGCCGGAGCTTCTTTCACCACAATAACTTCCTTGCCGATTTTTTTGCCCCATTCTTTGGCCACGGCCAGCGTTTCATCAGAAGTCTGATAACAGCAGATTATTTCAAGAAGTTTCATAACAGGAACCGGATTGAAGAAATGAGTGCCGATGACTTTATCCGGCCGTTTGGTTACGGAAGCCATTTCCGTGATGCTGAGTCCGGATGTATTCGTGAAAAACAGGCAATGCGGAGGAACGACTCCTTCGAGTTCTTCATAAACTTTTTTCTTAACAGCCATGACTTCAATTACAACTTCCACAACCACATCCGCACCGGTCGCCGCCTCTTTGATATCCAGAGTAGGTTTGATACGGCCGAGAATCGCTTCCATCTGCTCTTTGGTAATTTTACCTTTTTCCGTATCGCGGCTGAGATTCTTTTTAATTGTGTTCATCCCACCATCAATAAAACGCTGCTCAATATCGCGCATGGTCACTTCATAACCAGCCTGCGCGCAGACCTGCGCAATTCCGCTGCCCATCAATCCGGCACCCAACACACATACTTTTTTGATTTCCATTTTTGCGTCCTCTCTATTCTATGTTTTATTAATGAGACCCAAATTTCAGAAGCAAAGCGCACTGAAACTTTATGGTCGAATTATCCCGCAAAGCGGAGGGTATGATTTTCTTCATACCCGTGGTAGGAATAAAATCGCTCTATCCCATTTTCTTCAAATGCTTGCGAAAGCTAACAAACTATATAAGCCAAAGTCAAGGAAAAACCCAAACAGAGAAAACAGTAGAATTTCATTGAACAAAAAAACCGTATATGTAATTATACAACCTCGATTTTAAAGGATAAGTTAAAGCAATAATTGTCATTCTGAGAAGTGCCCTTCAGGGTGAATCCGCCGTAGGTGCGTGAGGAATCTTAAATATTTCTCACCTATGTTCATGACGGTATAAAAAGGATTGTCATTCCGAGAAGCGTACGCGACGAGGAATCTTATATGGTTTTCACAAACAACTATTATGTCTATTTACTCACTAACTGGAATAATAGAGTAATTTATGCCGGGGTAACTAATGATTTGAATCGCCGAATTTATGAACATAAAAATAAACTTATTGAAGGATTCTCTAAAAAGTACAATTTAAATAAATTAGTTTACTTCGAGGAAACAAACGATATAAACGCTGCAATAGCCAGAGAAAAAGAAATTAAAAAATGGCGCAGAGGTAAAAAGGATAAGCTCGTTAATCAAATAAATCCAAACTGGGAGGATTTAAGCGACGGTATAAAAGATTTCTCCCTTTGGTCGAAATGACATTTTGTGTTATTCCGAGGAGCACAGGCGACGAGGAATCTTGAAGATTTCTCGCTACGCCCGAAATGACAAAAGGTAACAAAGCATATGCTTATTTTAATTGACGGCTACAATCTGATCAGACAATCCGATACATTGCGGCGATACGAAAGAAAAACTTTGGAGGCGGGACGAAACGCCTTAATCGCCAGGCTTGTCGAATACGGAAACAGAAGGCCTCACCAGGTTATTGTTGTTTTTGACGGTATTCAAAACGGTTGGGCGGATGAAGGAAGGGATAGGGAAGGAAAAATCAACATTATTTATTCCCGCCACGGTGAAAGAGCAGATGACGTCATCAAAAGAATAGCGGCGCAAACCTCGGGAGAAGTTATCGTGGTTTCTTCCGATCGGGAAATATCATCTTACGCAACTCTGTTAGGAAAAACTCCTTTGCCTTCTTTAGAATTTGAATCTATCATGAACAAAGTTATTTACGCTCCTTTTGAATCAAAAGCTGCAGCAAAGAAAAAAGAAAGCAATGAGCGACAATCAAAAAAGAAAGGTCCTGCCAAAAGACTACCGCGCGCGAAAAGACAAGCACAAACCAAGATTAATAAATTGTGATGTCCTCTTTGGTAAAGGCACGGGAGACATACGATTAATAATGTTGAAGCATTTTTCTGATGTCCCCCGCTGGCGGGGGCAGGGGGTGGACGTGTTATTGCGGATATTATTTATCGTAGGGCGCGTTTCCTAAACGCGCCGCACTTCGGACTGCTCGGGGAGCAGTCCCTACAATTTCCACCTCCGTCCCGATGCTACATCGGAACACCTCCGCCAGCGGAGGATATGGGCGCGGACAATTCCCGGCAATTCATAAAATAATTACAGAAGGAACGGCATCAGAGTAAAAAAAAGTTGAAAATTACTGAAATTTCTGGTAAAAATTCAAATTACAAAAAGCATTATCTATTCCCGATTTAATAAGGAGAGTAATAATGATTAAAGCAACCAAGTCAAAATTCTTCCAGCCATTACGGCTGTTCCTTTCTTTACTTTTAATCTGTATTCTTATCGCCTGCGGCGGAAGTACAGACACAGCAGATACCGGAGATGACGGAACGACAGTTACTGCTGCAAGTTTGGATCTTATAGCTTCACCTCCAACAGTAAAGTCAGACGGTTCAACAACTTCTACAATAACCGTTACGGCTCTAAATTCATCCAACGCTGCATTATCCGGTGTAGTAATAACCATGAGCACCGATACCGGTAATCTAAGCACGGGAAGTGTTACAACTGGTGATGAAGGTACAGCAACACTAACTTTTTCGTCAGGCAGTAATCCTATTAATCGCACGGCAACAATCACGGCAACGTCAGGAAGCATATCTTCACTTGTTCAAGTAGAAGTAGTCGATTCAACTGTTACTTTATCAGCAGACGGATCATCACTTACTACGGCAGGCACTGATAGTATAACACTAACAATCACCGCTAAAAATGCAGGCGGATATGGAGTAAACGGCGCCAGTGTTATTTTGACCCAATCATCAACTGACGGTGGGAGTGTGACTTTTGCAGCTTCTACCGGAACTACAAGCACTGTCAATTCCACCGCCGGTGTATTTAAAACTACGGTAACCGGGGCAACGGCGGGTACTGTAACTATCATTGCCCGGGCATTAGGGACATCAGCTTCAACCAATGTAACCGTAGCTACTGCAGCCGAAACTTTTGCTGTTGACAAGCAATGGCTGGATACTGTTGATATCGGTAATCCCAACCCATCCGCTATGGAAGTCGGTCAGGATTTAGAAATTCAAGTAAATGTGCCTACTTCAGTTTCTAATGTGACTTTCTCCACCACATATGGATCGTGGGCAGGCGGAAGCGGGACGTGGATACAAGTACCTGCCGCAGGTGTTTCTCCAAATAGAAAGGCTTCTGCTATATTGAACACAGATGCCGCCACAACTGCTAATGTTATGGTATACGATACGGCAAACACATCAACCAACGACACCCTGCAAGTTTATATGACATCAGATGCCAGCCCAAATAGTATAATCCTTCAGGCATCACCTACGGTAGTATCTATCAACACCGGAACCTCAACTATAACTGCTACGGTACGCGATTCAGGCGGTTTTGTCGTAGCCAATCAACCTATCTCATTTTCAATAGTTAATCCTACCGGTGGAGGAGAGACTATCTCACCGGCGGTAGTACAAACCGCAGCTAATGGCCAGGCTAGTACAACATTCACGGCAGGGTCGTTAACATCGTATGATGCGGGAGGCGTTAAAATACACGCGGAAGTAATAGGCACTGCGTCGCCAATGGTTGGAACCGGAGTATCGCCATCCGGAAATGACGCTGCAGTGGTCATCGGTGGACAGCCGGGATCCATAGCATTTGGTCAGGCCACTGTTCTAAGTACAGATGATAGTTTATCTCAATACATACAGGCTATGTCAGTTCTGGTTACTGATATCAACGGCAATCCGGTTTCGGGAGCTACGGTGAGCTTGAGCGCCTGGCCGATAGCCTGGAGCACAGGAGTGCTGGCAGCGTGCGCCTACGACCCTGATAACGGCACAGATCAGGGAACTTTCTTGAACGAAGATGTAAATGAAAATCTAATTCTAGATAATTACGGTAATCCCTATTTGTCGGGCGACCCACCCCCTTTCGACGAGGATGGTTTAAGACTATATTACGACGGTGGCACACCAGCTACTACTGCAGGAAATCCAGACACTTATATTACACCAACTAATTCGGCTGGCGGCTCTGTCCCGGCAACGGTAACCACCGGTTCAAACGGTGTGGCATCTTTTAACCTCACTTATCCTAAACAAAGCGCAATTTGGACAGTAACCAGAATCCGTGCCAGTACAATTGTTCAGGGTTCAGAAACAGTTGGTCAAACAATTTTCCGCCTGCCGTGCACTGACAATGATTGCGGCTCTACCTGCCGACTAGGATATTCTCCATATACGTTCTAACGGTTACTTCTTAGATGATTTTAAAAAGCCGGCTCTGATTAAGAGTCGGCTTTCGTTTTTGACATCAATGCCGTAAATGAAGAATGTCATTCCGAATCCCGACGTGTCGTGGATGAGGAATCTTGAAGAATTTTAATTTTACACAAAACGGCAAAAGAAGGAGATACAGATTTCTCGTCGCTCACACTCCTCGAAATGACAAAACTACGCACAGGCTTTGATCAAAAACATCTCCAGCAACAATTGCGGGCTGGAAGCGGAAGTTTTAAAGGCACGGTCAAGATCCAGTAAATCATCAAGAAATTTTATCAGGCGGGAATTAGTAAAACGAATGCAATTACGCATTGCATTATACACAACAAAAGGATGCTGGCTGAAAATGAGGCCTTCCCGTTTTGCAGTGGAAGAATTCAATTCGCCTACGGCAGGATAAAGAACTTTCTGAAACCAGCCGTATTCCATGGATGAAGTGAATTTCGGCAGTTTTCCCGAATCAACCAGAATTCTGGCCTGCAGCAAAAGCCGGATTTCCCGCACGAGCATGGTCAGAATCATCAAATGATGTGTTCCCTGATCCAGAAGGTTTTTCAGAGCATCAAGTGCCGCCAGTTGATTTTTTTCGCTAAGGGCAGTTGTTAAAGCAAAAATTTCTTCTTCTTTTGTTCTGCCCACGGCTTCTTCCACATCTTCTTTATCGATGAGGGCTTTGTCTCCGACATAAGAAATAAGCTTCTCCAGTTCCGACATGGAACGCCTTAAATCGAAGCCGGTTTTCCGGCCCAGAGCAACCCAGGCGGCAGACGATAATTTTTTATCTTGACTGTCCAGCAACCGCTGTGCCTGCCTCTGGAGTGTTTCTTTTTTGGCTGTCTCACTTTTGACTGCACCGAAATGATGGACAACACCTGCTTCGGCAATAATTTTGTAGAGTTTTTTTCGCTTATCCACATCTTCAGCCGTAAGAATCAGGCAGTTTCCCGCAGGCAATCCACTTTTGAAAATTTCTTCCAGGCGCTCAATTTTATCGGTACCGGAGGCCTCAGATAATCCTGAGTCGGAACAGATTTCCAAAATGCGGGGCAGCCATTTTTCGCGCTCTTCTCCCGCATCCCCTTTCACAATTCGGCCCCATTCATCATCCGTTATTTTTTGCCAACCGGCATTTTGTAAGTCTTCCAGGGAAAAGCCGGCTATTTCCAAAAAAGTCAGAAAATATTTTGTCGCTTTCGCCGGCTGATCATCAATGCTGCCGCGTATTTTTTGAATGAGTTTGGCAAGATTTTCACGGGACTGAAAAATAGTCGTATTTCGGATAACAACCACTTTCCTTTCGCCTAACAAAGAAGGTGTCAGGATATTTTCCATCAGACTGTCAATATCGGTATTTTCGCCGTCAAGATAAAACAGACTAAAATCCCGGGAACCATCCGGTAATATTATATCCAGAATTTTATTGAGGGTTTCATTGATTAGATATTCTTCTTCTCCGTAAAGAAGGTAACAGGGCGCAATAATATCTTTTTTTAGATCGGCAAAGATTTTTTCCATGACTCAAAAGCGCTAAATCAGAAGATTAAATTATAACGTATTTCTTTATGAGTTTAACGACTTCTTCCGGTTCATCGACAACCTGAAGTAAATCAAGATCGGGAGGAGAAATTTTACATTCCTTCAACATGGTCTTTTTCAACCAATCCAGTAATCCCTGCCAGTAATCACTCCCCATCAAAATCAAAGGAAACGATTTTATTTTTTTGGTTTGAATCAAGGTAAGCGCTTCAAAAAGCTCGTCCATGGTGCCAAAACCGCCCGGCAGAATCACATACGCAACTGCATATTTGACGAACATCACCTTACGAATAAAGAAGTACTTATAATGAAGACTGACATTGGCGAAGGCATTAGGCTTTTGTTCAAACGGCAGTTGAATATTCATTCCCACCGATTTGCCACCGGCTTCAGCAGCACCTTTATTGGCTGCCTCCATTATTCCGCCACCACCGCCTGTTATCACACTAAATCCGTTTTGAACCAGAAGCCGGGCCAGAGTTTCTGCTTTTTGATAGTAAATATCATCGGGTTTAAGCCTGGCAGAACCGAAAAAAGTAACGGCATTATGCACTTTAGAAAGAGTTTCAATGCCCTCAACAAATTCAGCCATAATGCGAAATACACGCCACGATTCATCAATGGACAGAGAATCAATTACATATTGTTTTTCATCCATAAGGCATTACTCCCTCGGCTCATAATTGAAGCCATAATCAAACATTACTGTATCAGCGGATTATGGTCTACGCCGTCTTTGAACCTTGGCCAGTCTCCGTTGTGCCTCAATTTTCTTTCTCTTTTGCTTTACTGAAGGCTTTTCATAGGCACGGCGGACTTTCAATTCTTTAAACAAGCCGCTTTTCGAAAGTTTGTTTTTCAACAGTTTTAGAGCCTTTTCTACATCATTGTCAATTACTCTTACTTCCAAGTTAATTCCTCCTCGTTTTTATGTTTAATTTTTAATATTTTACCTAATGTCACTTCGAATCCCTATTTTTCGGGATGAGAAGTCTTAAAGATTTCTCGTCGCTTCGCTCCTCGAAATGACATCATGGCTTCACAAACCACAGGCACTCTACCCTCCGTTTCGCTCCTGGGATAATTCGACTAACCAATCTGACTGCGCTTCGCTTGTCATATTGGAGTCTCATTAATAAAAAAAGGGCAGTACGGCAAAAAGCAAAGATTGTCTTTACCGTAAACTACCCAATAATTTCCAATTAATTTAAATCACGCTCCTTATCGGGGGACAACGCTTTTTAATGCCCTTAGCAAGCTATCGTTTTCTTTACGATTTCCTACAGTAACCCTTATGCAATCGGGCATGTGCGGAGGTATGTTTAAATTTTTTACAACAATGCCTTCCGCAACAAGTTGTTTGTATATGCGATCTGAATCAAAAGCGCAACTAAAAAATATAAAATTTGCTTGAGAGGGAAAAGGCTTGATTCCGGCAATTTTCTGCAAACCCAGATAAAGTTCTTCACGTCTTTTGATTATTTCTTTTACCTGCGATGAAAATTCATTATGATAATCAAGGAAAAAATTAGCGGCTATTTGTGACAAAGAGTTAACATTATAAGGTAATCTTACTTTATCCAGTTGGGCAACTATCTCTTTGTTACCGATTAAAAATCCCAAACGCATCGAAGCTAATCCCAATTTGGATAGAGTTTTCAAAAAAATCAGATTGTCGTATTTTTTCAGCAGGGGAAGCAGGGTCTGCCCGGAAAACGCGGCATAAGCTTCATCAATAACAACTATTCCGGGACTTTTTTTAATGATGGTTTCTATTTTAGCACGGCTGAAAAGATTGCCGGTAGGACTGTTCGGACAACTCAAGAATATTAAAGCAGGGAAGTTTTTCTTTATCTTATCAACAATGGCATCGCAATCAAGATCAAACTTCTTATTCAGGGGTACCTCTATCACGTTATTTCCTGTATTAACCGCGATTATTTTGTACATGGAAAAAGTAGGCACAGGAACCAGCACACCTTTTATTTTGCCTTTCAATGTCATACAAAGGATTTGAATCAGTTCGTCGGACCCGTTGCCCAACATAATCATATCTTTATCCACACCGTAATATTTTGCGTATCTGTTGCGTAATTCAGGAGCACCGGCTACAGGATAACGGTTGAAATCAATCCTGCTCATTTTTTCGAGAAGTTTTCTCTTCAGGGGTTCTTGAATGGTGAAAGGATTTTCATTGGCATCCATTTTTATCACACCCGCAATTTCCTGTGCGAAGTAGCCGCTTTGCTCAAATATTTTTCTATTTACAATATTCTTCCAAATCATTGATATTACAACCTAATCAAAAATGTTTTTATTTTGCATAGTCCAACTGGTGTTATTGTATTTTTCCATTAACTTGTTTTGCAGTGTTTCTTCCGTGGATGTCAGAGTTTCTTCCTTCAGATCAATTCCCAATTCATCGACAAAACCTTTTTTTAACTGAAAACAAATTTCATGCACATCAACCGGTGAATCAATTTCATCATTTACCGATGTTACTGTTTCCCGAAGTCGTTTTATTTGTTCAGGAGTGCGCAATGGTAATAAAAAATCAGCTGTTTTCGCCGGATCAAAAGCCAGAAGTAATGAACCATGCTGCAAAAATCCACCTCTTCTTCTCACCTGAGCACTGCCGCAAATCTTACGTCCATTAACTAAAAGTTCATTCTTAGAAGGAACAGAAAAGCAGTATGCTTCAGATTTTCGTTCCGGTAAAATCCGTCCGCTTTCAAGTAAGTCCGCTTTTATTCCCAAATAAGCCAGACCATGAGCGATACATTTGCTGATCACTTTATATGTTCCCAGGATATCTGGCTGGAATGATTTTTCGTGATCTGAAGCGACAACGGAGTATGTAATTTCATCAAAATGGAAAACCGCTTTCCCCCCTGTTATCCTTCTTGCAACATCGATTCCGGCACTATAACATTTCTCAATATTAACTTCTTTTCTTGCGTCCTGAAAATAACCAATAGAAATCGCCACCGGCTGTGAATTATAAAATCTAATCGTGGGGGCTTTTTTATTTTTTATAGTTTCATGAAAAATCGCCTCATCTATAGCCATGTTTTCAAATATATTGTGATACTGAAAATCTAATAATCTCCATGCCATAGAAAGGCTCAGTCTATCTCTTTTTGCGTTACAAAATCATTATAGCTGGAAGCAACCATAAGGTCGTCAATTTGATCCAGATTATCCATTTCAATGATAACCAACCATCCGGTATCGTACGGATCTCTGTTTATTATATCGCTGTCGTCAATAATATCTTCATTAATGACAACAATAGTGCCACTGACGGGAGCAATCAAATCCACAACTTCTTTGATGGATTCGATAGAACCAAATGTTTCGTCACGCTCCACATAGGTATCAGCTTCCAGAAATTCCACGGAGAGAATGTCTCCCAATCTTTCCTGAACATAATCGGTAATTCCTATTGTAGCCATAGATCCATCAACCCGGACCCATACGTGTTCGGAACTATAAAGCACATCTTCTGGCAATACTTTCATAACAGCACAACCTCTGCTTTTATTATATTTTATTCGATAATGATAAGTTCTTTATCCATTTTTGTAAGCTTTTCGCAACTTTTTTCTTTTACCAGCACCGTATCTTCGATTCGTATACCCCAAAATCCCGGAATATACAAACCAGGTTCAACAGTTACAACCATATTCGTTTTTAAAATATCGGTGGAATTGGATGCCAAACGCGGCGCTTCATGAACTTCCAAACCCACACCGTGTCCTGTACCGTGAACAAAATACCGCTCGTATTTCTCACCAAAAACATTCCGGACATGTTGATCAATACAGGTAGCGGGAACATCAGCCTTAACATAATTTAAGGCCAGGTCATGGGCATCTTTTACTATCTGATAAGCATTTTTTTGCCTGCCTGTCAATTTCCCAAAAGCGATTGTGCAGGTTTCATCCGAGCAATAGCCCTTATATTTAACACCAAAATCAATAACAACAAAATCGCCTTTTTTTATCTTTCTATCCGTTGGTTTAGCATGGGGAAAAGCGGCATTTTCCCCCGCAGCAACAATTGTACTAAACGCAAGCTCATCAGCTCCGGCTCTTAACGCACTTAGCTCCAACTGCAATGCCACATCTTTTTCCGTAAGCCCTGGTTTTAGCTTACCAATGAGGGAGCGAATGGAAGAAGAAGACATTTCCGCGGCTTTGGCCATCAGCGCTATCTCTGTTTTATCTTTGCATGCCCGAAGCAATTTCAATTCATCATTTAAAGCTACTAAAACTTTCCCGGGAATACTGTTCTTTAATTGATTATAGATTTCCAAGGTTATCGAGTTTGCCTCAACACCAATACGTTTTAGTTTAAGTTTCTTTATCGTCCGGGCAATTCCCTCAATCTTATCCTTATATTCTTTAATTTGTAGACCGTTTGTTTCCGCACCGGCTTGAGCAACATAACGACCGTCAACAAGCAAAATCGTTTTATCGGAATTAATCAAAAGGGCACCTTCGCTGCCTGTAAAACCCGAGAGGTAACGGATATTACTCATATTGAAAAAAATTAAGCTATCGATTTTACAGGAAGAAAACTTTTGCCGAAGATTGTATATTCTATCTGGTAAAATTTTATTTTTCTGTCGTCGCATGCTTTTTTAACCTGTCGATATTTGTAAGCCATAATGACAATGTCCTGATCAGTTTATCCGAATCAAATTTTTTACCAACAGGCAACGTTGAATCGAGCACTTTTTTGAGCATATTAAGTTTTGTCGCAGCTTGAACATTTTGCGGTTCTTTTTTTATTATTTCTTCGAGAATTTTGTGTGCTTCCGGAAAATGACCTTGTCTGATATACAGATCTGCCAGAGTCACTGTAAATAATTCCGATTCGGGAATATTTTCGTCCATTACATCTATTTCACTAACAGGATGATCTTCCTGATCGAGAAGAGTCATTTTTTCAATAACTATTCTCGCGTCTTCAGCTTTTGGATGTAAAGAAAGAAACTGCTCGTAACAAGACGCAGCATCCTGATGGAAACCGTTTTTCCGATAAACGTCACCTACTTGTTCATAAACAGAAGCGAATTTCGAAATAATTTTGCCAACATTTTTCAAAATATCACGCGCTTCATCAATTCTTCCCATGCCAATTAGAGCACTTGCCGAAATTACATAGGCATCGGCATCGTCGGGCATTAACAGTAGGTACTCCTGCGCGAGATTCAAAGCGCCTGAAAACTTCTTCTGCTCAAGAAGTGCTTCCGTCTCATTAAGAAAATTTATACGGTTCTTTTCAGAATTATTGTTTTCCATAGTTTTTGGCTGATCGATTAAATAAAAAAGGACATTTGCGCGTAAGTAACACAGCCATGTATATAGTGTCAAGGCTTGAAAGAATAAATATTATGATAAATTATTGCAAGAATTTTAAATAATTTTTTGCCCGGCGACCCAAAGAAGAGTCAGGCGATAATTTAACGACTTCCTGAAATGCTTTTTTCGCGTTTTTATGATCTTCCGTCATGTAATAACACTGCCCTAATAAAAATTGAGCATCAACAAGTGAAGATTCCAGTTCCAAGGATTTCTTAAAGTGCCGAAGAGCTTCCAGAAAACTATCCTGATCAAAATAGATAAGTCCTATATTTTTTTCAATTTGCGGACGCAACGACGTTCTGGGATCAATATTGAGTGCCTCCTGATATTTGGCTAAAGCTTTATTGTAATCCTTTTTCGAATAATAAGCCCATGCCATATTATAAAGGGCCATTGCGGGCGTATCGTACAAATGATTGCCGAGAGCTTTTTCAAATTCTTCGATTGCTTGATCCCAAAGGCCGCTGTCCAAATATAATGTGCCCAAATAGTTATGTGCTTCGGAATAATTTTCGTCCAAAGAGATTGCTTCTTTAAATTCCTCGATAGCCGTGTCTTTCATGCCTTTCCCATGATAAGACATACCTAAGTAGTAATGAACTTTGGGATTGCCGGAATAATATTTTTCCGATTCCAGCAACTCTTTCAGGGCGCTGTTATACTGACCGGCGCTAATATAAGAAATACCTTTGTTCAAAAAAAGTTCTGCCTGTTCTCTATGCCAGGGAGTATAAGTACAGGAACAACAGAGGAGTATTGTCAGATAAACGAAAAATAATAATGGTTTTTTTACAATAAAAAACTTTTTATAAACAACCATTTCAAACCTAAATAAAAGATAGCGACGATCCTTTTAAACCGCTGAATAATAATGTTTAACTGGGAAAATTTTCCAAACTCTATTTAAGCTCATCGCCAGTTAGTATCTTGGGTGTCACAAAAATCAACAGTTGTTTTTTCTTTTTTGTTACACTTTCAGTTTTAAATAACCATCCCAGAACCGGAATTTTCTGCAGCCATGGCAATCCTGAATCCGACACACTATCTTCTGTCTTCATAACTCCACCGACAACAACGGTGTCTCCGTCACTAATAACCACCTTGGACTCTATTTCACTTTTATTGATGGGAGGATTACCCTGGACTTCATTTGCCCAATCTGGGCTATCATTGCTTGCCTTGATATCCATGGAAATTTTTCCTTCATCAGTTATTTTCGGCGTAACTTCCAATTTCAATAATGCTTCTTTGAAAGAAACAGTTGCCGGTGAAGTACCGGACGCCGGCGTTGTATACGGAACCTCGGCACCCTGCTTAATAATAGCTTTAATGCCCTCCATAGTAACGACCTTGGGCGCCGAAATAATTTTCCCGGAACCGTTTTCTTCCAACGCTGCTAATTGAGTTTCAAGAAAACCAGTTGCACCGCCAAATACAAGGCCAATAACCGGCCCCGTCACTGCAGCCGGAAAATTTACAGCCGCCATCGATAGGCTTTTGCCCGTAGTGCTATCAACGATACCAATCTGGGAAGGATAAGTCTGTTTATATTGAGTCGGTGTTAAAGATGTACTACTGCCACCTGTTACACCCAATCCGTATGTGCTTCCACTTACTTTCTGCTGATTTCCAAAGCCCCACTCAACTCCTATTTTTCTTACAAAATCCTCTGTTGCCTCGACAATCTTTGCTTCAATTAACACCTGTTTTAACAAGCCTTTTTCCGCCATCATTTTTTGTTCTCTGGCCCTTCGCTCATCTTCAGCTCTATTCTGATCATCCAGGGCTTTTGCCCTGTCGGCTTCATCTTTTTTCTTTCTGTCCAGGGTTGTTACAGTGATAATATTACCTGTTTGTTTTTTAGCTAAGCTATTTATATCCAATATTGTATCCAATGCTTGCTTCCACGGAACATTTTTCATGGATAAGGTTATTGTACCTTTTACATCTTCACTCGAAACAATACTGACATTACCGGACTCAGCCATTAGGCGCAAAACACTCTTTATATCTGCATCCTGAAAATCAAGATCTATTATTCTATCCGTCGGCTTGAGTGTTTCTTTCTTGACAGTCTTTATCTCCGCCTCTCCATTTTTCGCAACATCACTGCTTGTTACAGTTTCAGCACTGACTTTTGCTGCTGTTTTCCTGTCCGCAGTTACAGCATTTTTACCTTTAATTCTTTGAGAATCACTGTCCTTCTTGTACAGTAAACTGGCAATATTAAAATCAATAAACAAATTATTACCTTCTTGTTTTATTGCAAAAGGAACAACTTTTTTAATATCAACAGTTAAATAAACCCATCGGGTACCTTTTATTAATTGCTGTGAAGGCGTTACGCTTATAATATTGTTTAATTCGCCTTCTCCCAGCGGCCGGCACAGGTTTTCAGGTACAGTCATATTTTCTAATTTAATCAGATAACTACCGCTGTTCCTGCTTCTCATATCGATTACCGGCTTTTTGGACACAACCAGATGAATTCTCTCTTTGCCGGGTAATTTTTCCAGAAAAACACTTTCCAGATTTCCGACATTGGCAACTACTGCCGCTGTATTTTCTTCTGATCCTTTGCTTTTAGCTGTTGTTTCAGCAGCTAAAGAAATTCCCGGAATATATGTAAAAATCCAAATAGTAATTATAAGAACAAGAAACGTTTTGGATAAATATTTTTTCATGATTTTACCTCATTTTAATTTTTACGCAGTTTTAAAATGACTCTTCTCGGTTTTTTCGTCTCATATTCTTCAACTATGACACGGTCAGCCAAAATTTCTATTACTCTGCCGTTATATAAGCCGATGCGAGTTCCTACATATAGAGGGTAGAATTTTTTCGCCGAATCCTCACAAATAGCCACGCGATGATCTTTGTCGCCGGCAATTCCTACTACCCGGTACCTTTCAGTGTCGGCTCTCTGCAAAGGAAACATGGAAACCTCAGCTTTCTTTGCAATCTGTTGTTTTATTTTAGCAGCATCCACTGTTACAAAAGGCCGGAAGGGGTCAGGTTTACCTGATGGATTATAGATATAATTATCTGCCGGAGTTACTGTAAGCGTTTGATCTTGTGCCAATGTTGTCGCAGCAGGTGTCGCATTAACAGCAGAACCGCCGGCTGGAGGTTGTTTTACCTGTGTTGTCGTTGCAGCAGGCATTACATTCACAGAAGTATTCGAAGGAGAAGGCAAGGTACTTTTTACCTCAGCGGTAAAAGCAAAGATCGCTGAAAAACAAACAATTATAAAAGTGCCTGTAATTGAAAATTTTATTTTTTTCATTTTGTCTTTTCACTTACTTTTTCTTTTTTATCAATAAACATGTATGTCTTAATTATACAATTTGTTGAAACAATATATCCTTTTCCTTTTACTTCTTTCCTATCTCCAATGGTAATATCGGATACATTGATAATTCTCGGCAACTGAGCTACTTTGAAAAAGAAATAAAGAATGTTTTGATAAGTACCGATTACCGAAACTCCCACTGGTATTTCTTCATAAAAAGGTTCCGCTGTCGCTGCGGCACCTTTTTTCCCCCCGGCAACGGATGGATCTAGATTTTGCCGTTGATCTGAAGGCTTGAGTAATGCCGCTGTTTTCTCTAATCCGGCGGGTTGTTTCTCCAGTATTTTGGGTACCGGGGGTTTAGGCTCAAATAACAGAAACTCAACACCGGCATCTTTGCCGGCTAAGGCAACAGAGTGGAAAAGGGCCGGTATTTCCTTCTGGTTGGGAAGTTTTTGCAGGGCTACTTTATAATTTTCTGATAACTTCGCAACATCAGCCATATATTGATCAATCTGCTTTGCAATTTTTTCTTTTTCTTTAATTTTTGACTGCACCTCTGTGTATTTTACACTGAGAGCACTTCTTTTTTCCATTGCTGAAGATAAAAAATAAAACCAATACAGATATACGATAATGAAAACGATTAAACATACAACCAACACCTTGGCTTTAGTAGACATTTTCTTTATATCATTTAATGTGATGGCCATATATTAGAATCCTTTTTTCAAGATACAGGAAAAATTAAACTGCTGTAAAGTAACACCGGCAATTTCTGTCTTTTTTGAGGAAATCAAATCCACTGATTTTATAGGCTCAAATCTCTCAATTTCTTTCATAAAATCGGCAACAATTATATTATCCCTGCCGATACCTTCGATATTAAAGCGGTCCTCTTTCTGAGTTATCTTAACCAGCCAGATATCTTTAGGAACAAGCATTGCCAAATTATCCAAAGTCTTTACCGGCGCTAAGCGATTTTCTTCTAACGTTTCAATTACTCCTAGTTTTTGTTCCAGTTCCCTCTTAATGCTTTTAAACTTTTCCAGATCACCTATTTTCTTATCCAAGTTAGACAACGTATCTTCTGCCGTTTTTACTTTGCTTTCTAAATCACTAATTGAAGAATTCATCCAAATTTGGATACAAACAAGAGAAAGAATCAATACGATAAATGACCCTACAGCAATAAATACTTGCTGGGATAGACTTTCCTTCTTTTCCTTTTCGCGATAGGGTAAAAGGTTTATTTTTATCATTTGTCGCCTATTTTCCTTAATCCCAAGCCTATAGCTGTTGCAGCAATCGGCTTGATGCTCTCTATATTCTTTGCATCAATATTTCTTTTGCTATAACCAATTTTTAAAAACGGGTCGATTAATTCAGCTCTTACATTAAGCTTTTCTGATAAAGTCGTAAGCAAGTTGGGAATTTTAGCAGAACCACCGGAGAGCAATATGCGCTTAACGTACTCACCGCCAAAAGTTGAATGGAAATAATCAATGGATCTCTCAATTTCCAGGCAAATCGGTTTGGCAAAATCCAAAATGCTGTTTTTTAAATCCAGATTATCCTCTTCACTACCATTAGGCAGACCTTCTATTTTGATTTTTTCTGCTTCATCAAAAGTTAACTTATATTTTTCCTGCAAACTTTCAGTAACAGCGTTTCCGGCTAAAGCAAAGTCTCTTGTAAAAATCGACATTCCGCCCTTGACAACATTGATGCCTGTGGTACTTGCTCCGATATTTATTATTACAACAATTTCATCGTTATCAAATTCGTAATTAGTCTCATACACAGTTTCCAAAACAAAAGGAGCTACGTCCATAATAGCAACATTCAGACCGGCAGCTGTAATTGCTTCAAGATAACTATTGACTACATCTTTTTTCGCCGCCACAATAATAATATCCATTTGATTAGGATTATAGTTGTTATCGCCTAAAATCTGAAAGTCATAATAAACGTCTTCCATATTATCAAAAGGCAAATATTTGCCTGCTTCATCACGGATCAAATCCCGCAATTCTTCTTCGTTCATCTGATCCAATGTTACTTTTTTTATAATAACTGAACTTCCCCCAAGAGAGGTTACGATACCTTTGTGTTTGCAACCGGAATTTTTGAAAAGTTCTTTGATTTTTAAAGATAGTGCACTGGAATCAGCCAAAACACCATCTATAATTACACCTTTAGGCAAAGGAATCTGTAAGAAACGATTAAGAATATGACCTCGTGAACCACTTATGATTTCACCCAATTTTAAAGAACTTGAACCTATATCTAAACCGACAAGGCTCTTCTTACGTGAAAAAATGTCTTTTACGTTTAGCATTAAAGCACCATTACATAGTTTTTAACTAAACAATTTTCTATCCTCATTTCGTCCACCGATAAACGATATCTCCTTTTTTAACCATACCTAATTCATTCCGGGCTATTTTTTCTATATAATTAGAATCGCTACGCAATAAAAGTATCTTTTTCTTTAGTTCATCGTTTTCCATGGTTATTTCATTGTTTTGCAACTGCAACTGAGCCAACCGTTTACTCATCAGATAGTTATCTACAAATCCTCTGTTGCCAAAAGTTATTAGAAGCGCCATTAGCAGTAAGAAGCCAACAAGATATCTTCCTATTTTCATTAGAAATCAATCCCTTCCAGTTCAATGCGATGAATGCCCCCTTATACTTTCTCAAGGGAACACTTCTTCATACGGTCTCTGTAAGGCTTTGGCTACTTTCAGTTCAGAATTCTTTCTCGTAGATAGGCCTTTTTCCATTTTAGCGATTGTTTGCGGTGTCAATCCTGCTCTCCTCGCTAATTCAGATATACTCAAAGGAATTGTTTCTCGAAATTTTTTCACGTGATTTTTCTTTATATTACCTAACATAAATTAAAGCCTTACATTATTATAATTAATAAAAACTATAAATTTAACAAAAAGTCAAGTAAATTAATCAATATTAATTAATATTAATCAATATTGATTAATATTGATAACAATCCTTATGAAAAAATATCTATTTAAAAGAAAAAAATATAAACAGTTATTCACCCAGGAACGAAAATGTTTTTAATGAGTAATTTATCAAATCAGAGTGTAGATTTATACGGTAGGTAAAATCTGTTGCGGTTCTCCGAGTATGAATTTACCGCTTTCAATCCATTCTTTTAATATATTGGAAATCAGTCTGGCTTTGTAATAACTGGACAGAGGCGCAGTAATAACTTTCTTCCCGTTAATAATAATGGTCCCGCTGCGTAAATCCTTATAACTTACTTCCGCGAGAGGCTTGGGATTGCCTTTAGGATAATCCATACTATAGTCATAAACTTGAGTGTAAATATCGTCATCTTTTACTGCAGTGAATAGTGCCATTTCTTCATTCAAAACAGGAATAGGAACACCTATACCTACGAACAATGAAACTCCATATCCCAAAACGCTCGCTCCGGCAAGCCATTCCGGGGACATTTCCTTTAAATTGCCAACAACAGCAATTGTTCCGGCTCCCTGCTTGGGAACTCCGTTTGCCCCACGGGGCACATCAGGATTATGCTGTGTGCCCGGCCAAGCCACAAATCCCTGCGCTCCACCTAAAAATATCCGTGTACCGATTCCTATTGTCCTATAATAAGGATCGTTAAACAACGGACTTAATTGTCCAGATGTAGAATAGGCCGCATTGGCCATTTGCGGGCGAAGCATACCCATGTATGTATATATTGTTCTATCAGATAAATTAACAGCGCAATTATAATTTTGGTATGCATTGCGCGGATTAAATAAAATCGCATTTTGCAAATCATTTATCGTAATATTTCTCTCGTACTTCCTGGCAGGATAACAATCCGTTCCGTAACCTTCGGCACGCAGTTTAACAACGTTTCCGGAAACAAGATCTTCTATTACATGGCCGCCGCCGTAGTTGAATTCCCCGGGATAAACGCTGTTGAGCGGATCATTTTCCACCACTTCCGTCGCACCGATATAACAATCCACGGCAGCTATTCCGCCATAAGCGGGCACATCATTTAACCAGACCCTGGACGCTCTAATCTTCGGGGAAGTATGGCCGAAATTAAGAAACGCTCCGGAAGAGCACATAGCTCCAAAAGTACCAGTGGTAACAACATCAATTTTACGGGCGGCTTCAACAGCACCATTCCTTTCCACAATATCAATCATTTCTTCGGCCGTGACAACAACAGCCCGCCCTTCTCTTATTTTTTCATTTATTTCTTTAAATGTTTTTTTGACTTTGAATTTTTTCATATCTAAATTTCCGGCCCCAGAATAATTGCGTATATTTCATACCACTGTTTGGCGCCAATTGCAAAAGCCAAGAACCTTCTTTTAAAACATGTGAGCTAAAAATATCTTTTTGAGCGGCTATTGCAAGCGTTTTGGCTCATAAATTTCGGCGAAGCGGAAGATCAGCGATTACAACTGCTTGAGCCGAAGGCGAGTTCTGTAATCGCCTGAAGCGAGCCTTAAATTTATCCAAAATGCTTGCTGACAGCGAAAATGATTTTAGGGCAACATCTAAAATCAGGTGTGGCCGAATCCGCCTTCACCCCTTTTTGTGTTTTTAAGTTCCGGTATTTCTTCCCATTCCACCTGAAGAACTTTTTGCACAACCATCTGTGCCAAACGCATTCCCCTTTTAACAACAAACGGATCTTCCCCGTGATTAATGACAATCAATGCAATCTCTCCACGATAATCTGCATCAATCGTACCCGGAGAATTAAGCAATGTTATTCCATTTTTTAAAGCCAGTCCGCTGCGCGGTCTTATTTGTGCTTCATAACCTTCCGGTAAAGCGACGGCAATTCCTGTTGGAATTTTTTTACGTTGACCGGGTAAAACAATTTCTTCTTCAGGCACAGCCGCAAATATGTCCATCCCGGCGGCCTGATCGGTCATATATTGGGGTAAAGGAATATCTTCATTGCCCGATAATTTTTGGATATTAACTTTTATCTTTTCCATTTCTCCCAAACCGGTTTTATCAACTGTTTAAATTTAATATTGAGAAACGAATATTATTTTGGGGGGAAAGAACCGTTCTGTATTCGTAAAATAACGAATACAGAACGAATTGTTTTGAATAATTTCAAAAACCGGACCTATTTAACTTCAGCTTCCAATGCTTCCTTGCGGCTGAGGCGAATCTTGCCGGCCTTATCGATTTCCAGTACCTTCACCATTACCTCATCACCTTCCTGCAATACATCGGTAACCTTGGCAATCCTCTCCTTGGCAATTTGTGAGATATGCAGCAGACCTTCCGTTCCGGGCAGGATTTCGACAAACGCGCCGAAGTCAACTATCTTCTTGACAGTGCCGCGGTAAATTTTACCGACCTCTGCCTCTTCGGTCAGCCATTTTACCATCGCCACAGCACGAGCTGCTGCTTCGGCATCGGCGGAAGCAATTGTTACGGTGCCGTCATCATCCACATCAATCGTAACTCCTGTTTCACTGATAATCTGACGGATATTCTTGCCACCGGATCCGATAACTGTACGAACCTGATCTTCCTTGACTTTAACCGTCGTAATACGGGGAGCATATTGCGATATATCCGCCCTTGGCGCAGATAAAGTCTCACGGATTTTACCGATAATGTGCATACGACCATCTTTTGCCTGAGCCAACGCTTTGCGCAAAATGTCTTCAGTAAGACCGTCAATTTTTATGTCCATCTGCATTGCGGTCACGCCTTTTTCCGTACCGCAAACTTTGAAATCCATATCCCCCGCATGATCTTCATCACCCAAAATGTCCGATAAAATCACAACTTCGTCACCTTCTTTCAGAAGTCCCATAGCAATACCCGCAACAATATCTTTTACCGGAACTCCGCCGTCCATCAGACATAGAATGCCGCCGCAAACGGTGGCCATCGACGAAGATCCGTTAGATGATAAAATTTCCGAAACAATTCTGATTGTGTAAGGGAATGTTTCAGAAGGAGGCAATACCGGCACCAGAGCTTTACGGGCCAAAGCACCGTGACCTATTTCTCTTCTACCCGGGCTGCGCAAAGACCTTGCCTCACCCACACTGTAAGGAGGGAAATTATAGTGCAGTAAAAACGATCTTGTTTCCTCACCACCTACGTAATCCATGCGTTGTTCATCGGCTGATGTGCCCAGTGTAAGAGCAGCTAAAGCCTGCGTCTCACCACGATTGAACAATGCCGACCCGTGAGCCCGCGGCAAAACACCGGCTTCCGAACTTATAGGACGAATATCGGTTGAAGTCCGGCCATCAATTCTCTTCTTTTCCTGAAGAATCATATCACGCAAAATACGGGATTCGATGTGCTCGATGATTGCTGCGACTTTTTTGCAAAGTACCTCATCATCTCCGCCTATATTTTTAATAACTGTTTCCCGAACATCGCCCAGTTTGCTGTAACGTTCCAGCTTGCGCGGCAGAGAATAACCTTCTTTTAAACCCGGCAGGGCTTCAGCGCGCACACGAGCGATAAGCTCTTCATCCGGAGCGATTTCCTCCACCGGCCTTTTAGTTTTTCCAATTGCTGTCCTTATCTGATCCTGCAAATCAATAACAGGCCGGACAGCTTCCAGTCCGAAATTAATGGCGTCAACAATAATGTCTTCCGGTACTTCTTTGGCCTCTCCTTCCATCATCACCAGTTCTACATCATAAGAACGCCCGGTCTTTCCCGGTGTGACTTTTCGTCCCACCAGAAATAGACTCATTTCGCTTTCTTTCATTTTTTCCGGCGACGCATTGGCAACCAGTTCGCCATTGATGCGACCAACACGCACACCGGCAATAGGCCCTTTAAACGGAATATCCGAAATTTCCAGCGCGGCAGAAGCACCGATCATTGACGCGACGTCCGGATCGTTTTCCTTATCCACGGACAAAAGTGTAGCAACTAATTGCGTTTCCGAAAAATATCCTTTGGAAAACAAAGGGCGAATCGCGCGATCAATGATGCGCGACGTAAGAATTTCCTTTTCATTCGGACGACCTTCACGTTTAAAAAACCCCCCGGGGATTTTACCGGCAGCAAAAGTCATTTCCTGGTAATCCACGGTTAGAGGCAAAAAATCCACACCTTCACGCATGTTTTTTGACGAAACTGCCGTAACCAAAACGACCGTATCGCCGTAATAAACCAGTATCGCCCCATCGGCCTGCGCGGCAACATAATTCGCCTTTAGACAAATATTTCTCCCGGCAAAATCTGTGCTAAACACATTACTCATTAATTTTTCCTCCATCTGATTTTTGGCACCGGTCATAAGAAATTCAAGGGCGAAACGCAAAAGCTAACAACCGTAAACTTTCTATACTGCGCTTACGGTCAGGTTAACTTGTGTCTTCCGCCCTTAAATAATTTATTTTACTTTCTCAAACCTAGCCGTTTAATTATACTTCTGTATCTTTCTATATCATTCTCTTTAACATAATTGAGCAGCCTTCTTCTCTGTCCAACCAGTTTGAGCAGGCCGCGACGCGAATGATGATCCTTTTTATGCCCTTTAAAATGCTCAGTTAAATATTCTATTCTGGCACTCAAAAGAGCAATCTGGACTTCAGGGGATCCCGTATCCTTTTCATGAAGTCTATAATCTGAAATTACTGCTTTTCTTTTATCCGAATTTAACACGCTTTTTCCTCCTTTGTAATCAAATCCTTATTTATCTTAATTTATGTTTACTTGCCAATATTGTTAAATACGCGGACAATCCTGGCCGCCTGTCTTTTTCCATCATATTCAGAAAATTTATTCACTGACTCCACCATTTCTGCCAAAGCCAAAAGATATCCACTATTATTGGTAAATTTTACCATATCTCCGGCTTTCAGAGAAGGAAGATTATGTTCTTTCATCATCTCCACGGAAGGTTGCCAACCGTTAAGCAATTTTGCGGCAGAATGATCTCCCAATTCTATTGTAGTCAGCAAAGGTAATAATTCTGACATCGGCAATATTTTTTTTAAAATATCGTTTTTATCATCACCTTCATAATTATTCAAAGAAACAGCCATTTCTTCGGAAAAAACGCCACTGCGCAAGCGGCGAAGATTATACAAACACGCTCCACATCCGAGCAAATCTCCAATATCAGAACAAAGCGTCCTTATATATGTTCCCTTGGAACAGACAACCCGAAAAGTAACACAAGGCAGAGAAATGTCTTCAATGATAATACTGTTAATAGTTACCTTGCGCGGTTCAACTTTAAAAGAAACACCTTTTCTCGTCCATTTATATAATGGTTTCCCGCAATATTTAACTGCAGAATAGGCTGGAGGCACTTGCTTAATTGTTCCTACCATCTGCATCATTACATTTCTTATTTTATCTTCGGTTACAGCAATATTTTCGTATTGGTCGATAACTTTACCTTCAATATCCAAGGTATCCGTCTTCACACCTAACAGCATTGTAGCCAGATATTCCTTGTTTTCGTCAGTTAAAAATCCGGTCAGCTTCGTGGCTTCATTCAAACATACAGGAAGCACCCCCGTAGCCATAGGATCGAGCGTTCCGGTATGGCCGGCTTTTTTTACCCCCAGAATCTTTTTCACTTCAATGACAATATCATGCGAAGTTTTGCCGGCAGGCTTATCAATTATAATCACACCATTCATCATAAACGTTAAACTTCCTTTATCGCTTCAATGACTCTCGTTTTAATTGATTCAATGTCGCCTTTAATCCAACAGGCTGCTGCGTGAATATGACCGCCGCCACCGAACTTTTTCGCCACTTTTTCCACATTTACATCGGCTTTGGAACGCAAGCTTAATTTATAATTATTATCCCCCCGTTGAGTATAAAGAACAGATACATCGATTCCCTTTACCGTACGAGGGATATCAACGAATCCTTCCGTGAGCTCCCATGACGCACCCGTTTCCTGAAGAGCTTTTTGCGTGACAACCAGAGATCCCACTTTATTTTTCAAATCCAGTGACAATGTTTCCAAAGCCCTGGCCAGTAATTTTAACCGTGCAGGATTATCACTTTCGTAAATATTTTCCGAAATCCACTGCGGATTGGCGCCGTTTGCCACCAGGTTTTCTGCTGCCCGGAACGTTTCCTTTGTCGTGCTCGAATAACGGAAATTACCTGTATCGGTGATAATCGCCGCATATAAATTCGTTGAAATATCTTTTGACATTTTAAATTTCATTGCCAGCATTAAACGAAACAGCAATTCGCCGGTCGAACTTGCCTTTGCATCCAACATTTTCAAAGTACAAAAACCATTATTGGAAACATGGTGATCAATATTTATCAGTTTCTTAATTTTGCCGATTTTTTCCGCTTCATCTCCAACTCTAGACAAATCGCTGCAATCAAGCACAATCGCAACATCATACTGTTCAACATTATTAAGACTATGCATGATATCCTGCGCTGCCGGTAAAAACCGGTAACGTTCCGGCGTGCGATCCTGATTATATACAACAGCTGTTTTTCCCATCTCTTTCAACATCAGGTAAAAAGCCAGTTCCGAACCGACAGCATCTCCATCCAGTCTCACATGAGCCGTAATGAGAAAATTTCGTCCTTCGTTGATGGCCGCAGTAATTTCTTTAATCATTCTTTTCTTCCTGTTTGGCTATTTGAGCCAGCAATTTCTCAATGCGATTGCCATATCCAAAAGACTGGTCGTGAACAAAAGTAAATTCCGGTACATAACGCAACTGAATTCTTTTTCCCAGCTCGCGACGGATAAAACCGGCGGCCTGAGTCAAACCGGTTTTTATCTCCGGAGCACATTCGTCTTTTCCCATCTCAACAAAATAAATCCTGGCGTTACGCAGATCATCAGCTACTTTCACTGCTGTTATGGTGACCGAATGCAAGCGGGGATCTTTGACCTCTCTTGCAATAATATCCGACATCTCCGCTCTGATCAATTCGGCCACTCTGTCCGCTCTTTTAAATTTCATCGTATTTGCTTATTTTTTCATCCGCTGCTTCCAGAAAATCGGAAACAACCATAATTTCTATTCTGCTTCCCAGCACTTCTGCTGCATGCAAATTATCAATGAATCTAAGTATATGATCAACCTTTCCGTTTATATATCTGGATTCATTGCCGACAACCGCAAACCCTATTTCAGCCATTTTATAATTATCAAGATCGCCAATTTCCGCGATTGATATATTAAACTCGTTTTGCGTCCGTTTTAAAACTTTATTCAAAACGCTTCTTTTTTCTTTTAAAGAGCCGCTTTCGTGGATTCGCAGATTTATGATTCCATAGCCAATAACCATAAAACTTTCTCCCGAAATCACACAGCCATGAAAAACTCAGAACAACCAGATGTTGGCCTGCAGATAAACGGATTTAAACATTCTACTCTAATTTCTTTTCCAGTTTCTCCGTTATATAAGATTCAATTACATCGCCCAGGTGAATGTCGTTAAATCCTTCAATGCCGATACCGCATTCAAAACCGGCGGTTACTTCCCTGGCATCATCCTTGAACCTCTTCAAGGACATCACTTTACCATCGAAAGCTGCAACACCGTCGCGAACAAGTTTTAAGTTGCCTGAACGTGTTATCTTTCCGTCGGTAACAAAACATCCGGCTATAGTGCCAATTTTAGGAATCTTGAAAAGTTCACGGACTTCTGCGCGCCCCTGAACGATTTCCTTATATTCCGGTTCCAGCAGTCCTTCCATTGCTGCCCGTACGTCCGCAATGACGTTGTAAATAACATCATAAAGCTTAATTTCCACACCTTCCTGCTGGGCAATCTCGACCACCCGTGCGTCCGGTCTTACATTAAATCCGATAATAATTGCTCCGGAAGCGGAAGCAAGCATTACATCTGTTTCGCTGATTGCACCGGTAGAACTATGGATAATTTTTAGTTTTATATCGTCTGTCGAAAGTTTATTTAAAGCATCGGAGATCGCCCCTATTGAACCTTGCACATCAGCTTTGATAATAACATTGCAGTCTTTTACGCCTTCTTTTATTCTTTGATACAGTTGATCCAAGGTAACTTTAGAAAAGCTGGATATCTCTTTTTCTCTTGCTTTTCTTAACCAGTAATCGGCAATACTGCGTGCTTTCTTTTCATCCTCAACGCAGAAAAATTCTGCTCCGGTTTGAGGAACACTGGAAAACCCGATTACCTCAACCGGCATGGACGGCCCGGCTTCTTTGATGCGCCGGCTCTGATCATTAATCATGGCACGCACGCGTCCGAATTCAGTCTTAGAAACAAAAGAATCGCCTTCTCTCAGAGTACCTTCCTGAATTAAAACTGTCGCTACAGGGCCGCGTCCGCGATCCAATTTAGCCTCAATAATAATACCACGAACCGGAAGGTCAGGATCGGCTTTTAATTCCATCACATCGGCTTGCAGTAAAATCATCTCCAGCAATTCTTCAATATTAATTTTCTTTTTAGCGGAAACCTCACAGAAAATTGTATCGCCGCCCCATTGTTCTGATAAAAGCCCATATTCAGTGAGGGCCTGTTTAATCTTATCGGGATCGGCGCCAGGTTTATCAATTTTGTTTATCGCCACAATAATCGGCACTCCGGCGACCTTGGAATGATTGATAGCCTCGACTGTTTGTCCCATCACACCATCATCCGCAGCTACAACCAAAACGACGATATCGGTTACCTGCGCGCCACGCGCCCGCATTGCCGTAAATGCTTCATGACCAGGCGTGTCCAGAAAAACTATGTCGCGGTCATTGATGTGAACGTGATAAGCACCGATAGCCTGCGTAATTCCACCGGCTTCGCCATCAATTACATTTGATTGCCTTATTGCATCTAAAAGTGAAGTTTTCCCATGATCGACGTGCCCCATAATCGTTACAACCGGTGCACGAGGTTTAAGATTTACCGGGACGGACGAAGTTTTTAACATTGATTCGTTAAGTTCCACTTCCGCCGATTCGACCTGAAAACTGAATTCAGAAGCAACAAGGGTAGCCGTATCGTAATCTATGGCCTGATTGATGGTCGCCATAACGCCCATAGCCATTAATTTGTTGATTACTTCGCTTACCTTCACCCCCATTCTTTTGGCTAATTCGCCGACTGCAATCGTTTCTCCGACTTTAATACGTCTTTTAATTGCCTTGGGAATGGTGATTTCTGTTTTTTTCATTTTGGCAGGAACAACTTTTTTCATTTCCCGCCATTTGACATAACTTACTTCATCTTCTTCATTATGCTTTTGTAATCTCTTCTCTATTTTTTTCTCTAAAATCTTGCGTAAAGGGACTATTTTTTCTTCTTCAACAAATATTTCTACAGCAGCCTTGCCTTTTTTCTTCGGTTTTTCCGCCACAGGAATAGTTGTTTTTTTAGATGGTTTTAGAGGCGCCTTCTGAGGTGCAACCTTATCTGCTTCCGGCTTGACAATCTTGTGTCTGATAACAGGCGCTTTCACAGAAACCGGGGACGATTGTTTGATTTTTGCAGCCGCAGTTTCATCCGTTGCAGACTGAACAACCGGTTTTTCTTTTGTTTCGACTTTTTGAACCTTCTGTGCAGGCGTAACCTTATCTTCAGCCGGCGCAACGACAGGTTTTTCAACTACTTCATCTTTTTGTATTTTTTCTTTAGGTTGTTCGGATATTACCGCTTCCTTCTTCGGAACAAGAACTTCTGGAGGCTGTTCTTTTACACTTTTTTCAACCTTTGCCACCGATTTTGAAGGAGCTTTTTCCGGTTTTTCTTCCTTCTTCTCCGGAACTTCTTCAACCGGCGGCTCAATAAATGTGCGAACGGTGCGACGTCTGATTACCGTGGATTTTATTCTTTCTTCCACGGTTTCACGATGTTCGGTAGCCGATAACGCTTTTTTTATTCTTTCCACTTCGCTCTCATCCAAAGAAGAGGAAGCGGTTTTAACCGCAATGCCGATTTTTTCCAGATGAGCAATCAGCACTTTATTTTCCAAGCCCAGCTCTTTGGCTACTTCATGAACTCGCTTTTTCGGCATGCACGAAACTCTCCATATTAAATTTCTTGATTTTAATATTATAATACATCTTTTTTATTATTTACCGCTTCTTCAATTAATATTTCCCCCGCTGTTTCAATCCATTGCTGGGCTGCTTTCTCACTTATACCCGGAATTGAAGATAGCACCTCCGGCTCTGCTACTGCCAGCATGGCAATGCTTTTGATGCCCTTACTGACAAGCTTCTCCGCAATAGCCGGTCCAATTCCCGCAATTTTTGTCAGCTCATTGTTACCTTCCTGATCTTCCTGTGTAGCAAGAGTCATCGTTTCACTCTTCATGTCAATGTTCCATCCTGTCAGTTTAACTGCCAGCCGGACATTTTGTCCATTCTTACCAATAGCCAGAGAAAGTTGATCATCGGGAACAACAACTGTCATGGTTCTGTTGTCATCATCTATAAACACCCTGCTGACCTTGGCCGGAGACAGTGCGCTGCTTACATATTTTGCCGCATCATCGCTGTAAGGAATAATATCTATCTTTTCACCGCGCAATTCCTGCACGACACTCTGCACTCGTGAACCTCTCATACCAACGCATGCGCCCACAGGATCGATATCCTTATCTTTGGATCTTACGGAAATCTTACCTCTTTTGCCCGGTTCTCTAGCAACATTGACAATATCAATAAGCCCTTCCGAAATTTCCGGAACTTCCACTTCGAAAAGTGCCTTTAAAAATGCCGGATGCGTGCGGGACATGATTATTTGCGGTCCCTTGGAATTTTTCTTTACTTCAATTATATACGACCGGATTCTTTCTCCTCTTTTATAAGTTTCCCGATGGATTTGTTCGGTTATAGGCACTACACCTTCTGCGCGTCCTAAATTGACAATAATATTGCCTCCTTCAAATCTTTGGACAAAACCATTGACCAATTCGCCTTTTCTATCTTTATATTCTTCATAAATATTGTCGCTTTCCGCATCTTTAACTCTTTGAATAATTATTTGTTTTGCCATCTGTACGGCAATACGTCCAAAGGAACTTGTTTCAATTTTCATTCCCAGACTGTCGCCGGGTTCAGCGCCTTCATCGAGTTTTTCTCTTGCCTCATCTTTGGAAATCTGTGTTTCTGGGTCAACGACTTTATCGACAACGGTTTTGAACTGAAAGACTTCAATTTCCCCGGTTTCATCGTTGTAATGAGCTTCTATATCAACATTTTGTCCAAGCTTTTTAGTTGCGGCTGTAAGCATTGCCGCTTCAAGCGCACCGGTAATAATATCTTTATTTATGCCCTTGTCCTTACCCATCTGTTCTATCAGACGTTTAAGTTCTGGTAACATTTAAAAATTCCCCCTTTATTTAACTTATATATTACAAAATTTCAGCCTGCCGGCATTGATTAATTATTTAATGCTTAAATCATCAGGCATCGCCAGATTGGTTTTATTGATATCCTGCAGAGGAATCCGGTAAATTTTACCGGAAATATCAATCAAAACCATTTTTCGGCCATTCTCTTCGACATAATCAAAAAGAATGCCGTGAAAATTTTTTATCCCCTCAATTTTTACGTTTGTCTTAATATTTACTTTTGACCCTTTATATTTCACAAAATCCTGATCGCGCGATATCGGCCTGTCAATACCGGGAGAAGAAACTTCCAGCGTATAGGAACCGTTAATAACTTCGCGTATATCGAAAATATCGCCTAACTGATTGCTGATATTGGCACAATCATCAAGCGTGATGCCGTTTTCCTTGTCCAGAAAAAGCCGGATAATCCAGCGCGAATGCATTTTAATGCATTCCACGTGAATCAATTCCATTCCTTCTGAAACAACAACCGGCTCAGCTAACTGCCGGATTTTTTCCTTTACATCGTAATCCATAACCGTTTAAAAAATAAAAAAGTGGGCAGGGGCCCACTCATCAATTCATATCGATGGTTTGCAAATTTGCCTAACACATCACGGCAAACAAAGCAAGTAAAAAAAATCCTTGTAAATAACCGTCTTTTTTACTAAAAATTGGAGCGGGCGACCGGGCTCGAACCGGCGACGTCCAGCTTGGGAAGCTGACATTCTACCGCTGAATTACGCCCGCTCACGAGTGGGTAATGTTATTTAACGGAAGCGTTTTGTCAAGGTGTTTTTGCTTGCGCATACCATCTCGATTTTAAATGATAACGAGACAATGTATTCCGAACCTTCAGGTTCGCGTGTTCAACTGGTCTGAAGACCCGCACTACTGTTTAATATTTAAAAGCGAAATAGTATCTTCCGGCGCTATGCAAATTTCCAGAATACGATCCACGTTGAAGACACGTTTTTGATTGCGCTCAAGACAATAGGCGTTCAGCCCTAAAAACGGATGTCCATTAAACTCCATTTCCTCCATTAGCAGTGGCCGAATTTTCCGTTTCGATTTTTCATCTTTTGCTTTGAGATAAACAATCTCGACAGTTTGCTTTTCTTTAATTGCGGCAGTCAGCATCTCCAGCTTGTCTTCGCGCGTGCAAGTAAGCGCCGCTTTGGCGTACTGCATACCAGTTAAGAATTTGACCACCTGCCAGTCCATCATAATATGATTTTTCTTTAAGGGTTGTTTAAGGACGATACCCTCCAGCGTTGTGCAGCGGGAAAGAGCCACATACATCTGCCCGTGGGCGAAGGTGCCGCGTCCCACATCAATGACAACCTTTTCAAAAGTTTTCCCCTGGCTTTTGTGAATGGTCACGGCAAAGGCCAGCCGCACCGGATACTGGCGGAAAGACCCGACCTCTTCCGAGCGCAATTCTTCGTTTTTGAGAAAGAATTTGTAGATTTTCCAGGTATAGGGAGAGATTTCCACCGTTTCGCCATTATCCAGTTCGGCCACGATTACATCCTCCCCTTCATCGTCTTTTGCAAATTTTTTCACTTTGCCGATTGTCCCGTTAATCCACTGCCCGTAAGAATCGTTATTGAGCAGCATAATCTGCGCGCCTTTTTTCAATTTCAACTCTTCGGCTGTGGGCATGGATTCTTTACCGAATTCTCCGTCAACCAGACCTTGCGCTCTCCATATTTTGCCGGGCAATTGAGCCAGCCGGTTTTCATTGATAAGATCGGACATATTGTTAGTACTGGTAAGCGAAATATAAAATTCATCGCAAGACACTTCAAAAGACGGATTACAGCGCTGATTGAACATAGCAATATCCTCATCTGTGATGGAGTTATTGCGGATAGTGTTGAGCAGGCGGACAAATTCCTCATCCTTCTGTCGATACACCTTTTCCAGTTCGATAAATTCCAGATCCAGATCAGGAAACACTTTGGCGCTGAAGAAAAACGGACTGGCGTAATGTGACCGGAATATTTCCCGCTCCGTGCTGGAAACAACAGGCGGCAACTGATAGAAATCTCCGATAAAAATCATCTGCACACCGCCGAAGGGGGATTTGGAATCAGGACCGTTCAGCCGCAAAAATTTATCAACGCAATCTAAAAGATCAGCCCGCACCATGGAGACTTCATCAATGACTACGGTCGTCAACTTTTTATAGATAGATGTTTTTTCTTTACCGGTCGCCTTTTTTCTCTTGATGGCGGCGGGTGTTACATTCGGTTTAAAATGGAAAAAAGAATGAATTGTCTGCCCGCCGACATTAACGGCTGCAACACCTGTCGGCGCCAGAATCACAGCGTTTTTCTGCGTGTTGTCGCGGAAATAATTCAGCAGAGTTGATTTGCCGGTGCCGGCACGACCCGTGATGAAGATATTTTTATTCGTCTCTTCCATCATATCCAGCGCGTGCTGAAACTCAGGATTGAAATCTATTTCGATATGTTTTGAAGTTTTCGTCATTGTTTGTTCTGATGTTTTGGGGAATTTTCTGTTACATTATTCAGCAGAGCATCCAGCGGGCTTTTCGGAGCGCGGGACATATCTCTCATCACATGGGTATAAATCATCGTCGTTTCAACATTCTTGTGCCCCAGCAATTCCTGAACTTCGCGGATATTAACGCCATTCATCAGCAAATGGGTCGCGAAACTATGACGAAGGGTATGCACTGTTGCAAATTTGGGAATACCTGCCTTGCGGATTTGCCAATCAGAGACATTGGAGTCTGACTTCAGAGTTTCGAAAAATTCGATGACGGCGTTTTCCTGATATTGATCGGGCGGTATTTGCTTTTTATTGGAATAGTTTAGAAATTTACTGGCCCACAAAGCGTAAAAAAAGACGTTCTTTTCCTGCGCCAATTTCTTATCCAAAAGAAAGGCCTGAAACTCCGGAAGAACGTCATTTTTTCTGTTGTCGGACAAATTTTCCATGATATACCAACTTGGCGCAAGTGGCATATTACCACAAAATGCCAAGTAGTGATACTTTAATTGAGTATGATTTTAAAGGATATATTTCTTTGCATTCTGGAATAAATATTATAGAATAATATTCGAAAATCGGAAAAAACCAAGTTGGTATATTAATTGTTATGTTTTAGAATAATAGGAGGTTAGTTATGCCCTTTGACAGTTTAATGACTGACAAAATAACGATTATCAAGCAAGATGGAAGCAGATTTGAGGACATCAAAGCAAGCGTTCAGAAGAATAAAATATTTGTCCAAAGCACTAAATACTTGATCGAACCAAGGGACATAATTCAGAGGAAGATGTCCAACGGTGGTGAAGAGACCTATGAAGTCATCGACCCAGGATTTCATGAGCAATTTCATAGCATACCTGCAGGATACCAAATGGAGGTAAGAAAACTAGGGCTACCAGAGGCAAGAAGCGCAATTCAGAACATTACGTACAATCTCAACGGACAGAATGTGCGAATCAATCAAAACTCGGTTGATCAATCCATAAACATCGTTCAACTTAACCCTGACGTAGCCGAAAACATAGATGCTCTTAGGCAGGAAGTAAACCGGATTATTTGCGATGAAGTAGCTAGAAAGGCCGCTCATGAGGTAGTTGACGCCATTGAAGAGCAGTTCAAATCAGGTACACCAAAGATTTCCGTTGTGGGTGCCCTACTCAAAGGCTTACCAGCAGTTGGGAGTATAGCATCAATCGGATCTTTCTTGTTGTCATGCCTGCGATAGGAGACATAACAAAATCAATACACCCGATCGCTTCGCTTCGGTGATTTTTTCGTTCGGCGGTGATAACATATGAAAATAAGAAAAGCATCCAAATCTGATAAGGAAAATATTTCGAGATTACACATTGCATCAATCAGGAAACTATGCGGCAACTACTATACTCAGCAGCAGTTAAACGCCTGGACCAGTGTTCTTGCTCCCTCAGTTTACGATCAAGCTTTGAAAGAAAAACTCTTTTTAGTTGCAGAAGATTCGCAAAAGGATTTGTTGGGGATAGGTATTTTAGATATTGAAAACACAGAAGTCAGCGCAATTTATATTCATCCTGATGCCGTCGGGAAGGGAGTTGGATCGAAACTTCTTAACGAGCTTGAGAAGATTGCTCGAAACAACGGTATCTTTGAAATCACTGTTCATTCCACACTCAATGCAAAAGGCTTTTATATGGGTCATGGATATTCAGAACAAGAATTGACCTTTCACAATTTGCCGAATGGATCAAAGCTTGAGTGTATCAGAATGTTTAAAATTCTACAGAAGGATGCCGAACAACGGCATTGAGGGCGACGGCAAAAAGCCGCCGCGCCTCATGCTTGGCGTCAACCAAAATTAATAATAAATTTTATGGACTAATTATAGCATATATGCTATAAAACTTACATGAATTGGACAATCACATACTACAGCGAATCGTTGCAGAACGAAATACTTGATTTACCTGCTGGCTTTCTCGCTCGGTTTCTAAGATACACTGATCGTATGGAGTTGTATGGTCCTGATTTAGGAATGCCCCACACGCGCGCAATTGGAGAAGGATTATTCGAATTACGATTAAAATCAGCAGAGGGCGTTGCGCGGGTCTTCTATTGCACGATGATGGATAAAAGCATTGTGATGTTGCACCAGTTCATTAAAAAAACAGACAAAACGCCGTCCAAAGAACTTACCATAGCAAGACGACGTTTGAAGGAGATCAAAAATGCTCACTCATAAAGAACTTAAGGCACGCGCCCTTAAACGCGCGGATGTAAAATCTGAATACGATCAGCTTGAAAAAGAATTTGCTTTTCTGGACGAATTTCTTAAGGCACGTTCTTCCGCTGGTATCACTCAAGCGGAAGTTGCCGAGCGTATCGGAACAACTCAATCAGCGATTGCTCGTTTGGAGTCCGGTAGTGGAAAACACTCTCCATCTCTGGCGACATTACAAAAATATGCCCATGCGCTTGGTTGCCGTTTGGAGTTGCGTTTAATTAATGAAATGATACACATAAACAGGGAAGGTCGAACAATACGTTCCAGCGGACGCGCTAAAGCGCGCCGGTGATCTCCGGGTACGGCCGCGCTGCGCGCGCCCGTACGGCGAGTTGCGCATCCGCACTCGCCGATGGAGCGGAAACGATAAAGGAAGAATAAAATATCCGTTTCCGCCCCATCAGCGGAGCTGAGCTTGCGCTCGTCCAGCTCCGCCGTTAGATCCATAAGGAGATTCTGAATAAGTGGGAAAGTTTTCAGAAGGATTATTAAATAATGAAAAAATACTGGCGAATTTGGACAGACGCCCCGGCCAAACAATTCTCGATGCTGGCTGCGGCAACGGTTATATGGCAAAAAAATTTTCTGAGATAGTGGGAAATACAAGAAAGATATATGCTCTTGACCCGGATAATCAATCGATTGCAAATTTAAAAAGAAAAAGTTGAAATGACCAATATAGAAGCCTGCGTTGGCGATATTACAAAACCAACAAGACTGAAAGCCGCTTCAATTGATTTGGTCTACCTCTCAACTGTGTTTCACATTTTCTCAAAATCTCAAATTGAAGGATTTGTAACAGAAATAAAACGAATTTTAAAACCAAATGCTCGACTGGCTATTGTGAATATAAAAAAAGAAGATACTGCTTTCGGCCCGCCGGTCAAAATGCGATCTTCTCCAGAGGAATTGAGACAAAAGGTCTCGTTGTTACCCAAAATTCTTATTGAAGTTAATGAATATTTTTACATGCAATTGTTTGAAAATTCATAGAATTGGCAGATCTAACATCGGCTTGCACGGGATCGCGGCAAAAAGCGCCGCTTCCCGTGAAGCCGAGACGATCTAAGAATGACTTGACAGATATGCATAGATGATGCATACTCAGGCATACTATTTGTATGAGGTGAAGCTATGAGAACAACTTTGAATATCGAAGATAATCTGATGAACAAAGCATCCAAAATGACTGGAATCAAGGAAAAAACCACCCTCGTTAAGCTTGGGCTTGAGGCGCTTATTGCCAGGGAAAGTGGTAAGAGGCTTGCACGACTCGGTGGGACTCAAAAACATTTGGAAGCAATACCAAGAAGAAAGGGAGCATTATAAGAAATGGTTCTTGTGGATACATCGGTTTGGGTTTCCCATTTTAGGGATGGGAATGATGAACTTGCAAACCTGCTCAATGATGGAAGAGTTCTATGCCACCCATTGATTGTAGGAGAACTTGCCTGCGGGAATCTTAAGGACAGATCAGTCATCCTTTCGTTCTTGCAATTGTTGCCGATGAGCATTGAAGCCGAACATGACGAAGTATTGTCATTTATAGAGGATAACCGTTTAATGGGAAAAGGGATGGGCTATGTGGATGCCCATCTTATTACATCCGCTGTGTTGACAGGTGTACCTATCTGGACATTAGATAAGAAACTGGCGCAAACTGCGGATAGCATGCATAAAAATTACCTAAAAAATAGATAACAAAAGCAATACAGCCGATCGCTACGCTCCGGGTGATTTTTTGTTGGGCATAGAATAATTGACAGCATGGCATCGATTATTGTATTGTAATACCAAAAATATATCGATGGAGGCATTGTTATGCAATCAGTCACTGTATCACCTAAATATCAGGTGGTTATACCCAAAAACGTCAGAGAATCATTAAATCTTAAGCCGGGTCAAAAAATGCAAGTCGTAGAATATGCCGGAAGGATTGAACTTATTCCTGAACGTGATATCAAAGAGCTCCGTGGATTTCTCAAAGGCATTAATACAGAATTCAAGCGCGAGGAAGATAGATTATGAATATTGTAGATTCTTCAGGCTTGCTTATTTTGCTGATGAAATAAATGCAAAGCATTTTATGGCACCATTGAGTAATCCAACCAAGCTTATAGTTCCTGCAATAACCATATACGAAGTATTTAAAGTCATTCTGAGGGAATCCAGTGAGAATGAGGCATTACAGGCTGTCGTTGCCATGCAAAAAGGGGAAGTAATCGATTTAAATACATCACTGGCATTAGCCGCAGCAAGACTGAGTCTGGAACATCAACTTCCAATGGCAGACAGTATTATTCTTGCAACGGCCCAAGAATTCAGGGCTACTATATGGACTCAAGATGTGGACTTTAAAGATATAAGCAAGGTCAAATATTTCCCGAAGAAATAAAAGCACAACAAAAACAATATAACCAATCGCTACGCCCCGGCTGATTGTTTCGTTCCCCATGAAACAATATATTGCATTATATTGTATTATGATATATTATGCATCATAATACATTTTGGAGGAAAACATATGCCTACAGCGGTTAGAATTTCAGAAGAGCTAGTTAATGAGGCGAAGAGATTTAGTCGCATCGATCACAGGTCGCTTGCAGGTCAAATCGAACACTGGGCACGTTTGGGAAAGTGTGCTGAAGAAAATCCAGACTTGCCGTATTCTCTTATTAAAGAAATCTTGTTTGGACTAGATGAATTGGATCAGGGTGAGAAAACAGAATACAAGTTTGGATAGGTTATAATGAAAATCTATCAATCAAGATTATTTGAGAAAAAAATTAAGAAGATGACTAAAGCCGAAAAAGAAGCTTTAGATCGTGAGATAAGGAATATTGCCGAGAATCCGAATATTGGCGACGAGAAAAAAGGAGATTTAAAGGGCGTATTTGTCCATAAATTTAAACTCAAAACAAATTTATATTTGTTGGCGTATCGGAAAGCCGACAAAGATTTGGAACTTATCATGATCGGCTCTCATGAAAATTATTATCGTGATCTCAAGGGCTACTTAAAAAGCAAATAAATTGGGTAATCGGGTAGCCGGGGGTTTTTCTCCCCCAGCCCCCACACCACCCGGCGTGCGGGTCCGCACCGGGCGGTTCACAAAGACAAGCGGACCGTAGTCGGCTTAAATATCCCTCACAGCTCTTTAAATAAATGACGGCTACTGCAAGTTGATACTTGAGGATCGTATTCCTTACGCCGCGCCCGTTAATTCGCTCCCCCCGTCGGGTTCATCGCGCAACGGAGCATGTATAGACGATTCCCCATACTTTGAGTTTGGCCCTTCGACAGGATGAGACCTCCCAGCTTTTGTTATTCACCAGACTCGTTTCCAACCACCACACCGTCAAGAATGGCGGCTTCCATGCCTACTATGGCCTCTGCTGACTCCTGCCCGATCACACGGCATGTTGCCATGACATGCGCTGTCGTACGATACGACCCTACGTCGGTCAGGTCTCCACGGATAAGAACGTGAACTTTCCCGATGCAACCGCAGCATTTACCCTGTCTCCTGAATCCGGGACTTTGTCATGTTGCACCCTGAAGGGCACACGTGCTGACTTGCCCGGAGACTCAACCTTGTATGCTGTTTCTGTTTCCCGGATCAAGTCCGGGACAGGCTTGGCTCATCGTTTTGCACTCCGGCTTCCATCGGACGGTCTCTCACGATTCCGCCCTTGCCTTCGGCTAATACTTTTGTTAATGTTCATCTACTTTTAACATTAACAGGATTCACGTATAGGGAACTTGCACCCCATAAGTTCACGCCCGTGCCGGGCGTACACCAATAAATCCAACGGATGCTTGTTCCTCGGGCCGGTGAGCTTTTCGTTCGCACAATATGATTTTAGATACACTGGAAAATGCACACCGATATCTGACCTTGCACGATGGTTTTGCCAAGGCATTTGAGTTTCTCCTGCGCCCGGATCTGAAGGAACTGCCGGTTGGAAAATACGAGATAGACGCTGATCGTGTATATGCGATGGTGTCTAAGGAAAATGGCCGCAGGAAAGAGGATGCTCTACTCGAAACGCATGAAAAATACATTGATATACAATTGGTCATGACAGGAACGGATGATATGGGATGGAAGCCTAAGTCGTTGTGTAAAAAGCCAGCCGGGAAATATGATCAAAAAAATGATGAGCAGATTTTTATGGACGAACCGGATGCCTGGATATCCACTCAAAGTGGAGCGTTTGTGATCTTCTTCCCGGAAGATGCGCACATGCCGCTGATCTCGTCAGGCCAGATCCACAAAGTCGTTGTCAAGGTCGCAGTTGCCAAAAGATAACAATGCGCTGTACGCATCCTCAATTGTCTTTTACGTAATTACGGTAAATGTTATGCAGACAAATGAAGCAAGATATGTTATAATTAAACATGATTAAAAAAGTTGTCCATAAAAAAATTCTTAATAATAAACAATCTGTTAAGGATGATCTCTCGTACTGGTTGAGTCGTCCTGCGGAAGAACGTGTTGCCACCGTGGATTATCTAAGAAAGCAGTATTATGGAAGCACAGAAAGACTTCAAAGAATTGCTCGAGTTATTCAACGGGCATAAAGTTGAATACATGATTGTCGGCGCTTATGCCCTCGCATTTTACGGAGCGCCGCGTTTTACCGCTGGCATTGATATCTTTGTTAACCCTTCACCTGGAAACGCCAAAAAAATCTTATCTGCCCTGGCTGATTTTGGTTTCAGCTCTCTGAACCTGACAATTGAAGATTTTCGGAAACCTAACTCGGTAGTCCAACTTGGTGTTCCTCCTGTTCGTATTGATATAATTACTTCACTAACCGGAGTCACATGGGAAGATGCGGACAAAGGAAAGCAGGAAGGTTTATACGGAGATGTTCCTGTGCATTTCCTTGGCAAAGAACAATACATAACCAACAAGCGGGCAACCGGCCGTAAAAAAGATCTAGCTGATCTCGAATCTCTTGGCGAAGAATAATTTAAAGCAATTTTAGGCAAAAAGAAGGCGACGGTTAATTCATTTACAACCAAGTCAGTTTTCTATTTCTTCCCGACATAAAGACAGGCAATTCCAAAAGTTCGGGGGAATATTTCAACTTCGGATATGCCGGTTTCTCTCATGAAAGCGGCAAATTCTTCAGGCGAGGGAAAGTTCATGATGGAATCGGCAAGGTAATAATAGGCCGCGGCATTTTTGGAAAATATTTTGGCCATCAGGGGGAGCAAAAAGTTTAAATAAATATAATAGGCCAGTTTGAAAAAACGGTTTTGAATAAACGTCATTTCCAGAATCATGATCTGACCGCCCGGCACTGTAACACGCTGCATTTCTTTTAAGGCTTGTGCTTTTTGAGGAATGTTTCTGATCCCAAAGGCCATCGCGGTAACGTCAAAGGAATTTTCATCAAAAGGAAGTTGAAGGGCATTTCCCTGAATAAAATTTATCCTGTTGTTAAGATTTTTTTTCTTTGCCTTTTCGTTCGCCGCCTTCACCATCGGATAGACAAAATCAATTCCGGTAACTAAAATATCATGGTGTTTGAAACAGGCGTTAACTGACAAATCTCCCGTACCGCAGGCAACATCAAGAAATCTTTTGGTGCGGAAGAAAACCATTTTTTTAATAGCGAAGTGCCGCCAGGCTATGTCGCGGCGCATACTCAAAAAATGATTTAAAAAATCGTATCTGCCGGTAATGGTCGAAAAAATTTCTTTGACCATACTGATACGTTCTTTATCATTGACGGTTTTTACAGAAGGATATTTATCATTCTTTGATTTTTGCACTTACGGAAATTCCTTTAAAACTGTTAAACAAAATAATCACCAATCAGACCAGATTTCTAATCAATCCCATTGCCTGAAATATTTTTATGACAGCAGTTGAATCTTCAACTGTAAATCTAATATGTCACCATTTATGGCGAATGAAGGCAACAAAAATCTTGTCGCGTTTATATCTTTTAAAATCTCTGGCAAACCAGGTATGAAAATCTCCCGTAGCGTGAAAGCGAAACTTACCATGCCAAAGGGAGGATTTTTTAACAATTATTTTCCCAATATCAGAAAAAAATACCAATCTGTCCTGTTCAAAAATACTGTAGCGCTTAAACAGAATGCTGTCTCGGGTAATTGTGACCAGGGAATCGGAATAAATTGTTTCAGATATCAATAAATTTGAGCCTCTTATTATTTATTTATCGCGGACAAGAACAGACCTGGCATGGGCATCGAGTCCTTCCATTCGGGCGAAATGCGCGGTAGCTGCGCCCAGTTTATTAAAAGCTTCTTTAGAAAATGAAAGAACGCTCATGCGTTTATAAAAATCATAGATTCCCAATGGAGACGAAAAACGTGCTGTTCCCCCCGTGGGTAAAATGTGGTTTGTGCCGGCCAGGTAATCGCCCAATGCCTCCGGAGTGAAAGATCCCAAAAAAACAGATCCTGCATTTCTTACCCCGTCCAGAAATTTTTTCGGATTTTTAACCATCAACTCCAAATGTTCCGGCGCAAAAGAATTGGCGATATCCACAGCCTCTTCCACACTCTTTGTAATTATAATTGCACCGTATTTGGTCAAAGATTTTTCCGCTGTTACTTTTCGCAATAAGGTTTTCATTTGCCGGTAAATTTCCAGCAATACTTCCCGGGCCAGATCTTCGGAATCCGTTAAAAGCATGGCTGCTGCCATTTCATCATGCTCGAGTTGCGCAAGCATATCCGCAGCGGCAAAAGAAGCATTTGCAGTTTTATCGGCAATGACCATAACTTCGCTGGGACCGGCGATCATATCTATATCTACCTGACCGAAAACCAATTTTTTCGCCGCAGCGACATAGGCATTGCCCGGACCTACAATTTTGTCCACCTGAGGAATGGTTTCTGTACCGTAAGCCAGCGCCGCAATCGCCTGCGCACCGCCGATTTTGAATATTCGTTTTACTCCGCTCACCTCGGCCGCCGCGGCAATCAGATGATTCATTTTGCCATTCCTGGCCGGAGTGACCAGAATAGTTTCTTCCACTCCGGCAATGCGCGCCGGAACCGCCGCCATAAGAATGGTCGAAGGATAAGAAGCTTTACCGCCGGGAGCATAAATGCCAACCCGTCCAAGTGGTAGAATACGCTGCTCCAATTCTATGCCGCTTTCCTTATTAACCATATAGCCTTGTGCTATCTGATGGCGATGATAATCTTCAATACGCTTTGCCGCTAATTTGATAACTTTTAGATCTTCCGTTTTTACCTTTGCCAGCGCTTTCTTTTTTTCCGCAGGTGTCACTTCCACTGTAGCACCGCTTAATTTATATCCGTCAAACTTCGCCGTGTATTTAAATAAAGCTTTATCTCCCTGGGCTGCGACATCGCTAACAATCTTTGCCACTGATGATAAGAGTTCCGGTGAATGAACACCGCCTCTCCGGCGCAATTCACTAAAGAAATTTTCAAACTCGGCAGCGTTGGATTTGATTATCTTCATTTATTTTATCCTTTTTATCTCCGCTCCCAACGCAGAAAATTTCTTTTCTATTGTCTGATAACCACGGTCAATATGGTAAACGCGGGAAATCTCCGTTTTGCCTTCGGCTACCAGCGCCGCCAGAACCAGCGAGGCAGAAGCCCGCAAATCCGTGGCCATTGTCTGCGCTCCATGCAACGCGGGCACTCCCCGGACAACAGCGTTGTTGCCCTGAATAACAATATCGGCTCCCATGCGCAAAAGTTCGCTGACATGCATAAACCTGTTCTCAAAAACCGTTTCGGTAATGACGCTCAAACCGCTGCCGATGCTCATATAAGCCATCATCTGCGCCTGTAAATCGGTGGGAAATCCGGGATAAGGAAGAGTTTTTACATCAACACTGTTTATTTTTTCTCTGGCGGATACCTTCAGCCCGTTTTTAATGGGCGAAATTTTCATACCGGTATCCCGCAATTTATTGATTAACGCCTCCAGATGATGAGGATTGCAGCCGATAATGTTTATCTCACCACGCGTCATTCCCGCGGCAATCATAAAAGTTCCCGCTTCAATCCGGTCAGGAATGATTGAAGCTTCCGTTGATTTTAAAGAAGTAACTCCTTTAATTGTTATTACGTCTGTACCGGCTCCGCTGATTCTGGCCCCCATACTGTTTAAAACATCCGCGAGGTTGACAACTTCCGGTTCACGCGCCGCATTATTCATTACTGTAGTACCCTGAGCCAGAGTGGCTGCCATCATTATGTTTTCCGTACCGGTTACGGTAGACAAATCAAAGTATATTTCCGCTCCCTTTAATTTCTTAGCCTTTGCTTCAATATAACCGCTGTTTAATTCTACTTGCGCGCCCATATCTTCCAGCGCTTTGAGATGAAGGTTAACCGGTCGCGCGCCGATAGCGCAGCCTCCGGGCAAAGACACACGCGCCTTTCCCGTACGGGCAATTAGAGGACCAAGAACTAAAATCGACGCTCTCATTGTTTTTACCAGATCATATGAGGCGGTATGACTGACAATTTTATCGAAGTTTATTTTGACACTCTCTTCGCCTTCGATCTGAGCACCCATGCTGCATAAAAGCTTTTTAATTGTTTTAATATCCACCAAATCGGGGATATTATGAAACGTGCTGGTTCCATCGGTTAACAATGCGGATGCCATAATCGGCAACGCTGCATTTTTCGCTCCGCTTATCTGAACATCACCATGAAGAGGCTTCCCGCCATTAATAACTATTTTATCCACTTATTTTCTCCTTGCTTTAACTACACGCGGCCATCCGGCATAATCTTTGCGCGTTTCCACGCTTTCATAAAATCCGGATTGCCCGATAATTTTATAAATACCCTGTTCCTGTTTAGCTCCAATTTCCATCAAAAGCCAACCATTTTTTTCCAAATAATTTTTTGCCTGATATATCAACCTTTCATAAAATTCCGTCCCATCCTTACCCGCCAGAAGAGCAATTGCCGGCTCATAATTTTTCACTCCTGAAGAAAGCGTTTCATAATCACCTGTTGAAATATAGGGAGGATTACAGACAATTATATCAAAAGTGTCGTTAACCGGTTCAAATAAATCGCCTTGCCGGAAAGCTATTCTCTCTTTAAATCCCAAATTCTCCGCATTTCTTTGTGCCAGCTTAAGTGCCGCTTCCGAAATATCAGTGGCCGTGATGTTGGTTTTGGGTAATTCATCAGCCAACGCAATGGCAATAGCTCCGCTGCCTGTACCTATATCCAAAATTTTGATTTGATTCGATGTATATTTTTTTGCAACGTCGATCGCTTCTTCAACAATAATTTCCGTATCAGGACGCGGAATCAGAACATCTTTGTTTACTTCCAAAGTGAACGTCCAAAAATTTTTAAATCCTGTAATATACGCTACCGGTTCACCTTGCATTCGACGAATGACAAGTTTGCCAAAAGAAGAAAGTTGCTCCTCGTTAATAATCATTTCCGGATTTTTAAAAAATTCAAGTTTGTCCCGTCCGAGAGCAAAAGCAAGCAATACTTCCGCATCCAGTCTGGCTGAAGGAATTCCCGCGGCTTCAAAAGCATTTGTTGTTTCATTAATAATTTCACGAACGGTCATGGTGTTGTTTCCAAGCTGCTGTTTTTTCAGCAGCGCAGCCCGGCGTATAACCTAAAGGTCACATGTGCAGGGCTTCTTCAAATCTTAGAACATTTATGAGAAAATAAATTGTTGCAAAATAATTGTCAAGTGTTTATAAACTCAAATCATTAATATTTAAAAGAATTTGCTAAAAGGATTACACGGTATTTCAACATATCTTGACGGGGAACAATCATGAGGCCAGGTGCTTCTCTAATGGAACGATTCGATGGCTGGTTTATCAAGCCGATTGAAAAACTCAAAGAAATGCCTGAAGGAGACGGAGGATTTCTGGCTCTGTCTGCCGCTCTTTTTCTATGTGAAAGATATTATCGTGCTTTGACAGACACTCTTAACGGCAAAAGAGACGATGAAAAATTTAAAATTGCAGCGGCGAAAGATTTAGGCCTGAGTTTGGAAGATTTTAATTGTTTCTGGATTGTTTACAGAAACGGTGTTCAGCACCAGGGAACTCCCAAAAAATACATCGATAAGAAAAATCAAATAAAATATTTCTTTCACATCGACGACGAGTTTAGCGGAATTCCGGAAATACACAAAATAAACTCTTACAAACGTGAAATAAGATTAAACGTCTGGAAATTTGCAGACCTTATCATCAATAAGTTCAAGACTAATGAAGCAGTATTCAGAAAAGCCGTCTCTCGCACATTTCCTGAAGTCAAGTGAATCAGATAAGAAATTTTTATTTTAAAGACTCTGCCTGATAATGTGCCGCCAAAGCGTCAATCATGGCGCCGATATTGCCGTTTAAGAAGCTATCCAGATCATAACGGGTCAGGTTGATTCGATGATCGGTTACTCGCCCTTGAGGAAAATTGTATGTGCGGATTCGTTCGGAGCGGTCGCCACTGCCTACCTGATTTTTACGTGCCTCCGACATTTCGGCATTTTGTTTCTGCACAA
This sequence comes from Smithella sp., assembly GCA_007244375.1. Classification (GTDB taxonomy): domain Bacteria; phylum Desulfobacterota; class Syntrophia; order Syntrophales; family Smithellaceae; genus Smithella. Next base: position 56,511 of record SCVW01000002.1, on the reverse strand, counting down.
TGGCATCGTACAAACGCGCACGCAATACCTTCATGGCTTTGGCCTTGTTCTTGAGCTGGGATTTTTCATCCTGACAGGTCACGACAAGACCAGTCGGCAAGTGAGTTATACGAACAGCGGAATCCGTCGTGTTGACGCTTTGACCTCCGTGACCGGTGGAACGATATACGTCAATACGTAAATCGTTCGGGTCAATGTTGACTTCCACGTCTTCTGCTTCCGGCATAATGGCAACGGTAACTGCCGACGTGTGAATACGACCCTGCGCTTCCGTAACCGGCACGCGCTGGACACGGTGAACACCACTTTCATATTTCAGTCGACTGTAAGCGCCATTGCCTTCTATTTGCGCGATTATTTCCTTGAAACCGCCGATACCACCGGAAGAGGAACTGCTGACTACTTCCACCTTCCAGCCCTGAGATTCCGCGTATCTGGCATACATCCGGAATAAATCTCCGGCAAAAAGTCCTGCTTCATCACCGCCCGTGCCGGCCCTGATCTCCAGAAAGACGTTTTTATTATCATTAGGATCTTTGGGTAAAAGCAGAACATTTAACTTTTCTTCCAGATCGCTTTTTTTCTGTTTTAATTGAGGCATTTCCTCTTTAACAATTGTCTTTAGATCTTCATCGCCTTCTGCCAGAACCCCTTCATATTCTTCCAAATGTTCTCTTATTTTATTATATTCACGGATGGTATCCACCAACTCTCTTAAATCGGCATGTTCCTTGGCCAATTTTTGATAAAGTCCCTGCTTGGAAACGATTTTAGGATCGCTGAGCTGTCCTTCCAATTCTCGGTAACGTATTTCAATATCGTGAAGTTTATCGAGTATGATTTCCATGTTATTTCTTCAATATAAATTTTTATAATTTCATATACGTCAGAAAAACGCTTGCAAAAAAAATGATGCCGGTCGAAATTCAAAAGAATATCAGACCGGCAACATATATAAAAAATATTTAGCTATTTTTTTGTCATTTTTTTAGAAGTTTCCTTAGTCTTTTCAGTAGTTGTTGTCTTTTTGACCTGCGGCTTTTCCACTTTGGCTTCGTACTTCTTCTTGAATCTCTCGACACGACCAGCCGTATCTACAAGTCTTTGCTTGCCTGTCATAAAAGGATGACAGTTGGAACAGATTTCCGTCTTGATGTCTTTTTTAGTGGACCTTGTTACGATAACATTACCGCAGACACAAGTTATGGTCGTTTCTTTATATTCCGGATGGATTCCTTGTTTCATTTCTTTTTCCTTTCTTCCTGGTGTTTATCTATAATTAATTATTAATGTTTTTTGCTTTATTTAAAAAGTGCTGGAATGCCTTACAATATATGCGATAAAAATTCAAGCAAAAACGCAAATCATGTTTTTCGCATTTATGAATTCATGGAATCCAGAAATTCCTGATTCGTTTCAGTCTTTTTGATTTTTCCAATAATAAACTCCATGGCATCGACGGGGTTCATTTCCTGTAATAACCTGCGCAGTATCCAGACACGATTGAGATTGTTTTTGGGAATAAGTAATTCTTCTTTTCTGGTTCCGGAACGGATCAGATCAAACGCGGGAAATATTCGACGATCAGCAATGCGACGATCGAGATGCAGTTCCATGTTGCCTGTTCCCTTGAATTCTTCAAAAATAACTTCATCCATCCTGCTTCCGGTATCAATCAGAGCGGTGGAGATTATCGTCAGACTGCCGCCATTTTCGATATTTCTGGCAGCACCGAAGAAACGTTTCGGTTTATGCAGTGCATTGGAATCGACACCTCCGGAGAGAACTTTTCCACTGGGTGGAACAACAGTATTGTATGCCCGTGCCAGGCGGGTAATGCTATCCAATAAAATGACTACGTCTTTTTTGTGTTCCACAAGTCTTTTTGCCTTTTCAATCACCATTTCGGCCACCTGCACGTGGAAAGAAGCCGGTTCATCAAATGTGGAAGCTATTACTTCACCGGAAACACTGCGCTGCATATCGGTTACTTCTTCAGGCCGTTCGTCAATTAAAAGCACCATCAAAACAACTTCGGGATGATTGGCAGCAATGCTGTGAGCAATGTCCTGTAAAAGAACTGTTTTACCTGCTCTGGGCGGGGAAACAATCAGTGCACGCTGTCCTTTGCCGATTGGGGCAAATAAATCCAGGGTTCTGGTGGAGTAGTTTTTCGGATCATACTCCAGGTTTAATTTCTCCAAAGGATAGAGAGGGATAAGATTATCAAAAAGAATTTTGTCCCGGGCTTGTTCGGGACTTTCCATATTTACGGTGTCAACTTTTAAGAGAGCAAAGTATTTTTCCCCCTCTTTCGGAGGACGGACTTCGCCGGAAATCGTATCGCCGGTTTTCAAATTAAACCTTCTGATCTGTGAAGGAGAAATGTAAATATCGTCTGGACTGGGCAGGTAATTGTAATCGACGGCACGCAAAAAACCAAACCCGTCAGGAAGAATTTCCAGCACGCCCGAACCGGAAATCACGCCATTTTGTTCTGCCTGGGTCTGCAAGATAGCGAAAATCAAATCCTGACGGCGCATACCGCTGGCACCCGGAACATCCAATTTTTTGGCTAAATCGTTAAGCTCGCTGATAGGCAATCGTTTAATGTCTTCAATGTTCATAAATATTTCCTTGCTTTAAAGTCTAACCGGGTAGCGTAAAACATTATTCTGACATTACATTTATCGTTACTTTACTGCATTCTTTTTTGAGAAACACAAAAAGATATCACGATTTTTAGTAGTTACGGATTAAATCTCGGTTTGTCTTGTTGAATACGTGAAACGCTCCAAAGGATAGGGCTAAAAAAGCCTTTTACTAGTTATTGTAAAATTTTTATATTAATCTTCATCCACTGTCAAGCAATTTTATTATTTTCAGCAAAAGCTAACAATATGCAGTGCTTACATACTAGGAAATTTGGTTGTTTCGTCTGCAAATTATGAAATTTTTTTCGCTTCTTCCACAAGCAAAACGGGAATGTCATCTTTTACTTCATACATCAATTTGCACTGATCACAAATAATGCCGTTTTGCTTTTCATCGTATCTAACTTTTCCCCGGCATTGAGGACAGATTAATATTTCCAACAGTTTTTTATTTAAAGGCATTTATTACTACTCCTTCGTTAATTTCTTTTCCACAACGGCAAAAACCTGCTCGGGTGAAATATCCTGCATGCACTGTTTTGTCGAGCATTTTTTTAAAAAACAGGGACTACAGGAAAGTCCCGTCCTGACGATTGCATGTCCGGCACCGTAAGGACCGGTTCTTACCGGATCGGTTGGCCCGAAAAGAGCAACAACAGGAGTTCCAATTGCCGCAGCCAGGTGCATAGGACCGGAATCAGTGGTTATTAACATGCATGCTTTTTTATACAAATACGCAAGATCAAGCAATGTTGTTTTGCCGCCGAAATTTACACCTTCAGTATTCATTATTGAAGTTATTTTTTCGATAGAATCTTTTTCACTTCCAGTAAAGACAACTTTTACCGACAACTTATTATTAATCAGATCGGCCAAATAAGCAAATTTTTCATTATCCCACAGTTTTGTTTCCCAATAAGCGACAGGGTTGACTGCTATAAATATTTTGTCTTCCAAATTATGTTCACGGAGTAAACACAATACTTTTTCCTCTGCTTTTTTATTCGAAGGAAGAGTAAACTCGACTTGGTCGATCTTCGCCCCAAGATAACGCGGAAAATCCAGATAACGATCAACAGCGTGTTTTTCCATGTCTTCAGGAATTTTTTCGTTAAGAAATAAGCCGCTTAATTCCTGCCAGGAATCATAACCCAACTTCCTTTTTCCGCGGCTAAGATATACAATTACCGAACTTTTTAAAAGGCCGTGAAAATCGATAACCAGATCATAATTTTTTTGCTGCAAGCATTTTATAAAATTTTTAATCCCGTACAAAGAATCTTTGAACTTTCCGCGAAGCAAGTCTCTACTCCAGCTTTTGCGCCGCGAAACCAAAACAGAATTCAGATAAGGGTGATGTGTAATCAAATCGGCGGCGGCTTCTTCAACAACCCATGTTATGTTAGCATCCGGATAAAGCCGGCGCAAAGCAGCAAGGGAAGGCAGGGTGTGAATAACATCACCTATTGCACTAAGTTTTACGATCAGTATATTCACTTTCTATCCTTTAATATCCACTTTACAGCATCCAATATATCTGCGGCAACATGATCCGGTTCCCCCTCGTCTGTTTCCTTATTCGGACCATCATCCTGCAAAGGTTCGCTGCCGTAACCTGTCTTTACCAGAACACCTTTAACTCCGACCTTCTTTGCCGCCTCCATATCGAGGAATCTGTCACCTATCATATAAGATATTTTCAAATTAATATTCAAATCGCGGGCTGCTGCTAAAAACATACCCGGCGCAGGTTTACGGCAATCACAAATACGCCGGTAAGGTTCTTGCCCTTCCGTCGGATGATGCGGACAATAATAGAAATTGTCTATGTAGACTCCTTGCTTTTGTAAAATGATCCGGAGATATTCATTTGTTTTTATCACAAATTCTTCGGTAATCATTCCTCTGGCCACTCCGGATTGATTGGAAATGACTACGGCTTTCATGCCGCTTTCATTGATCAGTTTGATGGCTTCATAAGCGCATGGAATCACTTTAAGCTTATCAAGACTGTTCAGATAGCCCACTTCCTCGTTAATCACTCCGTCTCTATCCAAAAAAATGGCCGCATTTTTTTTCATTGTTTATTATCCCGACGATTTGAAAGTAATTTTTCAGCAACATGCAAAACGTCTTCTACGGAAATCATTTTCATGCAACGGAAATCCTTCGGGCAGCTTTTCTTCAAACAAGGACTACAAGGCACCTCATGCCGGACAATTACAGATCTACTTCCTACCGGCGCAGTGGTAGTGGGATTCGTTGAACCGAAAATTGCCACTGTGGGAATATTCAAAGAGCCGGCTATATGCATCAATCCCGAATCATTGCTGATAAAAAGTTGACATTGTGAAATTAAAAAAACAGCTTCCTGCAATGTTGTCTTTCCTGCAAGATCAATTAATTTCGCCTTCGCCAGTTTCTGAACTTCCCGAGCCGTTTCTCTATCGGACTTTCCTCCCATGACAATTATCCGGGCGGAAAATTTTTCATTCAGATTGTCCGCCACTTCGGCAAACCTCTCCGGAAACCATTTTTTCGCCGGACCGTAAGTAGCTCCCGGAGCAATGCCGATTATTGTTTTCCCGGTTTCCTCTGGTACAAATTTACCCAAAACGTTTTTTGCTGTTGAAAGATTTATCTTCGTTTCCATGTGCATTTCACGTCCTACTGAAACGCAACCCAGAGCCTTGACCATTTCCAGATAATAATCAGTCTGGTGTACTTTTTTTATTTCTTCCGTACGCTTTACCCGATTGGTAAGCAACAGACCGCGGCCATCAGAATCATAACCGGCACGCAGCTGAATTCGCGCTGCAAGAGCAATAATCGCGGCTTCGATGGCATTCTGCATAAGTATCGCCAGATCGAATTTTTTTTCCCTTAACCTTTGAGCAAGCTTAAAAACTCCGGCCGGATTATCAAACTTGCTTTCATATACGATTATTTCATCCATGCCCGAAAAAAGTTGATAAATATCAGCCACCCAGGGTTTTGCCAGCATGGCAATATGCGCTTTGGGGTAAGTGGCACGGATTGAAGCCACCGCCGGTAATGTCATGATGGCATCGCCGATCCAGTTTGTACCGCGAATTAAAATTTTATTCATGCCTTCACGCGGTAATTTTTTGATATTTTTGGACATTAATTCTTATCCTTGTTTTTCCCCCGACAAAGTTTTATCCGATTAATTATAAATTCTTCAAACAACCGGGCGTGAGGTATTATTTCCATTTCCACGCGCAAGACACTCAATATTTTTAAAAAATCGGGGTAATTCCCAATGCGTACGGCGTCTTTTTCCGTAGTCATCAGATAATCGGCACGGCAACCAATAAATCCTTCCCTTATTTTTTCCAGTTCGCTTTCGTTGTAACGGTGGTGATCCGGAAAAATATCAAATGATAAAATTTCAGCTCCGGCAAGAGAAAGAATGTTCTTAAACGAATCAGGTTTGGCTATTCCGCAAAAAGCATAAACTTTCTTCTCTTTGATTTTGGAAACAGGTTTTTGCTCGCTGAAATCTGCCCTGATAATATCTTTCGGCTTATGAATACTTTTAAAAACGGGCATATCTTTTGTTACTATTGTTACTCCGATTTTTTCACCTTTTTGTTGCGTTTCATCTGTTCGCGTAAGTATTACAGCGTTGGCTCGTTTCAATTCTTTCAGCGGTTCGCGTAATCTTCCGCGCGGCAGGACATGATTTTTTTCGTTCAATCCGCGGCTGTCCAATAAAACCAGATTGATATCCCTGAAAATTTGCCGATGCTGCATCGCATCGTCGCAAATAAGTACGTTTGCCCCGAATTCATTAATTGCCGTCTCTCCTGTGGCGATTCTTTTTGCGCCGATAATCACAGGAATGTCTTTTAATTCCTGAGCAATCAAATAGGGTTCATCTCCGGCAATTTCGTTGTCCAATAAAATTTTTTCGCCGTTCGATACAATATTCACCGATTTGACACTTCTGCTTCCGTAACCGCGACTGATAACCGCCGGCTTAAAACCATTTTTCTGAAGCATACGTGCCAACATGATTACGCAGGGAGTTTTACCCGTACCGCCTACGGTGATATTGCCGACACTGATGACCGGACAGGGAAGCTTGGTTTCCTTGAATATTCTTTTATCGTAAAGCCAATTGCGAAGGCTGATAACAACAAGATAGAAAAAAGACAGGACGGATGTAATTATTTTGAGCGGAACGTAAAAACCTGTATTCCCGTCATCATCCCATATCCTTTGCCAATTGATCATTTTTCTCATCATTTCCTTCATCTTTAAACTGCAAATTATATAGACGGAAATATTCGCCTTTTTTTGCCATAAGACTTTCGTGATTACCTTCTTCAACAATTTCTCCGTTGACCAGCGCGATAATCCTGTCGGCATTGCGTATTGTGGATAGTCTGTGAGCAATAACCAGAGTAGTACGGCCCTTCATTAGATTATCCAAAGCATCCTGCACTTCAATTTCCGCCTCCGTATCCAGCGATGAAGTAGCTTCATCCAGAATCAGAATAGGTGCGTTTTTCAAAATCGCCCGGGCAATGGAAAGGCGCTGTTTTTCCCCGCCGGATATTTTAGTGCCCAGTTCTCCGATATTTGTATCATAGCCTTTCGGCATTTTCATGATGAAGTCATGAGCATTTGCCGCCTTGGCCGCGTTAGTAATATCTTCTTCGGTTCTTTCAATATCACCATAAGCAATGTTATTTCTTACCGTATCATTAAAAAGTATCGTCTGCTGCGTAACTATGGCAATCTGACCGCGAAGCGATCGCAATGTCACATCACGAATGTCATGTCCGTCAATCAATACACGTCCCTGACTGACATCATAAAATCTCGGTATTAAATTAACCAGCGATGTTTTTCCCCCGCCGCTCATCCCGACAAATGCGACTACTTCACCGGCTTTAATCGATAAATTGATGTTCTTCAAAACCGGTGTTGTTTCATAGCAAAAAATTACTTTTTCCATATCAATACTTTTACTAATCGGCTGCAGATCAACTGCTCCGGGTTTGTCCTGGATATCCGGTAATCTATCAATGATACTGAAAATACGATCGGCTCCGGCAATGCCCTGATTAATTGTGTTATTAATATTGGTAAGCCGTTTAACCGGCTCGTAAAGCATCAGCAATGCGGCAATAAAAGAGAAGAAGGTACCCGGCGTGGAATTACCATGTACGACGTTGTATCCGCCGTAGAAAATGACGGCGGCAATTCCCAATCCCCCCAGAAAATCCATAAGCGGGCTCGAAATGGCATTTACGGAAACTGCCTTCATGTTATATTTAAAAAGCTTTTCGTTTTCTGCAGCGAATCTTTTGCTTTCGTATTTTTCCATGCCGAATGCCTTGACAATCCTGGTCCCGGAAATGGTTTCCTGTAATAGTGAATTCAAAGTTCCCATGGTGATTTGAGTGGAGGTTGTAACCTTGCGCATTTTTCTGCCAAACCAGGCAATGGGATATATAGTCAGGGGAAAGACGAGCACCGCAATGAGCGCCAGTTTCCAGTCCGTGTAAAAAATAACACCGATGAGACCTATCAGCATGACAGTGTCTTTAACCAATGCGGTTATCGCCTCAGCGGAAGCAGTTTGAACGGATTGAACATCATTGGTAATCCGTGACATCAATAGTCCTGTGGGATGGTCGGTAAAGAAAGACAAGGATTGTTTCTGGATTTGTTCATAGAGTTGATTGCGTAAGTTCGTAACAATGCGCAAACCGATAGAGCTCATTAAAACAGCTTGTCCATAGTTGGCCAATCCTTTAAACAGAAAAATGGCAACGACCACAAACGGAATCCACTTCAAGGCAGAAATATCTTTGCTGACGAATATCTCATCAATTGCCGGTTTTGCAATCAACGGTAAAGCGGATTGCAGACCGCCGGCAATGACCATGCAAATCGCAGCCAAGATGAAACGCACATAATACTGCCTGGCCATCAACAAAAGTCTTTTAAAAATTCCCATATTTGTCCCTATATCATATCATAGGCAATTTGCGCAGATCTTATTGCGGCACCGGGTTCGCCCAATTTGGCGCGAATTGCTTCCAATTCTTTTATTATTTTCTGTTTTCTCTCTTTATTCCTTAAAATTGCCAAAGCCTCTTGAGCGATACGCTCACCACTGGCATCTTTTTGAATCAGTTCCGGAACAATTGTTTTTCCGGCAATAATATTAACCAGACCGATGTTTTTCACACGAACAAACAATCTGCCAATAACGTAAGAAAGGAGAGAAACCTTATAAACAATAACCATCGGAACATTAAGAAGAGCTGTTTCCAGAGTTGCCGTCCCTGAAGCAACCAAAACCAAATCTGCACAGGAAATGACATCGTAAGTATGACCGGCAATTACATCTATTTTTAGCGTAAATCCGGAAATAATTTCAGCTACGTTTTTTTCTTCAAGAGTATCGGCCAGCGGAAGAACAAATTGTATGTCCGGCATTTCTTTCTTTAAAATTTCGGCCGCACGCAACAATTCCGGCATTAATTTTTCAACTTCCGAAAGCCGGCTGCCGGGTAAAATTCCTATCGTAATTTTACTATCGTCAAGACCGAATTTTTTCCTCGATTCCAGCTTGGAATAATTCGGCTTTACCAAATCAAGCAAAGGATGTCCGACATAATCCACCGTAAACCCTTCTCGGGCATATGTATCAACTTCAAAAGGAAGGATAACTGCCATTTTATTTACAGTTTTCTTAATTTTCCCTATCCTGCCCTTGCGCCAGGCCCAGACCTGCGGGCTGATATAATAAAAAACCTTTATACCTTTTTTCCTGGCAGCCTTAGCCAAAGGAAGATTGAAATCAGGATAATCAATCAAAATAACAAGATCCGGTTGGCGTTCATTTAATGATTCTTTCATCATGTTCATTATTTTAAAAATATTTCCCAACTTGGAAATAACTTCGGTTAATCCAACAACAGCCATATCGGAAGCATCAGCAAGAATTTGAACTTTTTCTTCTTTCATTTTCTTTCCACCGATACCGTAAAAATTCAGCGTCGGATCAATCCTCAACATTTCTCTTACCAGATTGGCTCCATGCATGTCGCCGGAAGCCTCACCGGCAACAATCATGATTGTTTTATTTTTTTTATGTATAGAGTTCATTATGGGAATTGATTTTTTTTCTTCAAGAGGCATGATTAACCACGTCGGCAATAAACCTGATTTCCTCCCGGCTTAATTCCGGAAACATCGGCAAAGAAAGAACTTCCTGCGCACATTTCTCGCTTTGCGGCAATTTTACCGAAACATTGTACAAATTCAGAAAAACTTCCTGCTGATGCAAAGGTACCGGATAATAAACGGCTGAAGCAATATTTTTTTGTTGAAGAGCGCCGGCTAAAACATCACGATTTTTTGCACGAATAGTAAATTGGTGGTAAACATGTTCATTATCAGAAATAGTTGTCGGCAGGATTATATCTTTACTTTTGATAGCTGCACAATAATACACCGCGTTTTGACGGCGTGCCTCATTAAACTGATCTATTTTTTTGAGCTTAACACGAATGATCGCGGCCTGAATTTCATCGAGACGACTGTTGTAACCGATTACCTTATGATAATAACGCTTTGCACTGCCGTGATTGCGTAACATTTTTACCTGTTCGGCGATTTTTTTATTATTTGTGATGACCATACCTCCATCGCCATAACCGGCTAAATTCTTACTAGGGAAGAAACTAAAACACCCGACGTCACCGATTGTGCCGACTTTTTTTCCATTATATTTGGCACCGAAAGCCTGCGCGCAATCTTCAATCACTTTTAGGTTATGCTTCCTGGCTATTTCCACAACCGGTGCCATGTCGGCAGGATGACCGAACAAATGCACCGGAACAATTGCCTTAGTTTTCGCGGTTATTCTTTCAGCAATTTGACAGCTATTAATATTAAAAGTATCCGGACAAATGTCTACAAACACGGGAGTTGCACCTAAAAGAGCTATCACTTCCGCCGTGGCAATGAATGTAAAAGGGGTGGTAATTACCTCGTCACCGTCACCAATTCCACAGGCACGCAAGGCAAGAAGCAAGGCATCGGTCCCGTTGGCTACTCCCACGGCATAAGACAAATTATGATAAGCGGCAACTTCTTCTTCCAGTGCGCTTACGTTAGGTCCGAGAATAAAACGGGTTTGCTCTAAAACATCGCTTATCGCAGCATCAATTTCTTTTTTTAAATTATGATACTGCCTTTTTAAATCCACCATGGGAATCATTTTTACACTACCTCGGCAACTTTCATTTTATTTATTATATCAATGGCCAATTCCAGAGATTTGCGTGCTTCTTCACCGGAAACAAGAGGAATGGAACGATCAGCCACGGCATTGACAAAAGAACGAATTTCTTCCTCCAGAGGATCATGACTGCCAACTTCGACATTATTCTGAATAATCTGCTGTTCACCGGTTTCGTTTGTTTTTTTGCTCAAGGATACAATTTCACGTTTCTGGCAATCGACTGCGTGATATCCTTCGACACCGAAAAAGCGTATTTTTTGCATGGTTTTGGCGCTAATGCGGCTGGCTGTAACATTGGCTATGCAACCGGTAGCAAAAGAAATTCGCACATTGGAGATATCAATCTTATCGGAAAGAATAGGTACTCCCACAGCTTCAACACATGTAATCGGAGCATTTACAAATTTCAGAATAATGTCCAGATCGTGAATCATCAAATCCAGAATAACATCAACATCGGTCCCGCGCTCAAAGAAGGGATGCAACCGATGAGCTTCAATAAACATAGGCTTCTTTATAACATTTTCCATTGCCATAATTGCTGGATTGAATCTTTCAACAAAACCAACCTGCAGAATCAAACTATTTTTTCCTGCCAACTCTATTAATTCATCTGCTTCTTTCAACGTTGCGCATATAGGTTTTTCTATCAAGACATCCACGCCGGCCGCAAGAAAATCCCTTGCAACTCTGTGATGTTCGCTCGTCGGGACGGCAATACTCACGGCATCGATTATACTCAACATCGCCTGATAATCAGAAAACGGAGTACATTTATAAATTTTTGCCGCCTTCTGCGCGCGATCAGCAAACGTATCGGCCACAGCGGCAATCTCGCAATTTTCCAGATTATGGTATTTTTGCAGATGATAATTGCCTAAATGGCCCACTCCGACCACGCCAATTTTTATTTTCTTTTTTTTCATTTTTTTAATATCAGCGGCAAACGCCTCTTTCTGACTCTTTGATGAACTTTATAAAATGATTTACTTCCGGGATATTTTCGATTTCGTCCTGTGCTTTTTTCAAGGCTGCATCCAATAAAAGATTGGAGCGGAAGATGATCCTGTAAGCGTCTTTGAGCGCTTTGATTGTTTTTTCCGAAAAATCGCGCCTTTTAAGTCCGACAAGATTCAGACCAAACAGCTTGGCATGGTTGCCGGAAGCCATGGTATAAGGAGGAATATCTTTGACCACCCCTGATGCTCCACCGATAATACAATGGGCGCCGATAGAGGTGAATTGATGAACTGCTGTTAACCCTCCGATAATAGCGTAATCTTCAACATGCACATGACCGGCCAGTGTAGCCACGTTAGCCATAACAATTTTATTACCCAGTTTGCAATTATGCGCTACATGAACATAAGCCATAAGCAGATTGTGATCGCCAATGATAGTCACACCTATATCGGCAGATGTGGCACGATGAATTGTTACAAATTCCCTGATGGTATTAAAGTTTCCGATAATTACCCTGGTCTTTTCTCCACCGAATTTCAAATCCTGCGGAGGAGCACCGATGGAGCAAAATTGAAAAATACGACAACCTTCGCCGATATGAGTATAGTCATCAATGACAGTATGCGGCCCGATTGATGTATTTTTGCCGATCTTGACGTCACTGCCGATGATGCTGTAGGGACCTATTTCCACTCCTTCTTCCAGTTTCGCGTCAGGAGAAACAATAGCTGTAGGATGAATTTTCATTTATCTAACCTTCTTTCAGAGAATCTATTTTTTTAAAGAGATCATCAACCTTTTTTGTCAGATCCTTGAGAGTCGCTCTCATTTCTGGAATTTTCGACTGGCAGGCTTCCACCTGCAAATATTCTTTATAAGGCATATGCGGTTTTCCACCGACTATTTCACCTGATCTGATATTTTTATGAATTTTGGAATCAGCCGCTATCATTACATTGTCTCCGATTTCAATATGTCCGACCATTCCTGTCTGTCCGCCAACCATCACACTCTTGCCCAGTTTTGTACTCCCGGAAATACCGACCTGAGCAGTAATGACAGATTTCTCACCAATAACAACATTATGCGCAATTTGGACAAGATTATCGATTTTAACGTTGCGCTGAATCCATGTTTTTCCGAGTGCGGCACGATCGACAGTGGTATTGGCTCCGATTTCCACATCATCATCAATCTGCACAATACCTATTTGCGGAATCTTTATATTACCATTGCCCGGGGATGCAAAACCGAATCCATCGGAACCAATTACAACTCCGGAATGCAGGATTACTCTTTTACCGATGATGCAAGAGTGATAAACACTAACATTGGGATAAAGTATTGAATCTTCACCAATTAAAGAATTACGACCGATAAAAACGCCCGGATAAATGACGGCTCCTTTATTGATCGTTGCACCTTTGCCTATAAAAACCCGGGGAAAAATCGTTGCCTCAGGAGATACAGTAGCACCTTCTTCAATATAAGCATCCGGGCTTATAGCGCTTCCGCCATGCTCCAACGGATAAAAAAGAGTCAGTAATTTCCCCAAAGCAACATAAGGATCATCGACAACAATCAAATTCTTGTCTTCCGCATCTGTTTTAGGCGGGACGAGAACAGCAGATGCTTTAGTCAGCTTCAACTTTTTCAAATATTTCTTATTGGCAATAAAGGTAATATCACCTTCATTTGCTTCTTCTATGGAACGGATACTTTCTATAACTGTATTACCCGCACCAATGACAGTGCCGCCAAGAAACACCGCTATCTCTGCAAGTGTCATTTTCATTGAATGAAGATTATCCCGTTATTTAACTTTATTAAATTCCTCGATAACCTTTTTGCTAAAATCATTTTCCTTCGCATAATAGGGTATCGGTAAAGTCGCCACATCAATAACCAGTGTATATTTTTCTTTTTCAGCGATAGCACGAACAATTTTCATTATTCCCGGCATCAATTTTTGAGTCATTTCCTGGTCACGCTTCTTAAGTTCTTCATTTGTATCATTGACCAGTAATTGGTAATCGCGCAATTTTTTCTGATAGGCAGATTCTTTTTCTTTTTGAGAACTTTGCGTCATGATGGAACTTTGTTTATCCAGTTCCTCTTTCATTTTCTTCAATTCTTTTTCCGCTGTTTTGATATCCTGGGTTTCTTTATCGTAAAATTTCTTAAAATCATCTGCAGCTTTTTTACCCGCATTGGAATTCTGCATTATTTCCTGCAGGTTAATAAATCCAACTTTATCCGCAGCAAAAGAACTGGTGCCACAGATAAAAAAAACAAAAATAATTCCTGCCATTAGGTAAATACTTTTCTTCATTTAAAATCTCCTCTCCTATTGTATTTGTATTAAAACAAATTTGATCATGTTTCCTGTTTTTTTCTACATGGGCATTCCTATCGTAAATTCCCAACGTCCGTCGGAATCGTCATTTAATCCTCTGCGATCAATAATCCGACCGTATTCAAGTCTTAAAGGACCGATAGGTGAATACCAGCGCAGACCTAAGCCTACAGACTGGCGTAAATCACCTATGTCGTAATCGTCATTCCATGAATTGCCGGCATCGTAAAAAATAACGCCTTTCATACCTGCATCTTTAATAAAAGGAAAGATTATTTCGGCGTTAAATATCAACATGGTATTACCTCCAATTACATCGCTCGTTCCCGCATAAGTAGGACCAACGTAGCGAAAACCACGCAGAGAATTAATACCACCCAAGACGTACCTGTTGAAAATGGGAATTTCTATCCCATCGTGACCCTGAATATAACCTATCCTGCCCTTCAATCCCAAAACAATATCCAAGGGAAACGGGAAATACATAAATTCGCTTGCGCCGTATTGTGTATAACTGGTGTCGCCTTTCAATATTCCCCCCGCCTGTGTAACTGAAACACTGGTTTTTGTTCCTTTAGACGGGAAAATATAATCATTCGTGGTGTCGCGAATTAAAGATAGTGTAACAGCACTGGTGATCGTCTGACCTTCTTGCTCTATAATCTGAAGAGGGGCGGTAGCTGTAACATCAGTAATATCATCGGCTGTAAGTTTATAACCTAAATAACCTACTATCTTTCCAAAAAGGGGATACCCCAAAGTAAGACCGGCTCCCCGAGTGTCTAGTGTATAAGAATCGTATTCTTTTTTATATTTCCAGATATCAAATTTGCACCAGAGAGGGATATCAAAAAGCCATGGTTCCGTAAAAGACAAATCGATATTATTGGTGGTAGATCCTAACGATGCCTTTAAACTTAAAATCTGGCCGTAGCCAAGAAAATTCTGCTGGGTGATCTGCGCCATAACAACAGCCTGATCAGCAGCACTATAACCGGCACCGATCATGAACATACCGGTACCTTTCTCCTTGACCCGGATATTGACGTTCATTTCCTTTTTATCAGGACCTTTTTCTGTTTGAAAATCAACTTCTTCAAAATAGCGCAGCCTGTTTAGGTTACTATAGCTGCTTCTTAATTTACTGCTGGAATACAAATCCCCTTCAACTATATCCAGCTGGCGTCTTATAACCTTGTCACGCGTAATGTTATTACCGGAAATGTTGATGCGATTAATATAAACCAAGTCACCTTTATTTATTTGATAATCTATATCAATTAATTGTTCATTTTCTCTGGTATTAATTTGGGGATTAATATCGGCATTGGCATAACCTTCGTCATTGCAAGCCTGGGTAAGAAAATCGATATCTCTCATTATTGCTTCGCGGTTATAATTATCACTCTTTTTGACTTTCAGTGTCTTCAACAACTCCTCTCTAGGCATTTCCAGTAAATCACCGGAAATTTCCACTTTGTCGATTTTAAATCTTTTGCCTTCTTTAACTTTAATTTTTATATAAATTCCTTTCTTATCGATAGTTATTTCCGGTTCACCAATTTGGGCATTGATAAATCCATTGTTGAAGTAATATGCAGCCAACCTACCAATGTCCTGTTTAAGTTGATCCCTTTTCAACAGGCCGGAATCAGTGAGGAAATGAAAAAGACCGTATTCCGAAGTGCTCATCATATTTTTGAGTTCCTTGGAAGAGTAGGCTTCATTACCTTCAAAAGTAATCGATTTGACGTAGAGCCGGTCATTTTCTTTGATGTCGAAAATTACACGGAAATCGTTGCCATCCTGTTCGACTTTATCTTTTATTTCGGCATTGTAATAGCCTTTATTGTCATAAAGAGTTTTTATCTTTTCTATCTCCTCTTTAATCTTTTCCTGATTTAAATTTTGTCTGGTCTTGATTGTCAGGACTTCCCGAATATCTTCTTTACTTAAAGCTTTATTGCCTTTAATCTGAATATCCGAAATCAATCCTTTTTCCTGCACAATGAAAGTTATAACTTTTCCTTCCGATACTGATGTCGACTCAGCAGTTACATCCAAAAAATAGCCCATTCTGAAAATTGTTTTTATATCAGAAGCAACGTTTGCTTCGGAGAAATTATTGCCCACTTTACTTTTGATTTGTGCAAGAATAGCAGAAGCTTCGATTTTCCGGTTTCCCTGAATTTCAATTCTGGCTATTTTTTGAATAAGCCCGATTCGAACAAGAATTTCTGTTCTCAATTTTCCAACTAACAAATTAAGATTTGCCAATCCTTTGCCTTGAACAAAAACCATAGGCAAAACATTGGTATTATCTACATCAATTACTCTGGCATCAATATTCAAAGCTTCACCTAATTGGGTCAAGCTGCCGACAACCACAAAATCAGCACCAACAGATTTTCCGTATTCAATTGCCTGTTTCTCATCAATTTTAAAATTGCTTTGAAGAAAAGCATCTGCCGGAATTATTTGAATAACTTCTTCCTTTTTAAATTCTTCGTTCAAGCTTTTATACAAAGATTCTTTGATCGCCATACTATTGCCACTGCTGTAAATTTCAAAAGGCAGTATGCTAATTTTTTTTATTTCTCCGGAATACACCGAAGGGATAAAGAAGAAAAATAAAAGCAAAAAAACCAAACATCTTTGACAAACAATTTTATTTATAATCATAAATTCTCCCATCACGAAGGGAAATCCTGTCGGACATCCTTTCTGCCAGCAATTTGTTATGAGTCACAGTGACAAGGGTAATTCTCTTTGTTAAATTTAAATTAATCAAAATGTCTTCTATCTTTTTTCCTGTTTCCGTGTCAAGATTTCCTGTTGGTTCATCGGCAAGCAATATTTCCGGCTCCATTATTAATGCGCGGGCGATAGCGACACGCTGTTGTTCACCGCCGGATAGTTCTCCAGGCCTGTGTTTTATTCTATGTTCTAATCCAACTTCACTCAACAATTTGCAAGCTTTTTCTGATGCCTGCTTCCTGGACATTCTGCTGATTAGGGCAGGCATCATAACGTTTTCCAAAGCACTGAATTCCGGAAGCAAATTATTAAACTGAAATACGAAGCCAATTGTTGAGTTGCGAAAACAAGCTCTTTTTTCTTCCGGCCACTCAAAAACATTTATTCCGTTAATTAAAAGGCGGCCTTCCGTAGGATGATCCAATATACCCAAAATATGAATAAGTGTGCTTTTGCCGGCACCGGAGGCACCGAGAACAGCCAGGGATTCACCTTTATCAATTTTCAAATTAAGACCGCGCAAGACTTCAATTCTATTACCGTCTTTAAAAAATGTTTTTGATAAACTTTCCAGATTGATCATATTTTATTTTCGCTATTTCAATTCTATTCGTATCTTAATGCTTCAGCAGGATCTGATTTTGAAGCCCTTAAAGAAGGGTAAATTGTCGACAAAAAACAAATAAGCAAAGTACCGGCAACGATGATAGCAACATCACCATAATTAACCTTTGATGGAAGTTCACTTAAGTAATAAACATCGCCGGGCAAAATCTTGAAGTGAAATATTTTCTCCACAAAAAGCGATACTTTCTGGATATTAAAAGCTATGGTCAAACCGGCAATACATCCCAAAGTCGTACCGACAACACCTACAATCAGACCCTGATAGATAAATATTTTCATAATGCTGCGGGAAGTCGCCCCCATTGATTTTAAAATGGCGATATCTTTGCTTTTTTCCATAACGATCATTATCAAAGCGCTTATTATATTAAATGCAGCAACAAGAACTATTAAACTCAGGATTATAAACATGACACGTTTTTCCAGTTTTAAAGCGGAAAAAAAGTTCTTATTCATCTGCATCCAGTTTTGCGTCCAGAAGGGAAACCCGAGTTTGTTTTGAATCTTATGTGAAACAACATCGGCTTTGTAAATATCGTTTACCTTAATATCAATGCCTGTAACAGTATCACCCATCTTTAAAAAATCCTGGCAGCTTTTTAAAGATAAATAGGCCAATGTAGAATCATATTCGTAAAATCCGGACTCGAATATACCAACAACAATAAATTTTTTCATCCGGGGCACCATTCCCATGGGAGTGGAAATACTTACCGGAGAAATAATGGTAATTGGATCATAAAGAAAAATTCCCAAATTCCGGGCCATTTCCTTGCCTATTACAATTCCTTCAAGAGGTACATTCTCGTTTTTATAGATTTTGGAAACTTCTTGCGGAATTTTGTTGAGATACTCAATATTGCCTTCTTTTATTTTTCCCAGATTGATTACTTTAAAAGCGCTTTGGGTATCCAACGCACGCATGACAACTCCTGTAACAGCATTACCATTACGAATCATCGCCTGACTGTAAATAAACGGAGTTGACGCAACAACTCCTTCTATATCGGCAACTCTCTCCTGAACTTGCTGGTAATTCTTCATGGGACCGGTCATATCGGTCGTTAATTCGATATGAGACCTGATTCCCAAAATCTTCGTACGCAAGTCTTCTTCAAAGCCATTCATAACCGCCAGAACGATGATCAAAGCCGCCACGCCCAGAAAAATACCGAAGATCGATATAAACGTAATAATCGAAACAAATATCTGTTTGCGCTTTGCACTCAAATAACGCCGACTTATAAAAAACTCATAAGGTATCAAAGTATTAAATCCTTTATTTGAGGCCAATTAAATTTTGTGGAAAATATTAATTAACGTTTTCACTTTATTCCTGCTTGGTTTTCAACAGAGGAAATAAAATGACATCCCTGATGGAAGCTGAATCCGTAAAAAGCATTACTAATCGATCAATACCGATTCCTTCACCGGCTGTAGGCGGCATGGCGTACTCCAGTGCCCGGATGTAATCTTCATCCATCTCATGCGCTTCTTCGTCACCGGCTTCCCTTTCACGTAGTTGTTGCAGAAACCTTTCTTTTTGATCAACCGGATCGTTTAGCTCGGAGAACGCATTGGCAATTTCCCTTCCGTAAATATACAACTCAAAGCGATCGGTTAATTCAATATTATTTTTTGACCTTCTGGAAAGAGGAGAAATAATCACAGGATAATGAGTGACGAATGTCGGTTGAATAAGTTTTTTTTCAACAACCTCATCAAAAATGGCCATCAAAATTTTCTCTAAGTGATCAGTATCATTAGCCTTACAACCAATCTTTTTGGCAAAGGCAAATGCCGTGGCCTTATCTTCCAGTGCTGATGGCTCCATTCCCGCTATTTGTATAAGAGTATCTTTTACAGAAACGCGCCGCCAGGGCGGTGTCAAATCAATTTCCGTATTCTGATAATTAAATTTCATCCCTCCAAATATATTTTGGGCAAGAAAAACAAATAAGTGTTCAGTTAAAGACATTAAATCTTCATAAGTACTATATGCCTGATAGAACTCCATCATGGTAAATTCAGGATTATGAAAAGTCGAAATGCCTTCATTACGGAAATTTCGATTAATCTCGTAAACCCTCTCCAAACCGCCGGTAACAAGACGTTTTAAATAAAGTTCAGGGGCTATCCTTAGATAGAAATCAGTATCCAGAGCGTTATGATGAGTTTTGAAAGGGCGGGCGGCAGCACCACCGGCTCGTGGCTGCATCATCGGTGTTTCTACCTCAAGGAAATCATGTTCATCCATAAATTGGCGGATAAGTTTTATAATACAACTACGTCTGTAAAATATTTCTTTAACTTCGGAATTGGCTATTAAATCCAGATATCGCTGGCGATATCTGGTTTCAATATCGGTAAGACCATGCCATTTTTCCGGCAGAGGACGTATCGATTTGGAAAGCAAAGTTAATTTTTGTGCTTCAATAGTCAATTCTTCGGTTTTGGTTCGGAACAGTTTGCCTGAAATATAAATAATATCACCTATATCAAGTTTTTTAAAAACAAAATAATCTTCTTCACTCAGGATGTTTTTAGCGATATAACCTTGAATCTGACCTTTATAATCCTGAATTTTTATAAAAGCAGCCTTGCCGAAGTTACGCATGGCCATCAAGCGTCCGGCAACAGAAAAACTTTTCGTTAATTTTGCCAGCTCATCGCCGGTAGAAGATCCAAATTGAGTAGTTATTTCTGCCGTTGTATTTTGGGGTTTGACATCGTTGGGATATAAATCAATTCCGGCATTTTTTAAATCAGATATTTTTTCCAAACGGATCTTTAAAAGATCATTATCCTCCATAATTTCTCCACTTTCAGAAAGTTTGTTTAACTATATTTTTTTTACCAAATAGTCAAGTATGATCATGATTACGTTATTGCAGAAGATTAATAATATTTTTGGATTTTCCGCATAAAATTAGTTTGCCTCCATTAGAAATTTATGTATTATGCAAAAACCTTTATCAAAGGAGGGGGAAATGATAAACAAGGTCATATTAGTCGGTAGATTAGGAAAAGATCCCGATATACGTTATACACCGGACGGGACAATGGTAACTACCTTTAGGATAGCCACCGATGAGCAATGGAAAGATAAAAACGGCGAAAAAGTCCAAAGAACCGAGTGGCACCAGATTGTTACCTACAGAAAACTGGCAGAAATATGCGGAAATTATCTTGTAAAAGGGAAACTGGTTTTTATTGAAGGCCGCATTCAAACCCGTTCTTGGGAAGATAAGGAGGGCATTAAACGTTACACAACGGAAATTATTGCCAGTGATATGAAGATGCTCGATTCCAAAGGCCAAAATAAAACTGGCGATTCATCTTTCGATGCCTCACCGGGAGGCATAAATAACGGCGATGCTCAACTGGATGACGTCCCATTTTAATTTAAATGAACTTTTTATTTGCCGTAACATCTAATTTTATTGACGATTTCAACCAATTAAAAAATAGAAGAATATGTTCTGACAAAAAAAGCGATTCAGTAATGAATCGCTTTTTTTACTTTATACAATTTATTTTTTTTCTTTTTCCTCTTCTTCTTTCTTTTGTTGTTGGTTTGTAATTTCATTACTTTCATTCATTGATTTTTTGAAGTTTTTAATTCCTCTGCCAAGAGCTGAACCAATTTCCGGTAATTTCCCAACACCAAAAATAATTAAAATAATCACTAGTATTATTATTAATTCCGGCATTCCTATTCCAAACATAATATTACCTCATTAATTTAATTTAAAAAGTTACGGTAATCGCAAGTGGATTACCTGTCCTGACCTGCCCAGGTTTTCCATGCTTTTACCTTTAAATTGTATCTTAATCCCACCAGCATTGCCTATTTCCAATTTAACACTTGCTGCCTTGAATTCATACTTTTCTCCTGCTTTTAATAAGATTTGAAAAGATGGATTCTGATCAGCCCTGATTCTTAGCCATGTTTCTTCAATGGCGCTAATCATAAAGAGAACGGTTTCTTTGTTATCGACAACAGGCTTAACACTCTTTGAATCTAGTGGATTTTTTTCTTTTAAAGAACCTGGCTGCGTCATGATTTGAGATTGCTCATTAACTTTTTGCGCCATATCTGAAGTTTCCAGCTGCTGACCGGATGAGGTTGTAGCATCAAGTGCAGAATTTGTATTCTGTTCTCCTTTTCCCGCAACAATGCCGGTTATTCCTTCCTGGGAATTAATTATATCAGAAGACGATCGATACTGTATAGAAATTAACCAAGCCACA
Organism: Smithella sp.; assembly: GCA_007244375.1. Classification (GTDB taxonomy): domain Bacteria; phylum Desulfobacterota; class Syntrophia; order Syntrophales; family Smithellaceae; genus Smithella. The sequence goes on along the minus strand of SCVW01000002.1, from coordinate 34,607 downwards.
ATACTGATAATTACTAAAACAGCAGCAATAACTCCATAAGTTTTAAGTCCGGCGATTCTTGTAAAGATATTTTTCTTCTCCGGGGCATCGTTTTTCGAAGATTGTGTTTGTAAGCCTTTCTGAGAGTTCAGGTAATTTTCATAACTGGCAAGTATTGGCTCGCTATCGACACCCAAAGTACGAGCGTAAGTTTTGATGAAATTTTTCGTATAAACAGAAACAGGTAACAAATGAAATTCGTTATTTTCTATAGCCTGCAAATATGCGACACTTATACGCGTGCGTTGGAATATATCGGAAAGAGTAAGACCCAACGTCTCTCTTTTTGCCTTTAATTCCTGCGAATATTCATTTGGCGTTTTTTCTACAAACATACGTTAATTGAATATAATAAATTTTTATTTGTGTTTATTTAACACTAATTTTAGTGTAACACAACTTATCAAAACAAGCCTTATTTATCAAATGATTGTTTTGTAATTATATTTGTTTTTACTATCGAAAGTCAAATTTACTACCACAGGAGTATTGCCATGCTGAAATGGAAACGATTTGCCATTGATATAGCACTTAAATCAGGGTTTTTATTAAAAGAGAAGTTTAACAGTACTCATAAAATTCAGTACAAAGGCGATATCAACATTGTCACTGAAGCTGATAAAATGTCTGAAGATTTGATTATTGATGCAATAAAAAGTAATTCCTGCGATCATGGAATTTTATCGGAAGAATCTCCAGCAATCACCGGTACCGGAAAATTGCGCTGGATAATCGACCCTCTGGACGGCACAACAAATTATTCCCACGGATACCCTGTCTTTTGTGTTTCTATCGCGTTGGAAAATGAAGGTGTAATTGTTCTTGGTGTAATTTATGACCCGATGAGGGAAGATATGTTTGTCGCTGTCCGCGGTAAAGGAGCATATCTAAACAATAAAAAATTAAAGGTTTCTTCAGTCAAGGATATTTCACGTAGTCTTTTGGCTACCGGATTTCCTTACGATATTCGTGAAAGTAAAGAAAACAATCTCGATTACTTTAATGCAATGGCTGTAAAAGTTCAGGCTATCAGACGCGCCGGATCGGCAGCCTTAGATCTTGCTTATCTTGCCGCGGGAAGATTTGACGGATTTTGGGAACTGAAATTAAAACCATGGGACACAGCAGCAGGGTGTCTAATGGTAGAAGAAGCGGGCGGCGTAATTTCCGACATTGCCGGCAAAAAATGGCATCTGCAATCGCCCAGCCTCCTAGCCAGTAACGGTTTAATTCATAAACAGATGATTAAAGTTTTAAGGATTAAGTAATGAAGTTTTAAGATTTAAATAATTAAGGTTAAAAAAAATAATTGAAGTACTATACCTTAACTACTTAATTACCTAACTGCTTAACTACTTAAAACTTTTTATAAAGAATTTGCGCGTGCGGGGACCGTCGAATTCGCAGAAAAAAATCGACTGCCATGTTCCCAGAACAATACGGCCTTTCTCAATAATGACCAGTTCCGATGCACCGACTAACGACGATTTAACATGTGCCGCGGAATTGCCTTCCATGTGCCGGTAATTCGCATTCAAGGGAATGGCTTTGTCCAACGCGACAAGAATATCGCGGGGCACATCCGGATCGGTGTTTTCGTTGATTGTAATCGCAGCTGTCGTGTGAGGTGTATAAATCAGACAAATACCGGATTCGATTTTTTCTTCACTAACGGATTTTTGTACTGCCGCTGTAATATCAATCATCTCAAAGCGGGAGTGTGTTTCAACAGAAATCTGTTTCATGGATCAACCGCTATTTACTGAAGATTCGTTTTTATTGCCGTGTAAATATCATGGGTAACCCGTTCCGAAATCGTCCGCATCGCCTCACTGGCAGCCTGGCAATATCCACGAGGAGAAGATTCCTGCAACGATTCTTCGTGAACATATTTTTTCTGAAACATAATCATTTTGCCTGTCTCTTTTTCCCGGGTATCTTTCAAAGAAATAGCGATGCTGACAACTGCTGTTTTATTATTGTTTTTATCAATGCGCAGGTAAAATTCTTCAATACCACCTGAAATAACGAATCGTCCCTGATCTTCTTCGGAACGGGAAAATACAACACTGAAAAGCCTACTTGCCCTCATGTCCCGTAAGAGAATATCGGCAACCATATCCGCCGGATTTACCGCCCATCGGGAATAATTAAAGGAGTCAAAGCTATAAGCATCGCTGCGAAAAACCATATTAGTGGTATTATAAGCAGCAGCAATGGAAAAGCGATTAAATTTGACGGAGGTCGCCAGCATGTCCGGATTATTCCTAGATGGCATTGCATAGCTCAACAGATAATTTTCCACATTATACTGAGGTTTACCGTAACCTGAGCACCCGGTAATCAAAAATGAGAAAACAATCGACATAAAACATAAGCTGATAAAAGTTACTCGCAAATTTTGTGTTCTTGGCAATAAATATCTCATGGTTTTATTCCTCTCATTATACCAATTCTAAATCAAAGTGCTATCTTTGTTGGTCCCGATTCATCGGGATTGTCGGTTTCCTCAACGTATGTATAATACACTTCGTCGCCTCCGCCTCGCTGCCTCGATATCATCTCTGATTTAGAAATGGTATTATTCCATGGCTTTTCTAGGCGGAGCCGGTTTAGAAAAAATTAGTTCCGATGGGTTCTTTGTCAAGCTCTCGGAAAGTTTTTGCAGATTTTCCGAAGTTACACGTAAATGCTCAGACGTATCCTGTAGTTCATTGGTAATAACTCTTGCTTTCTTATTTATATCTGCCAGTAATGCATCTGTGCGACTGGCTTTTTCCTGCAGTTTCAATGCATCCAGTTCTTTTTTTGCCTGACCGATCAATTTACGGGCATCAGATAAAGTAGCCATGGTTTCATTGGCAAGTTGATCGACTTTACCTTCAGCAACCATCTTGTTTATTCTGGCCACTGTCTGATCGAGATTATTGGAAGCGGATTCCAGATGATTCATTATATTGTTTGTTCGCTTGCCTCCTATGAAGTTCTCTATCGCCTTGGAAGTATTTTTCAGCTGATCGGAAATGCCTTTGATATCTATGTTCTTAACGTTTTGCATAATTGTACCCGCTTCATCCAGAAAACGGCCGATCCCCGATTTACGGGATGGAATAACCGGATAACGGGAATCAAAATCTATTTTTGGCGAAGCTGACAAATCGTCGGGTTTAATCTGGTCGAGCTCAATGAAAACAATTCCGGTAATGCCGGCTGTTTTAAGCGTGGCAACAATCCTCTTCTCTAAAATGCTCTCCATATCTACTTTCATAATTACTTCAATCAGACGGTAATCCTGTGCCACTCCAATACTCTGAACTTTGCCGATTTCCACGCCCCGATATTTAATTGCCGAGTCAACTTGTAATCCCTGAACGGATTCATCAAAATAAGTCGCATAGAGAGAGCCTTTCGTAAACATTCCGGACGCACCTATCCAAATAATAACTGCCGCACAAATAAGTGTACCAATGATTAAAAAAAGACCTATCGAAAATTTTGAATTTTTAGCTGACATAAAACCTCTGTTCATCAGAAGCATCAGGTTTCTGGCGTAAGAAGAAACTCCTTACCCGTGGATCTGTTGCCTGTTCTTTTAATTCCAATGGTTTGCCTTCGGCAATAATACCTTTTGCTTCTTTATCTAACATTAACACTCTATGAGCTATTTTGTAAATAGATTCCAGTTCATGGGTTACAATGACCATAGTTGTTCCCAAAGCTTCCTCGGTTTTGATGATCAGATCGTCCAGTTCCGCTGCTGTAACCGGATCAAGCCCTGCAGACAATTCATCAAAGAAGAGCACTCGAGGGTCCATAGCCATAGCCCGTGCTATGCCGGCTCTTTTTTTCATGCCGCCGGAAAGTTCGGAGGGCTGATGATTTTCGTAGCCTGCTAAATTGACCATACCTAATTTCATTCTGATAATAGAATCGATTGTGGCCTGATCAATGTCCGTATATTCCTGTAACGGCAATTCTATATTTTCTCTAATCGTCATAGAACCAAACAAAGCACTGGATTGAAAAAGGACGCCTATATTTTGTCGGTATTGGTTGAGCTCTGTTTCTTCGGCACTTACAATATCCATGCCCTGATACAAAACCTGACCGGAATAAGGTTTTTGCAGGCCAATCATGATTTTAAGCAGGGTCGATTTTCCGCAACCGCTGGCACCGACAATTACCAGAACTTCGCCTTCATAAACATTAAAATTTACGTTTTCAAATACTATATTATTGCCGAAACGAGCAGCTAAATCTTTGACGATAATAATTGGCGCTTTCGTTTGGGTATCCAAAACATGTTCCTTCATAATATTATTTTACATAATAAAACATAATAGCAAAAATGGAATCGGCTAAAACAATCATAAAAATAGCCATAACAACGGCAGACGTGGTAAATTTACCAACATCTTGAGCGCCCGAACGTACCTGGAATCCTCTTTGACAACCTATTGCAGAAATCAGCCCGGCAAAAACAGCCGCTTTTATTATACTTGTGACAACATCGAATACCTGTATTGTCTTCATTGACTGTGTCACGTAAGTTTTCAACGTCAGATCAAGACTGGTAACACCAATGATCAAACCTCCGACAATACCGAAAAGATCAGCATAAACGGTCAGAATCGGCACGACTATGATTGTGGCAATAACTTTCGGTACTGCCAGAAAACGAATCGGTTCAAAACCCATGGTGTGAAGTGCGTCCACTTCTTCATTAACCATCATTGTTCCTATTTCCGCGGCAAAAGCAGAACCGGAACGTCCCGCAACCAGAATCGCCGTCATAATGGGTCCCAGTTCTTTAATCATGGCAAAACTGACTAATGAAGGCACATAAATATTTGCTCCAACCATTTTGAATTGTAAGAATGACATGAAAGCAATGATTAATCCCATCAGGAGACCGATCATGGCTACAATAGGCAGTCCATCCACACCAGCCCGATGAATGTAAAAAAGAACATCTTTCCCCCGAAGTGATTTCGGATGTCGGATAATATAAAGAAACGCAACCAGCAATTCCCCGATAAACGTGACAAAATTGGCAAAATCTTTTGCAATTTGCCCAGAGGTTTGTCCGATCTGCCATATAAAATCCTTATAGGATTTCCCTGATTGATTAGGCAAGCCACGACGTTCTACCAGGCGGAAAATAAAACTATCCTGCGTTTTTTCCGTCGAGGAAGGTAATCTGCGACGCTCTATCAGATTATACATAAAACCGTCTTGTGACCTTTCCAACTGAGAAGACAGATTTATAAGATTATCCTCACGGATAACACTGAAAATCCCTTTAGATTTATCATTTAGATTAATTAGTCGACATTGGATATTTTGTTGAGCGGCCTCTTTTTCAATTTGAACCAGAGCAAGAGCTGCCGCACTGTCCAAATAACATACTCCCGAAAAGTCGATAGTCACAGATTCCAATTTTTGTTTGTAAATTTCGTTGTTGATTTCATTTCTGAATACCATCAGGTTTTGCAGGCCAAAATTACCGGAAAGATTAACAAAAAGATTCAAATCTTTCCGGATAAAAGAAATATTGTATACCTCTGGACAATTTTTACGCTTTTGAGTCTTCATTATTTATCGCGTTCGGAATTAAACATTTTTCGTAAAACTAATTAGACCGGTGCTTCATAATCGCTCTATATAATCTAATAACCTAGAGTTTACGTCAGGCAATCTTTTACCGGAACTTATTGGCCGATTATCCTGCCAAGCGCAAAGCCGCAGGCATCAGTAGCGTTAAATATTTAAATTCAGGAAGTATTTAACCCTGTTGACGGATACTTGTCAATGGAAATCCCCAAAATTTAATCTCGTTCACTTTGTACATTTCGTTCAACTCTTTTTACGTTCCATTAAAAAAGAGTGTCCAAAAAAGTCTTAAAAGAAATGTTTCAAAGTTAATTCTATCTATTAATCACAATACAATTCAACTACTTACAGAATTGTTTTCCCAGTACCGATAGTCTGGCACGATCTTCTCATTGATTAAAGTAAAACTTACAAAATTAATTACCGTAAGGAGGTAACAGATCATGAAAAAGACATTAGGAACATTAATGACAATAGTAGCGGTTGTTCTTTTTACAGCAACTTTCGGCTTTGCTGAATATGCGGCAACCGGAGTAACCAACTTCCCGTATTTTCAATTTGGTTGTTTAATAATCGGCGGTTTGATACTTGTTTCTCTTAAACGCAAATATGAAAAAATGTATTTAGGCGAAGTTGTTACCATCTTTGCGCTGTATACAATCCTGATGGCACTTTTCACCAATCCGGTGATTGAAACTGTAAAGACCATTGTCAGCTAAGAAACTTTAATGAACGATTTTTAAGGAAGGAAGATCGAAAATGTTAGCAATACATAAAACTAATCAAGAAAAATTCAATGGTTTCAGCTCGATCCTAATGTTATCGGCCTGGGGATTCACAATGGTTATCGCCTCTTTCCTGTTCCTTTACATTGGTCATTTACTCGACGGTGTTTTAGGAACTGCTCCGAATTTCATGGTTGGTTTATTCTTGTTGGGCATCTTCCTCTGCATAATGAGACTTTATCAGGAAGCCTGCGGAAGAAAAAAGAACGTTTAACTTGTGAAAACAAAATTCAAAACATGATCTGTAAATAATAGCACCCCCTTAAAACAAAAGATTTTAAGGGGGTGTTTTTATCTCTAACATCAAACCTAGCCCGAAAAATCTTCATAGACAAACTGAAAATTTACTTTATAATATAAATATCTTTATACTCCAGTTAAGTAATGAAATATAGTGTCTGAAAAATTGTTATAATAAAAATCAACTTTAACACTTAGGAGAACGATATATGACGAAGATGAATCAAAATGTTTTCATGTTAATTATTATGCTGGCCACTGCGTTCTTTGTTTTGGGATGCGCGGCTGGAACAAAAGAATTGCTCAATGAAGATTACAAAAAAATGAACAATGAAAATCTACTTCGCTATTACTACAACCTCAATGATGAAATTGAGCGTCAGGAAAAACAATCAGGTCCTCAATTCGGCATTGGAATCGGCGGTTTTGGACATCATACCGCAGGCGGTGTTGGCGTTACTACCGGGGGATCAGGTTACACGTCTGATGATTTAAGAGCTCGCAGAATCGATGTGCGATTAGAATTGCAGAAAAGAGGAATAAACCCGTAAAAAAATAAAGATTGAAATTAAAAAAAGGGCTTCCAGACAGGAAGCCCTTTTTTACTGGCGCGCCCAGGAGGATTCGAACCTCCGACATCCGGATTCGTAGTCCGACGCTCTATCCAGCTGAGCCATGGGCGCTTATGTCTGAGAGTTGCAAAAGAAATAAAAAAAAAGCAACTCAAATTTCTAAGACTGGCGGAGAGAGCGGGATTTGAACCCGCGGTACACCTTTAAAGGGCGTACAATCGCTTAGCAGGCGATCGCTTTCGACCACTCAGCCATCTCTCCATTGTTGTTTTCTACGTCATTTCGACCCGGTCGCAGACCGGGGAGAAATCTTTATTTACCTTTCCTTTAAGATTCCTCGTCATCCCGAAATATCGGGATTTCTCGGAATGACAAATCGATTTTCAAAAAACATATTTTCTGGCGGAGGGAGCAGGATTCGAACCCGCGAGACTTTCGTCCAACGGTTTTCAAGACCGCCGCCATCGACCTCTCGGCCATCCCTCCATTGATTAATCTCTACAAAACTACTCAAGAAACAATCCGTTCCAAACCTCTCATATAAGGACGCAGTGCTTCCGGAATGATGACACTGCCATCCTCCTGTTGATAATTTTCCAACACCGCCACAACGGTTCTGCCAACCGCCAAACCGGATCCGTTTAAAGTATGGACAAACTCAACCTTACCACTTTCTTTTCTGCGGAACCGGATAGAAGCCCGACGCGCCTGAAAATCTTCAAAATTGCTACACGAAGAAATTTCCCGATAAGTATTTTGTCCGGGTAGCCATACTTCCACATCGTAAGTTTTAGCCGAAGAAAAACCAAGATCTGCCGTACACAGGCTTACTGTCCTGAACGGTATGCCTAATCGCTTAAGAACTTCTTCTGCATTGGCAGTCAGTTTTTCCAGTTCCTCATAAGAAGTTTCCGGTTTGGAAAATTTCACCATTTCCACTTTATTGAACTGATGCTGACGGATCAGTCCACGCGTGTCTTTTCCATAAGAACCGGCTTCTGCGCGAAAGCAAGGAGAATAGGCCACGAGATAAATAGGCAAATTCTCTTCTTCCAGAATTTCTTCTCTATAAATATTTGTTACCGGAACTTCCGCTGTTGGTATCAAGTAATATTCCATACCTTCTATTTTAAAAAGGTCTTCCTTAAATTTCGGTAACTGGCCCGTGCCGGTCATGCTCTCGGTATTAACCATAAAAGGTGTCAGCACTTCCGCATACCCGTGCCTTTCCGTGTGCAGATCCAGCATAAAATTTAAAATTGCTCTTTCTAACTGAGCACCGGCTCCTCGATATACTGTAAAACGCGCTCCTGCTATTTTTGCACCACGCACAAAATCCAGAATATTTAAACTTTCTCCCAAATCAAAATGCTGCCTGGGTTCAAAACTGAAAACCGGTTTTTCCCCCCAAGTGCGCACAACAGTATTATCTTCTGAACTGCTGCCCTGCGGCACGGATTCATGCTGAACATTCGGCACAATCATAACAAATGCGTTCAACTCTTCCTCAACGACACGCAGATTTTCATCATATTCTTTTATTTTAGTCGACACTTCACCCATCTTTTCAATCAAAGCGGAAGCGTCTTCTTTCTTTTTCTTCAATTCACCGACTTGTTTGGAAACGCTATTCCGCTCGTTGCGCAAAGTTTCCACCGCCTGAAGGATGTCGCGCCTTTCGGCATCCAAGCCCAAAAACCGATCAAAATCTATTTTTTGACCGCGCTGGTCCATCTTCCGGCGAACAATATCGATGTTCTGTCTTAAATACTTAATATCTAACATAGTTTAACTTTACGATTTTTACACTTTTCCTCCTTTTCAAAGAGGAAAGTTCCTATCACTTTGAGATGTTGAAGTCAATGCTTTTGTAGACGAATAAATGTTATGGACGGGTTAATTTATTTTTTATTATATTAACGACGGTTTGCATCTCCTGACTTTTTAAAAAATATGCACAAATAAAAAAAGATGCAGCTCCGGCAAAAATGGAAATAATTAGGTAAAGTAACCTTGTCCTGAAATCGGCATAAATATCCCAAGGCATTACGAAATCAACAAAAAAAATAACTGCAAGCATAAAAATTGCTGATACAATTATTTTAAAAATTGATATAAAAAAAGCTTGATCCAAGAAAGCCCCTATTTTCTTTTTCAAAACATATGCAAGAGTAAAAACATTCACACAGGCGGCAATCGAACCAGCCAAAGCAATACCGTTATGTTTTAACGGATGCATCAGAGTCACGCTCGCCGTCACATTGACAATCATCGCTATAATCGCTGCTTTAAGCGGCCATTTCGAATCCTGGAGAGAATAAAAAGAAGACACAAATACCCGAAGAACGGAAAAAGCCCATAAACCCAAAGCATAACAAAACAATGCCTGAGCTGTATAAATAGAGGCCTGAATGTCAAAAGCGCGGCGTTGAAACAAAACGGAAATAATCGGCAAGTTCAGCATCATTAACGCGACCATTGCCGGAATAGTCAAAAAAAGCATCAACCTCAGAGAAAAAGAAATGCCAGATTTTAATTCATTCATATTACCAGCCACAACGTGCTTTGAGAAACTGGGCAAAGCGGCTGTTCCTATGGCAATGGCAAAAATGCCAAGGGGCAATTCCATAATCCGATCCGCATAAAACAAATACGTCACGGAACCGCCGGGCAACAACGAAGCTAAAATAGTTCCGACAAAAACATTAATCGTAGTGACGCCAGCGCCGAGAATTGCCGGTATCATTAACAAACTTATCTGTTTGATACCCGGATGCCGCAAATTTAATCTAAATTTCAGCCGAACGCCGAATTTCAGAAGGAAAGGCCATTGCATCGCGAGTTGCAAAATACCACCAATAAGCACACCTAGCGCCAGGGCAACAATCGGCTCGGCAAAAAACGTACGCAAGACAAAAGCTGATGTAATCATAGCAATATTTAACATAACAGGTGAAATAGCGGGCGCTGTGAAATGCCGGAAAGAATTCAGAACACCCATACACAAAGCAACCAGTGAAATAAAAATTATGTACGGAAACATCAGCCGATTTAAAAAAACGGCTAATGAAAACTTCTGCGGCTCTGAAATAAAGCCAGGTGCTATCAATCCGACTAAAAGTGGTGACAAAATAATACCTAAAATTGAAATGGCTACTAGAATTATGGAAAGAAAAGTAAAGGCGCTATAGGCCAATTCCAGAGCTTCTTCTTTTGTCTTTTTCTGTAGATATTCCGTAAAAACAGGAACAAAAGATATCGTAAGAGCGCCTTCTCCCAGCAATCTTCTAAACATATTGGGAATGCGGAAGGCAACCCAGAAAGCGTCAGTCATCCAATTAGCGCCAAAAAACGCAGCGATAACAGTATCACGTAACAAGCCGAATATTCTACTTACCATGGTTGCCGCACCGACAATTCCGGCTGTCTTGGCAACTTTGGAGTTTTCTGAATAGTTAGATTTTTTCATAAAGACTTTCTGGTATTTTATATTTACGTATTTTCTAAAAAACTTTTTTGTTCGAAAATTTTATTTACCTTTAGAAAACTGTTTATCTTTAATTCCAATTCCTTTTTGTTTATGTTTTTAACCGTAACGGTTTTTCTTCTCGATTTCGCACCGGAGGATATTTCCATCTGGCTTTTTTTCAGTCCCAGTTCACCGGCCAGCAACTTTATGCAGGCCTCATTGGCCGCGCCTTCCACCGGCGGCGCCGTAACCTTGAGTTTAAAAGCACCGTCCTGAATGCAGACGATCTCCGCGCGTGAGGCATGCGGAGTTACCTGAATATCAAAGATCAGGCCTTTTTTTGATTCTTTCAGATTGATCATATCGCGCGAAGAAAATTTCCTTTCCGGAGAAAATCAAATACGCTGCGCCAGTTGAATCATGGTTTCGATCAGAAAATATTTAAGAAAAAGAATAATCAATAAAACAATAACCGGTGAAAAATCTATTCCCACATTGCCCATAGGCAATTTCCGGCGGATAGGCCCAAGAACCGGTTCGGTCACTCGATACAAAAATATCACAATTTGGTTGTAGGGATCGGGATTAACCCAGGATATCAAGGCGCGGAAAATAATGATCCACATATAAATGGTCAATACGACATCTATGATCTTTGCCAACGCAATCATCAAATTACTTAAAACAAACATAAAAAAACCTCTCTTATGAAACCGCTTTCGTCTTCAGGTGGAACCTGACGTGGAAATCGACGCGGTAAATTTATCCAAAGCTTTTTCCAACTCCGCCGGTTGCTCCAGCATGACCATATGACCGGCGCTGGCGATGATTTCCAGACTTGAATTTTTAATTTTTGCGGCAAGCTCACGGGATAGGTCCGGCGGCGTCATCTTGTCTTCCGCTCCGCAAACAATCAAAACAGGAACTGATATTTTTTCCGTCTCCCTGGTCAAGTCCAATTCATTACACGCCGAAAGATCGCCGTATAAAATATTGACTTTCGACTGTGAAATATTCTTTTGCAGCACCGCGGAAAGTCGGAAACGGTTTTCTTTCGCCAGCGAGAATTTGCAGATCAATTCCGTTATCTCCGCGGGCATTTCCACCGGATTTGTTTTTAAAAATTCCAGCATAAAAGGATTTACCGGCATTTTCATTCCGCCGCCGAGGCAGACGATACCTGTGATTTTTTCGGAATGGTCGATGGCAAATTGAAGCGCAATGGCCGCACCTAGGGAATGCCCCACAAGTATCGGTTCATTTAGTGCGAGAGCATCCAGCAGTTTATTTATCCAGATACCGTAATCTTTTACATGACTCTCACCGCTCCCTTCTGACCGTCCGTGTCCGGGAAGGTCAATCATCGCTGTATTATACTTTTCTTTGAGTTGCGCATACTGATTCAACCATGCGGTATGGTCGCCGCCTGAGCCGTGGATGAAAATCAGACTTTTTTTATGCGCGCCGGAATCACTCTTGCCCATTAGACAGGCAATTTTTACAGAATCAATGTCAAGATATTTCAGCATGAATTTTCTCCTGGAGTTTAAGTATCACAAAAGCAAATTTTAATGCAATGAAAGAATCAGCCACAGGCATTTTGCCCTCCGACTATGCCGGGATAATTCAATTAGCAAGTTTCAGTGCACTCTGTTTCTGAAGCTTGGATTTCATTAATGAAAATACTTGACTGGATTTGTGTTAACAAGATAAAAGAAAAAATCGAGGGAATAATTGTTGTGGAGGAAATAGATTATGCTTAAAGACAAGAAGATAGCCATTATCGGTGGCGGGAAAATGGGCAGTATAATTGCTCATGGTCTAATTGATCAAAAAATAATTTCTGCTAAAAATATCATAGTTACTGATGTCGATGCCGCAAGACTGGATTTCCTCCGTTCATCTCTGAAATTAAGAGTCTCCAGTAATAACGAAAAAACAGTAAAAAGTGTGAATATAATTATTCTTGCTGTCAAGCCGCAAAGTATGGCTGCAACGTTGCAGGAGATCAAACCGGCCGTTAACAAAGCAAAAGTTGTCATTTCCATTGCCGCAGGAATCACAACAAATTTTATCGAAAAATCTTTAGCCAAAGGTGTACGGGTTGTAAGGGTAATGCCCAATACGCCGGCCCTTGTTGGAGAAGGAACTGCAGCTGTCACCGCAGGACGTTATGCAAAAGCCGGTGATGTCAAACTTACGCGCACTATTTTTGATGCTGTGGGCGTCAGCCACGAGGTTGAAGAAAAACTGATGGACGCCATAACCGCCTTGAGTGGAAGCGGCCCCGCCTATTTTTTTCTGATCATCGAAGCATTGATTGAAGCCGGATTTAAAACCGGTTTGTCCCGCAATCTGGCTAAAAAACTGGCGGTGCAAACAATGCTGGGAGCTGCCCGCCTTTGCTTGGAAAGTGACAAGGAACCGGCGCATCTGAGGGAAATGGTGACATCGCCGGGCGGTACTACCGCCGCAGGTTTGAAGATAATGGAAGAAAAAGAAATACGTAAAATAATCGCTTCTGCCGTCAAAGCAGCGACCCAGCGATCTAAGGAATTGGCCAGCGGCAAATAATGCCATTCCTAAATCAAAGCGCTATCTTTGTTGGCGTCGTTGTCGGCTTCCTCAACGTATGTAAAATACGCCTCGTCGCCTTCGCCTAGCCGCCTCGATATCATCTTTGATTTAGAAATGGCAAATAATGACGATTTTATTTCCTACTCTTCATCTTTTCTGTTTGTTTCTGGTTCACTAATATTATTTTTCTGCTCATCCGGTCTTGAATTAACATTGTCTTTTTCAGGCCTAGCCGGTTCAATAATAAAAGGACTGGATTTCGCCGGAGTATTCGCTGCCGGCAAATTATCTTCCCCCTGAACTTCCTGAACAATCTCGGGTACACCATTCATTGCCAGAGATGTTTCGGTTGACGCTTCCATCGGTTTTCTCTTCTTGTGCCGCGGTCTCCGGCGGTTTTTCTTTTTAGTGCGCTTTTCTCCGTTTACTGAGACTTTTTCCTCAATAAGTGCCCTCGACGCCTCTTGAGTTTCCGCATCCTTTATTTCTTCCGTATTGTCCTGATCATCAACATGATTCTTGGCTATTTGCTGTATTACTACCTTATCCCAGGGTATTTCCGCACTGCCTGCAATGTTCAAAGCAATATCGAACTCTAATTCCAAATCCAACAATTCGCTTCTTTTGCGGTTGAGAATATAATCGGCAATTTCGTGAGGCAGGATTATTTTTAATTCAGAACAAATTCCTTTGACAGCCTCTGATTCAATTTTACGAAAAGCTCCCAGAGCAGCAGCTTCCAGAGATTGACGCAAACCGCTGCCTTTGCAGAAAGGACATTTTGTGTAACTGATTTCCTGAATTGTCGACTGTTTCTTTTGTCGTGATAGTTCGAGTATTCCGAACTTGGAAATACGTGAGAGCTGAATTCGTGCTTTATCGATACTGAGCGCTGTTTTGAAAGCTTTCTCTACTTCGGCAATATGTTTTTTATCCGTCATGTCAATGAAATCAATAACAATCAATCCACCTAAATCCCTTAACCGTAGTTGTCTGGCAATTTCTTCGCTTGCTTCAATATTAGTTTTAAAGGCTGTTTCTTCAATATTTTTCTTATTGGAAGCGCGTCCCGAATTAACATCAATCGTAATCATGGCCTCCGTCGGATTGATAACAATGTGTCCGCCTGATTTAAGATCTACCCGTTCCTGATAAATAACACGTATCTGATCTTCCAGCTTATAATTGTCGAAAAGAGGAGTTTTTTCTTTGTAATGTTTGAGCATTTTTATATTACGCGGAGAAATAGCCCGTAAATAAGCCCGCATTTTGCGGAAAGTTTCCAGATCATCAACCAGAATCTCGTCAACTTCCGAAGTGAGGTAATCGCGTAGACTGCGCACACCGAAATCCGTTTCCTGATAGATAAGGGAAGTTTTATTAAGACTGCCCGCTTTTCTGTTGATTTCTTTCCAAAGACGTACCAAATGCTGATAGTCGCGGGACATTTCCTGCTTTGTCCGGTTGTACCCCGCAGTCCGTACTATAAATCCCATATGTTCGGGGATTTTAATTTGCTTCATTATGTTTTTTATTTTCTGGCGGTCTTCTTCATCTTCCACTTTGCGGGAGATGCCGCTACCGGGTTTATTGGGCAGTAAAACTAGATATCTGCCGGGCAGAGAAATATATGAAGAAAGCAGAGCCCCTTTGTTGCCTATTGCTTCTCTTACGGCTTGAACGATTATTTCCTGTCCGACTTTTAAAATCGGTTTGCCGTTGGATTGGCCGTTTCCCTGCTCTGTGAAATATTCAGGATTGACGTCTTTGAGCGGAAGGAAACCGTCTTTGCTGCCGCCATAATCAACAAAGGCAGCCTGCAGACCACGTTCAACTTTAAGAACCTTGCCTTTATAAATATTGCCGGTAATCGGTTCTTTTGTCGGCATTTCGATATTGAAATCAACCAAAATGCCCTTCTCATTAACCGTAGCCATCCGCATCTGTTCTTTATGAACAGCGTTAACGAGCATTGTGTGTTTCATAAATATCCTTTTTGGTCGCTGATATTTTTACGCTTATCCATGCTGCAATAGACTTTTTGTGTGTCTATTCACAAATATCCGCTCGACCTGTTGTATTTATAGAAAGGCGCTTATATCGCCTTTTCCTATTCTTATAATTTCTATGTCGTCGCCCACAAGGCTGATAACACTGGATGGTTGCGGTACAATAATACCACCATCAATAATTAAGTCAACCGTGCGGCCAAAATATTCTTTGATAGCAGAAGGATCTCCCAAAGTCTCTCCCTGCTCTGTTTTAACGCTGGTACTGATTATCGGTTGTCCCAGTTCTTTAACCAGTGTCAGACAAATCTTATTGTCCGGCACTCTTATACCTGTTGTTGACCTTTTCGGTAAAATAATTTTTGGTACCAGACGGGAAGCCTCCAGAATAAAAGTATAAGCTCCCGGTAAAAGCCTCTTCATTGTTTTATACGCATAGTCGGTAACTTTGGCGTACTGACTAATATGTTTTAGATCCGAACAGACAAAACTCAACGGTTGTTTCCTGTTTCGTCTTTTTAACTCGTAAATTTTTTCAATACCTTTTTTATTTGATAAATCACAGCCTAATCCGTAAACCGTGTCCGTCGGATAAATAATTATTCCTCCCTCACGCAGGACATCCGCGGCTTTTTTTATTAGCCGCATTTGCGGATTCAGATTGTTAATCGATAGCAACATCTTCTAATTTCCTGTAATTTTACTAACTTTCATAAAGGTCATATACCAAAAATGATTCTTTCGCAACGAGAGCTTTGCAGGAAACTAAGGATTATGCCTGTTATCATTTTAGGTTAAGGTTTTCCTCCTTACTCAATTTATACTGAATACTGTCTACAAGCGCCTGCCAACTAGCTTCAATAATATTTTCGGAAACACCGATAGTACTCCAGACTTCTTCACCATCCGTCGAATCCACAAGAACACGTACACCGGCGGCTGTGCCTTCTGAACCTTCCAGTGTGCGCACTTTGAAATCCACCAGGTGCATATCCTTGATTTGCGGATAAAACTTCGTCAGCGCCTTACGTAAGGCCTGATCAAGTGCGTTTACCGGACCATTTCCTTCCGCGGCCGTCAATTCCTCTTCGCCGGCAACCGATATCTTGATGGTCGCCTGAGAAAGGCACGGATTATTTTCCGTGCGGGAAGTAATCACACTGAATGTTTCCAGATTGAAAGGCGCAACAAATTCACCGATCGCTTTCTTGATCAACAGAGAAAGCGAACCATCGGCGGCATCAAACTGAAATCCGCGGTCTTCCATGAGTTTGACTTCGTGCACTATCTTTTTACTGACTGCATCGTTTTTAGCCAAATCAATGCCCAGCTCCTTTGCTTTATATTCAACATTGCTTTTCCCTGCAAGGTCGGAAACCAAAACGCGCCGGTGGTTGCCGACCAGCTCCGGCTGAATATGCTCATAGGCAACCGAGTTTTTAACTATACCGCTTACATGCACGCCGCCTTTATGCGCAAATGCGCTGCGTCCCACAAAAGGTCGGGAATTAATCGGCGGAACATTGGCTACATCACTGATGTAATGAGAGAGATTAGTAAGCTGTCTGATCGATTCCGGCGGCAAACATTTTTTCCCCATCTTTAACTGCAAGTTGGCAATCACTGAAATCAAATCGGCATTCCCGCATCTTTCTCCGTAACCATTGACAGTTCCCTGAACCATCACTACGCCTTTCTGCACAGCAGCAATGGAATTCGCTACGGCAAGCCCACAGTCATTGTGTGTGTGAATTGCCAATTTTTCCAAAGGAATATGAGAAGATATTCTTTTTACAATGGCACAGATTTCATGAGGAAGAGAGCCACCGTTGGTATCGCAAAGAGCAATAAAATCAGACCCGGCAGCCAAGGCCGTCTTTACAACTTTTGTTGTATAGCGGGAATTATTCTTATAGCCGTCGAAAAAGTGTTCAGCATCAAAAAGAACCTCTTTGCCCATAGATTTAAGATATTCGATGGAATCGGCAATCATCGCCAGGTTTTCATCAATATCCGTTTTAAGAATTTCGGTTACATGCAGGTCCCATGATTTACCGACAATAGCAACAGCGGAAGTGTCAGCCTTTATCAAAGCTTTTAAATTAGGACATGATTCGGTTTTTGTATGGGCACGACGCGTGCTGCCGAAGGCAGTCAGGCGTGAATTTTTGAACTTAACACTTTTGGCCATTTCAAAAAAACGTGCGTCTTTAGGATTGGAACCAGGCCAGCCACCCTCGATATAATGGAAATGAACATCGTCAAGACGCTGGGCAATACGCAACTTCTCCTCCGCCGAAAAATTTGTTTGCTCTCCCTGGGTGCCGTCCCGCAAAGTTGTGTCGTAAACCAATATTTTGTTTTTCATTTTCCCTTCTCCTTCAAAAAAAATCCGCTGCCAGGTTTGCCTGGCAGCGGATTTGAGTTTTGCTTATTTTAGATAATGCTACACCGCGCCCCGGCCTCCTATGCAGAAGCTAATTATAATGTTGATAATTATTATGGTACGAATGTCTTTTTTCATTAGAAACTTGAATCTCATTAATTTGATTGCATAATAATTATTAACACAAATTTTGTCAATAGAAATAATTAATTGAATTTTATTGACAAAATGTTATGTTTTATTAAACAAACTTTTTCACAACTATAAATATTTCAACAAATTACCGTATTGATTTCAATTTATGTTATGACTTGAATAAGATCCAGATGTTCTAAATACTGTCAGGAACTAATCCGGGGGCAGACAAATGAAAAGATTTATTTTAGTATTTCTCATTGTAATGACAGGAATAGTCATGTTTGGCTGCGGTTCGAAATCGGATAATTCTCTAAGCAGTACAAAAGCTATCACAGAATTTAATTTCACAAATCCTGACGAAACCGGAGTAATTAATGAGACAACTCATGAAATAAATATTTCTGTACCGATTGGAACAGATGTAACTTCATTGATTCCGACAATTACTCACACAGGCGTCAGCATCAATCCAGCTTCAGGTGCAGCACAAAATTTTACCAATCCTGTAATTTACACTGTAACTGCCGCCGATTCATCAACGCAGACATACACGGTAACGATTACCTTTGATCCAACTATAACAGCCTTTAATTTCAGCAATCCTCATGCAACCGGCGTCGTCTCACAAGATACACTTGATATAGCAATCACCGTACCTTATGAAACCGACGTAACTTCCTTAATTCCGACAATTACCCACACAGGCGTTAGCATCAATCCAGCTTCAGGTGCAGCACAAAATTTTACCAATCCCGTAACTTATACCGTAACCGCTGCGGATTCATCAACACAGGAGTACGTCGTAACCGTTACTATTGCTTCAGCGTCAGCCAAGGCCATTACATCTTTTAATTTCACCAATCCTTCAGCAACCGGCGTTATTAATGAAATTTCATTTGGAATCAATGTCACCGTCCCGATTGGAACAAACACAACTTCTCTGGTTCCATCAATTACCCACACTGGTGACGGCATAAACCCGGCCTCTGGTGAGGCACAAAATTTTACCAATCCGGTAACTTATACTGTAACTGCTGGTGATTTATCAACCCGGGCATATGTAGTGACGGTCAGACCTGTTCTTCCTTTGGCAATGATTCCTGTTCCGGCAGGTACTTTCAATCGAGATGGTGTATCCGGTAATGATAGTACTGTATCAGCCTTTCAGATTAGCGAAAAAGAAATAACGGTAGAACAATTCACAACAGTAACCGAGCTTGCAAATCCCAGTTCAAGTTTTACGTCAGTTGTAGACGGTCCGGTACAATATGTAAACTGGTACCATGCACTGGTGTTCTGCAATAAGCTCAGCATGCGGGAAGGACTCACTCCTGTTTACACAATCGACGGCAGCACTAATCCCGCTGACTGGGGAACTGTACCAACTGCCGGTAATGCAACTTGGGACGCAGTCACTGCAAACTGGTCAGCTGATGGTTACCGTCTACCGACGGAAATGGAATGGATGTGGGCAGCTATGGGCGCGACAAGCGGCTCAGGATACACGGGCGGAACATACACAACCGGATATCAAAAGGAATTTTCCGGTGATCCTAATCCGACAACAGGCAGCGACCCGATTGATAATTACGCCTGGACAAGTGGAAACAGCGCCAATACTACACATTCGGTAGGGACAAAACTGCCCAATGAACTTTTACTTTACGACATGAGTGGAAATGTCTTTGAATGGTGCTGGGACTGGTGCGATACATATCCAACGGGAGCGCTGAGTGACTATAAGGGAGCGGCTTCGGGCACGGATCGTGTCGGACGCGGCGGTGCATGGATTTTGGGAGCGGAAGTTGCTACTGTAGCTTATCGTGCCGAAGCCCATGTTATTCCGTCCAGCCAATATGACTTCGTCGGATTTCGGGTAGTTCGTCACTGATTTTAAATCATATCTTTTGATAAACTGTTTTTTTAATTGATTATCATTGAAATATTGGATTTTAATGAATAAAATATGCTATAAAGAGCTATAATGAACTGTGGAAAACGGTCGTACATAAATTACTTGTACGAATGCAGGTAACTCGGCGCTTTAAAAAGAAAGGAGATTACCTATGAAACGATTATTTATCCTCTGTTTCATGATGATGATTCTGTTTCCATATGCCTCAATGGCTGAAGAATCGCCAATAGGAAATATTAAAACAAGCAAGGGTGATGTCGTTGTAATTCGCAGCGGTAAACAAATTCCACTTTCTATTGGTGACAGACTTTTCCAAAATGACACCATACGAACAGGAGCGGCAAGTTCGGCAGGAATTATATTCGAAGATAATACTATTCTATCCTTGGGTCCGGATAGCGAAATCCTGATAGACAAATATGTTTTTGCACCAGAAAAAGGTATCTTTTCCATGATTGCTCGTATTGCGAGAGGTACCGCTTCCTATTTATCAGGAATTATAGGAAAACAATCTCCGGAATCGGTGAAATTCCAAACTCCCGACGCAACAATAGGCATTCGTGGTACGCATTTCTTAGTCAAAGTGGATCTCTGTAGATAATGAAATTTTTTGCTGATTGAAAAGAGACTTTTCCTACACAAATTAGTAATTATCAGGAATCTTTGGCAAAGGAGAAATCAATGAAAACTATCATAAAAATATTATCATGCGTAGGTCTTGTTTTTGTTTTAGCAGGTTGCGGAGCCAGGAGTATGGTTGTCTTAATTCCTGATCCCGATGGCCATGTCGGACAACTATCAGTTGAAAACGAGGGGGGACAGCAAATTTTGAGTGAAAAAAATCAGGCCGTAAAAGTGATTGACCAACAGACGCCGCCGGGTAAGATTAAAACGTTAAGTGACAAAGAAATTAAGGCCACTTTTTCCGATGCTTTGGCTGCTCAACCTCTTCAACCCATCACTTTCATTCTTTATTTTCTAGAGGGCTCAGATGAACTGACTGATGAATCCAAGGCTCTTCTTCCGAAAATCTTTCAAACTATACAAAGCAGAGGTTCAACTGATATTGTTATTTCAGGGCATACAGATACGGTTGGCGAAAAGGAATATAACTACAAATTATCTTTGCAAAGAGCTAAGGCAACAAATAAAATACTAGTGGACAACGGCGCAATTCCTGCCAATATAACCGCTACCTCACACGGGGAAGGTAATCCTCTCATTAAAACTGCTGACGAAGTTGCTGAACCTAGAAACCGCAGGGTAGAAATAACTATAAGATAATATTCTCTATTGATGCTGCGGAATTATTCATGAAAACAGATTCGAGCAAAATTCCAACTCAGTATTCTGCAAATTTTACCGCCAGTGCAGGATCGGAAAGCCGCCGAATCCTCATCTGGGGTGTCGTATGGACTTTGTTTTTTGCAGCCCTTTTTTTCTTTAAACCAACCCTGATGCAGCGGCTTGATTTTATGAACTACGATCTTCTTCTGAGAAACTTCCCAAACAATCACTCCAGTAAAGAGTTGGTAATAATCGACGTCGATGAAAAAAGTCTGAACAGGTATGGGCAATGGCCTTGGCCACGATACCGGTTCGCCGAACTACTTGACAAGATAGAAGCAATGAATCCGGCAGTAATCGGTCTTGATATGTTTTTTGCCGAACCAGACAGGACTTCTGCAAAAAGATTGCTAAAAGATCTCGGGGAAACTTATAAAATAAAAATATCTATGGACAATCTGCCTGATGCTTTTAGCGATAATGATCAAATTCTTGCAAAAGCATTGGCCGGCGGACCATTTGTTCTAGGTAATAGATTTCAATTCAAAAGCAGTGAAAAAAGTTCTGAACAATGCGTTTTGCATCCGGTTAAGATTTCCTTTATTCAAAATATTAGCCAACAGTGGGGAAACGCCTGCCTTCCGGAAAGTACCGGTGTTTTGTGCAATTTAAAGATGTTTTCTGAAAATGTTGGCTCATCAGGTTTTATTAATTTCAGTCCTGATCCGGATGGAATGGTAAGGCGGCTTCCTCTGCTTATTCAATATAAAGGAAATGTGTATCCCAGTCTTGCTCTTGCAACAGTATTGAAATTTAAAAATCTTGATAATCTGATTCTAAAAAAAGACGGCAATATTTTACAATCGATCAACTACAAGGGAACAGCCATACCTGTTGATGGGCGCGGTCAGATGCTTATCAAGTTCAGGAACTCGGAGAATAAATATGAATATATATCTGCAGCCGATATTTTGGATCGCAACGTTTCATCAGAAAAGCTGCGGGGGAAGATAGTTTTTGTCGGCACTTCAGCGATCGGCCTGAAAGAATTGCTGAATACACCCTTCGGTCAGATATTTCCGGGGGTGGAAGTGCATGCAACAGTTGTTGATAATCTACTGAATAGCGACTTCATTTCTATACCGAGTTGGTCTAATGGTTTAATAATGATGCTTATTCTAGGTTCGGGTATAATATTAAGCCTTTTTATTGCATTCAGAAGCGCTGCTTTTGTTTTTATTGTTATGTTAATCTTTGTTGTCGGGTTATGGCTGACAACACAACAAGTTTTCTTCCGTACGGGCTTGTTTGCAGGAACGGTATTCCCAATCGCAACTGTTATCTGCAATTACATGTTCCTGACTCTTCTAAAATACCGGTTGGAAGAAAGGAAAATACTATTAGGAATGAGTGAACTGCTTCTGACTCAGGATGTAACCATTGAAAGCATGGCAAACTTGGCCGAATATCGCGACAAAGAAACCGGTGGACATATCAAGAGAACGAGAATGTACGTCAAACTTTTGGCTGAACACCTCAAGCAACACGACAAGTACAAACAATTTCTCAGTGACGAAAACATTGATATGCTTTATAAGTCTGCACCTCTGCATGATATCGGCAAAGTTGCCATTCCTGATAATATTTTACTAAAACCGACAAAGTTGACTAATGATGAAGTCGAAATTATGAAGACTCATACAACTATTGGCCACGATGTAATCGAATCTTCAGTTCGAAAACTCGGTAAAAATTCATTTTTGACAATTGCCGCAGAAATAGCCCTTTCCCATCAAGAAAAATGGGACGGCTCAGGATTTCCGCGAGGTCTCAAAGGTGAAGCAATTCCTATCAGCGGCAGGCTTATGGCTCTGGCTGATGTCTACGATGCTTTAACCAGCAAAAGAGTTTACAAACCGCCTTTTTCGCATACGTTGGCTGTTGAAATCATTAAAAAGGGGAAAGGCACTCACTTTGATCCCGACATTGTGGATGCTTTTCTTGAAATTCAGGATCAGTTCAGAAATATCGCCCGTGAACATGCTGATTTCGAAGAGGAACGGGAAGCTCTGGACAGAGATACCCTTATAGAAGATTTATCGCAAGACTTACAAAAATTCCCCGCACGGGAATAAAATTATTTTCTAATTATAGAAAACTTTCAGCAGATATTGATTAATCGTCACTCAAATTTGATTTTCTCGATCCCGGAAAAAACAGCTTTCTCCTCATGCCAGTAAAAACCGACAACAGATATATTTATTCTTCTTAATTCCGGTTCATAATGATTTTTTTCATCTTCCGGCAAAACTAAAACAGGAAGGGGATTTACGGCAGCAACTGATGTCTGCAAAAGTAATTTGCCGGTCGCTGCCAGTATGCTTTTTTCTTTTGTATCGGTTACAATTTCAAAGATATGAGAAATTCTGTTTTCGGAGGGATTAACTGCAAAGAGCTCGCTTTCCGTATCGTTTCCTATTTTTATTTTCTGTTGTTTAAGCAGTATAGCCAATTCGCTGACAATCAAATCATGATCGCACGCAGAAATTATTTCATCTTCGGGCAGGGGTCTTTCACTTCCTATCAAATCTTCACGGAAAGTTATCTCTGAAAAGTCCATTTCCGTTTGTGTTGATTCGGCGGCTGATAACTTCATTATTTCTATTTTTTTCACAAATTGTGCCACCTGTAGAGCAAAGCGGTTAGAAGCCAGGTTGCCGATCACGGCCACCTGGCTTATGGAATCACCATCTTCCATAAATGACCAGACACCACGATAATTCTGTTCGAAAAGAGATTTTCCGACTCCTTTTCTTCCTCCACCGATTTTACCACGGTGAACCACAAAAATATTATCCCATGAATCCTGAGCAAATGCTCCACCGGTTTTGCGATCTATCTGATCCCAGGGAAAATTAATTTCAGAAGCTATGGAAAGAACTCCCGACGTTCCCGGTTTTGCCACACCGAAGGCGTTCCAATACCGAACTTCCTTTACAGCGCGTGAAAATTTCCAAATACCAAGACTGCTCAACCATGAAACTTTCGCGGGGAAACTGGCTCCCTGATGTCCCAGCTTAACTTTTATTTCCTCATCAATAAAAGGTTTGAACTTTTTATTGAATTGTCCGGTATGCTTTTTTATGGTTCTTTGTTCTGCGATTACTTTAAGCATGAATCATTTTCCTGAAATATAATACCATGTACCCTTTGTTTGAAGATGCTCATCCAAAACTCCAATCCTCGTAATCTTCTTTAGTTACCAAACGAATAATATACGAGAAAGAGATACTAATCCAGTCGTTTTTTAGAACGGCTGATGGCACCGGCAAAAACTATTACCCCCAGTATGGTCAGTGCGAGGTATTGCGGCCAAAGTACATCAAATCCAACTCCTTTAAGGAAAATATCCCTAATAATTACCAGAAAAAATCTCAGCGGATTAAGATATGTAAACCATTGCACAATTTCAGGCATATTCACTATCGGAAAAATAAAACCGCTGAGCATGAAAAAAGGCAGAACAAAAAAGAAGGCGGTCATCATGGCCTGTTGTTTGGTTGCCGATATGGTCGAAATATACAGTCCAATCCCCAGAGTGCTCAATAGAAATAAACATGCTGCCAGAAAAAGAAGTAAAAAACTTCCTTTAAAAGGAATTTCAAACCAGAAAACAGCAACACCTGTAACGGCAAGCAATTGAGAAAGTGCAATTATAATATAGGGAATGGTTTTGCCGATAATGAACTCATATGGTTTTAAAGGCGTCACAATGATCTGCTCCATTGTGCCGTCTTCCTTTTCCCTGATAATGGCGATGGATGTAAGAATGAAGCTTGTAAGCATTATCAGAAAAGCTACAATACCGGGAACAAAAAAGTAACGGCTGTCGAGATTGGGATTGTACCAGGTCCTGATACGCGCATCTACTTTGCCGTAACTAATGTTGATGGGGTAGCGTTTTTGCAGTTCCTCGCTGTTGAATTTATCCAGAATGGACATTATGTAAGCCACTCTAACGGCCGTCATATTGCTCATCGAACCGTCGACAAGAAACTGAACAGGCGTTGTCCGGCCCGCTCTGATTACAGGTGCAAAATCCTCGCTGATCTTTATTCCAATATCAATTTTTTGTCTGAGCAAAAGCTCCGACATCTGATTTTCACTGGCCACGTTATACATAACGTGGAAGATTTTACTGCCCTCGAAACTGTCAATCAGCGAGCGGCTTTCATAGGTTTTTGAATAATCGAGAACTGCCATTCGGACATTTCTTATATCGTAATTAACAACATAACCAAAAATCAGCATCAGGATAAACGGAAAGATTATCATCAGCGCACGGGTGCGCTTATCGCTGAAGAGCTGGATGAATTCCTTACGTACAAGTTCTCTTATTCTTAGCCAACTCATAGACCTTCCCTCTTCAGCATTCTGTAATTAAAAAAAGCCAGGACGACAAACATTATCATTAAAACCAGCATGCTCGGCCACAAATATACAAGTCCGAGATTTCGCAAATAAATTCCCAATAAAATGTCAATAAAATATCGAGCCGGCACAACCAATGTTATTACCTGTATAATTTTCGGCATGTTGATTATCGGAAAAACAAAATTGGAAAGTAAAAGCGACGGCAGATAGGTTGTCATAATAGCTATCTGGTTGGCCAGCAATTGCGATTTTGTAATATTGGAAATCAAAAAACCAAGAGATAAAGCAACGCTTAGATAAAGAGATGAAGCGAGGATCATCAGCCAGAAATTTCCCTTCATAACTACGCCGAACAGCAATTGTCCCAGTAAAATAGATATCAATACATCTGTTAATCCTATGAAAAAATAAGGAATCGCTTTTCCCAAAAGCAGTTCTTCCGCTTTTACCGGCAAAGATTTAATGGTTTCCATTGTACCGTTTTCGTATTCGCGGGCAATGACTAAAGAGGTAAGTAGCGCACCGACGATCATGATGATGACCGCAATGATTCCCGGAATAATAAAATTGCGGCTTTCCATATCTTCGTTAAACCAGATACGGATACGTCCCTCTACGGGAGGATTTATCTTTTCCTGTCCGTGCCGGTTGAGAAACTCAAGCAACAGTTTCCGATTGTATTTTTCAACAAAAGAAGTAATGTAACCGCGGACAATTATACCGAAAGTAGGATCGCTACCTTCAATAATAATCTGCATCTGAGTTTCACGGTCGGCACCCATTTTTTTCTTGAAATCCGGCGGAATAACTATTGCCAGTTTGGCCCGGTCATGATCCAGATAATCGACGGCGTCTTTTATTCCGGGAAGTATTTCGGCAACATGAAAATAAGAAGAAGCGTCGAGATTACGGATGAAATCACGACTGAATTCTGTTTTATCATAATCAACAAATACCGTTTCCACATTATCCACATCCAGGCTCAGTGCGTAGCCGAACAGAATAATCAGTAAAAGCGGTACGGCAAAGGCCAGATAAAGACTGCGATAATCACGAATCAGGTGATAAAATTCTTTACGGATTACGGCCTTAAGTCTGTTAAAATTCAAGACTCTCCCCTCTTCATCAATTTGATAAACGCATCATTTAAATCGGCATCCGCTATACCCGGACAGGCGCCGGAAATAATTTCTTTGGGAGTTCCGGAAGCCACGATACGGCCATCATTAATCATAACGATTCTTTCACAGAAACGCGCTTCATCCATGTAGTGTGTGGTGACAAATATCGTCATGCCGTTTTCGGCCAGTTTCTTGATGAAACTCCAGAAATGTCCTCTGGTGATAGGATCAACTCCCGAAGTCGGTTCATCCAGAAACAAAATATCCGGTTTGTGTAAAAGCGAACAGCCCAACGCCAGTCGTTGACGCCAGCCCGGCGGCAGATCTCTGGTTTTGCGGTCGCGTGCGTCCTGCAGGCGTGTCATCTTCAATATCCAGTCAATGCGCTCGCCCCACAGTGACTGAGGAACATTGTAGATACCCAGATAAAAACGCAAATTTTCGAAAGGCGTTAAATCTTCATAAAGAGAAAATTTCTGCGACATGTAACCGATAGACTGTTTGATGTCTTCCGTTTCGGTGATGATATCATGTCCGGCGACTGTGCCGCCACCGGATGTCGGCGTGATGATGCCGCAAAGCATGCGGATGGTGGTGGACTTGCCGGAGCCGTTTGAACCGAGAAATCCGAATATTTCACCTTTCCTGACAGAAAAGGAGATTTTGTCGACGGCAACAAAATTCCCAAATTTTTTCTCCAGATTGTTCACGGAAATGGAATCAGAGTTGAAAGGTGTCATGAGCAAGCGCTCCATCCGCTTTTTTAATCCGTTCAATAATGGCTTCTTCCAGCGTGAGGGAACCGCCGCGAATAACTGCGGGAGTTGTTATGTCCAGAAGAATCGAAGCATGCATTAATCCCAGAATATCGCATTTTTCACCTTCGTCGAGGTAAGCAGTGGAAACAATAATCGTCATGCCTTCCTTTTGCATATTGCCCAGAATTTCCCAAAATTCGTTGCGTGATACCGGGTCAACACCGTTGGTCGGTTCGTCCAGAATGAGCAGTTGCGGCTCATGTACCAATACACAGGCCAATCCCAATTTCTGTTTCATTCCGCCGGAAAGATTGCCAGCCAGTCTGTCTGTAACGGACAGTAGATTGGAAAACCCTAAATATTTTTCCCTGCGTTTTTTTCTTTCTTTACGGGGAACATCGAAAACATCCATGAAGAATTGCATGTTTTCATCGACTGTCAGATCCTGATACAGACCAAACCGTTGAGGCATGTAACCGATGATGTTCTTTATTTTTTGTTTCTCGGCAATTACATTGAGGCCGTTTATGTAAATTTCACCGCTTGTCGGCTGAATCATGGTCGCTATAAGACGCAGAAGAGTTGACTTGCCGGCACCGTCGGAACCTACCAGACCTAGCACCGATCCCCGGACAACATTCAGAGAAATGTTCCTGACCGCTTCCACGCCGTTGAAGCGCATGGTAACATTTTTGACTTCCACCATGGGAAGGGAATTTTCAAGAGACACGGTCATCCGAAGCTCCACTATTGACGCAACCAGGCATCCGCCGGCATTCCCGCTTTGAGCTCAAAGGCAGGATTCTCAATGGACACCTTGACCAGATATACCAGTTTTACCCGTTCTTTTTTTGTCTGGATTATTTTGGGTGTAAATTCACCTTCCGGAGAAATAAAAGAAACTGTCCCTATGTATGTTTTACCCGGAAAAGTATCTATTTTTACATCCACCTTCTGACCAGGCCTGACTTTACCGATTTCCGTTTCATCCACAAATATTTTTAAATCAACGCGGGAAAGGTCGGAGATAGTTATGACTTCTCTGCCGGAAGTCACCGTCTCACCCGGTTCAATATTGCGGCTGGTTACTATGCCATCGGCAGGAGATTTCAATTCCGTGTAAGCCAATTGAATAGATACCTGATTTAATGACGCATTTGCCACCCTGATTTGAGCGGCAGCAACTTCGATATCCTGCTTCACCGCATCTATTTTGGTTAAATTTCCCTGTGCAAGCTTTAGCACAGATTCACTTTCGGCCAAACGCGCTTGGGCAACTTCATATGCCAGTTTCATGCTGTCGCGTTCTTTTTCCGTAACTACACTCTTGCTAAACAAATCTTCAAAACGCTTGTAATTTTTTTCCGCATCCTTCAACGTATCTTGTGCACTTTGTACATTCGCCCTGGCTCTGGCAACTTCCGAAGGAAGTGTTTTCCTGCTGACTTCCAGCATTGTTTCGAGCTGTTTCTTTACTTTTTGGGATCGCTCCAGATTCGCTTTGCTCTGCTCATAACGTGCTTCAAATTCAGCACTATCAAGTTCAGCAATAACCTGACCTTTTGTCACGGATTGTCCTTCCTGAACATTGACTTTAACGACACGACCTGGAACCTGAAAAGACAAGTTTGCCTGTGTTGTCTCTATCGTACCGGAATAGAAAAGTCCTTTTTCGCGATTATTTTTCTGGCCGAAATAGACAAGTAAACCAACGGTTACAAATAGAATTATAAAAACAATAATTATTATTCTTTTTTTCAACGCTCGAACCTCCCCCATTTACTTTTTAACCACAACATTGAGCATTAATCTCAAAATAGTCAGTATCGCCTTTCAGCTGTTGTTCATCGCTTTATTGCCTTTAGTACCAATTTCGCCACTTCCTCCCCTAAATTACTTTTTAAATTTCTGTCATGGACTTTAATTTCAGCCGGCAACCATGACTGTCTGTCTTTAATCGGTACGGCTTTTTTATAAAAAAGAATTGTTCCCACTATCATCATATGGATGAGAAAAGGAGGTACTTCAATAAATATTCTTTTCTTTATTCCTTCGTCCAAAATACCAATAAGAATAGTCAATACAGCAACGATGTCTTCAATGACAACCCGGGGAAGATGGGCACCGTCCGCCGCCATTTCCCGCATCATTATCGGCGTCCATTCCGGATTAGTATCCACGGCATCGGCAATGTACTTTATATATGCTTTGAGCTTCTCTTCCGGATGATCGACTTTGGCCACGGATGCAGCAATATTTTGCGCCGTATTTCCCAGAACCTGATGAATAACGTTGGCGTAAAGAGTATCTTTATCGCCGATCTGATAATAGAGCGTTGCCTTATTAACGCCGGCTCGAACAGCAATTTCATCAACATGCGCCCCGCTATAACCTTTTTCAGCAAACACCATTCGTGCTGCCGCTAAAATTTTTTCGGCAGTTTTACCAGGGTTTTTTACATCAATTACTTTTTTAATCAATGTTTATACCTTGCCACTATTTTAACCGTTCGGTTTAACTATACGTTTAAATATTATGAGAAATTTGTCAAGATTTTTTTACCAGATGAATTCTCTATCAATGGGAAAAATCACATGAATGTGAATAAATTCAAGAAAACTTCGCTTAAAATAAAAAGACCCCTCAGAAACGACATAAGAAGCTTCTTAATATTAAATCTGCAGATTTATTTAGTATGGAAAATACTTATTATTTTCGTTTTGGCTTTGACTTCGGATTTTTCAACAACTTTTGTATCTGCCGGTCTTTTTCCTGCCAAAGTTTTTGCACCCATTTATGCATGATCTCCCGAAAAGCCGGATCACCTTCGTAATCACCATGGAGAAGATGTTGCGGAATTTCTATTGTCTTCATGCGTACAGTTATTCGCTTCACTTTTCCACAGAGAAAATCCCAAAAGGTAGGAATTCCGTCCGGATATACAATTGTAATATCCAGCATGAAATGAAACTTTTCGCCCAGCACATTCAATGCCAAGGCCAATCCGCCCGATTTGGGACGAAGAAGAAACTTGTACGGACTTTCTTGCTTTTCATGTTTTTCCTTTGTAAAACGCGTGCCTTCAATAAAATTCATAACGCTGCTGGGAACAGTAGAAAATTTTTCGCAGGCTTTGCGTGTTGCTTCAAAATCTTTGCCGGCCTGCTCGGGATGCTCTTTCAGATATTCTGAACTATGGCGATACAAGAAAGGATAATCCAGCGCCCACCAGGCAAAACCCATTAACGGTACCTTGATCAGTTCTCTCTTAATAAAAAACTTAAGCAATGGAATACGACGGTTCAACAGGTGCTGCATAACAAGTATATCAACCCATGACTGATGATTGCTTACCACCAGATACCATCCGTTATAATCTAGCTTTTCCGCACCTTGAACATCCCACTGTGTTTTTTGAGTCAGCCACATCCAGCCGCTGTTGCCTGAAATCCAGTTTTCGCCGATCCAATGAAGAATTCTGTTGAGAATTTTAAGCAGCGGCGGCCAGGGTATAAGAATTTTGGGAACGGCAAAAACAAACAAAATAGTGATCCAAAACAAAACATTTATGAATAAAAGAAAACTTGCCATCACTCCCAGAACAACCGAAGGTAAAAAATTCAGCATGATTATTTTTCAACACTCCTAATAAATATTTATATCCAACTTTCTTGATAAATGCTGTTCGGCTATAAAAAATATTCATGGACAAGTCAAGATAATTAGACTGATAATTAATGCTACTTTAAAATAATAATATTATTGACTAATTTTAATATGATTGATAATGTCTTTTTTATGGCATTTCCCTTAAATCATTAGAATTAAAAGATTTAATTTATTTTTGAAATAAATAAATGCTCGGATGTTAGTTTTTTGTTGTAATTTTCTTCAACAAAGACTATTTAGACCATCCCAAAGTAAAATTGGTTGTGTTCAAAACTGTTGTAAATCAATAATTTCATATAGAAATCATGATACTGAAGGATTATAAAGATTGAAGAAAAATCATTTACGAAATATTGCCATAATTTCTCACGTCGATCACGGCAAAACGACACTGCTCAATGCCATGCTGAAGCAGACGGGAATTTTTCATTCTAACCGCGTCGTGGAAGATCGTGTGATGGATTCGATGGATCTGGAAAAAGAACGCGGCATAACCATTATGGCAAAAAACACTGCTGTAAACTACAACGGAGTAAAAATTAATATTGTGGATACACCGGGACATGCCGACTTCGGCGGAGAAGTGGAACGCAGTCTTAACATGGTTGACGGTGCGATACTTCTGGTTGATGCCAGCGAAGGCCCCCTGCCGCAAACCCGCTTTGTTTTAAAAAAAGCTCTCGCACGCCATCTGCCAATAATTTTGGTAATCAATAAAATAGACCGCAGTGATGCCCGCATTGAAGAAGTCATTAACGAAACCTATGATCTTTTCATTGATTTAGGCGCGGAAGAAAATCAAATTGAATTTCCGATTCTCTATACGAACGCCAAAACAGGAGTCGGCCATAAAAAATTGGGCGATGAAAATACCGATTTGCAACCCCTTTTGCAAACCATCATTGAATACATACCGCCCCCCGAGGGAGATGATGAAGACATCCCGCGTTTTCTCGTTACAAATCTGGATTACGATTCCTACGTCGGACAGATTGCCGTCGGACGACTGCAGAGCGGCAGGCTGGAAATGAACAAAAATTACAGTCTTTGCACCAGAGATAAAATAACTCCCGGCGTTAAATTCACGGCTCTTTATACTTTTTTTGGACTGACAAAAGAACAAGTCTCTACTGTTGAATCCGGTGACATAATCGCTTTATCAGGGGTGGAAAATGTAACCATAGGCGATACGATTTCATCTCTTAGTGATCCGCAATCGCTTCCCCGCTTACTTGTCGACGAACCGACGGTATCCATGATGTTTTATGTCAATGACAGTCCTTTTGCCGGTAAGGAAGGAAAATTTCTGACTTCGCGCCATCTGCTGGAGCGGCTGGAACGGGAAGCTTTGCGCAACGTCGCCATTAAAATTAAAAAACTGGAAAGAACGGACGCGTTTGAAGTTTGTGGACGAGGCGAACTGCAAATGGCGGTGTTAATTGAAACCATGCGCCGTGAAGGATACGAATTGATGGTTTCACGTCCGCAGGTAATTACCCGGCAGCAAAACGGAAAAACATATGAGCCGGTGGAGCGGCTTTTTTTGGATATACCGGAAGAATTCGTGGGGAAAATCACCGAAAAATTATCCATCAGAAAAGGACGAATGGAAAGCCTTATTAACAAAGGTTCCGGTCGGGTCAGCATGGAATTTCTGATTCCTTCCCGGGGATTAATCGGTTTCCGTAGTCAGTTTTTAACGGACACCAAAGGCGGAGGCGTGATGAATTCATTATTGGAAGATTACGCTTCCTGGGCAGGATCTATTCCTCAACGACTGACCGGCGTATTGGTTGCGGACAGGTCCGGCCGTGTTACAGCCTACGCCAGTTACGCTATGGAAGACCGCGGAGAAATGATTGTGGAAATCGGCACAGAGGTTTATGCCGGCATGATTGTTGGTGAACGCAACCGCAGTAGCGATTTAAACGTTAACATTGTCAAAGAAAAAAAACTGACGAATATGCGCGCATCAACTTCAGATGCCACAATAATTTTGCGACCACCGCGGGTTTTGTCTCTGGATCAGGCTATTGAATTCATCGCTGAAGATGAACTTGTGGAAGTGACACCCAAAAGCGTCCGTCTGAGAAAAATGGAGCTGGATGCAACAAAACGTCTGCAGAAAAGCCGTAAAGAAGAATAATATCATTTTAAAATAAGTAAAAAAAGGAGGCTTTGTAAACAGGCTAGAGGCAAGGCGCGCAAGTCATGAGGAGTGAGGCGTACTTTATGCGTACGCCGCAACGATGTCGTGACGCAGCGCAACGCAGCATATGGGTTTTTTACAAAGTCGATAATATGATCAGTGAGATTGAGAAAGATTTTTACCGCATATCTTTACGCATGCCTTATCGTTTAAGACATGTTAACGCTTATTTGTTCGTATACGATAAGGAACTATTACTTTTCGATACGGGATTAAATGTGTCCGGTTCTTATGAAACACTTGAAAAAGACTTGACCAATGCGGGCTTGAACATAAATAACATTAAACATGTTTTCTTAACCCATACGCATACTGATCATTGCAGTATGGCAGGTTTCCTGCAAAAAGATACAGGAGCTAAAATTTATCTCTCCAACGCCGCGTCCGAAGATTACGAGCATACCCGACAACCGGATTTGACAATCAAGCAAGTAAGAAAATTTTATGCTAGACATGGCATGTCGGGCCGGCAGATTGATCTCATTATCGAAGAATATAAATATATACAGAATATCATTACGGAATTTAATACAGACTGCTATCTGCACAACCATGAAGTTTTTGAATTTGGCGACTGGAAATTTGAAGTTATTTTCACTCCCGGACACGCCGCTGGTCATGTCTGCTTTTTTTTCAGAGAAAAAGGCTTCCTGCTGGCAGGGGATCATATTTTGCCTTTTATAGCGCCCATTCTCAGTCCCGACATATTTGACGATAGTTTTTACCCTCTCAAGACTTACCTGGGTTCTCTGGACGCTATTGGAGAATTGCCCATATCCACGATTTATCCGGGACACGGTAATCCTTTTGTCGATTTAAATGAAAGAATTGCCGAGATACAAAAACATCACCAGAAAAGAAAAAATAATGTTCTCGACCGCGTGAACTCGAAACCCAAAACTACTTATGATATTTCTCATGAAATGATAACTTCTTCTGTTTCTGATTTCGACAAGTTTTTAATCCTGAACGAAACCCTGATATATTTAAAGGAATTAAAAGCTGAGGGCGTAATCAGTGAAGACACCACCAATAATGTTTTAGTTTATACAGCAATTTAATTATTGGGCTAATATTGAAAGTTATTATTGGTTAAAATTAATTTTAATAATCTGGGAATACCCCCCGAAAGTTGTGCCAGAGTTAATTAGAGTGTAGAATAGAAAAACACTTTAAGGAGGCACGGATGAAGAAGCGATTTACGGAGGAGCAGATCATCGGTATTTTGCAGGAGGCTGAGAGAGGCGAGAAAGTAATGGAAGTATGCCGCAAACATGGGATCAGCGACGCGACATACTACAACTGGAAGGCCAAGTATGGCGGAATGAGCGTAAGCGATGCCAGGAAACTGAAGGTATTGGAGGAAGAGAACCGACGGTTAAAACA
>SCVW01000020.1 GCA_007244375.1 Smithella sp. | reverse complement strand
AGGGAGTGTCTTGCTATAGAGATTAACACATCGCTCACCGGTAGACGCCTGATCCGGGTATTTGAACGATTGCGCAATGAGCGAGGGTTGCCGGATGTTTTAAGGGTTGATAACGGTCCTGAGTTTTTAAGTGGTGATTTTGTCGCCTGGGCTGAATCGGCCGGAATGTTCATCCGGTACATCCAACCCGGCGAACCGAACCAAAATGCGTATATTGAGCGGTTCAACAGAACGTACCGTGAAGAAGTTCTAAATCTTTATCTTTTTCGTAACCTTGACGAGGTGCGGGAAATAACATATTGGTGGATTATGGATTACAACGAGAGGCGCCCCCATGACGCGCTGGAAAATATGACGCCTCTCGAGGTTATGCAAAAATATACCGGAAACTCTACTTTTAAACTGTCTGCTTTATAGGGAAGCTTACATTATGAATAAAAAATTATTGTATTTATTTCTTGCTTAATTTCCATATTAGCTGTTGCCATGACGCATTATTATCATGGTTCTTTTGCATACTTTTTTACATTTAAATGGAACTGATAAAAAGACGAGCATGTTTGAATTTTTAAATAAATACATTTTAAAATAGATAAGAACTTTATAGTGATCTAAAGTATACTAGAAAGCTTCAATTTCCTGTTAAAGCATTTACACCTAATACCTATCAAGTTCCAAAAGTAGAAGTTTTGTTTTGGACAGTTCTTTAAATTTATTCTGATCGATAATCGTATTGTCGTCTTTTTTCAGGTCGTCGGCCGTGATGTACGTTTTGACAATTTTAGTGGCTTCTTGAAGCAGTGCAAGAAATTTCTCCGGCGGAATATAAACAATGGACATCTGATATACAAACAGATTATCTTTAATGAGTTTTTCCGTTCTGATGCGTGCCTCGTTTAATGAATCCAAAATATATTTACATGTTCCCACGGTCAAACATGGAGCAATATCCCAGAAAAGAATACACCACGCATATTTGACATAAGGTATATAGCCTTCTGCCAGTATCGAATTTTCAAATCTTGCAATTATATTTCTTAATGCCAACAATAAAATATATAAAGACGATTCATTAACATTCCCTTCTGCAGACACATAATTTCTTAACCAGCCGATTTCGGTAAAATAACAGATAGCAACTTTTTTAAAAATGTCCTGTTTGTCGGTAAGAGAAGCATAGTTCCTTTTATCGAAAAGCTTTTCGTCTGAAGAAAACAGTTCAATTAAACCAAGAGTGCACGCATAGAAAAACATCGCGTTGCCGTCTTTGCCTGTTGGAGACGCAGCCCAGGCTTTTAAGAAATATTCTTTAGCTTTTTGAAAATTATATAATACATCTTCTTTAGTAATTTTCTGTGCATCCGATGTATTACCTGACCGGAGATAATTAACATATCTTTTTGCTCTACCGTAATAGAGAAGTCCGATTTCATTCCAGCTTATTTCATCTTTATTGCAACGCCTGATTATAAATTCGCTTTCAGCTATAGCCCTTTCGAAGGCTAATTCGGAAGTAAAGAAATCGTTATTTATGTGAGCTATATTTTCATACGTAAGCATGCGCATATGCCTGGCAATGACATTATGAGGATCCGACAGTAATATATTCGAAATAATGGTCTCAGCTTCATATAGCATTTGACGACCACGGAGTACCTTGGCAATTTCAATTAATAGCAGGCTGCTGTGCGGGAAACGTTGCAACGCACGGAGCGCTTCAAACGGGCTTTCTGAAAACATTTCCGGAAAGTAAAGGGCTTGCTGGAATTTTATGTAGGATGGCGCTGTTTTATGTATAGGAAGCATTTTCTCTTCCAGTAAATAAGGAATATAGGTGTAATAGTTGTAAGACATAAAATATTTGACAGCCCAAATGTCGCTAATATTACTTTCGTCAGCAAGGGAATTATTCTTGTAGCGTTCAAACCCGACTTTGACTTCAGCAACACGCGCGCATAAACGGGCATAATCAGTCAGATATATACCTGTTTCCCCTGTAAGTTTTGTTTCCAAAAGCGGTTGTATTATCAGATTGGTTTCGTCCATCAAGCCGGCATGAATAATAATAATGAGCTTTTTTTGAAGGCTGCTATATTCACAAAGAAGCCATCGGACAGCCATCTGATGAGCAATTGCCAAGGTGTCGCGTATAGCTTTGTCATAGAGACGCGGTTGTTCCACCGGTCCTTGTTTTTTGGATAACTTTAAGCTAAAAGCAGCAGTGCCGCTGGATATAATATTTTTATTGTTGATATGACCGGCAAGATTGAGGAACTCGATACATTTTGATAATTCCATTTTTAGCCAGCTTATATCTACGGGAGTAATTATTTCACCTTTACCTTGCAGGTGCAGTGTAATGGTTGCTCCTGCTTTTTCTTTCGCGGTATCAGCTTTTGCCGAGCCAATTTTTATTTTGGTCAACATTTCATAATGCCAGTTTAAATCCGGCTGCTTTTGAGCAAGCCTATATGCAAGAATCCTGAGCAAAGAGCGTTTTTTGGCAGTATTCAGTATAAAGTGACTTTTCAATCTTGTAATCATCGTCGCTTTAATTATCGGCAGAGATAATTCTTTTGTTATTTTTTCCAACTGCATGATGAGAGAGTTTACAGAAGAATTGCCGCAGATAATTTCAATAACATCGGAAAAGGTTAATTCTTCAGGCAACTGTTTGTGCATATCCGCCTTGTTACCGGCAAGAAATTCAATAAATGCTTTTTCAGTCTCTTTTGGAATAATATTATTTTTATGCGCGAATTTAATGATTCGGGGAATCGCCCGTGCGGAAACTTCACGATCCGTTTCTTTGAAGTCGATAAAACTGGCTACCGAAGGAAAAGCGTTCCATAATGCGTTCATTGTTACGTTCAAATCTACCTTATCATCTCCCATCGTTTCATCTCCTTAGTGTTAATTAGGTAGTGTTTCATTAAAATGCGATTTGTGTTTCATGCGTCGCTCAATCCGAAACAAAGAGCTTAAACGTACTTAAGTGTTGTATTTATTATTATATTTATGTTCAATAAAAAATTTGCTTAGCACAAGCAAGGTGAAATGACAATGTTATTTCATGCTGAAATGGAATTTTGTTTCAACGTTGGTTTTATTATTGACAACGTTTATTATTTTTTATAATCGTATTCACAATTATATTTCCGGCTGCACTATTTTAAAATTGATAAAATAAGTCAGGACGAAATTTAATCATGGCTCAAATATTGAGCGAGTATTTTTAGTATCAGGCACCAAATTCCCAAAAAGAGAAGTTAGGTTCATTGTAGTAGCAAGAGGGGAAGTGTTCTTTTGCAAGGGGTGTGTATTACTGCGCTTAAAACAGGGATAATAAAAACATTAATCATACACAGGAGAGTAAGCGCAATTTGTTAATTTGATTTAAGAAATAAAAAGCAGGAGCGTAAAAATGAGAGCCAAATTTTTTATTTCAGTCGCTGTTCTGATTACTTTTTTAAGCGGTGCATTTCTTGTTCCCAACTCTTTTGCCGACTCCAAAGAACGGGATGAAATAATAAAATTCATCAAGCAGAAGAAAGCCCGCTGGAGCGCGAGAGATACAAAAATATCAAGGTTCACAAATACTGAAAGAAAAAAACGTCTCGGTTCACAAATTCCCATTCAAACAATTCAGGAAAAAATTCTGGTAACTACGTCCGCTGCTGTGCCGAGTCAACTTGACTGGCGCAATTATAACGGAAGCAGTTATGTAACACCGATAAAAGAACAAGGCGATTGCAGCGATTGCTGGGCGTTTGCATCGACAGCAGCCCTCGAATCCAACAAATTGATTTCCGGCAACACACCCGGCGTATTTCTCGATCTCTCCGAGCAGACCCTTAATTCCTGCAGCGGCGCAGGCAATTGCAGCGGCGGTTATATAGACGCGGCCGCCAATTTTTTACGGGACATTGGCGTGCCTCTGGAGGCCTGCAATCCCTACACCGCAACAGACGGAATGTGTTCTGTCAGTTGTTCCGACTGGCTGACGAATCCTTACAAAATATCCGGCTGGTATAAAGTTAATCCTGCTGTAGAAGCCATTAAATACGCCCTTTATAACTATGGACCTGTTGTTGCGCTCATGGCAGTCAACACGGATTATTATTATTACAGCACGGGTGTTTATGAATATTCATGGGGCAGTTTTGAAGGCTATCACGCGGTACTTGTCGTCGGATATGATGATGTCGAACAATGTTTTATTATTAAAAGCAGCTGGGGTGAAGATTGGGGTGAAGCCGGTTACGGCAAGATCGCTTATAGCGAAGTAGCCGGCGACACACAACTTGGTTTTTGGACCATTGCTTACGAAAATGCCATACCCACAGACTTTCCAATACAAGATAGCATTCCACGTGATCCCGACAATCCCAATACCGGCAATCAGAATGGAAACAGCAACACGCAGCTGTCCATATTAAACGGCAGTGTTAAAGATGAATCAGGTAATGCCGTAAGCGGCGCCGAAATCAAAATAAACAAATACAAAGTAGCGTCTAATACAGCAGGTATTTATGTTTTTTCTTCCCTGCCGGCGGGAACATATGTCGCAACAGTCAGTAAATCCGGTTATTCCACCCTCAGCGAAAATTTAACCGTTGCACCCAGTGCGACAGTGACAAAAGATTTTGTTATTTCATCATCTCAAAATGTTGATAAACAGAACGACAAGAAAGACAATATATTAGACTTTTACGGGCCGGGTTGGATCCATACGAAGCCAAGAGCTGTTACTCCTCAGGCAGCAGATTTATTTTTTAAATCAAGAAAAGAAAAGATAATTGCTGCTGGATCAACAAAAGCGCCATTAGCGGGTGCGGCGGCAGATATTAGTACGGATATACAAGAACTAGCTCGTGCTCTGCGGTATGATCCCAAGTTAATATACGATTACATTCATAATAACATAGAGTATGTCTCTTATTATGGTTCACTGAAAGGTGCGGAACTTACATATTTGGATGGTAGCGGCAATGATTTTGATCAGGCGTCACTGATGATAGCATTGCTGCGTGCCAGCGGTTATACGGCTCAATATGTTCATGGGCAGATGACAATTCCGGTAACTAATCTGGCGAACTGGCTAGGTGTAGATCCGACGTCTCAGGCTGCGGTTAACTCGGCACTTCTAAGTGCTTACATTCCGCACACATACGTAAGTAATTCATTCCAATTAAATCGTGTTTGGGTGCAAGCAACCATAAGCGGAACAAATTATTTATTTGATCCGGCGTTTAAAACATACGACAATAAAAGCATCATGCCCAATATGGGTACGGCAATGGGTTACAACCAAAGTGACCTGTTGAGCGCCGCGCGATCAGGCGCAACGGTGACTGCTGACTACATCATGAATTTAAATGAAACATTACTACGCAATAAACTTACGACTTACACAACAAATTTGGCCAATTATCTTAAGAGTAATTATCCGAACAGTGAAGTTAGAGATATCGTTGGCGGTCGCTCAATTGTCAAAGAAACGTTGACGGCATATTCAACAACGCTTCCATTTTCACCTGTCATAACAAGTGGCTGGCCCAAGAATGACATATCTTCTGAATTAAAGACAATAATGTCTGTGGCTATTTGCCGCTCCGGATTAGATTCGTATGGTAATTGTCCGCTTAGTACTTCTTCTGAAATTTATCAGTCAAATGATACTGCCGATCTAAGTGGACGAAGGATGACATTAAGTTTTAATAACAGCGGGAAGAAACCGGAGATACGTCTTGATGGCAGTTTGACAGCTACAGGAAATACGAGTGATTCCTCCAGCACCATATACATGACTATTAAAATAGATCATCCTTATGCGGATAATACACATGATCAGATAGTAACTTATAGTTTAAAAAGCTCTAATTCCACTCAAAATTTTACTTACGCGATTGTCTATAATTTTGGCAGTGGTATGCCGGATAGACTTCTTCTGAAGCGCCAGAAACAATTGGAGCTGTACCGTTCACAGGGCTTATCTGACACATCGGAATCAGTGCTTGGTGAATCCCTGAATATCATTGGACAAAACTGGCTGAAGCAGGTTGTTATGAGCAATAAAATACTGGCCGGTATTGCTCAAAGAGTCTTTATTGAACATCACAATGTTGGTGTGGTAGCTCAGGAAGGTGGTTATTACATAGACGTCAAAGCAGGTATGTATGACACTAGCACTATACATGGTGGTATTGGTAGTGATTGGTTCGCTATAGCCGAGGCTTCCTCATTAATTTTAAGCGGGTTGGAACATAGTATTCTGGAACAACTTATGGGTTCAACCACACCTGCCGCATCGACTATAAAAGTTTTACAATTAGCTAATGCCGCAGGTATAAAAGTATACAGGCTCACACACAGCAACTATTCGAGTTATATAAATTCGTTTACCAACTATTCAAGTGCCGATATAACCAGCTTTTCTAACACACTTTCCAATGATACAGGCGGTTATATAAGCTTCATTATACCTTCGGATGGAAAGGTTGGTTTGCCAGGCTACACATGGAAAGGTGATGGGTATATTTATACGTATCTGGATAGCGTTAATTATGGTGGTGAAATTAGAATGGTTATTGGAGGCGGGTATTTTGGGGGGTATCTTCTTGCACCTGGTCTTTTACCAATTCAAAATACCTTTGAGATGTCAGCAGAAGTTACAAGTCAAGTTTTAACACCTGAATCAATATTTAGCGTAGCTTCAATTGTCGATTGTCTTCGTTCTATAGAGCCAGTAGATATGGCCGGCGGTGCATATACTTATGAACACACCGATCTTGCTCTTGGTGGAAGTCTGCCCTTGGGATTGGCATTTTCGCGTTCTTACAATAGCAATGACAATCTCACCAAACAGACTTTAGGTTATGGCTTTGATCATAATTATAATATCTATCATAGACTTGCCAGCCATGCCGAACCGGTCTTAGGCAGCCGCCAACCGCTTGATGCCGCAGGTATGCTGGTAACGCTTTATACTTGTCTGGATTTGACGAAATTGACGCCTAATATAGAGAATCGGATGGTTGCGGTCCTGGCTGCTAAATGGGGCATTGATCAATTGATAAACAATTCCATAGCGATTAATATGGGTAGCAAAGTTACGGAATACATCAAACTCGCTGATGGGACATATGTTGCGCCGCCGGGCATCACCACCAAGTTGATTCAGAATAGTGGCGGCACTTTCAGCTTGCAGGAGAGATTTGGCACAAAGATTAATTTTAATGCCGCTGAATTAAATGCTAACAATATAAGTATTGGCAGGGTCAGTCAGATAGTTGATACTGATGGAAACACCGCGACCTTTACATACAATACGGATAAGACATTGCAAAAAGTAACAGATGCTTTCGGCCGCACACTTACATTTACTTATACAAGCGGCAATATAACTTCAATTGCCGATTCCGCAAGTCCTGTAAGGACGGTATCATATTCATATGATGCCAATAATAACCTGACGGGTTATACCGA
Source organism: Smithella sp. (assembly GCA_007244375.1). Lineage (GTDB taxonomy): Bacteria > Desulfobacterota > Syntrophia > Syntrophales > Smithellaceae > Smithella. Next base: position 10,729 of record SCVW01000020.1, on the reverse strand, counting down.
TGCGGAAAGTAAACTTTGGAGTTATGGCTACAATTCTGATCACCGTATGACGACGCTTACAAATCCACAGAGCATAACAACCGCGACCAATGTTTATGATACGCTGGGACGGGTGAAAACGCAGACAGTTCCCCGTCAGGGCGGCGGCACAGTTACTTATAACTTTTACTTCTCCGGTTATCGCAATCAGGAAGAAGACCCGGCTGGGAAAACCATAACTTATTATTATGACGAAAAAGGCAGGGCCTATGCTACAGAGGATGCTCTGGGTAACAGAACAACCAAGACATACGATGGCCAGAATCATGTAATCAAAGTTGTTGATCCGCTGTTAAACGAAACAAATTACGAATACGATGGCGAAAACAATCTTATTCAGGTTACCGACGCGCTTAATCAAACCGTTGAAAATTTCTACGACACACAGTTCAGGCTTGTTGAAACCAAAGATGCCCTGAGCCATTCCACCCTCTATAATTATGACGCGGAACACCACTTACTTGACGTAACGGATGCCGTAGGTAATAAAGCAGAAAATACTTATTATGCCAACGGCTTCAAAAATACGGTAAAGGACCCGCGCCTCACAGTCACAACGTTGACTTACGACACCTACGGCAATCCGCTGACATCCCAAACCGCCGCGCATCCGGCGATAACCTATAATTATGATGCCATCGGCCGCATGTCAAGCCTGACCGATCAGGTCGGTTCCACAACCAGTTTCTTCTATGACAAGCGCAATTTATTGCAATCCAAGACCGACCCGCTTGGCAAGACGACAAGTTATGCATACGATAATGCAGGCAGATTGATTAGTAAGACCGACCGCAAGAATCAGACCATTACTTATACCTATACCCCATCGGATAAAATGGACACCATCACCTATCCTGATGCTTCGACAGTCGGTTTCACCTACAATACTCTGGACCGAATGACGGCCATGCAGGATGCAATAGGCACAGCTGCGTACGTCTATGATGATGCAGGCCGCCTCACCAGCATGACCGATTCCAACGGCTTTACGATTTCTTATGCCTACGATGCCAACGGCAATTTAACTTCGCTGACCTATCCCGGCAATAAAAAAGTGATCTACATTTATGACGCATTAAATCGTTTGCAGACAGTTACGATAGCCTGGCTGAATCAAACTGCCACCTATGCCGATTATGATCCGGCGGGACGTCTGCCCGGCTTTACCAACTTCAACGGCACAACAACAACATATAATTATGATAATGCCAGTCGCCTGACATCAATTAGTAATCAGGCCGGCGCCAATGTCATCTCCAGTTATACCTTCACGCTGGACGGCAACGGCAACCGCACAGATATCACGCAAAACGAACCATACTCGCCTGCAATCGGCGATGAAGGCAATGTTACCTATGGATACAATGATAAGAAGAACCGCTTGACCACTGCCGGGTCAACTACATTTACTTACGATGATGAAGGGCAGATTGCTGCCGACAGCGGCAACAACTATGCCTTCGACTATGAACACCGGCTCAAAGCCATCACTGGCACAAACGCGGCGCAGTTTTATTATGACGGAAGTGGCAACCGGCTGAAAGCTGTCCGGTCAAGTGGAGAAACCCGCTATATCTATGACGCAGCGGGCAGATTACTGGCCGAGGCAAATGCAAGTAACGTTATTACCAGATACTACATTTACGGCAGTGGTTTGCTAGCCATGGTGACACCGGCCGGTCAGACCTATTGCTACCATTTCAACGGCGTCGGCAGTACTATTGCAATGACCGACTCATCACAAAATATCGTCAACCAATACTCTTATGATGCCTTCGGTAATATTCCCAATCCCAATCAGCAGGAAAATATCTTGAATAACGATTCAAGGCTGCTGAATCAGCCTTTCAAGTACGTAGGCCAGGCAGGCGTCATGACTGAACCCAACGGCTTCTATTACATGAAGGCCAGATACTATGATCCGGCAGTCGGTAGATTCATCTCTGAAGACCCGAGCGGCTTTGGCGGCGGCGATGTGAACCTAAGTTCGTATACGGGTAACAACCCCATCACGCGGGTTGATCCATTTGGGGATGCCTGGCTGGAAATACGACCACTGGACTTTTTGGGTTTCCGGGATACAACGGCTGGTCCATTTTATCATTCAAATTTTATTTACGATGATGGTAAAAATTCCGGTTATAATCCAGATAGAAAAACAGGCCTCGCAGTAGTAGGACCTGATCAAGCGAAAGAAGACATGACTGCGAAATATCAAACTGTTGGCGTATATTTACAGGACGACATCTTGCGGCAGGCCGAATCCAACTTAAAAAGTGCTTGGAATCAAACAACAAATCCCAATGCCCCAGATTATAGCTTACTTTTTCATAATTGTCATGATTACACAGGTGCTGTATTGAAGGAATATGATACCCTCTTGGTTTCGAGCCAATTAAGTAGTAAATTAGGCGGTATCTTCAGCGGGAGTATGAAATGAAAATAAAAAACACTATTGTTATTTGTATTATAATTTCCTGTGTGGAGTTATTGGTGATGACTAATTATACCATGGCTACAGAATATTATCTTGCACCTACAAGTGCATATTTTGAGGTGTATAGCTGGGATGATCACGATTTCAAGTTGTCTCAAAAAATAAACTTTGAAAAGATTGATCACTTTGCTTGGCCAAATTGTGACAAATCTACTGGAGACGTATATTTTGAAGGAGAAAACATTGATTCAAAGCATAAAACATCATATATTTATAAATTTAACATAGACAATCCTGCTAAATTAAAGCTGGTGCTGGAAGGGCGATACCCTGCGCTTTCAACTGATGGGAAGTTGTTGGTATATTATCAGCACCCCAATCAGTTGTGGCTTTTAAATTTGAAAAATGAGCAAATAGAAATGATTGTCGATGATATGCTCAATTATCGGCCACCCGTGTGGATTTCCCCGAATCGTTTACTTTATTATAGTAATACCCGTCAGCTTATTTTATTGGACATTCTAACGAAAGAAAAACGAGTAACTGGCCATGAGAAGATCGTGCCGGGGGCGCTGTCACCGGATGGCAAAACCGTGCTTTGCAGCGACGCACGGAAAATTTACATCTATTCAATCGATACAAATAAAATCGAAACCATTAAGGAAACCAAGTTTCTTTCTATTGGATCAGATTTTATATGGCGCCCTGATGGCAAAAGTTTCTTTTATTGGAGGCAGACGTGGGCTAAACAGCTTCAATTGCAGGAAGGGTATGGATCGTTTCTTTTTTCCTTGGAGGATAAGACAGAAAAACAGCTAGCACCTTTTGGGGGTAGTGTATTCATCGGAAACAATTTTAATCCACGTTGATGAAATCCGGGGCCATACTGGTTTTAGAGATTAGAAGATTGATGAACATAACACTCAATGAAATTGAAATTTGATTATTGGCAAGCTTTTTATGATGAAACAAAACATGACATATCGATCTGGTGATTACTCGCAAGAAGCATATCCACCGGATATCGACAGGGAGTAGTGGGGTCAGGTCTTGAAATATAAGTTTTTTGGGCTATGTAGTAAGAGGTAACGGGGTCAGGTCTTGGAATATAAGTTTTTGAAAATGGAAATCAGCTTCAGGTAGCAACGAATAAAGAGAAATTATTGAGCAGACTTTTAAAATGACGAAACAAAATATGACATATCAATCCGGCGGATATTTGCATGAACCATATCCGCCGGATATTGACAAATATATTGCCGATTATGATCCGGCGGGACGTCTGCCCGGTTTTACCAACTTCAACGGCACAGCGACAACCTACAGCTACGACAACGCCAACCGTCTCACGGCCATCAACAATCGGAAATCCGATTCCAGCGTCATCGCCGGTTATGCCTTTGCATTGGACGCCAACGGCAACCGCACCCATATCGCGCAGGAAGAACCTTACGCGCCGTCAATAGGCGAAGGGGATGCAACCTATACCTACAACACACAGAAAAACCGCCTGCTTTCCACCAGCGCCGAGGGCAGTTTCGGTTATGACGACGAAGGCCAGCTTCAGACAGGCTACAGCACGGACTACACCTTCGATTATGAACACAGATTAAAAACAATCACTGGCACCAACGCGGCGCAGTTTTTCTACGACGGCAGCGGCAACCGGCTGAAAGCCACAAGATCGGGCGTCACCACAAAATACATCTACGATGCCAACGGCAGACTGCTGGCCGAAGCCGATGCAAACAACAACATCACCAAATACTACGTTTACGGCAATGGCTTGCTGGCGATGGTTACACCGGAAGGTCAGACCTATTGCTACCATTACAACGGCATCGGCAGTACCATTGCCATGACGAATGCATCGCAGGAAATAATCAACAAATATTCTTACGATGTCTTCGGCAATATCGCCAATAAACTGGAGAATATACTGAATAACGATACTAATCTGCAAAACCAGCCGTTTACGTATGTCGGCCAGTATGGCGTCATGTCCGAACCCAACGGTTTCTACTACATGAAGGCCAGATACTACGATCCAACAGTCGGCAGATTCATTTCTGAAGATCCGATTGGATTTGACGGCGGCGATGTAAATCTCATGGCATACGTCGGGAATAATCCGGTGACGGGGATTGATCCGAGCGGGTTGTGTGGGGAATCACCTTCGCCTTTTCTTCAAGCATTGCAAGATACAAAAACGGCGAATAATTATTTAACTGCTGGTTCGCTTGGACTTGCTTTATTCAATCCACCTTTAGGTGCCGTAGCGCTTGGGACAACAACTGTGATTGGTATGGGCTTGGATCTTGTTGAGGGAGCAATTACTGGTGATTATACGGATTTAGCTATAAACGTCGGTTCGTACTTTATAGGTTTAGGTGCTGGTAAATTGGCTACGAAAATTGCTGATTTGCCGGCCGTAAATTTCAACAGTGGATCGATGAGGTATCATTCAGAAGAGACGGGAAGATTTGTAAGTAACTCAATTGGGAGATCGTCGTATTTGTTAGGTCAAGGGACGGGTGCGATTGTATCGGTGCCTTCCATAATTTTTGCTCATTAAGATATACAATAGACATAGGAGTATAAATAATGGATAAAAACTCAATTTCATTATTAATCATCGTTTTTTTTGGAATAGGTTTTCTAGTATGGGGGCTTTATGGAATTGTTAACAGAAAGAAAATTAATAATAGAGCTAATTATATACTGTCGGTTTCTCAGTTTATCTGTGGTGTAATGGTATGGGTTTTTTTAATTTATTTATTCTTAAGAAAAATGTTTTGGTAAGAAAGAGACAAAAGACAGAGGACGGACAGAGGAAATAATGGGGACGGTTCTATTTAATTGGTAACTCGTAGATAAATATTTTTATGATGAAACAAAACATGACATATCAATCCGGCGGTTATTCGCATAAACCATGTCCGCCGTTGATTGACAAGTATATTGCCGACTATGACGCCGCAGGCCGTCTTCCCGGCTTTACCAACTTCAACGGCACACAAACGGCTTACGGCTACGACAACGCCAGTCGCCTCACGGCCATCAGCAATAAGAAGGCAGATGCCACAATCCTATCAAACTACACCTTTGCATTGGACGCCAACGGCAACCGCACCGGTAATTCACAGAACGAACCTTACGCTCCGGCAATCGGTGACGGTAATGCTGACTATACCTACAACACACAGAAAAATCGTCTGCTTTCCACTACCGTGGAAGGAAGTTTCGGTTACGACGATGAAGGCCAGCTTCAGACAGGCTACAGCACCGACTACACCTTTGATTACGAACACCGGTTAAAGACCATCGGCGGCACGCAGTTTTATTACGATGGCGGCGGCAACCGGCTCAAAGCCACAAGAGCGGGCGTTATCACAAAATACATCTACGATGCAGGCGGCGCCTTGCTGGCCGAGGCCGATGCAAACAACAACATCACCCGATACTACATTTACGGCAATGGCCTGCTGGCGATGGTCACACCCGGCGATCAGACCTATTGTTACCATTACAACGGCGTTGGCAGCACTATTGCCATGACCAATTCATCAAAGGCAATAGTTAGTAAATATTCTTATGATGCTTTCGGCAATATTACCAATAAGCTGGAAAATACTAATCTGCTGAATCAGCCGTTTACGTATGTCGGTCAACATGGCGTCATGACCGAACCCAACGGCTTCTACTACATGAAGGCCAGGTACTATGATCCAACCGTGGGCAGATTCATTTCTGAAGACCCCATTGGGTTTGATGGCGGTCAAGTGAACCTTTTGGCGTATGTGGGGAATAATCCGGTGAACGGGATTGATCCGAGCGGGTTAATGTGGAAGCCTAATTGGCGAGGGGTTATTAAAGGTGCTGCCGAAGTTATTGGTGGTGGTGCACTAGTGTTTGCTTCAGTTTCTGCAGATATTGCCTCTGGCGGAACTGCCACACCTTTGGCTATTTCAGGCGTTGTTACAGGAACTGGCTATGCGGTACACGGTTTTGTTACCGCATTTACTTCCTTAACTGGTAATGATCAAGCGATACCAAATCCTACACCTGTGCCTCTTGCTGTGCTAGCAGTTACTGGTAATCAACAATATGCTGATGTTGCTAGTACAGTTTCGACTTTAGCGAGCGGAATAAATGCAGTAACGAATATTAATAATTTGACAAATGGCGAAACATTCTCGCAAATATCTAATTTAGTAAGTGAAGGTATTAATCTGTTAACAAATAATTCTGGGGGTTGTTCAAGCAGATAATAAGGAGATTAAAAAATGAAAACGCAAAAGTTTTTGTATGTTGCAATAGTCTGTGCAATTGTAGTCATTGTGTTAAATCTTACCGAGGAAAAGATCAATTCAATGGATACAATTGGAATTATACTAAGCATTATGGTGATAATTATATCGAGCATAATGTTGATTAAGATCAGAAGGAAACAAAAACATGGAAATGAGGGGCAGCGCCCAATAAAATAAAAAAGTAGCAGAGAAATGCGTGAAGGGTGAAGAGTGAAGAGTGAAGAATACAAAGTAAATAAAAAGAGACGTTTCTATTTGATTGAAATACTAGATTGCCCAATCACGTTGGGCAATGACAAGAAATGGAAATATTGCTGTAGAAAACAAAGAAATAAAAGGGACGGTTCTATTTAATTGATAGATGAGTTAGAAAATAAGAATGCAAAGAGGTATTAAAAAACGAAAAAAGGACGAAGGGAAAATGAAAATTATCAATGGGCTCAGAAAATTATCTATTTTATTAATTCTTAGTGCACTTTTATTTTTTATTAATGTCATTCCTTCCTTTGCTACCGATCCCTGCACTGGCGGCACAGCGACGATTGATGGCAATTATACAGTTCGCACATTTACCTCAAGCGGTACATTCTCATGTACTTCTAATATTACGGTTGACTATCTAGTAGTAGCCGGTGGCGGCGGTGGCGGCAATAACGGTGGTGGCGGTGGTGGCGGCGGCTATCGTTATGGTCAAGGTTACTCCATAACAGCTAACACGCCATATTCAGTAACTGTGGGTAATGGTGGCAGTGGTGGCATAAATGGCTCACCAACTTATGATTCGGGTACAAACGGTGAAAATTCTGTTTTTGATACGGTTATTGCTCTTGGCGGTGGCTATGGCGGCGGTGCCGGTAAAGATGGTAGTAATGGGGGGTGTGGTGGTTCAGGCGGATGGGGCGCCGGTACTGGCACTTCGGGTGGTTTTGGCAGTGTAGGTCCTCCGAGACAAGGATATGATGGTGCTGGTGGCGCCGGATCAGGGTGTTATTCATCCGGTGGTGGCGGTGGTGCCTCCAGTAACGGTAATTCATACAGTGGTGCGAATGGCGGTGCAGGAGGAGCAGGTATTGCAAATAATATATCGGGTACGACAGAAACCTATACTGGCGGAGGCGGCGGAGGCGGATGTTATACAGGCGGTGCTGGTGGTTCCGGAGGTGGAGGTAATGGTTCAGGTGGTACAGGTACAGCCGTTGCTGGTACGTCAAATAGCGGTGGTGGCGGCGGTAACCTTGGTAAAGCTGGCGCAAACGGTGGTTCCGGAATCGTAATAGTGCGCTACTTAACTTCTGGTAGCCCAACCACATACACAATAACAGCATCAGCGGGGAGCAATGGCAGCATAAGTCCTTCAGGTGATGTCACAGTTAGTTCCGGTGCCAGCCAGGAGTTTACAATTACACCCAGCAGCGGCTATGTTGTATCAGATGTACTTGTAGACGGTACTTCAGTAGGTGCTGTGTCAAGTTACACATTAAGTAATGTAACGGCTAACCATACAATCAGTGCAAGTTTTGTTCTAACCGGCGGCAGTTACAACCCGGTAACCGGAAATCTAAAATATTATTACGATGATCTAAATAGGCTTGTCTTTATAGAAGATACGACCGCTGTGAAATTAGTCGAATATCAGTACGATGAAGTAGGCAATAGAACGCAAAAGAACACATACAATTCAAGTTACCTTATTATGGCAAAGTCCGGGAATAATGGCACTATTAGTAGTTTGGGTGCTACTATTGTGCCTCAGGGTTCAGGTCAGACATATACATATAATATTAATCCTTCTACTGGCTATGTAGTAACAGATGTGAAAGTCGATGGCGTTTCAGTAGGTGCAGTTACGAGCTATACTTTTAATAGTGTAAATTCCAGCCATACAATTAGTGCAACCTTTACTGCAGTAGATATAAGTATCGGCAATACCTATTACTCATCACTTCAGGCGGCTTATGATGCTGCAAGCGATGGAAGTACGATAAAAGTTACAGCAAAAAATCTTGCAGAGAATCTAAGCGTGAATAGAAATATTTCTGTCAATTTAGAAGGTGGCTATAATCAAGAACATACAAGCATCGTAGGAGATACCGAATTAAAAGGGATAATTCAGACATTTTCAGATGGCGGTACTCTTACGATTAAGAATTTTATTTTACAGACATTACAACCACAAGTGATGACTCTTGATTTGCAGGTTGCAGCAAGTAGCGATGATATACAAGTTAACTGGTCAGGTTCTGCATGGGCGGGTAACCTAGCAGCTGATAAATTATTGGCCGGCTACACCAATACATCTTTTTTCAAAAGAGGCGGTGGTCTAAGATTCCAGAATGTAACTGTTCCTCACGGTGCTACAATATCGACCGCTTATCTTCAGCTTACGTGTAGAACAGCATCTACATCTACTGGTGTTAAAACAAGAATTATTGGTAACTTAACGCCAAATGCTGCTACATTTTCATCTATAGAAGATTATCAATCCCGGCGAGGTACTGATGCTGGCGGTACAAATAATGATAACAGGACAGTTGCACAAGTAGATTGGGATGATATTGAGTCATGGATATTAGATCAACAATATAACTCACCAGAAATAAAAACAATAATTCAAGAAATTGTAAATCAAACTAATTGGGTGGTGGGTAATTCACTTGCGTTATTCTGGGATGACCACGAAGGAAGGAGCTCGGAATACCGCGACGCATACTCTTATGATGGTTCCACGATTAAAGCAGCTAAACTTCATATTGAATATTATTAAAGTTTGATTCAATTTATGAAGTAAAATGAATCGCGTATAATCCTGTGATTTAATAAAATGTTAGAAATAGAAGTTAAAAGATGGCGTTCGTAGTATAAAATTCTGTAGAGAAAACTCGAAAGGAGTGAAATGAAAATGAAAATTGTCAAAGGGCTTACAATATTATCAATGTTGTTTGTATTTAACATGGTTCTTTTTATTAATATCACACCTTCTTTAGCCGCAGATGGCGATTTAATTGTCAATGGCAATGTTGGTATTGGAACAACGTCACCAGCAGCAAAACTTGATGTGGAAGGTTCGGGTAATGTAGTATTAAATGCCGGCAATGTCGGTGTTGGAACCACAGCACCATATTCAAAATTGGATGTCGATGGAACTATATCAGGTCAATTACCAAGATGGACTTGCTGGATGGATGAAACATCCGGTTCTCGCACAAACCCTTCCACATTCACAAAATCTTCGCAAAGCGTATGGACAAGTTTTGGAGAAATAAATTTTTCTTTTGATAACTTTGGTACATATTCACAACTCTTCGAAATGAAAATATATGCACCTTCTGCTACTACAGTTACTCAAAAAGTGTATTATGTAGATAACAACGCTTATTTTTGGCTTAACGGAACGCAGATTGCATCTGTAACCGGTGCAGGCATTAAAAATACGACAATTACTTGGAATTTAATTCAGGGTATTAATAACTTAAAAATAGTTCTCAACAACAGTGGTAGTTATAATCATGCTTTTGCTCTTTATGGTGATTTCTTTTACCGCTATCCGACATTGCGGTATGTTTCTCCATAAAATTGTTTAATAGATTTGGATATAACAAAGCAAAACAGGCGATGGGTGTATGCCAGTCGCCTGTTTTATAATAAAGAATATTTATAGTTATTGGACTACCCCCAGTTGTAGTGCCATCTTGAATTAGAGTTTTCCAATAACATAGTTTCCTCTTTTTGTGCAAATTCCTTTGGCGTGAGAAAGCCCAGCGTACTGTGCGGCCGGGTTTCGTTGTAATCTATACGCCATGCTTCAATCACTTCTCTTGCATGTTCTATGCTTCTAAACCAGTTGATGTTCAAACATTCTTCTCTGAGCCGGGCGTTGAAACTTTCCATAAAGGCATTATCCACCGGTTTCCCCGGTCTGATAAAATGCAGCTTCACTTTC
>SCVW01000048.1 GCA_007244375.1 Smithella sp. | reverse complement strand
CCGGGGAAACCGGTGGATAATGCCTTTATGGAAAGTTTCAACGCCCGGCTCAGAGAAGAATGTTTGAACATCAACTGGTTTAGAAGCATAGAACATGCAAGAGAAGTGATTGAAGCATGGCGTATAGATTACAACGAAACCCGGCCGCACAGTACGCTGGGCTTTCTCACGCCAAAGGAATTTGCACAAAAAGAGGAAACTATGTTATTGGAAAACTCTAATTCAAGATGGCACTACAACTGGGGGTAGTCCACATGCAGCGAGGTCAGTTTCCATAGTTGTTGATATTTTGCACTTCATTCTCAAACATTATCAAAAATATTGTTTTTATTAAGCTTAGCCTAATGTTAATGCTTCAGTTCGTCGTCTTTGACGCCGAGCCATTCGAGGGCTTTTTGCTTGTCGTTGAAAAATTCGATGGTCGCGCCTCTGTTATAAGCGACATTTTTGAAAAATTCTGTGATTTCATCAGGAGTGTATTCGTAAATGCAAATGGCCATTGCCAAGCCTGGAATAGAGTCTGCCGCCTGTAAACCGGATTGGTAGGCGTCTAATGATGAGACTCTTCTCGTTTGTGCAGCTCCTTCGGCAAAAACTTTCAGACATTTATATTTGCGGCATGCTTCAGCTAAAGTTCTCCACATTTTGTCATTGCTTTCTGGAGATATTTCATAATCCGGCGCGTGAATTATGTGAATGTATCTGCCATTAAATTCGATCGAGAAATCTGAGCTCATTTAAGATCTCGTACTAAACAAGTTTTTAAACTCGAGGAGTAAATTTACATTAATTAATTGCATTATGCAACGAAGAAAAATTTGTCGTAGTTGGTAACCATGGGAATAAACTAAATACCGCTTTTAAATCAAAGATGATATCAAGGCGGCTGGGAAAAGGCAACGCAGATAGCGCTTTGATTTGGGACCGGTATCATCTCCAGTCTACCAGCATCAACCCCGCGCATATTCTGTTAATGCTTGTGTTATAATCGAGCAGGCTTTCACCGTAACCGTTAAAATATTGCATGTAGAAACTTATCTTTTTTGCAAGATTCTCATTAAATGATGATAATGGAATGCTCCAGTCCAGTTGAATAGCTCCCTTATTCTCCGCCCGCAAATTGTTGCGCAGCATTAAGGCAAACCGCTGATTTTTCCAATACAGATTTCCCCATAGTTCGCCATATCCCACATAATCATTGAGATCGGGATTGTCGTCATTAACTGCATCTTCAGGAATCCTGTACCACGTTTTTAATAACAGACCGAAGTTGTCATTTTTCTCCGCGCCAAAAGTATTTTCAAATCCGAAATTAGCTACAATTCTATTCCAACTGCGGGAAAGCGGTTCGGCACGGCCGTTGGATTGATGATTAAATCCGACATTTATGAATTGCAGTTTTGTTCCCATCAGGCCGGGGATTTTTTGCTGTATATCGAAATTAAAAAGCAGTTCCGGCTCATAGTTTGTGTCTCTGAAGGGAGCGGAAAATGCCGAATTATAAAGTTGCCAGAATGACTGTTGCGTATATGCTATCCAGACATCTATACCTCTGACTCCCGTATTTTTTTCGATGATTCTTTTTATTTCTTCACTTCTGACAATATCTCTCCAGATTTTAAATTTAAAACTCAATTGAAACTTTACCTCGTTGTATAGTGATCTTGCCTTAGGATCGACATCCAGTTGGGTACTGTCATTAGGCGAGGAATTATAGGCCAGAGGCAGAAAAAAACAGGGGCGATAAGGCCAGAGTACAAAAATATTTCTTTCTTTGGGTTTATCGCTTCTCAAATCCCATTGCTTTTCCATGACAGAGAAAAATTTCTCTTCTGCTTCCGGTGGAGGGGTTGTTACTTTATCAACCGCTGCAGATTCTTGAGTTTCTTCTTCAGGAGATTTCAGGATAACAGATTCTCTTAAAGGGATTTGCCTTCTTGCCAGTTCATCAAAACATTTGAGTCTTTCAGTGTTATTCTTGATCTGGGCGCATTTTGCCAGCCCGTCTTCAGTTTCAGCTGCATTTAATGGTAGGGCTGCTATTAGCAGAAAAAGTATACACGTCAGTATTGACTTGAAGGTTTTCTTTGTTTTTATAATTTTCATTTTATTGTCGTAAGAATCTGGCGCACTCTTTCCAACTCCTGCTTGTTGTCTACTTCTGCAGAATCGTGGAGAGTGATGACGACCTTGATTTTATAGCCGTACTCCAATGCACGCAACTGTTCGAGTGCTTCGAGTTTTTCGAGTTTGCCTTCGGGAAGTTTGGTGAAAGTATCGAGAAAATCACGACGATATGCGTAAATACCGTGATGTTTGTAGTAGTCGGCTTTAAGATTTTTATCCCGCACGTAAGGAATCGTTGCTCTTGAAAAATAAACGGCGAAATTCTGATGATCGAATACTACTTTAACTGCATTTGGATGGGTTATTTCTTCATCAATAATTATTTTATAAATCAGCGTGGCCATATTGATTGACGGATCATTGATGAGCGGTTGGATAACTTCGTCAACATGTGCCGGCTCGAAAATAGGCTGATCTCCCTGAATGTTGACGACAATTGCATCAGCGGGAAGATTCAGTGTCTTTACTGCTTCAGCAATGCGATCTGTGCCGGAGCGATGTGTAGCCGCCGTCATTATGGCATTGCCGCCGAATTTCTTTACGGCGTCGAATATTCTCTGATCGTCAGTTGCCACAGCCACGTAGGGTATGGCCTTAGCCTTGGTCACGCGTTCATAGACATGCTGAATCATCGGCTTTCCGCAAAGGTCGGCCAGAGGTTTGCCCGGAAACCTGCTGGATTCGTAACGTGAGGGGATGATGCAAACAATTTTTCTTTTCATTATCTATTCCATAAAAAAAACCGGTTATCAGTTCCTGAAAATGAAGAATCGATTACATTCAAGATTTAATCTGTTTCTCTTCGTAGTCCTTTATTAAAGAAGATATTTTTGTTTTCAATTCAGGAATACTTTCTTTTAACGTTCTTACAGTGAATTTAATATTGATGTGCTCATAGTTGTGAACAATTACATTTCTGAAAGCCACGGCATCCTTAACCGGCAAATCTGCTTTCAGTTCGGGAGTTGTTATTTTGTTTAACAGTTCGCCGATCTGTGCGATACAAAGCATCAATGCGTATTGGCCTTCCATGTTTTCTACCGCTTTTATGACAGTTTCGTGATTGTTTATGATTGTTTCGATGTCGGTGATGAATTTTCTTATTGTATATAAGCGGACGATATCCCCTTTATACGACATAGACGACCTCCGGCAAAATAAATCTTCTGCCTATGTCATCGAGAGCATCTCTATCGGTCATATCAATATGCCTGCCGAGGTCCCTGCTGATTTCTTTTTTAATATCTTCGAGACGTCCGCATGCTTTCCAGCCGGAATTCCTGTCCAGAAATACATCATCTATTTCAAATAAAAGATCGAGATCGCTTTCAGAAGTTTCTTCGCCACGCGCAAAAGATCCAAAAACGCCGAGAATAATAAACCCTTCGCCGGCATATTTTAATTTTTGCTCTTTGATTTTATCCAGTATGTCTTGTCTCATTTTTTTATTCCTTGAATAAATTTATCACAAATTGTTCAGTTGTGCGACGGATAAAAATCATTAAGGGAAATTAAATTCCCAAATGCGTGTCGGTTTTCTGCAAATATTTCGTTACGTAATCGTACACGGAATCTTCCAGTGATGAAAATTTTACCGGACAGCCGGCGCTTGTTAATTTTTTCATTTCTGCCTGCGTAAAATACTGATACTGATTGCGTAAGGCTTCAGGCATTTCAATATATTCGATGTTTGTTTTTTCCTTCATTGCTGCAAAAACGGCATTGATTAAATCGTTCCACGTTCGGGCTTTGCCTGTGCCCAGATTAAAAATGCCGTTGGCCTTGGGATTTTTAAAAAGCCACCACATGACATTTACACAGTCCTTGACATAAACGAAATCACGCATTTGGCCACCATTTTTGTATCCTTTGATATAGGATTTGAAAAGTTTGACTTTGCCGGTTTCTTTTATTTGATGAAACGCTTTAAAAACAACACTGGCCATGTCGCCTTTGTGATATTCGTTGGGGCCGAAAACGTTGAAAAATTTTATTCCTGCCATTTTTTCTTCGAGATTATTGCGAAGCGTCCATAGATCAAATAGTTGTTTGGAATAACCATACATATTAATCGGTTTGAGGAGTTTTATCTTATTATGGTCATCTGAGAAGCTCTGCTTTCCATCTCCGTATGTTGCGGCGGAACTGGCGTATATAAAACGGATATTACGCGGGAGCGCCCATTCGGCCAGGGTTCTTGTATAGAGAAAATTATTTTCCCAGAGATAATCAGCGTCACGCTCGGTCGTTGAAGAACAGGCTCCCATATGGATAATAGCGTTTACCTCAAATGGGAGTGCATCATCACAAAGCATATTAAAAAAAACATCTTTATGGATGTAGTCTTCAAACTTTAAGTTTACCAGATTTTTCCACTTATCGCCCGTGCCCAGTTGGTCAACTATTACAATGTCATCTATGTCTTCCTGATTAAGTTTCCAGACAAAAGCGCTTCCTATAAATCCGGCGCCACCTGTGACGATAATCATTTTTTTGCTCCTTTTCCATTTCTAAATCAAGCGCTATCTTTGTTGGCGTCGTTGTCGGCTTCCTCAACGTATGTAAAATACGCCTCGTCGCCTCCTCCTAGCCGCCGCGATATCATCATTGATTTAGAAGCGGAATCGTTTTTTTAAGGCGATGGTCTTAATTAATACTGAAAGTTAATACTGTCAATACCCAGTTTATTGAATCGACGGGAATTCATTACCAACTGTCAGGACGCGGCAGGGAGTATCTCCCTTAATCATCATAAAATTGACCTGCCTGCCTGTGATTCCGCCCGATCCGCGATGCGAGAAAAATAAATCCTGGCGGCAGGAAGTGCAAAAATCAGAAACATCTATGTTTGATTCGGAGATTCCGCAGTTCATAATTTGCCTGCGGTTGGCTTCAGCCAGATCAATTGCGTATTTATTTTGTCGTTTGCCGGGGAATACAAAAGCTTCATGATTTTTTTGTTTGCAAAAATCGTCAGCTGCAGCCGCGTCCAGGTCAAAACAGCATTTGCCGATAGCCGGGCCGATAACTGCCAGAATATCGCACGGTAAACAATGATATTTATCGATAAGCAAACGTATTACCTTGGCGGTTATACCAAGAGCGGTGCTTCGCCAGCCGGCGTGGACCACAGCAATTATTTTCTTGATCCTATCAACAAGAAAAATTGGAACACAGTCGGCTGTTTTGATGCAAATAGCCAGATTTGTGCGGTTGGTAATGATTGCGTCGTAATTCAGATGTTCACGCGAAGAATAATAATCGCCGTAAGGTTTGATGACAAAAATATCATCGCCGTGAACCTGGTTGAGGGTAAGAAATTGTTCCAGCGGTATCGAAAAGGCCATAGCCAAACGATGCCAGTTCTGTAAAACTTTGCCCTCCAAATCACCTTCCTTGAAGCTGATATTAAGTGAGGCGTAATCATCTTCCGAAACACCGCCCAGCCGCGTGCAAAAGGCATGAGTTAAGAAATCACACTCACTCAAAAGTGAAGATTCAAAATACTGGATAGAGTGTTTTTTGTTCAGCTTAAACATTTTTCTGCCTTAGTTTTTCTTTCCAGTTAGTGGCGGATGTATCGGACGATTTGACACTTGAACGAAGCTGCGCGCAAAGATTGGCTAGATCCTGCGGCATATCCGCTGTAAATACCATCCGTTCACTTTTAATCGGATGAATAAAAGAAAGCTGCATCGCGTGCAGAGCCTGTCGGTTGAATTCCTTAAGTTTGGCTTTCAGCACGGTATCGGCAATAGCTTTGACTCGGGAAGAGTTTCCATAAACAGCATCGCCCACAACCGGATAGCCGCGAGAGGAAAGATGCACGCGAATCTGATGGGTGCGACCGGTTTTAATCTCTACCTCCAGAAGGGTGACCATGCCAAAGCGTTCACACACTTTCCAGAGAGAAAGCGCTTCTTTTCCATGTTTGCTTTTAGTGGACATCTTTTTGCGATTGACCGGATGCCTGCCCACAGGCTCTAATATTTCTCCGTGGCTGCCTTTCACGTCTCCCCAGACCAGCGCCAGATATTTCTTATGAACATCGTGTTTTTCAAACTGCTTCGAAAGATGTCGGTGAGCCTCATCCGATTTTGCCGCTACTATCAGGCCGGAGGTATCTTTATCCAGACGGTGAACGATTCCCGGCCTTAAGATACCGCCGATACCCGATAAATCATGGCAGTGAAAAAGCAGGGCGTTGACCAGCGTTTTTTCGGGATTGCCCGGCGCCGGATGCACCACCATTCCCGCCGGTTTATTGATGACGATAACGGCATCATCTTCGTAAACAATATCCAAAGGTATTTCCTGCGGCACGGCTTTAGCCTCCACCGGCGGCCTCTTGGTCAGCACAATCACATCTCCTTCTTTGAGGTGTTGGCTGACTTTGGGAACTTTATCATTGACCAATACGTCGCCTTCTTCGATGGCGTACTTGACCTGCGAACGGGAAAGCGCCGCCTCGCTTTGCGCGAGATATATGTCCAGCCTCTGCCCGTTATGGCTTTTATCTATCGTAAATTTAATTTTTTCCGCCTGCTCGATCAAATTGTTACTCCTGTAAATTTTCCTCCCCAAGTTCAGTCGAGTCTTTTTGACTTGACTGATTATCTGTATTGTAGACAGCCAAGTCAAAAAGACTTTGCTGAACAAAGGCAATCCAGTATTCGGACTGTTCGGGGAACAGTCCCTACGTTATGGTGTAGGGCGCATTCCCCCGAATGCGCCGCTTTCTTAATTAGATATTATTTGTCTCAACCCTTCGATGACGAAAGCAAACTCATCCTTGGCCACGGTGCGCAAATCAAAAAGAATTTCATCCTTATCCACGCGAACGATTACCGGCACGTCGAGCTGGCGCAGTTTTTCTTCCATTTTGCTGGCGGTCATTTTTTTGTTTTTGACGGAAACTAAGACAGTTGGGATTTTTTGTGTAGGTAATGACCCGCCGCCGGCGGCGGCGAAATCTTCACGAAGTACAAATTTCAGCGAATCGAAATTTTCTTTTTGCAATTTCGTGATTAATTTTTCAGCACGTTTTTTTACATCAACAACAGATTCGGTCAAAGCTTTCAATGCTCTTAATTTCCTGGGTGCCGCGGCAGGGTTAAGATAGTACATCAATGTGGCTTCCAACGCAGCCAGCGTAAATTTATCAATGCGCAGCGCGCGGTTCAAGGGATTCTTTTTGATTTTCGCAAGAACTTCCTTTTTGCCAACAATGATTCCGGCCTGCGGGCCGCCCAGCAGTTTATCGCCGCTGAAGGTGACCACGTCAACGCCGGTAGCCAGTCTTTCACGAATTGTAGGTTCGTGCTGAAGGCCGTAGAGCTCCAAGTCAATCAGGCAGCCGCTGCCCAGATCATCCATAACCGGAATACCATGGCTTTTTCCCAGAGCGACCAGAGATTCGATATCCGCTTCTTCGGTAAATCCCACAATGCGGTAATTGCTGGTATGCACTTTCATAATCAGACCTGTTTTATCATTGACGGCTTTTTCGTAATCGCTCAGGCGCGTCCGATTGGTTGTGCCCACTTCGCGAAGTTTTGTAGCGCTTTTCTGCATGATTTCCGGGATGCGGAATTCACCGCCGATTTCAATGAGCTCGCCCCGCGATACGATTGCTTCTTTTTTCTGGGCCAGAGTATTGAGCACCAGTAAAACAGCCGCTGCATTGTTGTTGACAATCAGTGCATCTTCGGCTCCCGTGAGGGCGCAAAGCAGAGAGCTTACGTGATCGTAGCGCTGGCCTCGTTCACCCTTGCCCAAATCAAATTCCAGGTTAGAATAACCTTTGCCCACGTCCAGAATTCTTTCCAGCGCTTCGGGGCAAAGCGGCGCGCGACCCAGATTGGTATGCAGGATGACGCCGGTGGCGTTGACGACACGGCGCAGGCTATAATTGGATAAGCCTTTGATTGACTTT
This sequence comes from Smithella sp., assembly GCA_007244375.1. GTDB lineage: Bacteria > Desulfobacterota > Syntrophia > Syntrophales > Smithellaceae > Smithella. The sequence continues at coordinate 180,017 of SCVW01000048.1, read as the reverse complement.
TCCACTTTCCCAGCGACAATGGCCGCGTCTGGAAAAGATTCCACAGGAATCTTTTTCATGGCATTGACAATCCTTTCTCTCAAATCCTGCACAACCTTCCGGCATGTTGCAATGACAATATCGCGCGGCGCCAGATCATAGATATTCTGCTTTTCCAAAATCAAAAGAACCTCGTCAATTTTCGGCAGCTTTTTCAACATTTCTTTTTTTGTTTCGTCCATAATTTCCTCATTCGATACCAATTCATTTCTTTGTCCCGCGCTGGCGGGGGTACAGGGGGTGGAAATTCTTTTTATATGAATCCTCCTCCGTCGCTTCGCGACACCCCCTCTAAAGGGGAACAAAATTCAATTTTTTTATATTCTTAAGTTTTTCTTTTGTCATGTCGAGTGGAGCGAGACATCTTGTTTTAAAGACTTTTCACTCCTATAAATCGGAATTCAAAGAGACAAAATATATTTCATCCGATGTTCACCTGTTTTCGGCAGTAGTCCCGGAAATTGTTTACGGCGATGAAAAATTCTCTCATCATGATTACCCACAGATAACGGCCATACGGTGTCAGGTGCAAGTAATGATCAAAATAACGAAAAGCCCTGACCATTTCAAAGGCGGCTATTTCCTTCCACATCGTTTTTAAAAATTTGCCGTCGTATTTTTTCTGCATGGATGCGATATCAAGTCTTGTGCTGAACAGTTTCATCAGGAAATCGTAGCTCATCTGATCATGGAGATCAAACTTACGGGAAGCCTGCAGAGGCAGCTTGCCTTTTTCTAAAGATGCTATGTATCCTTCGATGTCAAAAGTGTTGGAATAACAGGTGCCATGTAAATAGCCGATTGCACCACTGCCCAGGCCGACGTATTCTTCGAATTCAACGACATATTCATCAACAAGTGATTCCTTGCGCGAAAAGCACCAGGCCGAAGAAAAATCGTAAAATTTTTCTAGGCGCCTGACTATCAATTTATAAAATTTTTCCTCAGCGCGGAAATCTACTTCTCCCATGGTTTCTTTCATTATGTTTTGAGTTATAGCGGAAATCATCAGGGGATAGAAGGTGGTTTGGTCTATGTTTAATTTGAGCAGCATATCTATGTCCGCGTCAAGCATATCGGGTGTCTGTCCTGGAAAATTAAAAATCATGTCTGCGTTTAAGGTATGGAAATAGCCCTGGGTATTTTTTAATCGTTCTGCGATTTCCTTGCCCGAACCGTATTTTTCGTATCGTCCGATTTTCTTCAGCATTTCATCGTTGAAAGTTTGCACGCCCACAGAAAGTCTTTTGATTCCGCAATTTTGCAGGATTTTAATTTTTTCGGAGATTAAATGATTGGGATTTGTTTCCACGGAAATATCTTTAATCGGAAAAAGTTCCCTTGCCAGATTCAACGTTTCCGCCAGTTCATCAATCAGCACTGTGGGAGTGCCTCCGCCCACATAAATTCCTTCAAATTTATAGCCTTTTTCGTGATAAATTTTAATTTCCCGGCGCAGGGCTTGAAAATATCTTCTTGTTAAAGGTTCGTTGAAAATTACACGATGAAAGGAACAATAAGGGCAAAGTTCTTCACAAAAAGGAACGTGCATATATAGAAGTCGCTGTTTTTCGTCACTGCAGGATGGCAACTTCGGCAAACTTCCTTCTTCGAATTTTAACGAACGGGAAAATTCCCGCTTAGCTATTTTGGTAACAATTTGATTTATCAAGTATCAATCCTTATTATTTAAATTAGTGCATATAATAACATTTCGATTTCAAAGTTGCCGATCCGGCATAATTCGGACAGGCTCCGCCAACAATGTTAGCCAAAGAAAGCGAAGGGTTATTATTGTTTAGCAAAATATATACGCTTATTGCAAGCCACAATTATACCAATTATCTGCCAGATATTTATAGGTTGGTTGATCCGGCATAATATTAAGTAAGCTTTCGAAATTAATATTAATCTTTGCATACAAGCTTGGTAAAACTTGAAATAACAAAGAATAGATGATAAGTGGCAGTAAATAATTTTTTGGTACAGTTTTATGTCTTCAAGAAGAGTTTTAACATTATGGAATGATGAGGGAGAAAATCCTAAAGATATCTCTGTCCTCAGGAAAAAGTCCGTAGATTTGTCGGTGCCCTTTAATAAAGAAGCTAAAGAGGTAATTCAGACATTAATAGATGCCTTTATGGAAAGAGATGATGCATCTGGATTGGCTGCTCCGCAAATAGGCATTAATAAAAGAGTAATTGTGTTCCGTGCTAAAAGTTCTGAAGGTGGTCAGAAAAAAATAAAAGATATCAATGAGATCGAGTTACTGGTTAATCCCCGGATTACTCAGACACGCGGCGAAAAGGTAGCTGCAGCTGAAGGATGTCTCTCCTGTCCCGATGTTCAGGTTGAAGTAAGCCGATTTCCGGAAATCAAAATTCGTGCTTTAGATGCCAAAGGGGAAAAGATCAATAAAAGATATTTGGATTATGTTGCCCGTGTTATCCAGCATGAAATTGACCATCTTGATGGCAGGCTGATTGTTGATTACGGAGATATTTATTATCCCAAGAGTAAACAATTGTTTTTTGAAAAACTTTTTAAAGAATAATCTTTTGTAATTCACGATTCATTTTGTAGAAATTGGTTTTGCAGTTAAACTGCCAGTGATTTTACTGTCTTAAATTATTAAGGATCAGGTGAAATAAGTTGAAAAAGACACCGTTATATGAAAAACACATCGTTCTTAATGCTAAAATAATCGATTTTGGCGGTTGGGCCATGCCAGTGCAATACACAAATGTTATAGAAGAGCATAGAGCAACTAGAGGCTTTGCCGGTCTCTTTGACATCTGCCACATGGGAGAGATTGAAGTTAAAGGTCCTCAGGCGCTTGATCTTCTGCAACTCGTCCTGACAAGAAATCTGGCGGAGCAAACCATTGGGCAGGTTAAACTATCTACTCTACTAAACGAAGAAGGCGGCATTATTGATGATCTGACCGTATATAAAATGGCGAACGATTCTTACATGCTGGTAACCAATGCTGCTCCCAAAGACCGTGACTGGGCATGGATTAATCAGATTCAACAAGAAAAAAAGTTTGATTGCAGTTTAAAAGATATCAGCGATAAAACCGGCAAACTTGATTTGCAGGGTCCGCGTTCCGAGGAAATTTTACAGAAGTTTACAGAGACTGATTTGAAGACTCTGCGTTTTTATCACTTTTGCGAATCTCGCGTTACGGGTTTCCCTGCAATTATTTCGCGCAGCGGTTACACGGGCGAAGACGGCTTTGAAATTTATACCACTGCTGATGTCATTGGTAATATATGGGATAGTCTTATTCATGCCGGTGAGCATTCCGGATTGAAACCGGCAGGGCTGGGCGCAAGAGATACACTGCGGTTGGAAGCAGGCATGATGCTCAACGGTCAGGATATGAATGAATCGGTAAGCCCGCTGGAAGTTCCTTATAGCTGGATTGTCGATATGAATAAAGATTTTATCGGAAAAGCGGCGGTTCTAGCCAGGAAAAATTCAGGAAAGGGCAATAAACTGGTTGGTATTGAAGTGACAGGGCGAGGTATTGCCCGGCATGAATACAAAGTTTTTCATAGAGGTAAAGAAATCGGTGTCGTAACGTCCGGGACGTTCTCACCGACATTGAATAAAGCAATAGGTATGGCATTTGTCGATATTGATTTCAGCGCGCCGGATATCCAAGTAGAAATTGCCGTTCGCGATGCGATGGTACCGGCAAAAATAGTTAAACTACCCTTTTACAAGCGGTCAAAATAATATTAAGGAGGAACAATATGTCCAAACCAAATCCTCAGGACAGAGTTTATTCCCGCGATCATGAATGGGCAAAGGATAACGGCGATGGGATAGTAGTCGTCGGTATTACCGATTACGCTCAGGAAATGCTCACGGACATAGTTTTTGTTGAGTTGCCGCCAATAGGCAAAAAAGTGGCTAAAGGCGAGCCTGTAGCGGTTGTGGAATCCGTGAAATCGGTATCCGATGTTTATTCTCCGGTTAGCGGTGAGGTTATTGATGTAAATACAAAACTGGAAACAAACCCGGAAATTGTTAATCAGGATGCTTTTGGCGATGGTTGGATGGTTAAAATTCGCCTTTCCGATGCGGGTGAACTAAAGACACTACTTAGTGCAGCCGATTACGAACAAATGCTGAAAGAGGAAAAACACTAAAGAAAGAAAAGGTAGATATGGACTACTGCCCTCACACTCCCGATGATATCAAACAAATGCAGGCGGCAATCGGTATTGCCGGTATTGAAGAACTTTTTGCCGACATCCCCGAAAAATTCATGATAAAACAAATACCGGACATACCTCAAGCGCTATCTGAGATGGAAACCATGTCTGTAATGAGCGAGCTTGCCGGGAAAAATAAGCTGCCACGATTTACTTTAACGGGCGCGGGAGCTTACTATCACTTCATACCGGCTGTTGTCGGGCATATAGTGGGACGCGCGGAGTTTTACACAGCCTATACTCCGTATCAGGCCGAAATCAGTCAGGGTATTCTGCAGGCGATCTACGAATATCAGACAATGATTGCCCATCTCACCGGTACCGAAATAGCTAACGCTTCCATGTATGACGGAGCTTCCGCCATGGCCGAGGCCGCGGTGCTTTGCGCGAAAATGTCCGGTAAAAATAAAATTATAATTGCCCGTTCGGTGCATCCCGAATACAGACAGGTGGTAAAAACATACTCCTGGGCTAACGGATATAAGGTTGTTGAAATACCTTATATACCATCCGGCCAGATTGATTTGGACGTTTTGCAGAAAAAACTTGATGATCAGGTTGCCGCTGTCTTGGTGCAAAGCCCCAATTTCTTTGGTGTCGTTGAAGATATTGCTTCTATTGCTGATGCTGCTCATAAAAAAGAAGCGTTGTTTGTGACCGGTTTCACAGACGGAACTTCCCTGGGTATTTTAAATCCTGCAGGGTCTTTGGGCGCGGATTTTGTTGTGGGTGAAGGGCAGAGTTTCGGTAATCCGCTTAATTACGGTGGCCCTTATCTGGGAATATTTGCTGCCAAGGAAAAGTTTATGCGCCGGATACCCGGCAGGCTTGTTGGTGCAACGGTTGATAAAAACGGTAAACGTGGATTTGTTCTGACATTGCAAACGCGTGAACAGCATATCCGCCGGGAAAAAGCCACGTCCAACATTTGTTCCAATGAAGCGCTTTGCGCTCTGGCAGCCGGTGTTTATCTTGCCGCTCTGGGCAAAAATCTTAAGCGCCTTGCCGAACTCAACATTTATAAAACTCAATACCTGAAAAATAGTTTATTGGAGCTTGCTGGTTGGGAGGAAGTTTTTCCCACGCCGGTTTACAATGAATTTGTTTTGCGCTGTCCGGATGCCCAAAAAGTGAATAAAAAATTGAAAAAAGAAGGAATCATTGGCGGATACGCGTTGCAGAAAGATTATCCGGAACTAAAAAACACATTGCTCTTCTGTGCAACGGAAATGATTTCCAAAGAAGATATAGATAAAGTTGTGGCCATACTAAAGTAGAGACTTGCACCTTTTATCCCTCGTCCCTGGCGGGAGAGGTTAGGTGAGGGGGTATAACAAAAGAAATAAAAAAATGTCATACCGGCGGAGGCCGGCATGAGAGAATTAGGATAGATGTCATTCCGAATCCCGATTTATCGGGGTGAGGAATCTTAAAATACTTAAATTAATAAAACAAGATTTCTCGAAATGACAACAGCAGAAATTGAGACGCGGTCTCTGGGCGGGAATGATAAAGAGGTCATTTATGGAATTGATATTTGAAATAAGTAAATCGGGACGCGGCACAGCGGATATTCCCGCAAGTGATGTTCCGGCTGTGAACATTGAAAATACAATCGGCAGTAAGTATCTGCGCAATGAACTTGATTTGCCGGAAGTTGCCGAGATTGATTTAATACGTCACTACACTAATTTGTCGCGGCGTAATTTCGGTGTTGATCTCGGCTTCTATCCTTTGGGTTCCTGTACGATGAAATATAATCCCAAGATTAACGAAAACGCGGCGCAGCTTCCCGGATTTACCGGATTGCATCCCTATATTGACGATAAATCCGCTCAGGGAAATTTACAGCTAATCTATGAAATGCAGAAATATCTTTGCTCCATTTTGGGCATGGCAGAATTTACTCTGCAACCGGCGGCTGGCGCGCACGGCGAACTGACGGGTGTCATGATGATTAAAAAATATTTCGAAAAGAAGAAACAGAAACGCCGCATTATTTTGATTCCCGATGCCGCTCACGGCACCAATCCGGCATCCAGCGCTCTTTGCGGATTTGAAGTTATGGAACTTCGTTCCAACAGCGAGGGCGGCGTGGATATCGAACACCTGCAATCCTTGATGACTGAAGATGTAGCGGCTTTGATGCTGACCAATCCCAACACACTGGGGCTGTTTGAACGCAATATTGAAAAGGTGGCGGCAATCGTTCATGGAAAAGGCGGATTGCTCTATGGCGATGGTGCTAATGCCAATGCTTTTTTAGGCAAAGCCAGACCCGGTGATCTGGGTTTTGATGTTATTCAACTTAATTTACACAAAACATTTTCAACACCGCACGGCGGTGGAGGTCCGGGCAGTGGTCCGGTAGGCGTTGGTGAAGCGCTGGTCGATTTTCTGCCTGTCCCGCGCGTTGTTAAAAAAGACGATAAATACAAATGGTCGGAGAAATTTCCCGATACCATCGGCCGTGTCCGTTCATTTTATGGAAATTTCAACGTCGTTGTTAAAGCCTATACCTATATTCGATCTTTGGGTGCTGAAGGCTTGAGGCATGCCACAGAAATGGCAGTGCTCAACGCGAACTACATCAAAGAAAGATTAAAACCGTATTTTGATTTGCCTTATGATCGAATATGCATGCACGAGTGTGTTTTTTCCGGTAGCAGGCAGGTGGCTGAAAGCGGAGTTCACACAACGGACATTGCCAAGAAGCTGATTGATTACGGTTATCATCCGCCGACAATTTATTTTCCGCTGATAGTGCCGGAAGCAATCATGATTGAACCTACCGAGACGGAAAGCAAGGAAACGCTGGATACCTTCTGTGAGGCCATGATTGCCATAGCCAAAGAGGCTAAAGAAAATCCTGAAGGCGTGAAAAACGCGCCCGTGACAACGCCGGTTAGCCGTCTGGATGAAGTGCTGGCAGCCCGCAAACCGGATGTTTGCTGTAAAAGATGATACTATAGGGCTGTTGACCGGGAGCGCATTCCCGTAGGGAGAGTGCAATAAAATAATGGACATATTCCTTACCGGTAAAAGCCGAAAGGCTTTTACAAAACACTCATACCCTAAAGGGCACCATGGTCTGCTGCGTTGCGCTGCAAACCGCACCGCTCAACGTATGTAAATATACGCCTCGCGGTTCGGATTTTTGCGCGCCTTGCATTTGAATATTTTTGAACAGCCCCACTAATCTCAACTATACGCTTCGTGCAAGGAGCTTAACTTCCATTTTATAATTTTTCTAAATGTAACTTTATGAACGAACGTCAAAGTGCCAAACAAATCCTCCGCAAACCTGATTGGTTAAAAGTTCGCCCTCCTTTTTCCCATGAATGCCGCAAAATAAAATCAATACTCAACGGCCTGCAACTGCATACCGTTTGTCAGGAAGCGGCCTGTCCCAATATGGCGGAATGCTTTGCCTCCGGTACGGCAACATTTCTCATTATGGGTAATATCTGTACACGCGACTGCCTGTACTGCAATGTTGAACATGGCCAGCTTTTAGCCATTGACAAGAACGAAATCAATCATCTGATAGACGCTGTGCGAAAAATGAAACTCGAATACGTGGTGATTACATCCGTGACCCGCGATGATTTGCCGGATGGCGGAGCACAGATTTTTGCCGATTACATCAATCGATTGCGGGAAGAAAATTTAACCTGCAAGGTGGAAGTTCTGATTCCCGATTTTCAGGGCAATTCTGAGGCTCTGGAAAAAGTTCTTCAAGCGAGTCCTGATGTCATCAATCACAACATAGAAGTGGTGAAGGCGATGTACGCGCGATTGCGGCCGCAGGGCAATTACGATGTTTCGCTGAAACTGCTAAAAAATATAAGTTCATCTTCCGTTATTTCCAAAAGTGGTTTCATGATAGGTTTCGGCGAGAGCCGTGAAGATATTCTGCAACTTATTGATGATCTGGCATCAGTTTCCTGCGCGCGTCTGACTATAGGGCAATATCAGCAGCCGACACTGAAGCACTGGCCGGTGGCCAAATACTATCACCCGGATGAATTTGCCGAGTTCAAGAAAATCGCATATCAGAAAGGTTTTCAATACGTAGAGTCCGGCCCGTTGGTGCGTAGCTCCTATCATGCGGCAAAGGCAAGGTGAAAAGTAAAAAGTGAATGGTGAATAGTAAATTTTATTCAAATTCTTTATAGTGTGCCACTTGGCTCGCCGCCGTAAAGAAAAAATATAACTCTTGATTTACACATCATAATGTGTTACTAAATGTGTGAAAGGAGATTATGATGGCAACTAATCTGGCATTGGATGACAAATTAATCGGGCAGGCCGTAAAAATCGGGCAGCATAAAACTAAAAAAGACGCCGTAACGACCGCTTTAAAAGAATATATCGCTCATCGGAAACAAATGGATATTATAAAGCTGTTTGGTTCAATTGATTTTGTCAGCGACTATGATTATAAAAGCGCGAGGCATAGATGAAGGTACTGGTGGATACTTGCATCTGGTCTCAGGTTCTGCGTCATAAGTCGCCGGACACTGATTTAGCAAAGAAACTTCAAGAACTCGTCCAGAACTCTAGAGTAGCGATTATCGGACCAATCAGACAGGAGCTACTTTCCGGAATATCGCAGATGAAACAGTTCAATGCATTAAAAGAGACTCTTTCTTCTTTTGAAGATATGCCGCTAAATACAGAGCATTATGAGAAAGCCGCAGAGTTTTGCAATATTTGCCGCCGGAAGGGTGTTCAAGGTTCCACCATTGACTTTCTCATTTGCGCGGTAGCTGTTATGGAAAATCTTATAATTTTTACCCTTGATAAAGACTTTGAAAATTATAAAAAATATTTACCGCTGAGATTAATCAAATAAAATATTAGGTGTTCTTGTTAATAGTAGCGTAGAGCCAGCTTGGCTGGTGACCCATTATCACCCGGATGAATATGCAGGGTTCAGGGAAATCGACTATCAGAAAGGTTTCCAGTACGTGGAGTCCGGGCCGCTCGTGCGCAGTTCCTATCACGCGGCGAAGGCAAGATGAAATTGGAAAATCGTAAGGAGATTGGAATAATGAAAAGATCAGTAACTATTATTATTCTAATGGTAATCATATGGTTTGCATTTTCATCTTCTGCTTATGCTTGGCTTTATTATAGCATGCCGGAATTCCGCGGCAAGGTGATTGATGCCGAAACAAAGCAACCGATTGAAGGGGCGGTGGCAGTTGTTCTTTATTATAAACGGTCTACCGTAAGTCTCAATCCAGGCGGCCCCAGTTCGCATGTTACAAAGGCAAGAGAAACCCTAACAAATAATAAAGGAGAGTTCTACTTTCCATCTTATTCCGAATTTTTATTATTTTCGGAAGGTACCTACGTTGATTTTATCTTTTTTAAACCCGGTTATATGTCTGAGGAAGGATCATTTGACACGGGAATAGCTGGTGTTCGTATTGCTCCGGAAAAGTACTTTGCCACAGACGTCATTGGAAAAAAGGTAGAAATGGAGTTATTCAGTTATGAGCAACATAAGCTCATCAAATGGAGTGGACCTCTGGGTATTGTGGGCTTGAAGAAAGCGAAAACCAGGGAAGAAAAATTACGAACAATGCCATCTCCACCAACCGATTACACTTCAAAAGAACTGCCGCTATTTATAAAATTTATAAACGAAGAGTACAATAATCTTGGAATAAAGGGAGGATATAAATGATTTTCCGAGTAAAAAATATTTTCAAAATATTCTCTATGCTGATTATTATGATATCTGTTTTCAGTGTTTCCCAAATCATGGCTTTAGAAACAGATACACATAGAGATATAAACGAATCTATTGTTCAAAATGGCATTGGCGGATTTTCCTTGGATAATTATTTGAAAAATCAACTAGGTATGCAAGACGGGAAAGATACCTTTATTAATAATAAAGCTGTATTCAAATGGATTGGTGATGGCGGTGAGTTTGAAGATGATGGTTTACGACCGCGGAGTCATTTTCTTAATCCATTAACCAATCAAGGCTTAGTAGGTATTTGTTATTCAGCATTAGAGTGGGCCACATTGCCTGTAGGTGTTCAAGGTTCGGAGCATTATTCTTGAGGGAGAATTCAGGGAACAATATACTTAATTAAGAAGAATACTGGATTGCCGGATCAAGTCCGGCAATAACAAATTATTTTTGCGTCCCTCCCTTGAGGGGAGGGATTTAGGGAGGGTGAAAAGTGAAAAAATACCCATCCCCTTAGTCCCCTCCCACAGGTGGAGGTGAAAAAAGTAGAGAGGTGCATAGATGTCTGAGAAATACGATCTAATAATCATCGGCGGGGGACCTGGCGGGCTCACCGCAGCCGAGATTGCCGCGGCGAAGAAAAAACGTGTTCTCATTATTGAAAAAGAAGGCTGGGGTGGAACGTGCACGCATCGGGGCTGCATTCCGACCAAAGCCCTGCTTTCCTGCAGCAAGTATTTTGCTGATTTGAAAAAACTAAAGAGGATGGGGATAAATATTACGGATGCGTTTGTTGATTTTACTGCCATCAAAAAACATCAACAGCAGATTGTGAAGGTGTCCGCTCTTGGCGCGCAAAAAGTTCTTACTGAAGCAGGGGTGGAAACTAAACAGGGCATCGGCGAAATTATTTCACCATCTGAAGTACTTTTCACCGATCCGTCAGGCAGAAGCGAAAATTTCCTGACTCAAAATATCATGATTGCCTGGGGTTCCGTTCCTCAGGTTCTTCCGGGAATCAATCTGTCCGAGAGGATTTTAACATCCGACGGTATTTTGAATTTAAATACACTTCCATCGAGTATAATCATTGTCGGCGGCAGTGTCATTGGTGTGGAATTTGCCACTTTCTTTGCCGAACTGGGTGCCAAAGTAACCATCGTGGAAATCTTGGACAGAATCATTCCGCTGGAGGATCAGGAATGCGCCGATTTGCTGAAACAGGAATTGAATCGTCTGGGCGTTGTTATGAACACCTCGACAAAACTGGAGAGTCTGAAGGACACGGGCAGCTCTGTTGTGATGCTTGCTCAGAAAGAAGGCAAACCATTGGATATTAGCGCGGATTGTGCGCTTCTTTGCACGGGAAGAAAACCTTTGTTGTATTCAGAGGAATTGGAAAGGCTGGGAATTAAATATTCAAAAACAGGAATTGCAGTTGATCAAAACATGATGACAAATATCCCCGGTATTTACGCGGTGGGCGACGTTACCGGCGGCATGATGCTGGCGCACCGGGCAGCACAGCAGGCAAAATTCACGACAGAAAAAATCTTCGGGGACGATGACTTTTCTTACAACGAAAATTTTATCCCTTCCGTTGTCTATAGTCATCCGCAGATCGCACGCGTCGGCTATACGCAAAAACGTGCTGAAGATGAAGGTCTCTCCATAGAAGTCGTTAAATCTCAATACAGCGCCAATATTATTGCCCGGGCGGAACTGATGGGGCAGGGGTTTGTGAAGGCGATCTTTCATCAGGATAAGATTATCGGCGCGACAATTGTCGGCGAAGATGCCGCGGATTTAATTGCCCCGCTTGCTCTGGCGATTTCCAATGAACTGACCAGAAAACAATTGCGTTCCTGGGTGTTGCCACATCCGACGCTTAGTGAGATATTTGCACCGTTAATAACAACTAATTTATATCATTGACTTGCCTGATTAATTTTCCTATATTGTCAATGAATTTGAGGTGATGCTTGTGGGAAAAAAGGAAGTCATTAAAATTATTCGAAGCAATAAATATGAACTGGAATTACTATATGGGGTTCAGAGGCTCGGTCTGTTTGGTTCTTACGTCAGAGATAAACAAAGTAAGAAAAGTGATATAGATATTCTCGTTAAATTTAAGCATGACATTGACCTTTTCGATTTTATAGATCTTCGTGAATATCTTGAAAAACAATTAAATGCCAAAGTGGATTTGGTGATGGAATCAGCACTCAAGCCTAACCTGGGGAAACGCATCCTAGCAGAGGTTGAATATGTTTAAAAACAGAGATATATCTGATTATATAGATGATATATTAACTGCTATATCCGATATTGAAGCATTCACAAAAAATATGTCTTACAGGACATTTTCAAAAGATAAAAAAACCATCAATGCCGTCATCCGAAGTCTTGAAGTTCTGGGGGAGGCAACAAAACGAATCCCTAAACCTGTTCGTCAAAAATATCCTGAGATACCGTGGAATAAAATGGCTGGTATGCGGGATGTTCTTATCCATGATTATATGGGCGTTGATTTGAAAACCGTCTGGAAAGTCACTCAAGAACGTTTGCGAGAACTAAAGCCATTACTTGAAGAATTTCGCACCATGATAAGGAAATCAGGATAAGATGTTAAGGTGATGAAATATTGAATTGCTAATTTAAATTTCAAATTGCGTAAACCAAATCAATCTAGTTTTCTTTATGGTTGTAAATCATGAAATTAATAAATTATAAATCCGTGGAACCTACTCATTTTAACAATGATGCGGCCAAGGAAATTGCCGGTCGTGTGGTGGCGGGCAAGGCTGACGGCGCAAATAATTTCTGTATGCGGATTTTTGAGATCGCGCCGGGAGGGCATACGCCGAAGCATGCTCATCCCTGGGAACACGAAATGTTTATTCATTCAGGTGTCGGTGAAATATACGGCAATGGCAAATGGAATCCTCTTGGACCGGGCAATGTTGTTTTCATGCCGCCTGACGAAGAACATCAGGTTAGAAACACCGGCAAAGAGCTTTTGATTCTGGCATGTCTTGTGCCATCAATCGCTCCCGAATTATAATAACACGTTTCTTCTTCGGCTAACTTTGTTGGTCCCGATTTATCGGGGTCGTCGGCTTTTATGATTCGGTAACATCATTTTGGGGCGTTTGCCCAAATATCATTTTCGCTTGCCGAAAACGTTTTGACTAAATCTAAGGCTCGCTTCAGGCAAGGACAAAACTCGCCTTCGGCTCAAATATTTGCCATTGCTAATCTTTCGCTTCGCCAAGATTTAATAATCAAAACGCTTTCAATGGCCGCTCAAAAGATAGCATTTGAGCAAACGCGCCATTTTTTATTTCAAGGAGATTTTATGTATTCAGCGGCTTTTTCGCCAGCTACGTATCCTGTGGAGAAAGCGGCCTGCAAGTTATATCCGCCTGTATCGGCGTCAATGTCCATCACCTCACCGCAGAAATATAATCCTTTAATTAACTTGGAAGCCATCGTGCGCTGATCGATCTCATCCAGTGAAACGCCGCCCGCCGTGACAATCGCTTTTTCTAGCGCCAAAGGCGATTTGATGTTAAAGCGTAGCGCTTTCAATAATTCTACAATATTCCCTCTTTCCGCGGCGGTTATCTGGTGAGCCAGTTTTTCTTTATCAATGCCGGTCAGATCGATAAACGGTTCAATCATTTTGGCGGGTAGATATTCTTTGATGATGCCGCTGATTTTTTTTTTGCTGGATTTGTCCATATCACGCTGCAAGCGCTTATGCAGTTGCTCTCTGGTTAATGCCGGTTTTAAATCGATGAGTATTGATACATGTCCTTTTTCCAGTGCTTCAACGACAGACAGACTTATCAGCAAAATAATCGGGCCGCCTAATCCAAAATGAGTAAAAAGCATTTCTCCGAAACGGCTTTCAATCACTGGCGGTTGTGGTGATTTTTTTTCTCCACGTCCATAAACGCAATCAGGCGTTAATTTAGAATCGATTGAGGCTGCTTCATCCTGAAAAGCTGTGACTCGTACGTTGCGTAAACTAACTCCCTGCATGGATTTTGCAAGTTTCTGTTCACGGACAATCAAAGGAACCAATGCCGGTTTAGGTTTAATTACGGTATGTCTGAGTGCTGAGCTTATTTTATATCCGTCACCGGTAGAGCCGGTGGAAGGCCATGTTGTGCCGCCTGTTGCCAAAATCACAGCTTTGCAGTGATAATTTCCATGTTCTGTTTTAACGCCGCAAGCAGTGTAATCTTTTATCGTGATGCTGTTAACTTTAGTGTTTAGTTTTATTTGCACGTTATTAACGGACAGATATTTTTTAAATACTCGCAAAACGTCGTGGGCATTATCGGAGACAGGAAATATTCTGCCACCGCGTTCTAATTTGGTGGCCAGGCCGTACCTGTTTAAGAAGTCGAGTAGTTCCGGACGGAAAAAATTATGAAAAGCACTGAAAAGAAAACGGCCGTTATTGCCGTACATGGAAACAAAATTTTTCAGATCAGCCGAATTGGTCAGGTTGCAGCGCGTCTTGCCGCTAACCAGAATTTTTTTGCCGCAACCGTCTGTTTTCTCGATTAGTAAAACTTTTGCACCGCATTCCGCTGCTCTGCCCGCGGCCATAAGACCGGAGGCTCCACCTCCCACGACAATAATATCCCAATCTATTTTTTCTTCAATCATGTGTTTATTGTTGAAACTCCAATTTCAAAAGCGAAGTGCAGCGGAATTGGTAAGTTGAACAATCCCGCGAAGCGGAGGGTTTAATACCTCGCAGCTTACTTTTGGGGTTCATACCCGTGATTTTCACATTTTGTTTGGACGTAACATGAAAGGATATCGACGGTCAATCGCGCATAATATAATTTCTTTGGGAATTCAGTTTTTTTATAGATTTGCCATAAAAATCAGGAATATGTTTGATGAATAATTCCCCAGCTTTGGGGAATTATTCATCGTTTACCTAAAAAAAAGCAAAGTGGTACTGCACATTGAAAAAAATAATTAATAATTTCAATTATTTATAAATAATTATTAAAAATCTTTCGATGGCATATTAGTTGCTCATATGTGCGTTCGAAATGCTACGGAGGTAGTTAATCGTGAAAAAAGCCTTATACGTAGTTGGCTTAATTTCTATTTTGTCAACTTTTGCTTTTGCCGTTGATAGGCCTGCTTCCACTGTTAAGGCCGATGCGGTTAAGCCAAATATTGTTAAAGCCGCTAAAATGCATGCGACAGGTAAGGTTGTAGAAATTTCTGATGAGTCAGTGAAAATTGAACGTACTGTAAAGGGTGATGTGGAATATATGGAGTTTGCTTTAGAAAAACATGCAGAAAATATTGCTGCGAATGATTTTGTAAAAATAGCATATGTAGAAAAAGATGGAAAATTAATAGCATTAAAAGTGGTTAAAGTTACATTCAAGCAGAAAGAAATAAAGTCCCATTAGAGATATTAAAGCATTTTCATGAAAAAGTTGTGGGAGTCCCTTAATTTTAGAGGGTGGTATTAAAATAAAACAAATTTTTTAAGGAGGATTTAAAGATGAAGCGTTTAGTATTGTTTGTTGTTGCATTGGTTTTCGCATTTTGTACAACCGTTATGGCGGCTGATAAGGCTGCGGTTCCTGCAGCTCCCGCTGCACCGGCTGCTGTTGAAGAGAAAGCTGATGTAAAGAAAGAAGAAGTAAAGAAAGTAAAGAAAGCCAAGAAAGCCAAAAAAGCCAAAAAAGCAAAGAAAGACGAAGAGAAGGCTGCTGAAGAAGCTGCTCCCGCTGCAAAATAAGTTTGTAAAAAAATCATTATGCGCTTTCAAAGAAGGGGCAGGGTTAAACCTGTTCCTTCTTTTTGTTTGTCACTAGTGAATTGTTTCTATTTTTGATATAAACATAACATGCTTAAAAAAATCTTCGATAGAATAACCACTTACAACTATAACCTGACAGTACGAGTAAGACTAATGGTGTTAACAGTGGTTGGTCTTGTTTTAACCATGGGCATTTGGGGTGTTGTTCAACTTACAGCTTTGGATAAGATTTTGGTCGATCAACAGGCAAAAAGACTTGAAGGTGTCGCCGATACAATCAGCACGTTTTATCAATATTTCCCTACAAGGCGTGGACTTCTTGCGCTTGATTCAGCTCTTAAAGACTTTATCCAATCTGATGTTCGTCTGGCGAGAATTGATATTTTTGATATCAATCATGGCAATGTTGATTACGTGGCCGGTGCAAGCCGTGTACCATATGAATGGCCGGAGAATATTGTTGCATCCGTCAATGCCAAAGGTGATGTGCGTTATGTTAAAATAGAAACGGAAGGCGGTCCGGCATTGGGTTTACTTTATCCTGTTTCAGGAAATACAAAAAGCTCACATATAGTCGTGGGTATCATTGGTTTCTCGCGCATGAATGCCGAGATTATGAACAGTGCCAGACAATTGCTCGTTAGCAGCACTATCGGTTTATTGTTGTTCATTCTTTTTATATTAGGATTAAGTTACGGTTGGATAATTGGGAGGCCTCTGAGGTTGATTATCCAAACAATTGATGAATTTCAAAAGGGACAATATATTAATCGAATGCCTATCGTTCGGAATGACGAATGGGGGCAGATATCCCAACACTTCAACGTCATGGCTGATGAAATTCAGGAAGTGATGACCAGGTATCTGGAACTAAATAAGCATCTGGAGGACCGTATCCGCGAAGAAACAATCAAGGTGGTTCAGTTACAGA
Organism: Smithella sp.; assembly: GCA_007244375.1. GTDB lineage: Bacteria > Desulfobacterota > Syntrophia > Syntrophales > Smithellaceae > Smithella. The sequence continues at coordinate 163,299 of SCVW01000048.1, read as the reverse complement.
AACAGGTTACGGACTTGAAACAATTAACCGCCCTGGGTCAATTAACGGCCAATCTGGCTCATGATCTAGGTACACCCCTTCATTCCATTGGCGGGTTGTCTAAACTTCTTTTGGAAAAAGGAGACTGGCCGCCCGATGTAGCGCATAAACTTAATTTAATTATACAGCAGACTCAACGATTGGATAATGTAATTCAAAATGTGCGCAAAGCGACGCGCCTTCCGGAACCGCATTTTGAAGTTTTAATTGTTCAGCAAATTTTAAACGAGACTCTACCACTTATCGAACCTTTTATGCAGAAGAATAAAGTAAAAATGAAAGTGAATATCGACGAAAATGTTAAACCTTTATATGTGGATCGTTACCGTATTCAAACTGTGCTTATGAATATTATTCAAAATTCGCTTGAATCAATGCCTCTAGGAGGAACAATAACTATATCGGTGAAAAATCTTTTCCCTGAAAATTTTGAGTCGATAACCATTAGTGATACAGGTATAGGAATGGCACATGAAATGGTCGACAAAGTATGCGAACCGTTTTTCAGTACAAAACAGGATGAAGGTATGCGTGGACTGGGACTGGCCATTGTCCGCGATATAATCAAGGTTCATGGCGGAACATTGGAAATAAAAAGTGTTCAAGGAGAGGGGACTTCGGTTATTCTCAATTTACCGATAGCGCAGCAGGACAATTCTCTCTAAACTATCTTATTTGTTTTATAACAACGAGTAGACTTAGTTTCTTACTGATTTTTTCCGTTGATTAATCCGTAACGGCGGATTTTCATGCGTAGAGTTTTGCGGTCAATATCCAGAATCTGAGCTGCCTTTGACTGGTTCCAGAGAGTAGCCTGCAGGGTTTGCAGTATTTTTTCCCTTTCGGCAATTTCCAGCGGTGAAAGTTCGTAAAAGGCATCACTTTTTGTAAGCTCTTGTTGCTGTTGAAAGCGTACCGGTAGATTTTCCGGTAAAATAACCGCAAAGGGAGATAACAAAAGAGTTTGCTGAAGCACGTTTTCCATTTCCCGGACGTTGCCCGGCCAATCATACGACATTAGCAATTCCATTGCTTCTACGGAAATGCGTACATTGGGATAACCGAATTTTTTCAGCATTGATTCGATAAGTAAAGGAATATCTTCTTTTCGTTCTCTCAAGGGCGGAACATGCAATCGCACGATAAATCTGTATAACAGATCAAGACGGAAACGGCCGGCATTCACTTCCTGGTCGATGTTTTTATTAGCTGCTGCAAGCACACGCACGGCAACATGCCGAACGTCGTGGCTGCCGATTTTTCTTGTTTCACCGTTTTGCATAAACCGTAAAAATTTGCCTTGTAAGGCTGTTGACATTTCCGTAATTTCATCGAGAAAAACAGTTCCGCCTTCAGCTGATTCCAGTAATCCGACATGTTGATGGCTGGCGCCGGTGAATGATCCTTTTTCGTATCCGAACAGTTCTGATTCCAGTAAGTTATCGGGAATAGCTCCGCAATGAACGACAACAAAAGGTTTTTCCCTTCTGGAGGACATATTATGCAGAGATCGGGCGGTTAATTCTTTTCCTGTACCACTTTCACCTTCGATTAATACACTGGCAGAGGCATCGGCGACGCGGGCAATCTGTTTGTAAAACTCTACCATAGCTGCGGATGATCCCAGTAATGCCGGTGCTTTATCTGCCTCGGATAAATCAGGTTTCAGGCGTTTCTCCCGCAGTTCTCTGACTATCAATACTTTCTTTACAATGGAACGGCAATCTTCAGGAGAGAATGGCTTGCTTATATAATCCCACGCTCCCAGACTTATAGCCTCCATAGTCGTTTCCAGAGAACCGTAAGCAGTCATAAGAATAACCGGCAAATCCGGCCATGTTTTGTGCACTTCATTAAAAAATTGCAAACCATCCATTTCAGGCATACGAATATCGGACATAAGCAGATCGTACTGTGAGAGATCTTGCGTTAAAGCTTCTTTGGCGGATGTATAAGTTTTTACATCATAGCCGTCAAGAGAGAGAGCTTCCTGTAAAAATTCACAGGCGACCGCGTCGTCATCAATCACTAAAATATGGGACTTCATAAATTACCTGTTGTTATTTTTGATAAAGCGACCAACTTGTAAAGTTTGGCTTGTTAAGGCAAAGCTGCAATAAAAAATCCCGAAAGTTTTTTGCTTCCTAAAGCATCTTGAGCAATTATATCACACTGAATTCTTTTCTCGCCGTTTTCTTCATACTTTTTAACTACTTCACCGCTGACGATAATTGTTGCCCGATCTTTTGTATTTTCGATATCGTCCAGATCTACCGGTTCTGTCATGCTTAAAAAACGGGCGTTAATTTTTCTTAGATATTTATTTTCTATCCAGGAAGTAACGGCCTCGCCGGCAATACCCATTATTAACATACCGTGGGCTATAACATTTTTCATGCCTATTGTTTTAACGAAAGTCTGATCATGATGAAGTGGATTAAAATCACCGGAAGCTCCGGCATAACGGACAAGATGTGTTCTGGTAATCGGGGCGGATGTATAAACAGGCATTTTATCCCCGACTTCAATATCATCATAATTTAGAGCCATATTTATGTTCCTATTTCCATTAATTTTGTATGGTTTTTAAGTACCAATTCGCCGAGCTGATTTATCAATTCCGTTTCCAGGATAGTAACCTCCACAACCTTATTCCTGCTGGCTTTTTTTGACATATCGATAACTTTCATTTTACGGGTAATGACATCACCGACGTAAATGTTGCCTAAATATTCGTATTCTTCTTCCCGGTGCAACAGCCTGCTCAAATCAATTCCCAAAGCTTTAACTGTACCTATTAGTCCGCCGCCTGTCCAAAAGAAAGAGCAGGTCGGGAAAGTTGGCGGGACTGGTATTCCTCTGTATCCTGCCTTGCGGGCAACTTCCTCGTCGTAATAAATCGGGTTTATTTGTTCCTTATTTTCTTTTTGAGAAACAGCAATGGCAAATTCAATTACTTTGTCTTTTTCTATTGTGAAAGTATAAGCAGGGAATTCCATACCCAGCTTTGACAAGTCTGCCATAATTGCCTCCTCTAAAAATCGCTAAAATTTATATCATATTTGCATGAGGAATAACACAATTTGATTACAAAATTCCAGTTGTTAATTGATTTTTGTTTCATTTGAGAAGTGAAGAAAAAATGGTATTGATTCGCTTGCATATATTAAAACAAGTCAAGGGAATTAATCTGTTGTAAAAAAAATGGTGGCTTACGTGTAATATACGCAAGCCACCAAGGAATTGTAAATTTTTTATTTTTTAAGCAAGCATATCTCTTCCATAATCAAGGATACGTCTTGCGATAACCAGCATCTGAATCTGCTGGGTTCCCTCATAAATATCATTAACTTTATTGTCTCTCATCCATTTTTCCAGTAGATATCTCTGCGAATATCCGATAGGTCCAAGGATCTCAACACACTTCTGAACAACCAGATTGCCTGCCTTGCCTCCTTTGGCCTTGGCCATGGACGCCTCTAAATTATTCGGCCGGCCATTATCGGCCATCCATGCAGCCTTTTGTATTATGACGCGCATCATTTCCAACTGGGCTTCCATCCAGAGCATGTCCTTTTCAATAGCGCTTAGCTTAATCAAGGGTTTGTCGTACCGTATTTCTATCCCTTCTTTAGCCAGTGCTTCTTTGGTGAATTCATAGGCAGCTCTTGCACAACCCAGTGCCAGAGCACCAACCAATGGACGTGAGGCATCGAAGGTTGCCATAACACCCTTGAAACCGCCTTCGGGCCTTATCTCAGGGTCACCCAATATATTGGTTTTTGGTATTCTGCAATCTTGGAGAACCAGCACGGCAGTATCGGAAGCCCTGATACCGCACTTATGTTCCAGCTTCGCTACTGTCAGACCAGGAGTTCCTTTTTCCACGACAAAGGATTTAATTGCATTTCTACCCTTACTCTTGTCGAGAGTAGCCCAGACAACAACTACCTCACAGCGATCACCGTCCGTTACAAATATCTTTTCACCATTTAATATATAATCATCACCATCAGGTACTGCCGTTGTACTGACGGCGCTGGCATCCGATCCGCAACCCGGTTCGGTAATAGCCATGGCGGCGTACTTCTGTCCGAATCGTTCATACTGTTCATCGGTAGCAACAGCTCCGATAGCTGCGTTTCCCAAACCTGATCCGGGTAGGGCCAGCATTAATCCGACATCACCCCAGGCCAGTTCTTCGGCCCCGGTAATAGACATTGCATTTGCACCAATCTTATCGTCGGTTACTTTAATTTCCTTTTTTTCGCCGCTCTTCTTTTTTCTGCCTGCTCCCATTCCTCCCGCCTGCATGATAACGCGAAACGGCTCCAGTTCCGTCGGTCTTTGATGTTCATGTTCGTCATAATATCGTGCAATCGGTCTCATGATATCTTTGGCCATACCATGGATTAAATCCGCAACCTGTTTTTCCATATCAGATACTTTAAAACTTATCATTTTGCTCCTCCTTAATTTAGGCTTAGGCCATTGCCAGACCTTCTAACATTGAAAATGCCCTTGCATTCCTGAACCACAGCTCGATGTTATGTTCACGGATAAGGCCATGTCCTCCCAATATCGAAACTCCATAGTCGGCAATCTTAAACGCCTGTTCGGCAGCATACGTTTTGGTTAGATAGGAGATCCTCAAAAGTTCGCTATTCATTGCTTCTCCCTGGTCTGCTGTCCAGGCCGCTTTCCAGGTCAAAGATCTTATTCCTTCAATTTCTATGGCGGCATCGGCAAACATAAATGCGATTGACTGACGTGTGGCAATAGGAAATCCGAAAGCTACACGTTCTTTTGCATATTTGATGGAGTAATCCAATACTGCCTGTGAAATACCAACCATCGTGGCGGAAAGTCCGATACGGGAAAGACACAAAAGTCTTGTATAATCAATTCCCTTTTCCCCACCGAGACAATTTTCAACAGGGACCTTGCAATCTTTAAAGGCTACTCTGTATAGTGGCAGAGCATTGAGACCCATATTTTTTTCTTTTTCTACCAGTGAAATCCCCGCCGTATTTTTATCAACGATAAAAGCGCCGGTGCCCTTGTCTGTCGAAGCAATTACAAGCATGTATTCTGCCTGATCCGCCATCGGAACAAGGCATTTTTCTCCGTTTAAAACATAACTATCCTTGTTCAGAACGGCTTTTGTTTGCACGTTAAACGGATCATAAGAAATGGAGTGTTCCATGATAGCCAAGGTTCCAACCTTGTATTTGTCGCCGCAAAAAGTCGGAAGATATTTTTTCTTCTGTGTATCCGTTCCCATTTCCAGAATGGGCAACACAAAAAGATTTGGCGCCATTGCCGCGAGAGATAATGAAAGATCGCCGTGAGCAAGTGCCTCTGCCATGATGACATTATTGAGGCAAGATCTGTTAAATCCATAGCCACCATACTCTTCAGGTATAATATTGGCTGTAAGTCCCAGCCCCCATGTTTTTTCAAGAAATTCCTGCGGAAGACGAAATTCCTCATCGCAATCCCTTGAAAGCGGTCTTATTTCGTCGGCCGCAAAACTTTCCATGGATTCTTTAATCTGTCGTTGATCTTCATCCAAACTAAACGTTGACATTCCTACCTCCTTTTTTAGCTTTTGTAATAACCAATGTTTAAAAAATATCTATATTAAAACCAAAAACTTTTGTGATGCTACGACAATTTTGTTACGGTGTCACTCTAAAAGAGTAACTAAAAATTAGAACACACAAAACCAACCTACGCAGAATTTCATCTGTTCTAAATTTGTTACAAAATTGTTTACCGATTGGTAAGTACTAAAAAAAATAATACATGTCAATCTCTTTTTTAAAATATTTCTATCTTTATGATAAATATTGTGGTATGTACAGCATATGACTATAAATACAACAACTTATACAATTATACGTTATTACTGTGAAAGGTGCTGAATTAGCCAAATAGAGGCTGTAAAAATTTAAATATTTTATTTACCATGTGGTCTTATTTATATCATGCTGAATTATGGAAAAGTTAAAAAAAACTACTAAAAAACAATCACCTGCCAGTGAAAAAAATGTCAGGGAAAGAATTTTACAAGCGGCTAGAGAAGTGTTTTCATCATATTCGTTTAAAACAGCCAGTACTCGTATGATTGCCAGACAGGCTGGTGTAGAGCACCCTATGATTCATTATTATTTCGGTTCCAAGGAAAAACTATTCTATGAAATGGCCGAGGCTATTTATAATGAGACAATTCCGGTGCAGGATTCCTGGTATGACGGTCTTGATACTATGTCGTTTAAGGAAGGATTCTCGCTCTTTGTTGATAGAATGCTTGATTACACCATGGATAAACCCGACGCTTTGCGTATAGCTGCCCTTAATGCCGTAAACATTGGCAATATTGAAGAAATACCAGGATACCGTTTTATTATTATGAGCATGGCTGCTATGAGACGTGGCATGGAAGAAAAACTTACCCTCCGGGGGGCAAGCCGCGAAATAGAAATGTTTATTTATTGTTTTTATAGTCTGATGATTTCTTTGGTCGGAGCCAGATCATGCCAGGCCCAGATACTTAATATGAATCCGTTAGAGGAAAAATACCGGACATGGGTAAAGGACGCCAGCATGACACTCTTTTTCCCCTGGTTTAAAAAAATTCTTGTCGGCCAATGATAGAAATTCCATAGAAATAATATTTCAAATATAATAATGTACGATATCATATCTAAAATGATAACAAATATTACTGTGTCAAGATATCAGCGAAAATATGTACACGCGAAAAATAATTATGTTGAAGTTATTTAAGTTCAGTAGGTTAATCTTTCTTATCGCCGCAATAAGCATTGCAGCTGCGTGGGCGGCAGATGACGGCTGGAAGAAAATCGGAGAATCAGATGGTATTACAGGCTATACAAGGCCAACTACCAGAAACTGTGTTAATGAGATAAAGGCCACAGGTATCGTGGATGCGCCGATCGCGGTTGTCGAAGCTGTTATGCGTGATATTTCCGTAATGCCTCAATATGTATTTTTGTGTAAAGAATCTTTCATAATCAATACCCCTGAAATGAGAAGTGAGGGGGATGTTATCTATTTCTATAGTTTGATTGATTTGATTTTCCCTGTGAGCGATCGTGATGCTGTGGCAAAAGCTTTATGGTCAGTGGATAAATCAACAGGTGCTATCTATTGCCACGCAGAAGGGATAAAAACCTCATATAATCATAAAAAAAATGTCGTACGGATGCCGTCATCTATCACTGATTGTACACTGGTACCAAAAGGCGCAGACAAAACTGAGGTTACCTATCATGTTCTGGGTGATCAAGGCGGGAGATTGCCCCATTTTCTTGTCAATATGCTTACCAAAGATTATGGAATAAAGACCATAGCCGGACTCAGACAAATGGTGAAAAAGGACAAATTCAAGAATGTCAAAAATGTTGTCACTACCACAGAGAAACTCAAACGCTAATCTATGCAATAATAGAAAAAAATATTGTCGAAGAAATATTCAAATACTAATAATAAATCTGCCTATTCCTTTGCTCCGGCTTGTTTCAATATCGTTACAATATCATTCCAGCCTTTTTTCTTTGCTATCTTCAAAGCAGTGTATTCGACTCCATCAATATTCGTTATTACATTCATGTTAGCACCTTTTTCCAGAAGAATTTTGACAATATCCTTGTGACCACCGGTAGATGCCATCATCAAAGGTGTTGCATCATTAATGTTTTGTACATTTACATCAGCACCTTTTTCTAAAAGAAGTTTTACAACTTCCGTAAGACCATTCTGCGATGCTCTAAACAAGGCAGTTGCGTTGTCAGAATCTCTTTCATTAATGTCTGTGCCTTTGTCCAAAAGCAGCTTAACAATTTCCGTGTATCGATTCGGCGATGCGAATAGATTTTTATTAATCTTAGTATAACCACTTTTCGTATGGCCACAAGCCGATGCTAATATTAGTGCATTATAACCATCGCTGCTTTTTACATTAACATCCGCACCTTTATCCAAAAGCAGTTTTACTATTTCCACATATCCGTGATAAGATGCAGCCAGCAGTGGTGTTGATCCGTCTCTGTATATTGATGCGATAACCCTTCTTTGACCACCTGAAGCTCTTTTAGCGTTCACATCAGCGCCCTTATCCAATAGAAGTTTAACAACTTCTGCTTGACCGCTGCTGGCTGCCATGAACAGAGCCGTTGAACCATCATAAGTATTCTTTAAGTTGATATTAGCCCCTTTGTCTAATAGTAAATTGATTATTTTTATTTGACCATTTTCCGCAGCGGCCATTAAAGCTGAATATCCTTCCTTATCTGTTAAATTGACATCAACTCCTTTATTCAAAAGCATTTTAACAAAGTTCAAATAACCATCTTTTGATGCCATAATCAGGGCATATGGGATATTATTAATGTGTTTTAAATTAAAATTAGCGCCTTTATCCAAAAGAAGTTTAACAATATCCTCCCGTTCACTTCCTAATGCTGACACAAGGGCTGTAATACCTTTTGCATCATTGCTGGTGGTCTCTATGTTAGGATCAGCTCCTTTGTCCAACAAGAATTTGACAACCTCTGCGTGTCCCTTTTGTGACGCACACATCAAAGGCGTTGCTCCATAAGTGGTGTCCCTTGAATCAACGCTAGCGCCTTTCTGCAGAAGAAGTTTGACGATTTCCAAATATCCGTTGTCTGATGCCCACCAAAGGGCTGTTGCGCCTTTAATTGTTTCTCGTGTGTCTACATTTGCGCCTCTATCCAAAAGAATTTTTACGACATCCGTATGGCCTTTATCCGCAGCCCAAATCAAGGAAGTAAAGCCCGTACCATCCTTTGTATTTATATCAGCGCCGTTATCTAATAGGAATTTAACAATTTCTGCATTACCGATATAAGATGCCAGTGTCAGAGCGCTTGAACTATTCTTTTTATCTTTGACATTAAGATCGGCATGCTTGTTCACAAGAAGCTTTACTATTTCATTATGTCCCTTTTGAGATGCCCATATTAGAGCAGTTGAGCCATCGATAGTACTTTTTATATTTACGTCAACTCCCTGATCCAAAAGCAGTTTTACAACTTCTCTGTGACCACCATCCGATGCTACCATCAGAGCAGTGAACCCATTGGCGTCTTTTGTATTTATACCAGCTCCCCTATTTAATAGGCGTTTAACAATCTCCGCATAGCCTTTACCTGCTGCCCATATTAACGCAGGATGGCCTGTGACGGCTTCTATTTCATTTGCATCAGCACCTTTATCCAAAAGGAGTTTTACTATATCGGTATGACCATTTTGCGATGCCACTACCAGAGCCGTAAATCCATTAGGAATATCTTTTATGTTTACATTAGCGCCCCTATTCAAGAGAAGTTTGACAACTTCTTTATGACCTTTTTCTGATGCCGCTATTAAAGCCGTTGTACCTTTTTCCATACCGAACTCATATTTTTTTACCATCAGAGCATTGATATCTGCGCCTTCAGCCAGTGCGCTTTGCACACCTTGCAGATTGCCTGTTTCGGCGGCTTGAATCAATTTATCATTTTTGTCTGATATGCCTGCCTCGGCAAAAATCACTGACATCAAAAGAACGCAAAAAATAGAAAACAGTATTCGTTTCATGGGATACCCCCTAAAAATTTATTTGCCAGGTGCTTTTGTATAAGTGAAGATTGTTCAATAAAAATATTTCGTTTTGTAAATTATTCAAAATCAGATGTCAAATTAAATATTGTGCCCGACTTGCAATTTTAAATCTGTCGTTGATCTATGATTACCTGAACATGCTTTGAAAAATTGCACTCTTCCGTCATATCGGTGTAAATCGGTATCCAGATTGTTGTCACGACAAAAACAGGAAACCACTCCTGGAAATGCTGGATCCCGTATCAAGTACGGGATGACAAAGGAATAGTAATTATTAGTTTTATATATTTTGCATAAGAGATATTTATTCCTAATAGAAAGATTTAATGGTAAAGAAATCGGTGGATATTATACCAATTCGATTTCTTTGGCTAACTTTGTTGGCAGCGTCGTCGGCTTCCTCAACGTATTAGTTATACGCCTGCGGAGCCTCCTCCTTGCCGCCGCGTTATCCTTTGAAATCGAAATGGTATTAGTTAGCTTGTGGATGTATCAATGGACAAAAATCAAAAAATCTTCTGGGGCTGGTACATTGTAAGCGGAGCTTTTCTAGTGATGGCGATGAATTATGGGTCCCGTTACTGTTTCGGTGTTTTTCTAAAGCCTATGGCGGCAGAGTTTGGCTTGTCACGTTCGGTAATATCGATGGCAGCGACCATCAATATGGTTGTCTATTCATTTTGCGCAATATTTGTCGGAAAAATGCTGGACCGAATTGCGCCACGTTGGATAATAACAGCAGGGGCTTTGATTTCCTGTTGTGGTTACATGATGACAAGCTTTGTTAAAACTTCTCTCGGTTTGTTTGTCAGTTATGGATTTATGGTCGGATTGGGAGCCGCCGGAATGGGTGTGGTTGCCTGCAGTTCTTCAGTCGGTAAATGGTTTGTTAAAAAAAGGGGAGTGGCAGTGGGAATTGCTTCCATGGGAATAAGTCTGGGAACTGTTATATTGACGCCACTAGCCGGATATATTGTCAGCACATTTAATTGGCGTTTCGGGTTGATGACTTTGAGTTTTATTGTATTATTGATGGGAGTCTTAATTTCCCAAACGTTGATGAAAAAAACTAATCCTGAAGCGTATGGTCTTTTACCTGATGGAGACGAAATAACTTTTAGTCATCAACTGCCGGGAACAAAACAAATTCAAAGTGTTTCCGCCCTGATTCTTTTTAAAGATTCGCGTTTCTGGACGCTTGCTTTTTGTCAGGGATTGGCTGTTATGGTTACTATGTCTGTTTTTGTGCATCAGGTGGCCTATGCGACTGATAACGGTATTGATAAAATGGCCGGTGCTTCGTCTTTAGCCGCGATAAGTTTAACCGGTTTTATCGGCCAATTTCTTTTCGGTTGGATGACAGACAGAATAAAAGATCCCAAATATGTATCTTTTACCGGGATAGTTTTTATGCTGACAGGTACAATACTTATGCTGAATGTACGCGGTGTCTTTAATCTGTATGTTTGTGCTCTTATCTATGGGTTTGGCTACGGTTCGCTCGCACCTTTAATACCGCTTCTTATAGCTGATCGTTTCGGCAGACATGTTTTGGGATCAATCTATGGTCTTTTAACTTTTTTTATCGGTGTCGGTGGCGCAATCGGACCAGCTTTAGGCGGTTTTGTTTATGATAAATTCGGATCATACCACTATCTCTGGTTGATAAATATTTTTGTGCTTAGTTGCATTGGTCTTGCCATTCTGACGCTGAAGAAAGGTAAACAGTATACAACCTAATTGTCCGGCAAATGATTCATTGAATTGTTTCCTCTAGGTTCCAGCGCGCAGCCCGCATCGATTTGGGAGGTGTGAGTAAATTAATTACGGACTTACTTCCATCTCTACTTAACCCTAATGTTTTCTTTCTTGCCTCGTATTCTTCAATTGCCTTTATAGTACCTTCATATCCGGTTTTAATGCCTTCTTTTAAATTTGAATGGTTCCAGTGATAATTGACGGTGCCATAATTCATATTGATTTTTATTAATCTTGTTTTCTCATTATCTGATATCTGTGCTAAATGATGAGAGAATATTTCTATATCATCATCAGAAATTGTATCAAAGGGAAGCATGACGGCAGTTAAGGCGGCTTCAATCAAATTTTTCGGTGGTTTGACCTCCTGATAATCAGCTATCTTTACTACCCAGATTTCATCTAATTCTCCTTTATGGTCATGTTCAAGTAGCGTGTCCAGTTCAACCGTATTAATAACTGCGCCTTCGCAATATTTATCGAAACTTCCGCCAATTGTTCTATTTTCTGTATATTCAAGAACACTTGAACCAGCCATTAAGGCATCCGCGCTTATCGGATCATATTCTTTATGATGTTTTCGGTTTATGAATCTTTCCAACTTAGCCTTTGTCATATTGTAAGCGTTAAGATAAACAAGTTTGTCGCTTTTAAAAAGATTTTCCATATTGATATTTCCCTCGACAAAATCAGCGTTGTTAACCAGTCCTGCGATTCCGCTTTTTTTAACTTTATAAATAAATTCACTCATCAATCTGACAATAGGATTAAGAGCAAGACCTTCAGAAATACAATAGTTTATCTCGTCAGTCGTTTTGGGAGGATTTAATTGCATCTGCTGGAAATATTGCATGATGCGATCAGGAAGAAAAAGCTTCCAGTATGTAGTCAGATCAAGGAGTTTCTCGATATATTTTTTCATATCTTCAAAATAATTCATGCGGAATACTTTGTAACAGATAGGGAAACTTTCATAAATATCATCGGGAATGAAGATTTTATCGAAAAAGAAATCTTCGACCTTTTTCATCCTGTCAGGTTCAGGAGAAAGACTGTTGTATAGACAACCAACCCAGCTGCCCACACACGCACAGGAAAAAATATCAAAGTCTATTCCTTTTTCTTCAAATGCTTTCAAAGCGCCAATCTCGATGCCTACCGCCGGTCCGCCGCCGGAAAGGGCTAAAGCCTTCTTGCACATTATAGGTTTTTGCATTTATTCTCCTTAGGCTCAGAAATTTATTTGTTTTGTACTGTTTTCGATGTACAAAATAAGATGAATGGTGCATATCTACAGCAAGAATATATTGTTTGTTTTCTGATTAATGATCGGGGAACAGTGATTTTTCCTTAATTAGTTATCGCAATTCTAATATTTTGGGACAAAGTTCACTCCGTTTGCAGACGCCGATTCTTTGAAAGATTTCTTTCAAATGATCTTTTACGGTATATTCGGAGATGCAAAGTATTTCGGCAATCGCACCGTTGGAATGTCCGATTGCGGCTAAAAGAGCTATTTCTTGCTGTCTGATAGTCAGGTCGTATTTTTTCAGCTTTTCTTTAATGTATACCGAGTGAGACGATCTTTCCAGCAGGATGATTTTCCATGGAGAACCGTACTTGGATGAAATTGTTTTAACATGATAACATCCCGTTGCCGTGTTGAAATATGCTGATTCCCGACCGTTTGTTTCGTTGAATAAATCAGTTAACGTCCGGTTATTTAAGGCTCTTCTTGCTTCATCATTGATAAAGAGTGAATTTATATTTTGTCGATGCCCTCGTATTATGATAACACCTATTCCCTCAACGGCGGCAAATGACTTAAATAGAATATCATCCTGCAGTGCATCCAATGCCAGCCTTTGTTTGGAAATATCGGTTACAACAGTTAACCATAGAGCATCGTCGCCGATCCCTACCGGTGATGAATTAAAAAGTCCTAATCGCTTCTCATGGTTTTTAATTTTTACTTCCAATTCGATATTTTGAGCATATCCTTTTTCTTCTATTTCATTAGCGAGGAACAATCTCTGATCCGCTGTTATATATTCAAGTCCAATGGATGTTTGTCCTATTATCTCTTGTTTCTTCAACCCCATAGAACTGATGAAAGCTTCATTTACTTCAAGATATGTTCCATCGCGGGCTTTAGTGATGGCCATGGGATTGAGAGATTTCCAGAAGAATTTGCTGGCGTGTTTATTATAAGAATTGATTGTCGGCCGTTCGTTCATGAACATATTATTTTATAAGTAGAAGAAAAATCGTTTTTGGTTCAATTCAAAATAATAAAAATATTACTGCTCAAATATAAAGTTAAATTTTTTATATCATAAGTTATTGATTATGCAAATATATTTTAATATCCCTCTTTCGAGGGATTGATAAGTGACCGTAAAGTAAGTATTTTTAATAAAGATTCAAAATAAAACAAGGTAAAATTACGTATTCCTGATCTGTTTTTACAAATGTCCTTTTTGCTCTGCTGATAGTTAAATATTATCGGTCATGAATTATCAGCATAATATTTTTAGGTAATTATTTTTACGGGCAATTCCATGAATGATAAATTACTACGGGTTTTAATCGTTGAAGATTCGGAAGATGATACCCGGCTTTTAATTCGTGCCCTGGAGAAGGGAGGTTACAGCCCTTTGTACGAACGTGTGGAAACTTTTTCTGCAATGGAAAAGTCCCTCAAAGAGAATCATTGGGACATTATTCTTTGTGATTATAAAATGCCGAACTTTAGCGGTCCCTCTGCCATTGCCGTATTGAAGGAAGCAAATATCGATATTCCCCTCATCATTGTATCCGGGATCATTGGTGGCGAAGATGTTGCCGTAGAGTGTATGCGTCTAGGTGCCCAGGATTATGTTTCAAAGAATAATTATTCCCGTCTTTGTTCTGCCATAGCCCGAGAATTGGAAGATGCGGAAACTATAAGGAAGCAAAAGCAAATGGAGGAGAAGTTGTATCAGGAGCAACAGCGCTTTAAGGCTCTGGTAGAGCATTCCTCCGATATTATTGTTGTTATAAATTGCGAAGGCATTATTACATATATAAATCCGGCAATAGAGAAAGTTTTAGGTTTTAAAGTTGAGGAAAGAATTGGTGCCGGCGGATTTGAGCTCATCCATCCGGACGACTTGAAATCTTTAACTGATAAATTTGATACATTAGTTAAAAGTATAACACCGCTTATTTTACAATCCGAAATGCGTCTTCGTCATAAAGATGGCACTTGGCGAATACTGGAAGCTGTCGGAAGCAATCTTATTACCAACAATGTTGTTGAAGCTGTAATTGTCAATTACCGTGATGTTACCTGGCGCAAGCAGGCGGAACAGGCTCTTAAAGAAACACATTTAAAATTTAGGACTATATTTGAATCTGCATCGGACGGAATTATCATATTAAATGTTGGCAGTCGCATGTTTTCGGATGTTAACGCAAAAATATGCAGTATGCTTGGATATACAAAAGAAGAACTTCTGAAAAAGTGTATTTCAGATATTCATCCGCCGGAATTTCTGCCGTATGCCATTGATCAGATGGAAAAACAAATAAGAAATGAAATATTGATAGCAAAAAATATACCCATGATGAAAAAAGATAAATCAGTTTTTTTTGCCGATATCAGCGCTTCGACAGTTACTTTTAGCGGAGAAAAATACCTGGTTAGCAGGTTCAGGGACATTACGGACCGTAAAATTGCAGAAGATGCTTTGCGTGAGAGCGAACGTAAGTACCAGGAACTCAGCATAATTGACGATCTTACAAAGTTATACAATTCGAGGCATTTTTACGATCAACTTAAAAAAGAAATAGAGAGGTCGAACCGGTATAATCAACCTTTAACCCTTATGCTGCTTGATCTCGACAGATTCAAGGAGTTTAACGATAAATACGGTCATATTGAAGGAGATAATATATTATCACAAATCAGTCAGGTTATAAAACGATGTTTACGAGAAACTGATTCTGCCTATCGTTATGGAGGAGAGGAATTTACAATTATACTGCCTATGACTACAGAGAAAGAAGGATTCACGACTGCGAAAAGAATACGTAATGAAATAAAGAAAGAGGCATTTTACCCGGTTATTGGTCAAAAAGTTCATATCACTTTCAGTATAGGTCTTGCGCAATACAATTTCAAGGAAGAGATGAAAGCTTTTGTTCATAGAGTTGATCAGCTTATGTACCAGGTGAAAAAGTACGGGCGAGACGGGATTTGCGTAAATAATAATGTTTCAGATAATTTACGTGATAAGGATTAACTTACACTAATATCCATTGAAGCTTTGAAATAAGGAAAGCAATATTCCGCTACTTGATTCGGGCTTTCGAGATGGTGTCGAAAGAGCAAGGAATATCGTTGGATATCCAATCCTCCAAGCCTCTAATCTTCTAATCCTCAGCCTTTGAAGAACACGCGGCTGTCGACGATGGAAACTCCTTTGCCTGCCTCATGAACGATGACAGGATTTAAATCGATTTCGGCGATATCCGTAGCCGTTGCCAATATCTGTGACACTTGGCAAATTACATCGGCAAAAGCATCTATGTCTGCTTTCATCTTTCCTCTTGCTCCTTGTAGTACAGAATAAGCCTTCAGATTTTTTAGCATATCCATAGCTTCGTTTTTCGTTACCGGAGCGAGACGGATAGCTGTATCTTTGAAAATTTCGAGAAAGATACCGCCCAGGCCGGCAACAACAATAGGACCGAAGACCGGATCCTGGCGACCACCAACAAAGCATTCCACACCCTCTGCCGCCATTTTCTGAATGAGGAAGCCATCAATAGTCGGTTGAGGAGAGATTTTCTTGAAAGTCTTTTTCATGCCGGATATGGCCTTAGCAAGTTCCTTGTGATTCTTAATTTTTAGCTGCACACCACCCACGTCTGATTTATGGGAAGCATCACATGAAAGAAGCTTCACGGCAACGGGAAAATCAAACTTAACATTACCTGCTTCCTTTGCTGACTTAACGGTAACGCCGGAAATGCATCGAATACCTGCGGCTTCGGCAATTTGCAGAGCTTCATCAGTCAGTGGAATCCGCTTTTCAGTTTTACAGAGGTTTTTAATTTTATTGATTGCCTCCAGATCGATTAGTTTAGCGGCAATTTCTCCTCTGGCATCCCTGGCAGATTTCTCTTCATAGTAGGTAGCGGAAGCATGCAGGGCTTTTGCCGCCATTAGAGGAGTAGTAAAAAGGGGATATCCCTGGTGTCTCGATATATTAAGAAGTTCAGGTGCATCGGTAATTACTGTTACCGCTACGGGTTTTTGATATTTTTCCACAAGCCTGCCGACATTGCCTAAAAAGTCGCGCGACATTTCACCTTCGTAACTGGATACATAAAGGTGATTGAACAGAACGCCGTCAACATCAGGGAGCTTCAGCGCTTCTTCCAGTATTCGGGTAAATATGGTGTAATCGAAAATTTCTCCCAGGTCGAGGGGGTTTTGATGAGCAATTACCCGCGTGTGATAAATGGTTTTTATCGTATCAAAAAAAGTCTCGGGAAAATCAACCAGCGAAAATCCGAATTTGGCACAGGCATCAACGGTCATGACGGCGTGTCCGCCGGAACGGGACAGAACCGCAACCCGCCTGCTTTTCATGAGAGGAAGACGGATAATTTTTACCGCGCTGATAAAATCGATGTCGTCTTCCGCACGGATAATTGCTGCCTGTCGGAAACAACCGTCTACAACGGCATCGTCGGCGGAAAGGGCTGTTGTATGAGACTGAGCGATACTGGCGGTGAGCTTACTGCGGTTGGATTTTTGGACGATAATCGGTTTATTCGATTTAAGTGCAAGGTCAAAAAACGCTCTCCCTCGCTTGAAGCCTTCCATATACATTGTAATAATATCTGTCTTTTCATCTTTGAGCAGATAGTCAAAAACGTCTACTTCGTCTATCTGCAATTTGTTGCCGATAGCGGCGAATTTGCCGGGAATGATGGCATTGTCGCCCAATTCTCTAAGATAGGAACCGCCGACACCACCGCTTTGGACGATCATAGCCACGCGTCCTCCTGCTGGTGTTCCGGGGAAGAAACCGAAAGGCATCATCATTTTTATATCGAAATTTACTGTTCCTACACAGTTCGGGCCTATGAAACGAATATTGTAACGGTCGGCAATCTCCAGTAATTTTTTCTCCATAGTTTGCTGACCTTTCGAGTATTCGCTGAATCCGCCGGATTCGATGACTACCCGCTTAATGCCCTTTTGCCCGCAGGCCTCCATAAAATCCGGAACAGTCTTTGCCGGGGAAATGATAATGGCGACATCAGGAACTTCTGGAAGCTTATCAACGCTGGCGAAAACATGCGCGCCGGCAATATCTCCTTCTTTACTGCCTACACCGTAGATGTTTCCTTCATATCCGTTTTTCCGGTTGTTCAATACAATAATATGCCCCAGATTCATTCTCTTTACTGAAGCACCTATAACCACCATGCTGCGTGGATAGAAAAATTTTTCCATTTTTAAATATTACTCCTTCCTCATCAAACCCTTATCGATAGTAACAATGATATCCATGTTATCCGTTAAATATTGAATGATATGTTCTTTAATTTATATCGGGGATAAAGCATCAGATTGTTAAAAATTGCAAGGGGATTATTTGTCTATTTTGGATTGAATCCTTTTCTGGTATTCTAATATTTCATTTCTCAAAATGTTAAGATCAGTAATGCGGTCTTCCAGTCTGCGCAATTGATTGCCCATTAATTCAAGTAACCGCCTGAGCACGTTATCATTAGATTTTTCAATTGTCCACATTGCTTCCAATTCCTGCATTTCCGACAATGTCATTCCCATAATCTTCAGTCTTTTTATCAATTTCAGGCGGCGCAAATCATCTTCTGTATAAACTCTGCGACCGGCTTCAATGCGTTTAATGGAATTGAGCAGACCAATCTCTTCGTAGTAGCGAATTGTACGTTGGCTCATTTCCAGCTTTTTGGCCAGTTCACCTATGCTGATTTCTTTGGGAACGGTTTTCATTTAGATTTCCTTCCATCATTTTGACGAATGTTTTTGAGAAAACATTTCTTTCATTTTAAACTTCTGAATTTTGCCGCTGGCCGTTGTCGGGTAGCCGTCGACAAACTCCCAGTATTTCGGTATTTTATGCCGCGCGATTTTACCACGGCAAAATTCGGCAAATTCTTCAGGGGATGCCGTTTTTCCGGCTTTGAGCTGAATAGCGGCCAGTACCTGCTCGCCGTACTTTTTGTCGGGAATGCCGATGACCTGAACGTTAACTACTTTGGGATGAGTAAAAAGAAATTCTTCCAACTCACGCGGATAAATATTTTCACCGCCCCTGATAATCATGTCTTTAATGCGGCCGGTAACTTTAAAATAACCGTTTTTGTCTACTTCTCCCAGATCACCTGTGTGCAGCCATTTATCTTTATCAATGGCTTCTGCTGTAGCTTCCGGCATTTTGTAGTAGCCTTTCATTACGCAGGCGCTGCGGGTGACAATTTCACCCTGAGTGTCCGGCGGCAAATCCATGCCGCTGTCCGGATCGATTATTTTTCCTTCGATATCCGGCAAAAGCCTGCCCACGGTAGAGACACGCAACTCTACCGGATCATCGCGACGCGTCATGGTCATTACCGGCGCCGATTCGGTCTGACCGAAGGCAATGACGACTTCAGGACAATGCATTTTTGTACGCACCTGATTCATGGTCTCAACAGGGCAGGGTGCTCCGGCCATTATACCGGTGCGCAGAGAGGTCATATCATATTTATCAAAATCGGGATGGTTTAAAATTGCGATGAACATGGTCGGCACTCCATTGATTGCCGTACATTTCTCGGCAGATATAGTTTGAAGTGCTTTGAGAGGGTCGAAATACTCCAGCACTACCATAGTAGAGCCATGGTAGACACAGTTCAATGAACTCATAACACAGCCAAAACAATGAAACAATGGTACCTGAATCAGCAGGTTGTCTTTTTCGGTCATTCCCATAACATCCCCGACCATGCGGGCGTTGTTTACTATATTGTGGTGGGTAAGCATAACTCCTTTTGGAAAGCCGGTGGTGCCTGACGTATACTGCATATTGATTACATCATCATCGTAAAGAGTACTCATCCGGTGATCCAGTTCCTGATCGGTTATTTTCTTTCCCATTGTAATCAAATCTGTAAATTTAAACATGCCGGGAGTGCTTTCTCTTTTCCCGATATAGATTACATTTTTCAAAAGCGGTAATTTTTCTGAAACCAGAGATCCTATCGGGCAGGAATCCAACTCGGGTATAACTTGACGTACGGTATCGTAAAAGCTTGTGTCCCGGTATGAATCAATGAGAAACAAGGTCGTAGAATCAGACTGTTTTAGAATGTACTCCAACTCATGGCTCTGATAATTCGTATTGACGGTGACTAGAATCCCACCGGTCATTCCTAAAGCAAACTGCAGATAAATCCATTCGGGAATATTGGTTGTCCAGACGGCGACATTATGGCCGCGCTTGATGCCGATAGCCATAAGTCCTTTGGCTATGTCTCTGCATGTTTGATAAAATTCGCCATAGGTTTGACGTATATTAAAATCCGGACAAATAAGAGCCGATTTTTGCGGATAAAGCGATGCTGTTTCCCTGATTAACTGTCCGACAGTTTTATAGACGAAATCTGACATCGTATTACCTCCCGGCATTTGTTTTTTTGTTGTAAAGTCCAGCCATTGAATGTCTTTAGCGTAACATGGCCAATATTTGTAATATATAGATATTACATCATTTATTCGTTTCATTGCCACTTTACGTTAACTGGATTCTATAACCGGAAAATGTTTCTGTCAAGAGATTTTTAGTGAGCCAACCCCGTTCGGACGAGTCTTTTTCTGGTTGTTGCCCAAATATTATTTTCGCTTGCCGGAAAGCGTTTTGAATAAATTTAAGGCTCGCTTCAGGCAATGACAAAACTCGCCTTCAGCTCAAACAGTTGTCATTGCTGATCTTTCGCTTCGCCAAGATTTATTAATCAAAACGCTTTCAATAGCTGCCTAAAAATATCATTTGAGCAACAGCCTGTTTTTGACTCGACCGAACAGGTGGAATTTTTAAAATCGGAGGAGGTGTATTTTATAGCCGAAGCAATCATGATGATTGCTCCGAAACATTTTGGATCCATTGTAGACGATTGAACCGGCAACAGATAGGGATTAAATTCGGGGTCGTAGTCGGTCGACTCAAAAAGACTCGACCTAACGGAGGGGATTCGGCCTAACGAGGGGATTCAACTAAACGAAGGGCAACTGCCTGATCGGTAATTTTTTCCCGCTTGATTTTGGAATTGCCGGTTTCGGTGAAGCGCTCCAGAAAGAGCATATCCCTGGGTCGTTCAAATTCCGGCAGCCTTTCGATTAAGGAATTTTTAAAATCGAAGTAGGTATATTTTTGCGGGGCGGATGTTTCGATGATCAGAACGATTTTATTGCCCAACCGGACATCGGGAACCGATGAGATAATAAACCGGTCGGTGATGAGGTCTTCGATCTTCTTTTCGATGGCTTCCGGGTTGTGTTTGATACCGCCGGAATTGATAACGTTGTCCAGCCGTCCCAGCACTTCAAATTTATTTTTCCCGATCATGCGGACGATGTCCCTTGTCTTTACCGTTCCATCCGCTACGGCGGGGGCGTTAATCACCAGACAATCGTTTTTGTCCTGGCTGATCGTTACGTCCGGCATGGTCGCGTAATACGGCGAGCGTCCCGGACCGTTCAATTGGCGCAGGGCGATATGCGAGACAGTTTCCGTCATGCCGTATGTTGAGAAAATTTCATGATCCAGGTCTTTGAGTTTCGCCTCCAGCGTCGCGGGAATCGCACCGCCGCCGATAAGCAGTTTTTTGATTTGCGCGAGCTTTTTTCTTCCGTCAGGCTGATTTAAAATGTTGTAAACTTGCAGGGGAATCATGGCCGCAAAATCGAATTCGTCCTTGATATTTTCCAGGGGATTCCCCCGCGGCTCCGTGGCGAAAAGATTCAATTGGCCAATCAGGGAACGGACAACCATCATTTTTCCGGCGATATAATTCGCGGGCAGGCACAGCAGCGCTTTATCGCATTCCCGTAATCCCAGATAATCGAGCGTCATGCGGGCGCTGATGATCATGCGCTGCTTTTTGATTTTCAGCGGTTTTGGCTTACCGGTGCTGCCGGAGGTGCGGACGGTTACGAAATCGTTTTCATCAAACCATTCGGCGACAAAGGCCAGCAGGGACCGGTCCCATCCGGTGTAATGCGGATCGTTCAGCTTGTCCCGGCAATAATCTGCAAAAGCGGATTTGTCGCGCCACAAAGCGGCAAGGTTGAGTATTTTAGTCATTGAACAGTGCTGACAGCTCCCATGTTTTGTTTACATCATATTTTAATTCGGTGTTCTCCAGGTAAAGAGGAGAGTCGAAATTGTTCGCAAATAATTGGCCGGTTCCCAGTCCGTGGTGCAGACGGCTCTCCAGGGTGGAGGTCCATTGGGCGATGGCGTTGAGGCCGATGTTCGATTCAAGAGCGGACGTGACCCACCATCTCGTCTTTGACTCTTCAGCAAGTTCAATCCATTCGCTGCATCCGCCGAAACCACCGTGCAGGGACGGCTTGAGCACCAGATATTGCGGACGGATATAATTGATCAAATCCTGCTTCTGCCCGAGCGAATGGATTCCGATTAGTTCTTCATCCAGGGCAATGGGAAGAGGAGTCTCCTTGCATAACCGCGCCAGAAAATCATGCCGTCCGGCTTTTACCGGTTGTTCGATGGAATGGACGTCCAGGGCGGCCAACGCCTTCAATTTGTCCATCGTTTCCTCGGGACGGAAAGCCCCGTTGGCGTCAACCCGGATTTCGACGTCCTGCGCTCCGTACTCCCTGCGGATTTTTTTGATGAGCGCCAGCTCGGTCTTGAAATCAATGGCGCCGACTTTCATTTTGATACAGGCGTATCCGTCATTGAGCTTGTCGCGGATCTGTTCGTCAAGGAATTCCGGGCTTCCCATCCAGATCAGACCGTTTATTTTTATGCCCCGCTTTCCTTTGGTAAACGCATTGCGATAAAATATCTTCGTTCCTTTATTTTGATAATCGAGAAATACGGTTTCCAGTCCCATTTTTAACGAGGGAAATTCCGCCAGATCAGTCGGCGTCAGTTTGCGATAGTGTTCAATATTTTTGCAGATATCATCAAGCTTTTCTGTAAAGCTTGCGTTCAGTTCGGGGCTGAGTCCCGGCAGGGGAGCGCATTCGCCGACGCCAGTCTGCGCGGGATTGTCGCTGTCATAAACAAAGATGAACCAGCTCGTTCTTTGCGTGTAAACGCCTCTGGATGTTCCCGCCGGTTGCGTGAATTGCAGGACATATTTTTTATAGTCGGCTTTCATCATAAATGCACAACCAGTCCGATTCCGAATATGATGGAAAAAAAGAACGTGGACAGCGCGAGCTTTTTAAGAAAAGGGTCCAGCGCGCGATAGTCCGTAATTTTTGATACGGCATGGATGTCGCGAATGAATAGCGGAAAGATCAGAAAGATGGCCAGTTGTCCGGCTGACTGGAAATTCAAAACGGTAAAAACCGTTGTGCCGAGCAGTCCCGATATGATCAAAAATGAATGATATTTTTTTGCTCCGGCCAGTCCCAGTTTGACGGCGGTGGTTATTTTCCCGCAGCTCCGGTCGTTTTCCATGTCCCGCATGTTGTTTAAATTCAAAACGCCCATACTGAATAGTCCTATGACTGCGGCCAGCAAAGCCGCTCCCCACGAGAGTTCGTGCCGGTGAAGAAAATAGGTTCCCAAAACCCCGGTCAGGCCGAAAAAAATAAATACGGCAATGTCTCCGAGCCCGCTGTACCCGTAAGGCTTTTTGCCCAGGGTGTAGGTCAAGGCGGCGACTACGGAAGCCAGACCGAGCAACAGGAAAACAATGTAATCCGTCAGGGGCAGTCCGCTTAGTCCTTCGCCAATTAGCCACGTTCCCGTGAAAATGGCGACCAGCGCGGTAAAGGCAATGCCTTTTCTCATCTGCGTCTGCGTGATGGTACCCGATTGCACGGCGCGTAACGGACCGATCCGGCCGTCATTGTCCGTGCCTTTGACGGCGTCGCCGTAATCGTTGGCCAGGTTGGACAGGATTTGCAGAAAAACGGCGGTGAGTAAAGCCAGGATCAGGATGCTCCAACGGAAGGCTCCGTCAAACCGCGCCAAGGCGCTGCCGGTTATTATGCTCGATAATGCCAGCGGTAGCGTTCTGAGTCTCGCCGCTTCCAGCCATGTGCCGATGTTTCCTGCCTTCATGGGAATTTAGGATATTTATGAAAGTTGGGAAGTCTTTTTTCCAGAAAAGCGTTTTTACCCTCCTGGGCTTCTTCCGTGAGATAATACAAAAGCGTTGCGTTTCCGGCGAATTCCTGCAAGCCGACCTGACCGTCCAGATCGGCGTTCAGCCCGAGTTTGATCATCCTTAGGGCCATCGGGCTGAAAATCATCATTTCCTTCGCCCATGCGATAACTTCATCTTCCAACTCATCCAGCGACACGACCTTGTTGACCATGCCCATTGCCAGCGCTTCCGCGGCGGTATATTGCCGGCACAGAAACCAGATCTCCCGTGCTTTTTTCTGACCGACGATGCTGGCCAGATAAGAAGAACCGAAACCGGCGTCAAAGCTTCCTACTTTTGGGCCTGTTTGCCCGAAGATGGCGTTTTCCGATGCAATCGTCAGATCGCAGACCAGATGCAGGACATGTCCGCCGCCGATGGCATAACCGTTGACCATGGCGATGACCGGCTTGGGCAGCGAGCGTATCTGCTTCTGGACATCCAGCACATTCAGCCGGGGAACGCCGTCCTTGCCGATGTAGCCTCCCTTGCCTTTGAGGTTCTGGTCACCTCCCGAACAAAAGGCTTTTTTTCCCGCTCCGGTAAAAACCACAACGTTGATTTTGGAGTCCTCTTTGCAGTGGCGTAGAGCGTCGCTCATTTCCAAGGTTGTGGCCGGGCGGAAGGCGTTGCGGTATCTGGGCCGGTTGATAGTTATCTTCGCAATGCCCTGCCAGTATTCGAAAAGAATATCTTCATAGTCCCTGATTGGTTTCCAGTTTCTTTTTTTTGTCATAGAATATTTTCAACCTCGTCACTGTGGTGATTTTAAATAATTAAAATATGATTTCAATATTTCGGCATTTTGTTCCGTCGGCGTCACGATTTCCAGCACGGCCGGCTTGGTAAAATCTGAAGCATAGAGCCATATCAGCCCCTTGATGAGCGTTTTTTCATCTTTTGCCGTAAAACAATCCAGACCGTATGCTTTTGCGACGCCAGCCGCCCGGTAATTGTGCCTCGCTTCAAAATGTGTTTCCAGTGCCGGTGAAGTCGACGAGCCGTCGAGAAACCGGAAAATGCCTCCTCCGAAGTTGTTGATGACAATAATCCGGAGATTGGCTGAGAGATGCCTGTTCCAGAGCGCGTTGGAATCATAAAAAAACGCCAGATCGCCCGCGATCACCGTTGTCATTTTCTCCGTCGCATAAGCGCATCCGGTGGCTGTGGAAACAACGCCGTCAATGCCGCTCACGCCGCGGTTCGCCATGAAATCGATGTCTTTATCCCAGACAAACAACTGGGAATAGCGGACTGGCGTACTGTTGGACAGATGTAAAACGGAGCGGTCGGGCAGGTGCTTCAGGATAATCTGAAAAGCCTTCAAATCGGAAAATCCGCATTTTCCCAGAAAAGCATCATGCCGCTGCCGGGTGATGTGATTAAGTTGTTTCCATTTGTTTCCGTAATCGGATTCACAAGGTTTGAGTCTGTCTTTAACCGACCTGAAAAAGAGTGCGGGGTCACAGGAAAAAATATCCGTCAGGGACTGAAACGTGTCCGTATGTTCGCCAGCGCGGGAAAAATGGCAGTGCGCTTTCGGCCTGTTTCTTCGCAGGAAGATCTTGATCTTCTTGGAGACGATTTGTCCGCCCAGTGTGATCAGCAAATCCGGGGCATAATCCTGTTCCTTTTCGATGGCGGTCAGGACATTGTCTATGCAGGAGATGAAATGGCTGCCTTTCAGATTGGAGGTTGTTTCGGTCAGCACTGCTACGGAAGGATCATCCGCCAGAGCGTTCAGAGGGGTGCTAAGACCGTTGGCATAGAGCATCTGTCCGGCGATAATCATTTTGCTTTTGCTTTGGTTCCAGAGCGCGGCAAGTTTTTCTGCGGTGGCCTCCGCAGTGCTTTCCGTTTCGTACTCGTGGTGCAGATGGATAATTTTCGGTTCCGGAAGCGGCGCGTCAATCAGTTCGTACAAGGGTTCGGAAAGAGGGATATTGATATGCACCGGGGCAAAATTCGGATACATCAGATCGTTGACGGCCTGGTTGATGGTTCTGCCCACATACCATTCGTCGTTGGCGGTTTCGACTTTCTCCATGAGAGCATAACTGCTGCGGACATAGTTTCTGTAAATTTTGTTCTGGCGGATGGTCTGCCCGTCGCCCTGATCGATCCATTCCGGAGGGCGGTCCGCCGTAAGAATCAAAAGCGGGATTTTCCGGTAATAGGCCTCGACGATGGCCGGTGCGTAATTCAGAACCGCCGAACCGGATGTGCAGGCGACGGCCACCGGTTTTTGCATTTGGGCGGCCATGCCTAGAGCGAAAAATCCGGCGCTGCGCTCATCCACAATATTCAGGCAGCGGAACTCACCCGTTGCGCTCAAGGTATTAATAAGAGGGGCGTTTCTCGATCCGGGAGAAAACACGATATCGCGTATCCCCTTTTTCAGGAGAATCGCCGCCAGATATTGAACACTTTTTTTTGTTGAGATCATGTTAATTATTCCCGATAACGGATAACAAGGATTTTGCCTTGTGTTCGGTTTCGTCCCATTCGCTCTCCGGTACGGAACCGGAGGTGATGCCTCCTCCGACATAAATGACGGCGCGGTCGGCTAGTAGTTTCATGCAGCGGATATTAACAAACAGCCGCACGTCGTTTTCCATCTTCCAATTGCCTAGGAATCCGCAATAATATTCCCGCCGATGGCTTTCGTTTTTCAGAATGTATTCTTTTGCCGATTCTTTCGGGAAACCGCAGATGGCCGGTCCCGGGTGTATTGCTTCAATAAACGGGATGAGCCGTTCATCGATTGTCTGGCCGGAAAACTCAAAGATGGTTTTAAGATGGGCGACATTCCCCGCGCATTCGGTAACGGGTCCTGTTTGCAAATAATTTTCAATTTGAAACGAACTTAAGTTGTCGGCAAGAAAGTCCGTGACAATTTGCTGCTCCGTCTTCAGTTTTTCAGACCATTCTATTTCATGGCCTCCTCCGTTGAGGGGGACCGTGCCGGCCAATGAAACCGCGCGATAAGATCCGTTTGTTTTTGCGAGCAGTGATTCCGGTGTTCCGCCCAGCCAGATGCCTACTCCGGGAAGGGAGACAAGATAAACAAAAGCGTTGTTGAGCTTCTCCTTCAACCGGAAAAACAAATCTCCCGTCGTCATTGTTTCGGGGATATTTGTAGAAATGGTTCGGGAAATAATCACTTTATCGAACTCTCCGGATTTGATTTCGTCAATTGATTTATTCAATAATTTTAAGTAGTCCGATTTGCCGATATCGAAGTGAACCTCCTGTATTTGTTCGGAAGGCTGCTTTCCGGATGAGTTCGTGATTTCAAGCCCGGCAATGGAGGGATATCCTTTTAAATGAATATCCGGCTGAATAATGACCAGAGGATAATCGGCGGAAATATAAAAAGG
This sequence comes from Smithella sp., assembly GCA_007244375.1. GTDB lineage: Bacteria > Desulfobacterota > Syntrophia > Syntrophales > Smithellaceae > Smithella. Next base: position 136,030 of record SCVW01000048.1, on the reverse strand, counting down.
AGCAAAAACGAATCCTTCTTTATTATTCAGGTCGCTAAAGGAATTTAATTTGCGGACGGCATTTTTCTGCTGCAAAACCAGTTCCGGCTCCTTTTCTCCGGGATAAAAAAATACGGCAAAAGGATGGGGACAGTTGAGCAAATAATTAATTATTTCAATTAGTTTGTTTACGAGCATCACTTTCATATTCGTTCGGCGGACAAGCGCTATTTCAATCCGGACAGCCGACACGCAGTGTGCATCGTGCATGTTCTTGAATCGAGCCTGCTTTTTCGCGGAGGCAGTATAGGAAAGAAGTATGTTGCGTGTCAAGAAAAAGTAAAAAGACGATCTGGAAGGCATTACAGGAGAATAATCGGAAGATGAGTTGCCCCTTGACCGGAAAGTGTAATTGTGTAATTTGTATTCACTTTTTTGATACGGGTGATTTATGGAGAAAGCGCTTTTACTGATATTCCTGGTTTTATTTCTGGGCCGAATCATCTGGCGGTTTGTTTTGCAGCGGATCAATATCAGGCATCTGCGCGATCACGGCAAAGTTATTCCGCCGGTCTTTCAGGGCATGATCGATGAGGCGACGCTGTCCAAAATGGTCGATTACACTTACGATAATTCGCGGCTGGAGACCAAGGAAAATTTAACAGATGACATACTGGAGCTTGCCATAATTTTTCTTTTGTTGCCGTTGCTTGTCGCGAAAATCGCCGGGTTGCAGTGGCATCTGATCGAGCAGGCGCTGATTTTTTTCGGTACGCTGGCGGTCATCGGCGATGCTGTAGGTATACCTTTTGATATTTATCATACGTTTGTTCTGGAGAAAAAATACGGCTTTTCCACTATTACCTGGAAGCTCTGGCTGATCGATTTAATCAAGTCCATAATTATTTCAGCCGTCCTGATGGGAATCATGCTTTCCGCCTTCATGGCTTTTATTATTTGCCTGCCGAAAAGCTGGTGGTTCTGGGCCTGGGTATTTTTCACCGCGTTTGAAATTCTGCTTTTGTGGCTTTATCCCGTGGTCATTGCTCCGCTCTTTAACAAATACGAGCCGATCAAGGATGAGGAACTGAAAGAAAAGATTGAATCATTGCTCGCGAAAGTCGGACTGAAGGCCAGGGGAATTTTCCAGGTGGACGAGGGCAAGCGTTCCAAACACACCAACGCCTATTTCACCGGCATCGGCAAAACCAAGCGCATTGTTCTATTTGATACTTTGCTCGCTTCACATTCGCACGATGAAATAAAATAAAGTAGATATCGAAACTTCCAATTCTCTAAACATTTAATCTGCTTTTTTTACCTCTTGCCTCTTGTCTTCATTTTAAATTGTTCTACGTCGACTGAAATCAGTGAACAATTCTATAGTTTATATTAAAGAATTTAATGTTGCTGCATTGGAAATAATGATATATTTTATTTTTAATATCAGGTTTTTGTTGGAACAAAATATATAGGTTCTATATAGAATGGAAATGAAGAAAAAGAATTTTGGCATCCTTGAAGAATATTATAAAAAGCTGCCCTTATATCAAGAATTCTGCAACACTATGCAAAATTTGTTATCACGCTTGTTGGTAAATAATGGGTATAAATGTCATATAACAAGTCGGATAAAATCATTTGAAAGCGTGAAAGAAAAGATATTAAGAAAAACTGAGGAGGGAATTATATATAAAAAACTGGAAGATATTCATGATATTGCGGGGATAAGAATTATATTTTATTTAGAGAGTTATAAGAAAAAATTTATATCTGATCTTTATAATGAACTGACACCTCAAAATCTTGAGCTTTACGAACGTCATAAAGAAAAGGGATACATGTCAACACATGTCATAGCAATGTTTGGCCCCAAAAGATTAATGCTTGGTAAATATAAGAAGTATGAGGGTTTGCAATGCGAAATACAGTTAACGTCTGCCTTGTATCACGCGTGGGCTGAAATCGAACACGACATTTTTTATAAGTTAAATGAAAAAGTGATAAACAACCAACAACAAATAGTTGATGAGTTAAAAAGAGAACTTGAAGAAGCCATGATCAATCATATTCAAAGGGCGTCTGATTTGCTTGAATCGGTTGTCAAAAGAGTCAGAAAAATTAGACGTGAATAATAAATAAGATACTATGAAATTGAAGGAGTTTGCATATGTTCCGCATTCGCCGCATATTCGATGATATTGTGCCGGCGAACAAACATGCGCTGGAGCAGGTCAAGACAATGCTCCGTGTGCAGTTCCAGCTGCTTGACCAAAAGAAGATCGACCGCTTATCTGAATCTCTCAGGTCTCCCTTAAAATATGGCTTTCGTTCCATCCTTTACGTAGCGGAAGATCATAAAGCTACTGTTCATGGTCTGGCGTTGCTTGATCACGATGCTGAACTAAAATTCTGCTATCTTGACTATCTTGTAAGTGATAAGATGCTTGCGGGTCGTGGAGTGGGCGGAGCACTCTATGCCCGGGTGCGAAGCGAAGCTCTTTCTCTTGGTGTAGTTGGTTTGTTCTTTGAATGTCTGCCTGACGACCAGAATCTCAGTCATAACCCTGATATGCTCAAACAAAACCGGGCACGCCTGAGATTTTACGAATCATATGGTGCTAGTCCCATTATTAATACTGCCTATGAAACACCCGTGCAACCCGGTGGAGATAATCCTCCCTATCTTGTATTCGATGGCCTTGGACAAAACAGTGTTATCGGCAGGGACTATTTAAGGCAGGTCATTGCCGCCGTTCTAGAGCGAAAGTATAAAGACATTTGCACGCCTGAATATATGAAGATAGTATTGGATTCTATCGTAGATAATCCCGTCCGGCTCAGACCATTCCGCTATATCAGGAATCAGATCGTAGAAGAAAGGAACGCGGAATTGGTGGCTAATATGACAAAAATAGCGCTTGTTGAGACTGACAAACATGATATCCATCATGTAAAAGATCGTGGATATGTCGAATCGCCTGTACGGATAAAGACAATTCATCAAGCGCTGGAACCTACGAGTTTATTTGACAATATAAAACCATCTGCCTTCAGTGAAGATTTTATTACGGCCGTGCATGATTTTGAATACATCAAATACTTCAAACGAGTCTGCAGGAATGTTGAATCTGATATTTCTTTTTATCCCTATGTGTTTCCTATACGCAATAGAGCAAGACCTCCGGTAGAATTGCCTGTTCGTGCAGGTTACTATTGTATAGATACTTTCACGCCTTTAAGCGGTCATGCCTTTACGGCGGCCAAAAGGGCTGTGGACTGTGCACTTACTGCCGCAAATGAAATTCTTTCCGGCAGGCGAATCGCATATGCGCTAGTCCGTCCACCAGGTCATCATGCCGAAAGAGGCTTTTTTGGCGGTTTCTGCTATTTTAATAATGCGGCAATTGCAGCACATTACCTTAGTAAATTCGGGAAAGTTGCCATACTGGACATTGACTATCATCATGGCAACGGACAGCAGAATATATTCTACAGTAGAAGCGATGTGCTGACAATTTCCATTCACGGGCATCCTCGCTTTGCTTATCCCTATTTTTCCGGATTTGCCGATGAATACGGAGATGGAGAAGGCAAGGGATATAACGTCAATTATCCATTGCCTGAGAAGATTACAGAAGCAGTCTACCTCAATACTCTTAAATCTGCACTCGTCCGCATCCGAAACTTCAGCCCGGCATTTTTAATCGTTTGCCTGGGATTGGATACGGCAAAAGGAGACCCCACTGGTACATGGAATCTTAATGGTAAGGATTTTGCCGCAATCGGTGCAGGGATTGGTAAACTAAAGATGCCATGTCTCGTTGTTCAGGAAGGGGGATACAACAATCGGTCAATAGGAATCAACGCAAGAAGTTTTTTCTATGGCCTGCAATCCGGAACAAATCAAAAATTGAATAAATAAGTATATCAATAATTAAGGAGTAAAAATTTGTCTGTACACAAGTCACAAAACGGATATAACTTTGGAACAGCGCCGGTATTCCTTGCTTCAATAAGTACAATACTTGGAGCGATTCTGTTTTTAAGGTTCGGATATGCGACTGCTCATGCGGGAATAGCTGGCACATTACTTCTCATAATTTTTGGTCACATTATTACCATACCGACCGTTCTGGCGATTGCGGAAATATCCACAAATCTAAAGGTCGAAGGCGGCGGTGAATATTTTATGATAAGCAGATCATTTGGACCTATGTTGGGAGGAACTATAGGGGTTTCACTATATTTTTCCCAAGCAATTTCTGCTGCCTTTTATATGATTGCTTTTTCTGAAGCGTTTAGGTCGCTTTTGCCATGGGTAGGAAAAATCATAGGAATAGAACAACCTTCCATTTATTTTATAAGCATACCTTCAACTTTCTTATTGCTAGTCATGATTGTTTTTAAAGGAGCAAGAATAGGTGTCAGTGCGTTGTGGGTTGTTGCCGGTATACTGGGAATTTCGCTTTTGATGTTTTTCCTTGGCAGCGTGGATTCAACTCATTCATTGGATATGTTTGCAAGGATTAATAATCACGACGATTTCTTCATTGTTTTTGCCATTATCTTTCCTGCATTCACCGGCATGACTGCGGGAGTCGGGTTATCAGGTGATCTTAAAAATCCACGGAAATCCATTCCCCTTGGTTCAATTTCAGCCACTTTAATCGGTATGATTGTTTACGTACTGGTGGTTTTAAAATTGGGTTACAGTTGCAGCCCGGATGAGCTTGCAACAGATCAGTTTGTAATGAGTAAGATTGCTCTCTGGGGACCAATAATTCCCATAGGTCTTGCCGCTGCAACGCTTTCATCAGCAATCGGATCTTTACTTATAGCTCCGAGGACGATGCAGGCTCTGGCTAAAGATAATATATTCTGGCTGAAAAATATCAATAAATTTCTTCGCAAGGGAAATGGAGAATCTAACGAACCATTCAATGCTACTATTGTCACTGCTGTAATAATATTCTTGTTTGTATCTATTGGAAGCGTTGATTTTGTTGCCAGAGTGATAAGCATGTTCTTTATGATTACTTACGGAACTCTTTGTCTTGTAAGTTTTCTCGAACATTTTTCGGGCAATCCCTCCTACAGGCCGACATTCCGTTCAAAATGGTATTTATCACTAATAGGATTTTTTGCTTGCCTGATAATGATGTTCCAGATGTCCACTCCCTATGCCATACTTTCAATTTTCGCGATAATAATAATTTATTTAAGTATCAAGAAAGGAAGGGAGGAGGAATACGGACTTACCGATATGTTAAGAGGTGTGTTTTCACAGATTACAAGAAATCTGCAAATAATAATACAGCGAAGATCTAAGGTAAGTCCGACAAGTTGGAGGCCATCTTTCATTGCCATATCGTCTAAGTCGTTTACACGGCTGGCGCCATTCGATCTGCTTAGATGGATAAGTCATTACTACGGGTTTGGCACATTTATACATTTTATCAAAGGTGCTTTGACGCAACAAACAAAACAGGAAGCAAAGGAAAAACTTGAAGAACTTATAAAGATGGGTGCGGCAAGTAATGCAGGAATTTATGTAGACACTATAATATCTCCCAGTTTTAAAACTGCGGTAGCTCAAATAGTGCAGATTCCGGGGATAACTGGCATGGATAATAATTGCATACTTTTTGAATTTTTGAAAAACAATGCTGATGATATTCCCGATATTATTGATGGTATACAATATGCGGCCTTAGTTGATTTCAATATCTGTGTTCTACGCTCCTCGGAAAGACATTTTGGTTATAAAAAGAAGATTCATATCTGGCTTACACCTACTGATTACAGAAATGGCAATCTTATGATTCTTCTGGCCTATATTATGATTGGCCATCCTGAATGGGAAGGTTGTGAAATTGAAATTTTCGCGTCATTCGAAAGTCAAGAGCAGGCAGGAGAAATGGAAAAACTGGATGCACTGATTGAAAAGGGAAGAATACCAATTTCAGGTAAAGCAGTACAACATGTTCATTGGGATAAAAATGTAAAAACCTTTGAGAATATTGTTTCGGAAAAATCAAAAAATTCGGATCTTATGATTATGGGATTCTCGCTTGATAAAATTACTGATCAGAAGGGTGAATATTTCAAGATGTTTTCAGATATAAAAGATATACTTTTCGTAAGGGCAGGCCAAAAGATAATAATAAGTGAAGAGTGATTAACAAAAAATAATCAGATAATGAGGACGGTTGTAATTCTTTGAAACAGACGCTCTTGATTTTATTCTTAATTTTATTTCTGGGCCGAATCATCTGGCGGTTTGTTTTGCAGCGGATCAATATCAGGCATCTGCGCGATCACGGCAAAGTTATTCCGCCGGTCTTTCAGGGCATGATTGATGAGGCGACGCTGTCCAAAATGGTCGATTACACTTACGATAATTCGCGGCTGGAGACCAAGGAAAATTTAACAGATGACATACTGGAGCTTGCCATAATTTTTCTTTTGTTGCCGTTGCTTGTCGCGAAAATCGCCGGGTTGCAGTGGCATCTGATCGAGCAGGCGCTGATTTTTTTCGGTACGCTGGCGGTCATCGGCGGTGCTGTAGGTATTCCTCTTGATATTTATCATACGTTTGTTCTGGAGAAAAAATACGGCTTTTCCACCATTACCTGGAAGCTCTGGCTGACCGATTTAATCAAGTCCATAATTATTTCAGCCGTCCTGATGGGAATCATGCTTTCCGCCTTCATGGCTTTTATTATTTACCTGCCGAAAAGCTGGTGGTTCTGGGCCTGGGTATTTTTCACCGCGTTTGAAATTCTGCTTTTGTGGCTTTATCCCGTGGTCATTTCTCCGCTCTTTAACAAATACGAGCCGATCAAGGATGAGGAACTGAAAGAAAAGATTGAATCATTGCTCGCGAAAGTCGGACTGAAGGCCAGGGGAATTTTCCAGGTGGACGAGGGCAAGCGTTCCAAACACACCAACGCCTATTTCACCGGCATCGGCAAAACCAAGCGCATTGTTCTATTTGATACTTTGCTCGCTTCACATTCGCACGATGAAATACTCGCGGTGCTCGCGCATGAGATCGGCCACTGGAAAAAGAAGCATATTTTAAAGCAATTGATCTTTATGATTGCCGCATCTTTTGCCGGATTTTATTTGGTTTTTCTGCTGGTGAACTGGCCGCCGCTGTATGCTGCGTTCGGTTTGCAGCAAACACCAGTATATGCCGGTTTGCTCCTGGTTTCGCTTTATTTCAGTTGTCTCGGATTTTTCTTCAGCCCCGTCGGCGCATGGATTTCACGCCGGTACGAACGTGAAGCGGATGCCATGGCGCACGAGCTTACCGGAACTTCGGAACCCATGATTAACGCCCTCAAACGGCTGGCCAAGGACAATCTTTCCAATCTGCATCCTCATCCCTGGTATGTCCGGTTTTATTATTCCCACCCGCCGCTTGTGGAAAGAATAGAATATCTCAAGACAATGGATAAAGATCAGTAATGCGTAAAATAACAATCGTCACAACTCCAGGCAGGCGGCATGGATGGCGCGCATGGCGGCTAACGGATCGGGTGCGTCGCTGACCGCGCGGATGACGGCTACATTGTGCGGAGATGATTGCAATCGCCTGATCCGATCCAGGTTCAACCCGCCGATGGCCACAACGGGATGTCGGCTGATGGCCAGCGCCGCCTTCAAGGCGTCCGGCCCTGTCACCTGATCAGGCCGTTCCTTGGAATTGGTGGCAAACAGCGGCCCGAAACCGATGTAATCAACAGGCGCGTCATTAGCAGCCGCGACCTGCTCCAGGTTGTGCGTGGAAAGGCCCAACAGCATGGCCGGACCGATGAGCTTGCGTGCTTCCGCTGCCGGAAGATCACCTTGCCCCATATGCACGCCGTCGGCCTGCGAGGCAAATGCGATGTCCGGCCGGTCATTGACGATGAAGAGCGTGCCGGTGCCTTTGGTAATCTGCCGCAGGGCATGTGCCAGAGCAGAATGCTCACTTTCGTCATGGCCCTTGTAGCGCAATTGTACAGCGGAAAGACCGGCTTCCACAGCCCACCGGCCCAGCGTTTCATAGCCGTCGCGCGGTTCGGTCAGAATCAGATAAAGCCCGCGCCGCAGAGATGCCCCTAGCGGTTTCTTTTCGTTCGTCGCCATCATAAATGCGCCAGAATTTCTTCGGCCGCCTTACGGCCCGAAAGCAGCATGCCGCCGAAGACCGGTCCCATCCGGTAGCCGCCGAAGACCGCGTTGGCGGCCATGCCGCTGACATAAAGCCCGGGATAAACCTCGCGGGTGTTTTCCACAGTTTGCAGCTCGCCCTGTTCGGCTTCCATGGATTTTTCGCCCACGATGCCTCCGGTACTGGTATTCAGCCGGACGCCCATTTTCCGCACGAGCACCTCGGTGACATTGGCGGGATGGCCCGTCCCGTCGATGACATATCGGGCATGGATAGTCAGCGGATCCACATGCCACTTCAGCGTATCCACCGCTCCCCAATTGATGACCAGACCGGCCACGCGCTCGTTCTTGATCACCACATCCTCCATCGCAATGAGATTAAAAACCTGCAAACCGGCCCGCACAGCCTTGTGAATAAGGGTGGCCGTGACATCCACGGCATCGAGCACATAATAACCCGGCGCATATTCCGAACCTTTGAGGTCGAATTCTTCAAGCAATTGCCGTCCGGCCTCCTGCACGACGATGGCATTGAACATCATGCCGCCTCCCCAAATGCCGCCGCCTATCGAAAGTCTGCGTTCGAAGAGCGCCACTTTCCGTCCCGCTTTGGCCAGATAATATCCGGCCACCAGGCCTGACGGTCCGCCCCCGACGATGGCAACGTCAAGCTCCAGGCAGCTATCGAGCTTTTTAAAGTAGGCGTCTAGAATCGCCCTGCTGATGGTTGTTTCGTTTAACATAAATACCTCCCCAAGATTAAAAACGGGCGGCTTACCGGCCGGATACCCGTAAAAAAATCCGTTTCCTCATCTGGGGAAACGGATTAATACACCTTTTCTTTTCCCTACGCCGGCATTACCCGGATCAGGTTCAAAGGGTATAATCTCAGACCGTATCGGCCACCCCCTGTTCATTGCCTATCCGATGGAAAGGATTCTGTCAAGAGGATCGATGAGCATCGGTAATAGCTTCCCTAAAATTCTTTAAGCACAGATGGAATATCTTTAATGCTGTCCAGAACATTGCAGGCTCCCGCGAAATCGCGGCCGCGTGTAAAATTGCTCGGGATCACGATGCACTTAAGTCCCGCGCTCGTCGCGGCGGCAAGACCGCGCGGCGAATCCTCAATCACCAGACACTCGTCCGACGGAAAGTCGCTTAGCTCAATGGCCTTGAGATACGGCCCGGGATGCGGCTTGGTCTGCGGGCAATCTTTCATCGTTAGAACAAATTGGAAATAGGGCAAAAGACCCGATTGCCGATGAATGATTTCGAAGTGCTTATGTCCGGAACTTGTTACGATTCCCATCACATATTTCCCCTTAAGCGCATCCAGCGCTTCCCGGACGCCGTCAATTACCAGCGGTTTGCGGGTAAGTAAATCGGCATAAACGGCGTCCCGGTCCCGGCGAAGTTTTTCAAATGTGTCCGTCCCCGGATTAGCCGCCAGCCGTATCACACTTTCCCCACGGCCAAGAGAGATCTCTTCAAACTGCTCCCATCTCAGAGAAATTCCCAAACCCGCCAGAATTTCCTGATTGGCCCTGAAAAAAATTCCTTCCGTATCGACCAAAACACCGTCATTGTCCCAGAAAATTGCCTTGATCATCCCGCCTCGGCTCTCCATTTTTGCTTAAGCACTTTACACTTCTGTGTTCACATGGTCTTCAAAACGTAAGGACGTTTTCACTCATTAAAAGAAATCCTATAATCCCCTCATATACTCCGGCCGTAGCAGGCGGGGATCTTTACTCGACAGGATGGCATCTAACTGTTTGAGCACCTTGTCCTTGTCTTTGGGCATGGAGCCACGAATCGAGAAATAATTGGAAGCGTGCATTGAGCTGAAAAAGCAATTGGTAAAAGTTGATTGCTCCACCATTCCTTTCAATTCCTGCAAAGAATCAAATGGCGTAATCAGCTCAAACTCGCCGCGCTCCAACTCCTTGTAAAGTGGCGTTTCCGGTATCAACGTCAGCGTTAGTGCGCCAGCATAGTCCGGATCCATTTCCGTCAAAATTCTGGCCGTCTCCGACACATGCCTTGCGCTGCCTTTGATGCCGCCCAGCCCCAGGATAACCGTCACCGAAAGGAGAATGCCGGCCTCCTTCACCTTTCTACCCGCTTCCACCATTTCATCGTGAGTGACGTTTTTCTTAATCCGCCGCAGAACCTCATCATCCCCGCTTTCCACGCCCATATACAGAATGCCGAGCTTCTGTTCCTTGATCGCCTTTAATTCCTTCACCGAGCGCCGGAGAATATCCTGCGGCGTGGCGTAGCTGGCAATGCGCTCAAGATTGGGGAACTTTTTGTTCAGATACTGCAATGCTTCAAGCAGCTTCAGATACGGATAGACCAGGGCGTCTCCATCCTGAAGAAAAACCCGCCTACCGTCCCAGTACTGCAGTATCGCGTAAACAATGTCGGGCTGTCCTTGAACCCATATCCCGCGATTCATATACAGGGACATCGCATCGATTTCCTGTTTTACCTCCTCCAGATCGCGGAGGCTAAGATTGGTGAAACAATACCCGCAAAACGTGCAGGAATTATTTGAACACCCCGATGTCAAGGGAAGATAATAACTGGCATGTTCACTGGGTGGTCTGAGTATTCCCGGTCTGACAAATGGCATAACATCTCCTTCCAACAAAATCATTTCGACTACAATATAAATTTAGGCCATGCTTTGTCAAGACCGGACAATGAAGGTGATTAAAGTATACTTAATTGAGCAGAAGATACCGGGTGCCAGCCTGCTCGGCAGTTGTTCTCTTACATTTACCGGGAGTTCCTGCAGTGTTTCGTTGCTTGGATAATAAATTGTAAGAGGGTTGCCGCATTAAAAAACGACAACCCTCTTAATATAAATCTTAACTGGATTTTCTCTAAATAAACTAAAGGGCACTATGACCCGCCGGAGTTTACCCCGCGTATGCGGAGCCGGGATGGCAGACTCTTCGAGTTTATTTTTTCCCGTAGCCGATGGTTTTTGCTGCTTGGGCTATTACATCCAAAGTTGCAGGATCGTCAATTGTGGAAGGCACTACGTAATCCTTGCCGTCCACGATTTTGCGCATGGTGCTGCGCAGGGTTTTTCCCGAACGCGTCTTCGGCAGTGCCTTGACCACAGCGGCTTCTTTGAAACAGGCCAGCGCGCCAAGTTCGTTGCGAACCATCTGGACGAGTTCTTTGACAATGTCGTCCGGATTGCGATCTACGCCCGCTTTGAGTACGACAAAGCCCACAGGAACCTGCCCTTTGAGCTGATCCTCGGCGCCGAACACAGCGCATTCCGCTACATCCTTGTGCTTGGACACAATCTCTTCCATCGCGCCGGTGGACAGGCGATGTCCTGCAACATTGATAACATCATCAATACGTCCCATGATGAAAATATAGCCGTCTTCATCGAAGCGTCCGCCATCGCCGGTGACGTAATAGCCCGGTCTTTCCGTGACGTATTCCAGATAACGTTTGTCATCCTGCCAGAGTGTGGGCAGGCATCCCGGAGGCAGAGGAAGTTTTATAACAACGGAGCCTTCCTCGCCGTTGGGAAGCTGGTTGCCGTCGGCATCAAGAATCTGCACATTGTAACCGGGAACCGGTTTTGTGGGGGAACCCGCTTTGATGGGGAATTTTTCAATGCCCATGCAATTGGCGGCAATAGGCCAGCCTGTTTCCGTCTGCCACCAGTGATCGACAACCGGAATCTTGAGCATGTCGCTTGCCCAGTGATAGGTGTCGGGATCAAGACGTTCGCCGGCGAGGAACAGATATCGGAGACATTTGATATCGTATTTTTTCAAGTAATCGCCGTTGGGGTCTTCTTTCTTGATGGCGCGAAAAGCAGTGGGTGCCGTGAACAAAACGGAAACGCCGTGCTGGGAAATGACGCGCCAGAAAGCGCCGGGGTCAGGCGTGCCAACCGGTTTGCCTTCGTAAATGATGGTAGTGCAGCCGTAAAGAAGCGGTGCGTAAACAATGTATGAATGTCCGACAACCCAGCCGACATCGGAGGCCGCCCAGTAAACTTCGCCCGGTTTCATGTCGTAAATATATTTCATCGACCATTTCAGGGCTACGGCATGACCACCGTTATCCCGCATGACGCCCTTGGGCTTGCCGGTTGTTCCGGATGTGTAAAGAATGTAAAGAGGGTCGGTAGCGGCGACAGACACGCAGCCAACAGCTTTGGCGTCTTTCATCAGGTCGTTCCAGTCCAGATCGCGTGACGCCATCATTTCGGCCTTGACTTGCGGGCGTTGATAAATGATGCATTTTTCCGGTTTGTGTGAAGCAATTTTGATGGCCTCATCCAGAAGCGGTTTGTAGGGAAGGGTCTTTTTCCCTTCGATACCGCAGGATGCGGAAATAATAACTTTGGGTTTGGCATCATCGATACGGATGGCCAATTCATTGGGCGCAAATCCGCCGAAGACAACGGAATGGACCGCGCCGATGCGGGCACAGGAAAGCATGGCGACCAGGGCCTGCGGGATCATCGGCATATAGATAATTACGGTATCGCCCTTTTTTACTCCAAGCGAGTTTAATGCGCCGGCGAATTTTGATACCATGTCCAGTAATTCCTTATAAGAAATTTTTTGAATGGTGTTTGTTACGGGGCTGTCATAAATAATCGCTGTTTGGTCTGCCCTTCCTGATTCGATTTGGTAATCGAGAGCGTTGTAACAGGTGTTTAATTCACCGCCGGCAAACCAGCGGTAAAAAGGTTTTTTGCTGTCGTCGAGAACTTTATCCCATTTTTTGTTCCAGACAACACTTTCGGCTGCTTTACCCCAGAAAACGTCCGGTTCATTGACTGATTGAGAAAAGATTTCTTTGTACTTTAATTGATCGGCCATATTCATTCCCTTCCTTATTTGATTTTATATAATGGGCATAGCAGAAAAATTGAATTTGTCAAAGGTAAAAATGATGAATAATATTGAAGCCTTCTACATGATTATTTCGAATGACGTTTGATTAAGAGGTGTCCCGATTCGTTCCGACATCGCCGGGATTCGCTTTCAGCTTGACTCACTATCCCGTGTCGCTGTGAATTCGACTAGCCAATTCCGCTGCGCGTTGCTTTCGGAATTGGAATCTCGTTATCCCGCTTCGCTACGCTTCGGGGATAGTTCGACCATCAAGTTTCAGTACACTTCGTTTCTGAAACTTGGGTCTCACTAAAAAACACGGCCCCGATAATTCGGAGCCGTGCTCAATATTGTTAAAAATGTAAAAAATTGATCAGATTTTAAAAAAACTATTTCATCTGTTTGAAGGAACCATCCACAATTTCGGGTTCGGGTTTGAAGATATTAAGCCCGTAACGTTTGTGCAACTTATTCAGCGTATCTGCCAACTGCGTGTGTTCCATTCCCGCGCCCAGGGCGAACGGTCCGGCAAATGCTCTCATGCAGTGAACCATGCCGAGGTCGATATCAGCCGCGGAAGCCGCGATCTTTTCTTTCAGAACACGAACTGCTTCATTGATCTGAATGGCCAGAAAATCCATCGGGCCGAATTCCTGAGACTGCTCGGAAGCGTCGATCTTGGCCTTGCCGCCTTCCCATGTGTATATTCCCTGGCCGGTCTTCATGCCGAGTTTTTTGCTGTCCAGCAGATTCTGCAGTACTTTGCCGGGTTTATATTCCGGTGAAAGCGTTTCGGCGTAATATTTGAGGGTATGGTAGAAAACGTCAATGCCGACGAAATCTGCGAGTTCAAATGGTCCCATGGGCATACCGGCGGCTACCTTCATGAGGGTATCAACGCTGTCTACTTTGACTTTGCCTTCATCCAGAATGGCGCTGATCAGGGCCTGGTTTGGTGCACCGATACGGTTTACAATAAAGCCCGGGGCATCCTTGAGCACCTTGACGGGAACCTTACCGATTTTCTTGGTCATTTCACAGAGTAGATCTACGTTGGCGTCGGTGGTCTTGTTAGCGTAAATTACTTCCACACCCTTCATGACCGGCGCAGGATTGAAGAAATGCATGCCGAGAATCCGTTCCGGGTTCTTGACGACTGTGCCGATTTCGGAAATGCTCATGGTGGAGGTGTTGGATGCCAGCAGAGCGTCAGCCGGAGCAGCGTTCGATATTTCGGTAAACACCTTTTTCTTCAGATCCATAACTTCCGGAACTGCCTCAATAATTACCTGAGCGTCCTTGACTGCTTCGGCGTTGCTTAAAGATGTGGACAAGTTGCCAATTACCTCGGCCCTTTTTTCGGCGGTGAGCTTACCTTTGCTGACTAGGGTATCCAGGCTCTTGTTGACGGTAGCCATGCCTTTGTCAATAAATTCCTGCTTGATGTCTACCATGACAGCCTTCAGACCAGCCATCGCGCATACCTGAGCGATGCCGTTTCCCATGGCTCCCGAACCGATTACTGCAACCTTCTTGATATCATCCAATTTCATAGTGATTCTCCTTCCTAAATTATTTTTATTTGATAAGAATTATAGGCAGTAATTCTTTTTCTTGTTCGCGGAGTATAGGTAATTGAATGCTTAACTGTCAAGATAAAAAAGGATTAATATTGCATTTAGTTAAAACTTTTTTTAGAATAATAAAGGTTATTCAAATATTTTCCCCCGATGCTTTGTTTTCTTAAAAACTAAAAGTTCATTATTTTTGAGTAGATAAGAGTAATTTTAACCTTTTTTATAGTCGTTTTTAAAGGTGGTGGAGCTTTATATTAGTGAAAAATAAATGTTCCTGTCCGGTTAGTTATAAGAATGTTTAAGGAACTTATAAAGAAGAAATGATTTTGTATCCGGTATTTATTAACAGAGAAACTTAATATTTAAGATTGGGTAAAGAGCTATTCACAGTGCGAAGTATTTTACGCATATCGGTAGTATACTTTTAGTGTTATTTGCGGCATGATATTTAAAAAAGATAATAAATACAAATTATTTTGATGTCTGAAAATATTTTTATTTAATGGTATAAATTATGCTTTAATTTTAAACAATTTATCATTGTTATTATATTTATTTTGCGGTAAATTTATAAAACTTTTTTATAAGGAAGTTTTTTGCATGAAGGATAACAAAAATATAGCCGTCGTTTTTCCGGGACAGGGATCGCAAAAGTCAGGTATGGGTAAAGATTTCCATGATCAGATTCCTGTATGCCGTCAAACGTATGAAGAGGCTGCCGACGCTTTGGGCTGGGATGTCTCTGCTATGTGTTTTGGCGAAGATGAAAGGCTGAATCTAACCGAGTATACACAACCTTGTATTGTAACAACTGAAATAGCCATGCTCAGGGGCTTGTCTAAAATTTACGATTTCACACCTGATTATTTCGGCGGTCATTCACTGGGAGAATTTACGGCACTTATTGCCGCAGGCGTTATGCCTCTGGCCGATACGGTAAAAATAGTTCAGATGCGCGGTCGTTTTATGCAGGAAGCCGTCCCGGTGGGTGTCGGCGGCATGGCGGCAGTTATTTCAGAAAATATAGATATTGATATGCTAAAAAAGTTAATGGATGGTTTGAATGCCGGCGTTGCCAATATTAATTCCACCAATCAGGTTGTTATCAGTGGTGAGATGCCGGCAATTGATGAGACGGAAAAAAGGCTGACGGAAAATTTCCCTGTCGGAAAAACATTCCGGTTTATTCGTCTGAATGTAAGTGCTCCGTTTCATAGTTATTTGATGAAATCAATAGAAAATCGTTTTGCCGATACATTGGAAGAAATCGGCAAGGATTTAGATCCCCGGAATGCTTTTAAAGTAACTTCAAATTTCACCGGAGGTTTCCATTCGGATAATGTCCGGGAAATAAGATCAAAGCTTGTAAATCAATTAAGCAATACCGTACATTGGCGGGAAAATATGCAGAGTCTGGCAGCAAAGGCGGAAGCTATATATGAAATCGGGCCGGGACGGCCTCTGCGCGATTTTTTCAAAACAATTGGTGTCACTTGTCAATCGATTACCGGCCTTAGCACGGCGGAAAAAATTTTTAAAAGTGTGAATTAATTTTACGTAAGCTTAACCTAAACGATTTAATTTCGTGAAGGAGGAAACACTTTGAACAAGGCAGTAAATAAAATAAATCCTTTGAAGATTCAGGATAATACTTTCCGCGACGGGCATCAGTCGATTTATGCCACAAGGATGCGGACGGAAGACATGATTCCTATTGCTGAAGAGATGGATAGCTGCGGTTTTCACGCTATGGAAGTATGGGGCGGTGCGACTTTTGACACGATGCACAGATTTCTGGGTGAAGATCCCTGGATGCGGCCGAAAATTTTGAAGAAATATATCAAAAAAACTCCGTTTGCCATGCTCATACGGGGACAAAACCTTGTTGGTTATCGTCATTACGCCGACGATGTCGTGCGCGCTTTTGTGGATAAGGCCTGCGAAATAGGTATTGATATCTTCCGTTGCTTTGATGCTTTAAACGATTTCCGTAACATGGAATCATGTGCGGAAAGAGTTAAAGCAAATGGGAAAAAATTTCAGGGAGCATTTTGTTATTCGTTAACGGGTGTGCGACTTGGCGGGGAAGTTTATAATCTTGAATATTTTGTAAGAAAAGCAAAAGAACTGGAACAGATGGGGGCTGATGCAATTTGTATCAAAGACATGAGCGGCATTCTTTCTCCTTTTGATGCTTTTGATTTGATTTCTGCCATTAAAAAAGAAATAAAAGTTCCCTTGCATCTGCATTCGCATTATACAAGTGGAATGGCTTCGATGACATACCTAAAAGCAATTGAGGCCGGAGTTAACGTTGTGGACACGTGCCTCGCTCCGTTCGCGCTGAGAACTTCCATGCCCGCTATTGAACCGATTGTTGCATCACTTCGGGGAACAGCGCGTGATACGGGATTGGATTTGAATAAATTGCTTTTACTGGGCGAACATCTTGAGAATATAGCTCCGAAGTATAACAATCATCTGACCACCCATAAACTTTCCGTTATCGACAACGGAGTTCTGGCTCATCAGGTTCCCGGCGGCATGATTTCTAACCTGACAGGTCAGCTCAAAGAAATGAATGCACTCGACAAGCTGGGGAAAATTTACGAAGAAGTGGCAATAACCAGAAAAGATATGGGCTCTCCTCCTCTGGTTACCCCGGTATCACAGATTATCGGAGCGCAGGCGGTACTGAATGTTCTTTTTGGCCGTTATGTACGGGTTTCCAATCAGTTGAAAGATTTAGTCCTTGGTTTATACGGCAAGACTCCGATGCCGATCGATGCAGAATTAACAAAAAAGATATTGAAAAACTATAAACGGGGACAGGAACCGGTATCCGGAAGACCGGCTGATTATCTGGAACCGGAAATCGAAGCGGCGAAGAAAAAAATTGGTGATCTTGCCCGCACTGACGAAGATGTGCTGGCATATATATTATATCCCGCAACTATGGAAAAATTTTTACGATCGAAATATGGAATAGACTCGTCAAAGAGTTCGGGAGTGGAAAATATTCCTAAAAAAAAAGTTGCCGCATAATGCAGCAGTAAGAAAATAAGACTCCTTCTTTGAAGAGATATTTTTCATTGAAAGAGTTGTTTTATAAGCTCGTCTGCAAATATAATAATAGAGGAGAAGGGATTGATTTATGGATTTGAGTCTTAGTGAAAGTCAATTAAAATACCTGGATACTGTGCGGAAGTTTGTAAAAAATGAAATAACGCCGCATATTTTGGAACTGGAAAAAAGTCATATTTTCCCTTGGGACATCATTAACAAAGCCTGGGAAACCGGCATTCTTAATTTATGTATTCCGGAATCTGTGCAGGGTTATGAAATTGATGCAATCACGTCAGCCTTGATTATCAAAGAACTTTCCTATGGCGATACGGGCATCTCCACTTCGGCGATGTGCAACGATTTAGCCAATGTTGTAATTAGTCTGCATGGAACTGATGAACAAAAAGAATTGTTCCTCAAGCCTTTTGTAAAAAAACCTGTTTTGGCTTCTTTTTGTTTGACAGAGCCCAATGCCGGTTCCGATAATTCGATGATGACCAGTTTTATCAGCAAGAAGGATGACGGTAATTATGTTCTGAACGGTTCCAAATGTTTCATTACCAATGCTTCTTATGCTTCTCAGTTCACTGTTCTTTGTAAAGTGGGTAAGCCGACAGGTAATTTTATAGCTTGTGTTATTGTTCCGGTAGGCCATGTTACATCCGCCGATATTCCCGATATCGGTAATGCCACCAGAGAAATCAAAGTGCCTACAGGCGGGAAGATTATAATCGGCAAGCCGGAAGATAAACTGGGACAGCGACTTTCCAACACTGCCAGTGTAACTTTTGAAGATGTTATTATCCTTCCGAATCAGGTTATTGGAGACAGGCGGCTTGGTTTTAAGTATGTCATTGACGTTTTGGATTACGCCCGACCAATGGTTGCGGCTATCGGTTTGGGACTTGCCAAAAGAGCTTTTGATGTTACGGTGGCATATACGAGGGAGCGCAAGCAGTTCGGTCACCGGTTATGCGATCTTCCCGTGGCCAGAGAAATGCTGACAACCATGTGGAAAAAAGTGGAACTGGCTGAACTCGCTCTTTTAAAAGCAGTGTGCAAAATTGGAGAAAAAGCAAGTGATGCCGGAATTTATGCGTCTCTGGCGAAAAACACGGCGGCAGAAGCTGCCATCTTTTGTGCGACGGAAGGTCTTCATCTGCACGGTGGTTATGGTTTTACTGCCGAATATGAAATTTCCAAACTGGCGCGTGACGCTCATATTATTGACATTTACGAAGGTGTTCGTGAAGTGCAGAACATGATTATTGGACGGGAAATTGTTTAATATTGAGTGAAGTGTGAGTAGTGAATAGTGAAAGGTGAAGGGGAGCAATGATTGAAAAGCCGGTTGTTTTAGTTACTGGTGGTGCGACGGGAATAGGAGCAGCTTGTTGTCGCGCTTTGTTGGCGGAAGATTTTCATGTAGGCATACATTACAATAAGAGTGCCGAGAAAGCTCAAAAACTGCTTGCAGAAATAAAAGACGGATTTTTGATTCAGGCGGATCTGTCCGATATTCAACAGGTGGATGTACTGATAGGTAAGTTGAAAGATACTGTAGAGCGCGTAGATGTTCTGGTTAACAATGCCGGACAGTCGATTAATGCGGATATAATTTCCATGAAAGTGGAACAATTTGACGCGCAACGCGCACTTACCAAAGGTGTCTGGTATTTAACCAAAAGAATTCTGCGTCAGTTTATGATTCGAAATTCGGCCGGGCGTATTATCAATATTTCCAGTGTCGTCGGTCATACGGGCAACGCCGGCCAGATTCCTTACACAATGGAAAAAGCTGCGCTTGATGCTTTCACCAAATCACTGGCAAGGGAACTCAAGGGAAGAAATATTCTGGTTAATTCCGTTGCTCCCGGTTTCATTGATACGGAGATGACTAAAGAACTGCCGGAAGAAATTAAAAATAAAATTATGAATGAAATTATTCTGGAACGTATCGGAAAGCCTGAAGAAGTGGCGGAAGTTGTTGCTTTTCTGGCCAAGAGAGGAAGTTACATCACCGGTTCGGTAATACACGTCAATGGAGGGCTTTATGGAGGCTGATGACTCTCTGAAGCAGGAAGTCCTGCAACTTGTTCCTCAGAAGGAACCTTTCCGTTTTATTGACGAGATTATCAGCCTTGATGATGAACAGATAGTCGGGGCTTACCGTTTTCGAGAAGATGAATATTTTTATCGCGGGCATTTCCCCGGTAATCCCGTTACACCGGGAGTGATTCTTATCGAAACTATGGCGCAAGTCGGGGTTGTGGCGTTTGGAATTTATCTTTTGTCGCGCCAAAAAAATATGCGGCCTGGTGACATGAAATTGCCGGTAAGTCTTTTTTCTCTGGCGGATGGTGTGGAGTTCAAACAAATTGTGAAGCCGGGTGAAAGGGTTATCGTCAAAGCGAAAAAAATTTATTTTCGTAAAATTACAATCAAAGCCAGTGTTTCCCTGGAGAAAGAAAACGGTGAAATAATTTGCTCAGGAGAATTATCAGGAGTAGGAGTTGATCAATGAAAAAAAGAATTGTCGTTACGGGAATGGGAGTGGCTGCTCCCAATGCGCACGGCCTGAATGATTATGAAAAAGCTCTGAGAGAAGGCGTTTCCGGCATCCGTTTTATTCCTCAGTTGCAGGAATTGAATTTCGGTTGTCAAATTGCCGGCGTTCCGGAAAATTTCGATGAAATCCGTAGGAGTTATTTTGATCGTGAAAAGCTTATGTCTATAAACGATAATATCGGATACGCATCAGTTTCGGCAGTGGATGCCTGGAAAGATGCCGGATTTAATGTCAACAGCGACGATGATAATGCCGTAGACTGGGATACCGGTGTCATTGCCGGCTCCGGAATCGGCGGCATGGACACGATAGCCCATACAATAGTTCCCACGATTAATGAAGGGCGGGTAAGGCGTTTAGGCAGTCGTGTTGTCGAACAGGTAATGCACAGCGGAACCAGCGCGCGTATTTCCGGTTTGCTGGGCTTGGGCAATCAGGTGACATCAAACTCTTCGGCTTGTTCTACCAGCAATGAGGCAATTATTAACGCCCTGTGGAGGATAAGAACGGGATTGGCCAAACGAATGATGGCTGGTGGTTCCGAAGGAGCTACCCCCTACATCTGGGGCGGTTTTGACGCCATGCGCGTGCTTTGCCGCAAATTCAACGACAACCCGATGGCGGGTTCGCGTCCATTGAGCGCAACAGCCGGTGGCTTTGTGCCCGGTGCGGGCAGTGGCATGATTGTTTTGGAGGAATTGGAAACAGCTCTGGCCCGAAGCGCCAGAATCTATGCGGAAGTAATCGGCGGTTATGTCAACTGCGGAGGACAGAGGATGGGCGGCTCCATGACCGCGCCCAATCCTGAAGGAGTAAAACGATGTATTCGCGGAGCAATAGCCGACGCCGGTATCGATCCGGCGGAAGTGGATGCTATTAACGGACATTTGACGGCTACTTATGCCGATCCTTATGAAGTAAAAAACTGGCTCGAGGCGTTGGAAAGAAATCCCGAAAGTTTTCCCTACATTCAATCCACAAAATCGATGATTGGCCATTGCTTGGGGGCTGCCGGTGCCTTAGAATGTGTGGCTGTTGTTTTACAGCTTTACAAAGGATTTTTGCATCCGTCAATCAACAGCAATGATGTGCATCCCAATATCGAAAAATTCGCGCCGAAGATTCCTCAGAAGTGTCTGGAATTACCTGAAATGAAAATTATCGCTAAAGCAGGTTTTGGTTTTGGCGATGTCAATAGCTGCATCATTTTCAAAAAGTGGGAAGGAAACTAATACTTTATAAGGAGAGTTTTTTTATGGAAGAAAGAAAGATTTTTGAAGAACTGGTTAACATTTTAAAAGAATATGCCAAGAATCAGGATGTTTTGGCCAACGCTACAATGGATACACACATTTTGAATGATTTAAAAGTGAACTCGGCTCGTTTGGTTGATATAATCATCAGATGTGAAGATGTTTACGGCATCAGTATTGATGACGAAGAAGCTGACGTAATCAGAACAATCGGTGATGCTGTAAAAGTTATCAAACAAAAAATCGGATAAAAATGAATAAGAAATCCAAAATATTTCTGAATTTGCAAAATTTTATAGGACAAATAACTGTATTAGTTTTAGCGCCTTTATATTTTCTTGCCGCCAGGATTCTATTTTACAGGGTAAGAGATTTAAAAGAAACCCGCCGCCGTTGCGCAGCTGAATTCAAAAAGCATAAAGGCGGATGGATTATATGCTCCAATCATTTGACGATGATTGACTCATTTATTTTAAGCTATGCAATTTTCAGTTTGGGCCGGCACATAATCAATTATAAAAACCTGCCCTGGAACCTGCCGGAAAGAAACAACTATAAAGACAATATTTTTCTGACGATATTGTGTTATCTGTCCAAGTGTATTCCTATTAATCGTGGCGGCTCTCGTGAAAAAATGAAAGAATCTCTGGAAAAATGTATTTACCTGTTGCGTAATGGAGGGACTATCATGATTTTTCCGGAGGGCCGGCGTTCACGCACCGGTTGTGTTGATAAAGAAGGTTTTTCCTACGGTGTCGGACGTTTTATTAAAAACGTGGAAAATTGTAAAGTAATGTGCATGTATCTGCGGGGAGACAAGCAGGAAAGGTATAGTGCCATTCCTGTCTGGGGTGAAAAATTTTCGGTACAGGTAGAAATTTTTCAGCTCAAGCGCGCCGAAGGGAGTGAACTGCGTGTGCAGCGGGAATACTCCAGACAGATAATTGAAAAGCTTGTGCAAATGGAGGAAAATTATTTTGCCCTGCGTAGGGAACGATGTGGTGGATTTAAGGGAACCGGCGAACATGCGGAAAAGCAGGGATTCGCGCTTTCTAGAAAAAATCCTCACAGATGCTGAGATCGATTTTGTTAATAACACAAAACGTTCAGATGAAGCACTCTGGTCATTATGGGTGAGTAAGGAAACCGCGTATAAAGTTATAAAAAAAACTTATCCTGACACTGCTTTCATTCCCAGGCAATGGCAGGTTGTTTTCAATAGATTTCAATCAGAATACGCAGAAGGGAAAGTTGAAATTGCGGGGAAAGACGAGATTTTCATCCGTCTTTTCTCCAATTCCGATTATATTCATTGTATCGGCACTGATAAACCGGCGATACTGGATAAAATAATCGGACAGGTTGAAATCCTGCCGGAGCAGCAAGATGATCCATCGCTCTTTGTGCGACTTTGCCTTGCAAGAAAATTAGCCGAACATTTTTCGCTGAATTTAAATCAAATTACAATCAAAAGAATTAAAGAAAAAGGCGAGCTTCAGCCGCCACGTGTTTACATTGACGGTAGAAAGACGGATATTGATATTAGCCTCAGTCACGATGGCCGTTTTATCGCGTATGCATTTTCGGATTATATCTAGTGGAAACAGAAGTGTAAGATTAATGTACCCTGATTTATATCCTCTTGTTGGGATAATTTTCTTGTGATAGGAATACCTGTAAATTAAATCTCAGGCAAAGAGTAATGATTATGAAAATCGCTGTTTTAAATGGTTCGCCGAAAGGCGAGGTTAGCGTGACCATGCAGTATGTTCATTTTCTGCAGCAGAGATTTCCGGATACTGAATTTGAATTTTTCGAGGTGGCGCTGAAAATCAAGAAACTGGAGAAAGATGACAATGTCTTTAACGAAGTTATTACCGCCGTGGCCGCTGCGGATGCAGTGCTCTGGGCTTTTCCTGTTTATTTTCTGGCGATCTGCTCGCAGTATAAAAGATTTATTGAATTGATATTTGAAAAAAATGCCGTCCAGTCTTTTCGGGGAAAACCCGCCGCCTGCCTGACAACGTCCATAAACTTTTTTGACTATACCGCCCATAATTATATCAATGCCGTATGCGATGATTTGGGAATGAAATTTTTCGGCTCTTATTCGGCGGAAATGAATGATTTGCTCAAGACAAAAGAACGTCGGAGGCTGAAAGCATTCGGCGAATTATTCATAAAGACGATTAAAGATGGCGCGCCGACGATAAGAAACAACGCGCCGTTAATAGCGCCGGAAATCGTTTTTGAGTCTCAGGACGTCAAACCGGTGGATGTTGAAGGTAAAAAGGTTTTGATTGTTGCCGATAATCTGGATGAAAATGTCAATCTTCAGAAGATGGTGGCGAGATTACGGCAGACCTTCTCTCCAGCGGCGGAATTGATACAGTTGAAGGATATTGATATCAAAGGCGGGTGTCTCGGTTGCTTGCAGTGCGGTTTTGATAATGTATGCGTTTATGAAGGCAAGGATGGTTACATCGATTTCTATAACAGTCAGGTTAAAAAAGCAGATATTTTGTTTGTTGCCGGGGCGATTCACGATCGCTATCTTTCTTCACTGTGGAAATGTTTTTTCGACCGCAGTTTTTTTAACGGTCACACACCGGCTCTGGAGGGCAGGCAGGTTGGCTTTGTTATTGCCGGGCCGTTTCATCAGATTGACAATTTGCGGGAAATTTTGAAGGCATCCATTGATATGCAGCATTGCAGTGTGACGGGTTTCATCAGCGACGATATGGGCAGTTCATCTGAAATCAATGCCGCCCTGCAGACAATGGCTTCGAATTCAGTAGCACAGAACAAAGTCGGTTATATTCCGCCGCCGACATTTTATCAGGTGGCGGGAACAAAGTTGTTTCGGGATGCCATCTTTGGAAGACTGCGCGTTGTTTTTCAGGCCGACCACAGATACTACAAAAAGCACAAAATGTATAATTTCCCTCAGAAGCATTATAAATGGCGTGTCATTAACAATATTCTGGTGATGCTTACAATGAATCCGGCTTTCCGCAGGGAGTTTGTCAGAAGAGTGAAAAAGGAAATGATTAAGCCAAGTGCCAATGCGCTGAAGAGAATAGAATGATAAAATTGAAGTTAAGAGATTTTGATTGTCTAGGAGGAAAGAAAATCCATGAATCATAAGGATGTTGTAGCAATAGTAACCGGTGGAGCTTCGGGTTTGGGTGAAGCCAGTATTTTAGAGTTGGTGAAAAAGGGAGCCAAAATAGTCATCGTCGACGTTGATGTGGATAAAGGAGAAAAACTTGCTGCGAGCATTGGTGCAAATGCCATATTTGTAAAAACAGACGTGGCCAGCGAAATTGACGTCCTACAGGCCGTACAAAAGGCTGTTGAAACATTCGGAACAATAAATGTAGTGATTAATTGCGCCGGCATTGTAAATCCGGGAAAACTTATAGGCAAAAAAGGACCGCTGTCCATGGATTCATTCAATAAGGTTCTGCAGATTAATCTAGTCGGAACGCTAAATGTTATCAGACTGGCTGTTGAACAAATGATGAATAACAAGCCGAACGAAGAAGGAGAAAAAGGTGTAATAATTAATACCGCTTCAATAGCGGCATTTGAAGGACAGATTGGGCAGGTGGCCTATAGCGCCTCCAAAGCAGGCATTGTTGGTATGACTTTGCCTATTGCTCGTGAAATTTCCGAGTATGGAATAAGAATTGTCACCATCGCTCCGGGAATTTTTGACACGCCGATGATGGCCGGCTTGCCTCCGGCAGTAAAGGAAGATATGGCCAAGACCGTTCCTTTTCCGAGGCGTTTGGGTAAACCGGTGGAATTTGCCAAAATGGTTTTGCATATTATCGACGACTCAATGATGAACGGTTGCTGCGTCAGATTGGACGGGGCTTTGCGGATGCCGCCGAAATGACAAGTTAGTTTGTGAAGTACTTCATTACAGATCTTAATCACTGGCAATTTTTAACCGGGCATAGAGTTCTAATGAATACTATGCCCGGTTATTTCATATACTTTATGTGAAATTTTTTATATAATCATGAAAAAGTTTTTTTATTTCCGGATTTTTTTCATATTTGTATAGTCTTTCAAATGTTCCGTTTATCCATTTGGTTGAATAGGCAAGGTCTTTGTAAAGTTCAAAATAAGCGCTGCATCCCAATTGAAATCCAACACCGGCAAAAGCATCAATTGCTCGTTCCTTAAGATTTTTTAACCCGTTGGAGGTGGGCATATTCCATGCTTTCCGAGCCATGAAATAGGCAAGACCCAAGGCATTGAAATATGATCCGATATTTTTCATTGTATCGTAGAGCATATAGAAAGTTACAAGCGGGCTGTTAAATAAAGAATCCGGTATTTTTCTGTTGCTTTCAGTTAAATCGGCAATGGTAAGAGAACAAAAATAATCCATTGAACCCGGATTGCCATAAATTAATTCATCTCTTTTCAGGCCTTCAATAAAATCCAGTGAGCCGGGTAGGTTGCTCAGACAAGTGGGTTGTATACCTATCTTGTTTTTCTTGCAGAATTCAATTATTTTTTTCCCCGAGTGATCCTCTAAGGAATTGAAATAATCATAAGGCATACCGAACATAAAAGCTCCGTGAACTGAAATGCCGTAATCCTGAATCTTTTTGATTCGCGATGAGTAGTATTCTTCGACGGTCTCTCCGGACTTCTTAATCTTGGGAGTTATGTTTTTCCCGACAAATTCAAGATTTCTTACATCAAGAGATTCCAAACCGATGAAAAAGTGCGATGCTCCGGAAAGCCGCAACCTCTTAAGCAGTTCTTCATCATCGGCAATTTCAATGCTTATTTGTGCCGCGTAATTTATTGCCAGAGGACTTTCAATCATTTTGTTCAGAACATCGTACAATTTTTTTCCGCCGACAAGAAGATTATCCGGCGATATAAAATAAAACCTGTTTTTAAAATTGGCGCCGGTCTTCTGTTTTTCCAGCATTTCTGCCGTGAAATCTTCGGGCGAACGTGATGTGAATTTTCGTTTCTCTTTGGGTAAGGACGAAATTGAACAGAAGCTGCATGAATAGGGGCAGCCCAAAAATGGTGTTGTAACATTTGTTTCGATCATCCGTGAAAGAATTGGACCGATGACAGGGAATTTATCGACAAAGTGCGGAATGATTTTGGGCAGCTCATCTACACGTAAAGATCCCCACGCGCCGTCCTCAATAGGTGTTTCTCCATGATATTCTTTCTTCAGACTGGACTGAGCAATATCCGCTATAATTTCTTTTATCGTGGACAAATCACCGGCGCCTATGACCTGAGCGACAAGTTCAGGACGCGGAAGATAACGTCGTAAGTATGTGTCAATATCAAAAGGACTTGTGGACACATGGATTCCGCCTATGATGACCGGAATATTAGCTCTGTTTAAGACAAGGGTTGCGGCGCAGGCGGCCTGAAAATTCGAGCTGATAACGCTGATAAAAACAGCAGCAGGTTTTTTTCTTTCCATTGAAATTACCTGTCCGATGGTTCTGCGGGTATCATCAGCCAGCATGACTTTTGCGGTTTGATCTGCCTTGCATATTTGATTGGCTATGTAATATGAACTGTAAGGTTCTATTGCCATCTGCTCAAGCATGCCTTTTCGGAGCAGGTTAGTGTTGAATGCTAGAAATTCAGCATAGTTTCCTTCATTACATGTTTCCAGTTTCTTGCCTGTCAAAAATTCGATAATATCAGATACTATAAAATTATCCGCACCTATTTTTTCCATCAGATTAACCGTTGAGGGGTCGTACATAATATAGTATTTGTCGAAGCTACTATGTTCCTCAACGGTTATGTCGGATGTTTTATCATTCATGGTGATTATTCCGCATTGGTATTTTTATTTCAATTACGCGCAGGTCAGTAATTAGTAATTCAATGGAAATGTCAAGTTAAAAGTCGTGTAAATACATATAAAAAACTTGATATTTTTTGTAAAATAATTATTTTCAAAATAAATTCTCTCATAAGTATTCTATATGAATATTTATCGGCGAAAGTTTATTTTATTAATCAAGAATAAAATTCTTGCCGTCAGTCCGCAACTGATATAAGCGGGTTTATCATGGTTTGTTTATTACTGAGAACGCTGTCCCTGCTGATCATCAACAGATTGGCCAAAAATTACCACGCGATTGCGGCCTGATCGTTTAGCCTGGTACATTGCCTGATCGGCAGCCAGAATCAGTGCTTCGGGAGTGGCCTGTCCACTGCCGGGCACCATACTTGCTACTCCAAAACTGGCAGTGACATGGGTGGGATCATTTTTCTTGTACTTAATTACTACATTCATAATTTTCTCACGTATCTGTTCGGCGACAATACCAGCCTGCTCGGCGCTGGAGTCGGTAAGCACCAGCGCAAACTCTTCTCCCCCGTAACGAGCGGCCAAATCTCCCGGACGGCGCGCGTAATCTTTGAGTGATGTAGCCACAACACGCAGACACTCATCGCCGGCCTGATGACCGTATGTGTCATTGAATATCTTGAAGTGATCAATATCAGCCATTATGAAGCCTATCGGTTCTCGTTTACGCAGGGCACGTTGCCATTCTATGGAGAGGTTTCTGTCAAGGCTACGACGGTTGGCAACCTGAGTGAGACCATCGATGGCAGAAAGATATTGCAGTTTCAGGTTCGATTCCTCAAGGTCGCGATTCTCAAGGGAAAGCATGCGCGATTGCAGATAATTCTGTCGCAAACTGCGCTCTATCAGGAAAGTGCCGATCAGAGCACTGACGGCAGAGCCAATAAAAACGTAATTTGTGATAATTATAATGGCCAGTTTATTACTTTCCGGACCAAAAGCGATCAGTCCTACATTGAGGGATAACCACATAATAATTGCGGAGACTATCCCCCATTTGAACTGTATGCGCGACAGCACAAATACTATTACTATCGCTACGGTAACAGCGTTGTAGTAATAGTAATTATACGGTTCGGTTGAATTAAGAGAAATTGCGATAAGACCGCCTACTGCACTTGTGGCAAAGATGCAGATAATAAGCTGCATGTAACGTTCGCCGATTTTTTGTCTGAATTTTCCCCAGAAACTGAGCACTAAAGGACCCCACATGGGCACTCCTGCAATCATCCTTATCAACCACGTTCTGCCAGCCATTTCGCGCATCCAAATCAGGTCTAATATGCCGCAGGCCATGAAGGCAATCACTCCCATAATCCCCGCCACTTGCATATGTGCGTAATAGCGGTGTGCATAATCCAGCTGGAATTCGCGTTCCAGTTCCTCATTGAAACGCAGGTGCCAGCCACGGTCATTCAGTAATTGTTGTAAGGTGTTTAATTCGGCAGCTTTCACGATTGCATCCTTTACGGTAAATGAGTCTCCAATAAATGCATGTCAGCATTGACCTGTCAGATACAAAATTCATCTTTTTAACTTGTAAGTATATGAGTGACTTTTTTGTATGTCAAGATAATTTGATTGACGGCCATTTTTGCCAAATTGATGCTTATATATATGATCCCATCTCCAGCGCGTTTATATACATAGGGAAGCCAAGCTTTGTGTGAATTAATTCTCCGGCGCTGACCCTGAAAGGATGAAGGACAAGAGAAGAATCTTCCAAAGTAAAATTAAGTGAAGACAA
Organism: Smithella sp.; assembly: GCA_007244375.1. Classification (GTDB taxonomy): domain Bacteria; phylum Desulfobacterota; class Syntrophia; order Syntrophales; family Smithellaceae; genus Smithella. The sequence goes on along the minus strand of SCVW01000048.1, from coordinate 106,900 downwards.
CAAATCGGCAAGATTTCTTTTGTCAGCTATTAAGCTTGCCAGAGTAAGAAGAGAACTTTCCATTGCTTCGTTTGCAGGAAGAGTGACTTGATAAATTTTCTTTACCGGAAAATCCGCGGTTAAATTTTCGGGTAGAGGTGTTACAGTTAATTGTCTGCACCAGCGCAAAAATAAAGACGGATTAAGTTTGAACGCCGGAACGAAAAAGTAAAAGGGAGTCTGTGCCCAAACCTCACTTGGAGATTTGGGCAGGTTGGCCACTTTGATTAAATCGGCGTAAGTTTCCAGTTTAATGCCACTGACTTTCACTTTCAATTGCCAGAAGGGGAGGTAAGTAATGTCGTCTTTCGTTTCTCGCCAGACTGAATATTTAACCCTGCTGAATTTTTTACCAGAAGGATTCCAGGCAGCGCGACAATTATCACAAAATACTATCAAAGCGTCTTTTTCTCCCGGCAGATCTGCTCCGCAATCAGGACAAAGCAGGGGAAGAAATTCCACGTGCCATTTTTCATCATCAGTAGAGATAAGAGCCTGCTCTACTTCCATGTCTCTTTGCATTAGTTCAAGCGGTCTTTTCAGAATTGCATCGTAGACGCGATTATTGGCACAGTATACCGGAGTATAAATTACACTTGTAGTTTCACCTATGAATATTGCTTTATAAATACCGTCAGTGCGTTTCTGATAAGCGTTTATTATTGTTTCACTCGACTTTGAAGGAAACTTGAGAAATTTGCCTTCATGCTTGTTGCTTCCCACAAATTTTAATTTCATCGCCTGAGGCCGTAATCCCAAAGAATGCGGAAGCAAATCGGAATCTAAGGATAAAGTATTTATGTCAAAAAACTTGTGGGAAATATCTACTGATTTTATTGTAGATGAAAGACCGTACGAGAATAAAGAACCTTGATGATCTACCACGATATCTTTTTCCTGAATTGCGAAAGAAAGACCTTTAATGCGCCAGTAAGGAATGAAATAGATGGTTTCGGAAGTTCCTCCCGCAGGAGGAATATAAAAACGGAAAAAATCTTCCGCTGTAAGGTAGACACGGGTGCGGCAGAATTTACACGCAAGAATACGATCGGCTTCGTCGAGAATTATCGGCGCTCCACACTGAGGACATTGTTGTTCAATCTGGAAGTTAGAGCCGTTCACCGCACTTATTGCAATAAATGGATTCCGGTAAATTTTCAAAGCCGCACTTGGAGCATTTCTTGACGGAAGGCTTAACTGTCACTGCCTTGCCGCAATTGACGCAGAAATTGGCGTTAACCGGTAAATTTTTTCCGCAATGCGCACACTTGTTTATGATTAACAACTGGTGCCCGCAGGCGGGACAGAAACGTGATTCTTTGGGGATTGCTTGTTTGCAATCAGGACAAACAAAAACTTCAGGAACAGTTGTTGCGGGAGAAACACTTTTGAAGGCTTCGGCAAGCATTCCGGGAATCATAAAACCCAAGCCCATTCCCAGTCCCGCTCCCTCTGCTGATTGCGTCTGCGATGCAGTTTCGACCGCCATTGCCGTTTTCATTTTCAGAAGCTTGTTAAGGTCATCAAAAATACCCAGACGGCTTTTATCGTCAATGGCTTTTTGAACTTCCGGAGGAGGGGTGATGGAGTTGATATACAAATCGGTCAGTGCCAGACCGAACTTGCTTAAGTCAATCTGTAGAGTCTTTTTCAGACCTTCGGAAAAATCATTATACTTGCCCGGCAGATTGAAGATAGTGTCTACTTTTTCGCCCATATAATCGTTAAAACGCGATACGATAACACGATTCAGATATTCTTCTATTTCTTCGGTGCTGAAAATTCCTTGTGTTCCTACAAGCGAATTGATCAGCAGAAGCGGCTGGATAACGCGGATGTTAAAAACACCGAAAGCGCGCAGACGAATCAGTCCGAGCTCCTTGTCACGAAAAGCAACCGGATCGCGCGTACCCCATTTTAAATCTGTAAAAACTTTCATGTTAACAAAGTAAACTTCTGCTCGCAGGGGGCTGGTCATTCCCCAGGGAATGGCAATTACCTTGGTCAAAAGTGGAATATTGGCTGTTTTTAGAGTATGACGGCCAGGGCCGAAAGCATCATAAGCCTTACCGTTATAGAAAAAAACAGCGCACTGGCTTTCCCGAACCGTCAGCTGTGCGCCGAATTTTATTTCTCCTGAACCCTTCTGAGGAATTCTGTGTACAATTTCTTTGCCTGATTCATCAAACCATTCGATAACTTCCAGGAAAATTATATTGTCCATTCCCATATTAAAATTCCCCCCTGACAGTGTGCTGATTACTGGTTTAAATACGTGAAAATAATAAATTGCCGGCAATTAATAGTCAAGTATAAATATGCCATTAGGATTGCAGGTGCCGAGACGACCCGGCATACGCCGGGCTTCGTTGCCAACAAAGTTAGCCAAAGGAAGCGAATTGGTATGAATGATTAAAATTGATTTTTTGTGCGGCATATTATACACAATTCGACATGAAAAAGATCAACTCTGTCAATCAGAATATTTATAATGGAATGGCGCTGATTGCCGATCCCATTCATCAATATATTCTGTTTACGGTACCGGAAAATAAGACGGCTAAAGAAATAACGGAACAAACTATAATTGATTCTCCCTGGATGCAGAGACTGAGGCGGATTTATCAGCTGCAAAGTGCGCGTTGGGTTTATCCGGCGGCGGAGCATTCACGCTTTCAGCATTCTCTGGGTACCATGCACATGGCCGGAGAATTCGCCAAAAGCATTTATCCGAGTCTGGCATTTGTCTGCAAAGATGTACCTTCCTGCAATTATGTTGAAGAACTGATGAGACTTGCCGGTTTACTACACGATGTTGGCCACGGCCCTTATGGACATTTCTTTGATGATAATTTTTTGAGTGATTGGGATTTAACACATGAAACAGTGGGACAAAATATTATTGAGCGAAAATTGGGTATCGACTTAGCCCGCATTAAGAGAAGTCCTTCCGGTCATTTTACACGCGGCGAGGAAATGGACGCTCAGAAAGTTGCTTTTCTGATTAAAATGCCCAAAGAAGGAGAGGAAAGCAAACAGCCGCGCTGGTTGCAAATGCTCAGACAATTATTTTCCGGTGTTTATACCGTGGATAATCTCGATTATGTTCAACGCGATGCCTATATGACCGGTTTTTCTCTGGATATGGTGGATATTCAGCGTCTGCGCTACTATACTTTTTTTACGAAGGAAGGATTGACTCTTCATCAGTCGGGCATTTCCGCACTGGCGAGATTCTTAAACGCCCGCCTTAATTTGTATACGAATGTTTATTTCCACCGTACCACGCGCGGGCTGGATATGCACCTTCAGGAATTCTTCCACGACACAATGAATCTGATTTTTCCCGGTAACCCGCTCGATAATCTTGATAGTTATCTGAAGTGTGATGAATGGGCTTTATTTAATCATGTACAGAACTGGCAGGAATCACAGGACAAGAAAAAAAGAAGGCTTGCCGCAGAATGGAAAAAAATTCATGACCGGGAAGTAAAATGGAAGATGTCCTTTGTTACCGAAATTTCACTGGACCAGATACAACGTGGTGTGGGATTTGCCAAGGCAGAGGAATATGAGGCAAAAACAAGAAGATATTTGCCGAAAAAGCTGCAAGATCTGAAATTTAAGGTTGATCTGGCCACACAGGATCCGCGTCCGCTCAATCCCATAACCGAAAGGGAAAAAAGAATAAATATTTTCAATCCGGTTACTCAAAAAACATCGCCGGAACCGCTTCTGGATATTTACCGCTTTATCCCGGCACGAGTCATGCACTTCAGAGTTTTTTCTCTGAATCACGATTATGACGGAGAATTATCCGCTGCCGCAGAAAAGGTTCTGGGAAGTTCCGAAAGGTCAATACCGACGAATATTTGATATGACTGAAAATCCTGAAACTACAGATTTGACACTTTTTGTCCGCACTTCGGGAGAAGAAATTACTCTCTGGAACCGCCAGCGAATTGTGGACGCTTTAATGCGTGAAGCGGACATCGATTATCAGGTGGCCGCGGAAATATCCAAAGAGGTGGAAAAGCAGATTATTTCTTCGGGAATCAGTGTACTGTCTACAGCACTGATTCGGGAACTGGTTAATGTTAGATTGATTGAAATGGGATTGGAGAAGGAGCGCAGATTGCATGGCCGTTTGGGTTTCCCTCTTTACGATGTGCGGCGATTGATTCTGCACCAGAACAAACAGGATGCCAATATTCCTCATTCTCCCGAAGGCACAAATCTGATATTTGCCGAGGGCATCAAAAGAGAGCTTTCCCTTTATGATGTTTTCTCAACCGAAATCGGCGAGGCGCACGTTGCCGGAGATATTCACATTCATGCGCTGGGTTACATTGATCGTCCTTACAGCTGCTGTCAGTCGCTGGAATATTTGAAAATAAACGGTTTGAACTTACCACACGCTATAAATTCCGCCAATCCCGCAAAATACGCTGAAGTTCTTCTGGCGCACATGGTGCGTTTCAGCGCGGTTCTGCAGGGACATTTTGCCAGCACAATCGGCTGGGATGCGGTTAATATTTCTTTTGCGCCTTATCTGACTTCCATGACAGACAGGGAAGTAAAGCAATTTGCGCAAATGCTGGTCTATGAATTTTCGCAGCTCTCTGCAACGCGCGGCGGGCAGGCTCTCTATACAGACATACACATATATTATGAAATGCCTCCTTATTGGGCAAACCTTCCCGCAATAGGCCCGGAAGGTAAAAAAACAGGAAAACCTTACAGTGCTTATGCTAGCGATGCCCAGCGCTTTGCCCGTGCGATACTGGAAGTGTTTGAGAAAGGTGATGCAAAAGGTAAACCGTTTATTCTGCCGCGTCCTCTTCTGCATATCACGGAAAATATCTGGAAAGATAAAGAAGCTCAGGATTTTCTGCTTTACGCCTGCGATGTAGCCGGTCAGAAGGGGAATACCTGCTTTGTTTTTGACAGAGAAAAAAATGCGCCTGTATCAGATTTCAGTGATGAAGAACTGGATAAGCCTTGGATTCAGCGCCGGGCCGCCATTCAAAGCGTGACGCTGAATTTGCCGAGACTTGGTTACAAGGCCGAAGGTGATGAAAAGAAATTATTCACGTTGCTGAGTGAATTTATAGAGAAAGCGGCAAAAGCTCACGTTCAGAAGAAAGATTTTATGGAAAAACTTCTTTCTTATGCTGAAGATGGACCTCTGGCAGCGCTGGCCATGAACCACGACGGATTTCCCTTTTTAAGAATGAAAATGGCCAGCTATGTTATCGGCGTTGCAGGTTTAAATGAACTGGCGCAAATCCAAGTGGGAAAGGAAATGCATCAATCGCCGGATGCTCTTGCGTTTGGTTTGAAAGTCGTTGAATTCATAAAGAAGGAAATACAGCGTTTAAGCAAAGACCTCAACATGAAATTTGTTCTGGGGCAGTCGCTGGCAGAAACTACAACATATCGTTTTGCCCGTCTCGATTTGAGATATTTTTCTCCTACTGCCGGACGTTATGTTAAAGGTGATATTGCCGAGGGGGCGGTTTATTATACGAATTCAACATATCTTAATATTGCTGCAGACGTTATGCCTTTGCAAAGAGTAATTCAGGAAGGCCTTTTCCATAAATATCTGGAAGGAGAAGTCTTTACGCATATCCAGTTGGGAAGTTTGAATCCGGGAAAGGAAAATCTAAGTCAATTCATTCGCAGAGTTTTTTACGAATCCGTCAACAGCCAAATCGATTTTAATCCGGAATTTACATTCTGCCTTTCCTGTGAAAAAACCGCCAGAGGATTGCATGAAAAATGTATTCATTGCGGATCGACTGAAATGGAAGGCATCGCCCGTCTCACAAAATATTTCAGCAAAACTTCCGGCTGGAACAAAGGAAAAATTGCTGAACTGAAAAACAGAAAGATAAATGGTAGTTTTGATAAATAAATAACAGTGCAATAAGTGGAATATGTTCCGTCATATTAACCCATATAGATGGAAAGATTTTCCACTTATTACGATATTAAAGGGTAAACATGGACAATAGCGGGCATAAAACCATTCGCCATGAGTCCCACCTTTGGCGAAAGTTGACTAATCAGTATTAAAATTTATTTTGCTGCTTTAAATATGAATCTTGAAAATAAACCGAAGTTCCACCCCAATCCGAAACTCAAATTAATGGATCAGGTTCATGAGGTAATCCGGTTTCACTATTATTCCTATCGCACAGAGCAGACCTATTGTCAATGGATACTTCATTATATCCGCTACTTCGGTGGAAAAACTCATCCGCGGCCAGTCAGAGCGAAAAATTCAATATAATCTTCTTTAAATTAAAATATCAGTTTGACAGTTGCCGTCGATTTAGATAAAGACTGATAGTCATAAATTCTGTTTTTTTTGAACGGTACATCAATATTGAAAAAAACGCAGTTATTCTGCAAAAAAATATAATGCGAGGAGAAGATAAATGAATTTTGCACCTACTGAAGAACAATTGATGGTTCGGGACATGGTACGGAAGTTTGCCGAAACGGAAATTAAACCGATTGCAGCGGAGTTGGATCATACACATCGCCATCCCGAGGAAATTTGCCGGAAGTTGGGCGAGATGGGCATCATGGGCGTGGCCGTTTCCACCGAATACGGCGGAGCGGGCATGGATAATGTAACTTACGTATTGGCCATGATCGAAATTTCCAAGGCCTGTGCCAGTTGCGGCGTTATCGTGTCGGTCAACAATACACTCTATGGACATCCGGTCAAGACTTTCGGTACTCATGAACAGAAACTGAAATTCCTGGCGCCTGTCGCCAGCGGTCAGGTGGAAGGCTGTTATGGACTCACCGAAGCCGGAGCCGGTTCGGATGCGGCGGCGTTGCGCTGCAAGGCGGAGCTTAAAGGCGACAAATATATCGTTAACGGAACTAAAACGTTTATTACCAATGGTCCTGTCGCGCGCTACTGCGTTCTGGCAGCAACCACTGATATCTCCAAGGGTTACAAGGGCGTAATCAATTTGATAGTCGATTTAAAGGAAACACCGGGCTTCAAAGTTGGAAAGATTGAAGAGAAACTCGGTATTCTTGCATCAGGCACGTCCGAACTGGTTTTTGAAGACGCGGAAGTTCCAGCGGCCAATTTGTTGGGTAAAGAAGGGCAGGGCTTTCAGCAGATGATGGCCGGTTTGAATGCCGGACGCATCGGCATTGGCGCGCAGGCCTGCGGTATCGGTCGCGCCTGTCTGGAAGATGCCGTTGCCTATTCCAAAGAACGTATTCAATTTGGCAAACCTATTTCTTCTAATCAGGCCATTCAGTTCAAGCTGGCGGATATGGCTACCGAACTGGACGCGGCGGAACTGCTGCTTTTGCGTGCCGCATGGCTGGAAGACAATGGTAAGGATTTTGAAATGCAATCGGCTATGTCCAAGTACTACGCCTCTGATGTGGCAATGAAAGCGGCAATCGAGTGCGTGCAGATTTTCGGCGGCTACGGATATGTAAAGGAATATCCGGCAGAACGTCACATGCGTGATGCGAAAATCTGCCAGATTTACGAAGGAACCAACGAAATTCAGCGAGTAGTTGTGGCAAGAAAACTTCTGGGTATGAGATAATAAAATCTAGCGGAAAGATAGTTTAGTTGTCATATCGACCGAAGGGAGATATCTTTCAGTATTTTAAAATTACTAAGATTTCTCGTCCACCTGGACGGACTCGAAATAACAACATTGTGAAGCCATTAATGAAACACTACATTAGTACACAAAAAGGGCAGGGTCAGAAAAGGCCGTGCCTTTTTTATGTATCTTTTGTATAAGTAATTTGTTGTTTACAAAAACGGCAGCGGTTTATCCAATCTGTACACCAGTGCCTGACAGGAGGCCAGAAGTTTATCAGTATTATCGGTGGCGCGAATGTCATAGGCGGCAGTTTTTTTTGTTCTGTTAATTTCTTTAGCTTCGGCGGTAAGCAAGGATCCCTTTTCCGGTGAGGCAAGATAATTGATGTTCATATTGAGGGCAACCGCCATTGTGCCGTGAGAATTGGACGCGACTTCAAATGCGGCGTCAATCAACGAAAAAATCGCGCCGCCGTGCGCCATGCCGAACATGTTTTCCATATCCTGAGTGAAGAGCATTTCCACTTTTGCATATCCTTCCCGGATATCTTTTAATTTCAAACCGAATTTTTTGCAGAAGGGTTCATTTTCAACTTGTTTCAGTATAGCGCTTTTTATCTTTTCATCCATGATAACCTCTCTAAAAACTGCCGGGATTTAGTAAAGGCAGTAAAAACTTGATTCTTATTCCATTTCTAAATCAAGCGCTATCTTTGTGGGCACAGTCTCTCCCGGTGTATGCCGGGTCCTCAACGTATGTACAATACGCCTCGTCGCCTCCTCCTAGCCGCCGCGATATCATCATTGATTTAGAAAGGAAATCATACATTAATAAGGTTGCCGGAGTCAAAAAAAGAAAACGAATTTACCCGTATTTTGTAATAATCAGCCTGACACCAGAGAGCAGGCATATAATTTTATTATATACTACTTGTTGTGGTGGTAAAAAAAATAACTACCATATATTGATTTTTTTCTTGATTTTTTAAAAATGATATAATAAAATTATTATAACTAAGAAGTTTTGTACTGAAAAATCAAAATTTCGATTAGATGTGTCCAATTTGGGTGAGGTTGCTTTAAGTAGAACAAGGTTTTACCAAAATACTAAAGCTTAGTTGTCTGAATAAGGAACCGCTTCTAATAGAAAGTAGTTGTTGCATCACCCGGGAGGTTAAAGAATATAAATTTTACATAGCAAATGCAACATGAAGCGGTTGCAGATGTTAACTAAAATTTAAACCATTAGGAAAAAGGCGGATTCTGACGATCCGCCTTTTTTGTTTATACAAAATGTACCAGATGTTTTCTTAAAGCAATCTGACAGCCACGATTCCCTCGATAGACTGGATTTTCTTTATCAGGCCGGCATTAATATCGCCTTCCAGTTCCAAGATATTATAAGCTATATTGCCTTTACTTTTGTTGATCATGTCCTCTATGTTGATCTTGTTATCCGCAAGTAGGTGAGTAATCTTTTCAATCATGCCGGGTTCATTCTTATTCGAAATTGTGAGCCTGGCCTTGCCTGACCTCTCCAAGTTGCATTCAGGGAAATTGACAGAGTTTTTAATGTTCCCGTTTTCCAGGAAATCAATAAGCTGCATGGCAGCCATAATGGCGCAGTTTTCCTCGGATTCCTCGGTAGATGCACCCAGGTGCGGGATGGCTATGACCTTGTCTGTCTTGATTATTTCTTCATCCGGGAAGTCAGTTACATAGCAGCTTACGATACCATCGACAATGGCCTTCTTCAGGGACGGAGTATCTACGAGCCCCCCCCTGGCGAAATTCAGTAATACCACGCCCTTTTTCATGATGCCGAATTTATCAGTATTGATGAATCCTTTGGTGTCCTTGTTTTGGGGTACATGCAGCGTGATGAAATCGCACTCGGACAATAGTTTGTCCAAACTTGGCGCCTTCTTGGTATTGTGGGACAGTCTCCATGCCGCCTCAATGGACAGGAAAGGATCGTATCCCATTACTTCCATGCCCAGAGATTCGGCAGTATTGGCCACCATGGTACCGATAGCTCCCAGACCTACTACTCCCAGTTTCTTGCCCAGGATTTCGTTTCCGCCGAACTTGGATTTCCCTTTTTCTATCATATCCGGTACTTTGTCGCCTTCACCCACCAGAGTTTTGGTCCAAACGATTCCTTCGACTACTTTGCGGGATGCCAGCAACATGCCCAAAATCACCAGTTCCTTCACGCCGTTGGCGTTGGCTCCCGGGGTATTGAATACGACGATGCCTTTTTCCGAGCATTTGTCGATTGGAATATTGTTGACGCCGGCGCCGGCACGGGCAATTGCTTTTAGAGAAGACGGCAGAGTCATCTCTTTCATTTCCTTGCTTCTTACCAAGATTCCGTCGGGATCTGGAATATCAGCACGATATTCATACTTCTCGGTAAAAAGGTTCAATCCCTTTTTCGAAATCTTGTTTAACAAATCAATCCGATACATAAAATACCTCTTATTCCTTTCCATGCTTATTTATTAGAGAGTATCCTAATGATATAGAATACCTGTTTCGAACTATTTTGCGAGGTGAAATATAAAATGGGCATTTACGTGTGTCAAGGAAATCTTGGTCTGATGTCAGACGTGAATAACTATCAAGATTTTAAGTTGAAGATTGCACGGGGGATATTATTTAATTGCAGTACAGCATAATTTAGATGTATGCTCTATTAGGCTGCTGAAAAAATCCCGAATCAGGTCATTGCGAACCGTAAGCGACGAAGCAATTTCATGAGTCGTTGATTTAACGAAAGACGGTCAAAATAGTTTTTCAGCAAGCTGTTATAATATAACAATAGACTGAGAATAGGTGTGCCGCAAATTTCAATGTGATAGAAATGCTCAAAGAAGAAAAAGGTTGAGCAATGATGTTTAATAAATTAGAGCATATTGAATCTTTGATTGCCGATTATGAGGCAAGAATCAAGATCAATAAGGATTTGATAAAACAATACAAGAAATCTCTCAAAAGAAAAAAATATATATTAAATTACTTTAGAGACAACAAGCTTTCGGAGTCCAATATTAATGTCATTGAGGGATTTGTCAAACAGGACAATGAAGCAATAAAGTTCTACGAAAAATTATTGAGGGCCAAAGAAGATGGACTTAAGAAATTAAAAATTGAGAAGTTTGTTGCAACCGGAAAGAAATTTAAAGTTATGAAAGGTGGTTCAACCTAACAATACATAATCCGGGGATAAGCCGGTCAGTCAAACCCAGGAATCCTATCTTCAATTTCAAATGATACAGGTATGGGTACAATTCGCCCATTCTGGAAAAGAAAAAAGGGCTTTCGATATAAATAGCGAAAACCCTTTTTAAAAATGGTGGGCCGTGCGGGACTTGAACCCGCGGCCAATGGATTAAAAGTCCACTGCTCTACCACTGAGCTAACAGCCCGGTTGATTCGTATTTTAAAGGCCTGACCTCATAACAACAACTTTTGTGTGTGTCAAGCAGAAACTACAATTTTACTTTTTTTATCTACTTATTTAAGAAGGGATCTTCCAAGACAATGGTTTCTTCCCTTCCCGGTCCTACGGATACTAAAATTATTTTAGCCTCTGCAAGTTCTTCCAGTCTCTTCAAAAACTTTCGGGTATTAGCCGGAAGTTCGCTCATTTCCCGTGCATAACGAATATCTTCCTTCCAGCCGTCGAATTCCTCATAAACCGGCTGACATTCCGAAAGAGCTTTTATGCTGGCCGGTGCAGCGTTAGTAAAATTGCCATTTGTAGATTTATAACCAACACAGATTTTAACTTTCTCCAAACCGGTCAAAACATCAAGTTTGGTAATGGCCAGCATATTGATACCGGATACTCTGACAGATTGTCGTACTAAAACCATGTCTAGCCAGCCGCAACGGCGTTTTCTGCCGGTTGTAGCACCGAATTCCTGCCCAGCCTGCTGCATGTGATTTCCAATATCGTCTTTTAACTCCGTGGGGAAAGGACCTTCTCCGACGCGGGTTGTGTAGGCTTTGCATATTCCAATCACTTTATTGATTGTGTGAGGTCCTATCCCGCTGCCACAGGAAGCATTGGCTGAAACGGTATTAGATGAAGTAACGTAAGGATATGTTCCGTGATCGATATCGAGATGTGAACCCTGTGCTCCTTCAAAAAGAACTTTTTTGCCCTGTTTGATTTCGCGATCGAGAATAAGAGAAGTGTCCGTTACGTAAGGTTTAATCTTTTGCGCGTAATCTAGGTACTGGTTGGCGATGTCTTTCTCATCTAAAGGTTTTTCTTTGAAAAAATTAGTCAACAGAAAATTTTTTTCTTCCAGATTCTGCTGCAGCTTTTCGCGGAACAAATCTTCTTCATATAGGTCACCCACGCGGATTCCCCTGCGGGAGACCTTGTCTTCATAAGCCGGACCGATTCCCCTGCCTGTCGTGCCGATTTTTTTGCCGGAGGTTCTGGCTTCTCTGGCCTGATCGATGCTTCGATGATAAGGCATAATCAAATGAGCTTTCTCGCTTATGAAAAGCTTGGTGTTGGGTGGTAAAAGATTACCCTTTTGTAATTCTTCTATTTCCTGAAGAAAAACGGCAGGATCGAATACGACACCGTTACCGATGATGCAGATTTTATTATCATGCAGGATTCCCGAAGGAATCAGATGCAGGATTGTTTTTTTGCCCTTGACGACCAGAGTATGGCCGGCATTATTCCCACCTTGAAACCGGGCGACAATGTCTGATTTTTCAGTATAAAGATCAACAATTTTTCCTTTGCCCTCATCGCCCCACTGAGTACCTATTACCGCTACATTAGCCATGATTTATTTTTCCTATAGTTGTTTGGGTTTAGAGGTTTTTTACTTTTTCGTTAAAAACCTTTTCCAATTCGGCAAGCGCCGTTTTTAAATCCTCTTCCCCGATTGTCGGACCGCACCAGAAACGGTATCCGGCGGGAGCTTCTTTATAAGAATTTATATCGTGAGCGATGTTTTTCTTGCTTAAATCAGAAGCTATGTTTTTGAGGAACTTGCTCTTTTCATCGTTGCCCAATGTTGCTACTTTGGGATGAGTAACATTTAGGCAAACGGAAGTATTGGAACGAATTCTAGGATCTTCAGCCAGAAATTCGATCCAATCGGTTTGGGCAACCCAGTCGGCGATAACTGTCAGATTAGCCATGCTTTTCTTAATCAGACCATCGAGACCAAGTTTGTCTGCCCATTCTAGTGCATCAATATAGTCCTCCACACAGATCATGGAAGGAGTATTGATAACATCACCGTCAAATATTGCCTTGTTTATTTTGTCACCTTTTTTAAGACGGAAAATCTTGGGCATAGGCCATGGCGGATCGTAGGATTCGATACGAACAATGGCTTTAGGGCTAAGAATCAACATCCCGTGTGCTGCTTCTCCGCCCAGGCACTTCTGCCAAGAGAAGGTCAGAACATCGACCTTGCTCCAATCGATTTCATTGGCAAATGCATAGCTGGTAGCGTCGCAAATTGATAACCCTTCGCGGTTGGCAGGAATCCAGTTCCAGTCGGGAATCCTTGCACCGCTGGTTGTGCCGTTAGCGACAAAAACAACGTCGCTCTTCCAGTCAACTTTGCTTAAGTCAGGAATTTTGCCGTAGTCGGCTTTAAGAATAGTCGGATTAAGCTTGAGTTGTTTGGCGACGTCCATTGCCCAGCCGTTGGAAAAACTTTCCCAAACCAACACAGTAACAGGTTTGGGACCTAAAAGTGACCACATAGCGCATTCGAAAGCGCCGGTATCTGAAGCCGGAAGAATGCCTACAAGGTAATCTGCCGGAATTTTTAAGATTTTTCGTGTATCGTTAATAGCTTTGACGATTCTTTCTTTTCCCAGGGCGGAACGGTGCGAGCGACCGACCGGCGCGCTCTTCAGCGCGTCGATATTCCACGCTGGCCTCTTGCTGCAGGGACCGGAACTAAAATTGGGATTTTGCATACTAAATATCCTTAAAAATAAATTTTTAAACTTATTACTCATATCAGTATTGAAACCTTTACTCAAGAAAATTTAGATTGTTTTTTTACAGAGAAAGAGTTGTCGTATGAATTACCGTGATATGCAAGTCATTAAAATTAAAAGAGAAAATGGAAGAAGTCTAATTGACAATTTAATAATGACTGATATTCACGTAATGCATCTATGAAAAAATCTGCTTTTGATAATTATTGCCGGCTTTCTTCGGTTTTTGCTCTGTTTTTATTTCTTGATCGGGGTTTCCTGTTTTTTTTCTTTTGTCTGGAATTATCTCCCTGATCTGAACTAACGACTGGTGCAGGTGGTGCGTGCAGAGATTGCTGATAATAATCATCTAGCAGCATTGTAATCAGTTCCAGTTCCTCTTCCGATTGGGCAAGGTTGCGAGCCAGCGGTAAAAAACGTTTCATGCGTTCGATTTGGAGATTATCGCGGGAGCGCAAACGCGCTTCCAGAAGCGCCGTTATTCTTTGAGCTACTGTTCTTTCCAGTTCTTCATCTGAAGGCAGAGGGCGTTCTTCCATTTGAATGTTGTAATGGCGGGCAATACTTTGCAATTTAAATTTTTCCATTTCGGCAACCAGTGAAATTGCTACGCCGCTGGAACCCATTCTTCCCGTGCGTCCGGCACGATGAATATAGGCTTCGGGATCTTCCGGAGGTTCATATTGAATGACGTGGGAAAGTTCGGGAATGTCTATTCCCCGCGCGGCAACATCAGTTGCTACCAAAAAACGCAGAGCGCCCCGCCGTATACGTGCCATAACCTTTTCCCGCATGCTTTGTGACAGATCGGAACTGAGCTCGTCGGCATCATATCCGAAACGCTTAAGCACAACTGAAAGATAATGAACATTGTCCTTGGTATTACAGAAAATAATGGCCGAAGAAGGATTTTCAATTTCAATTATGCGTACCAATGAACGTTCTTTGCGCATTCCGGGTACAACATAACAAATATGCTCTATTTCGGCGATATGAACCTGATTACCGCTTAAACTTAATAATTGTGATTGATGCAGAAATTGATCGGCCAGGCGAATAACCTGCGGCGGGAAAGTCGCGGAAAACATGCCGCTTAATATTCTGCCGGAAGGTATATATTTAATAATTTTTACCATGTCGGGATAGAAACCCATCGATAACATACGATCAGCTTCATCAAAAATCAGTATTTTCAAATAATTCAGCGACAGTGTATTTTTAAAAAGATGATCCAGAATACGTCCCGGCGTACCGATCACAATTTGAGCCCCGCCGCGAAATGCTTCCAATTGCGCATTGTATCCTACGCCTCCATATACAACAGCTGTTCTTATTGTCGTTCCCTGTGTTAAAATCTGTGATTCTTTGGATACTTGGAGGGCAAGTTCGCGGGTGGGAACAAGGACAAGAGCCTGTGCGTTATTCTCCTGAGGGTTGATTTTTTGAATAATCGGCAGGATGTAAGCTCCGGTTTTGCCGCTGCCTGTGCGGGACTGCACCATCATATCGCGTCCTGCCAGAAAATAAGGAATTGATTTGGACTGTACAGGGGTTAAGGTTTTCCAGCCGGCATGATTGCAGGCTTCGCGCATTTCAGGTGAAAGTTGTTCCATGGAAATTTCCGGCAAAGAATCGGCCGGATTAGTAATTCTTTGATCTGTTTCTTTATTTTCTTCCATAATGAATCCTGGATTTTCACAAACGTAGCGCAGGGAAAATCATAGAGTGAATTATCCCTGAGCATCGGCAAATGGAATAGGGCATTTAAATAAAATAATTATTTAAGTTATTTATTTTAGTATCGTACAATAATCAAGAAGAAAGTTGATTTATTATCTGTCGGCAAATGGGAAAGCGAAATAGATCAGTTTATTATTGAAAAACCAGAATAGTGTCTCCGGTTTTTTTGTTACACACAAAAAAATTATATTTTAAAAATAACCCTGATTTTCGTGTCGGTCATCTCCAATGTTCTTTCACATAATCGTTATCTGTTTCATGTGGTTTTGGGAAACCATGAAAGACCATAATCTTGCATCCTTTGGGCAGCCTTTCCCTACCGTGTTTTTTGTAACTTAATATCCACCGGTCGGGAAAACGGTGTTTCTTAAGTTCTTTTTTAGTATAAACAATTCTTGATATCCATTCCTGATCGCTTCCATATCTTGTATTTCCATCCCATAGTACAATCTTATCCAGCGATCCCAAGTACCCATCAAACTCTCTATCCCATCTTGCCCGCCCATTTTCAATTTTTTCGATTAAAGAATTTATTATTTTTGTCGCGCTGTTCCCATAGAATCGCATGACCGAAGAGTTGAAGAATGGATTTCTGGTGCTGTACCAGTCATATAAGCCTATGAATTTTTCTTCTGTCTTAAAGGTTATGAGATCGTCTATATTTCCCGTTATCACTACGTCCAGGTCCAAATATAAACACAATTCGTCTTCCGCAAAATTACCGTCTTTGAACAGCTCCAGTTTTGTCCAGCAGTATTCGAATTCAAGCTGCAGTTTTTTGGTTTCTATCCCTGCGGCCAGGCCTTCAGTATTATCTGTAAGGCATACGAATCTATGAGGAATTGATAAATTGCGGGTTACCATGTTATAAAGTACATTTACATATTCGGCGGAAAATTTATTTCCCCATTTCACGCATATAACCGTTAATTTCATCGGTTGTTCGGATAAATGATCCGATTTGTCTTTATTTTTTTTTGCAAAGGGAGGCTTAAGTTTTACAATATCAATTATAAATGCCATATTGTATCCCTACCTTTTTCCTTATTGAAATTGAATTGCTTATTGATAAGAACTTGTTTTAGTTATTGGCACCCTAAGAAATGATTTCCCATGTGTCAAGAAGATTGAGATAAAAAATGGACAATGATCAACTTATTATTTAGGAAAAAAAGAAATTATTTTCCTGCCAACTGATTGCCATGGACGTGATACCAATTATTATTGACATTGGCTAGAGAAATATGCTTTTCTACGTTTTCTCACTCTGGCAGAAATAAGATTTGAAACACACATGATTGTTATCGTCACAAAGGGTGATGAAAATTATAGTGCGAAGCGGTAGTGCGAACATTTATGTCCGCTGTACAAGCGGGTCTGATAACCTGAAGGTCACACGAGACCCGCACTATGTATCCAATGATAAAAATAACTTAAACAGGTCATTTCAAAATGAAAAAGAGCAAGACCGGTTTCTTTTGTCAGCATTGTGGTTACATGTCGCCCAAGTGGCTGGGGAAATGCCCTTCCTGCAACGGGTGGAATTGTTTTGCCGAAGAACTGATTGTTGAGTCAGGTTCCGATAGCCGCGCGGAGAT
The DNA here is from genome assembly GCA_007244375.1 of Smithella sp. Taxonomy (GTDB): domain Bacteria; phylum Desulfobacterota; class Syntrophia; order Syntrophales; family Smithellaceae; genus Smithella. The sequence continues at coordinate 89,926 of SCVW01000048.1, read as the reverse complement.
GAGATTTGACGGAAAACCCCTGCCAATTGAGGATATTCCGATCACGGAAGGCAAGCGCACCATTACCGGTATTGCGGAAGTTGATCGTGTTCTGGGTGGCGGTATTGTAGCAGGTTCTGCCATATTGATCGGGGGAGAACCGGGCATCGGCAAATCGACGCTCATGCTGCAAATGATGCATAATTTGGCTGAAAAGGGATTAAAAGTTTTGTATATTTCAGGGGAAGAATCGGCCAGTCAGATAAAGTTGCGCAGTGAGCGGATAGAAGCGATATCAAAAAATTTGTTTGTTCTGGTCGAAGTTTCACTGGAAAAGATGCTGGAACAAATTAAAATTATTTCTCCATCCATTGTAGTTATTGATTCCATTCAAACGGTCTATTCGGCGGAGCTTGTGTCAGCACCTGGAAGCGTGGGGCAGGTGCGCGAGGCATCATCGCGTCTGATTCTTTTTTCCAAAAAGTATGGCATTCCTGTTTTTCTGGTCGGTCATGTAACCAAAGACGGATCCATCGCCGGTCCCAAAGTGTTGGAGCATATGGTGGACACGGTGCTTTATTTTGAGGGCGATTCTTCTCATTCTTACCGTATCGTTCGGGGAATGAAGAACCGTTTCGGTCCCACCAATGAAATCGGTGTTTTTGAGATGCGGGATAAGGGGTTGATCGAAGTTCTTAATCCTTCTACGTTTTTTCTGGCGGAGCGGCCGCAGAATGTTGCCGGTTCGGTCGTTGTGCCCTCTCTGGAAGGCACAAGGCCGATTCTGGTGGAAATTCAGGCACTGGTCAGTTCGACAAGTTTCGGTACACCGCGGCGAACGGCCATCGGTGTTGATTATAACCGCGTTTCGCTGCTGGTGGCGGTACTGGATAAAATCTGCGGTCTGCATCTGGGCGGTTCGGATATCTTTATTAATGTTGCCGGTGGTGTCCGGGTGGAGGAACCGGCTGTTGACTTGGGCATTGTTGCCGCAATGACATCCAGTTTTCTGGATAAGCCCATTGATGCGCGAACAATTGTTCTGGGGGAAGTGGGTCTTGCCGGGGAAGTTCGTGCTGTTTCGCAAATGGATGTGCGCATTAAAGAAGCGGCGCGCCTTGGTTTCAATCGTTGCCTTATACCTAAAACAAGTACATCCGAGATGGTAAAAATAGCGAAAATGGAAATTTGTAAGATAGGTTTTCTGAAAGAAATGCTGGAAAATTTATTTTAATTAAGATAAATGCCTTCATTACCCTTGACAGATGAAAAATGGTGCATAAAATACCCCTGTTAAATCAGCACTCATAACTCATTTTAAAAATCAAGAAAGGAGAGGAAAAAGTATGAAAATCAGACCTTTACAGGATAGAATCATTGTAAAACGTTTGGAAGAAGAACAAAAGACCAAGGGAGGTATTATCATTCCCGATACAGCCAAGGAAAAACCGATTGAAGGCAAAGTTGTCGCCGTAGGCAAAGGCAAAATAGCTGATGATGGCAAAGCCATTAAGATGGAAGTAAAAGAAGGAGATGTAGTACTTTTCAGCAAATACGGCGGCACCGAAGTCAAGATAGATGGTGAAGAATACCTGATTATGAGAGAAGACGACATTCTCGGCATTATTGAAAAATAAGAAATTACTTAAGGAGGAATATATAAAATGGGAGCGAAAATACTTCTTTATGATGAAGAAGCAAGAAAATCTATTCTCAAGGGCGTAAATACCCTTGCTGATGCTGTAAAAGTCACACTTGGCCCCAAAGGCCGCAACGTCATTATTGATAAAAGTTATGGTTCACCAACAGTCACCAAGGATGGTGTTACCGTAGCCAAGGAAGTAGAATTGGAAGATAAATTTGAGAATATGGGTGCGCAGATGGTTAAAGAAGTCGCCAGCAAGACAAGCGATGTTGCTGGCGACGGAACCACCACGGCAACCATTCTGGCTCAGGCCATTTACCGTGAAGGTGTCAAAGCCGTAGCGGCAGGTTCCAACCCCATGGATGTCAAACGCGGCATTGAAAAAGCGGTTGACGTTGTCGTTAAAGAACTCAGCAAAATGAGCAAACCCACCAAAGATCAAAAAGAAATCGCCCAGGTCGGAACAGTTTCCGCTAATAATGATGAAACAATAGGCACCATTATCGCGGGCGCTATGGATAAAGTCGGCAAGGAAGGTGTTATTACCGTTGAAGAAGCCAAAGGCCTGGAAACGGAACTGGAGATCGTCGAAGGTATGCAGTTTGACCGTGGCTATCTGTCGCCTTACTTCGTAACAAACGCAGAAAAGATGCTGGTTGCTCTGGAAGACGTTTTAATTCTTATTTACGAGAAGAAGATTAGCGGCATGAAAGACCTTCTTCCCATTTTGGAGCAAATCGCCAAGATGGGTCGTCCGCTGCTTATCATCGCGGAAGATATTGAAGGCGAAGCATTGGCCACTTTGGTTGTGAACAAGATCCGTGGCACCCTGCATGTGGCTGCTGTTAAAGCCCCCGGTTTTGGCGATCGCCGTAAAGCTATGCTAGAAGATATTGCTATTCTAACCGGCGGAAAGATGATTTCCGAAGATATGGGTTGGAAACTCGAAAACGTGAAATTGGAAGATCTGGGACGCGCCAAGAAGATTACCATTGATAAAGACAATACAACCATTATCGATGGTGCCGGTAAAAAAGCTGATCTGGAAGGCCGTGTCAAACAGATCCGCGCACAGATCGAAGAGACCACTTCCGATTACGATAGAGAAAAACTTCAGGAAAGATTGGCCAAACTCGTCGGTGGCGTGGCTGTTATCAAAGTCGGTGCTGCAACCGAGACTGAAATGAAAGAAAAGAAAGCGCGCGTTGAAGATGCACTGCATGCCACCCGTGCAGCCGTGGAAGAAGGCATAGTTCCTGGTGGTGGTGTCGCTTATCTACGTGCTCTGCCTGCGTTGGCGAAGATGGAACTTTCCGGTGACGAACAGATCGGTGTGAACATCGTGAAGAAAGCCATTGAAGAGCCGATTAAGATGATTGCCTGTAATGCCGGTATGGAAGGCAGCATCGTGGTCGAAAAGGTAAAGGAAAAGAAGGGTGCTTTTGGTTTTAATGCCCGTACTGATGAGTATGAAGATATGATTTCAGCTGGTGTTATTGATCCCACCAAGGTTACCCGTTTTGCGTTGCAGAACGCGGCAAGCGTTTCCGGACTGCTCCTCACCACGCAGTGTATGGTTGCTGACAAGCCAGAAGAGAAGGGTGCAGGCGGTGGAATGCCCGGTATGCCTCCGGGTGGTGGATACCCCGGAATGGGCATGTAAGAAACTAGCTTGAGACGGAAGTCTGAATCTTAAAGATAAAAGCCTCTTGTTCGGTTGGATAAGAGGCTTTTTAACTATACGATAGATTCGATATTGCTAATAGCCGGAGTTTACCCCGCGAATGCGGGGGAACCTCCTCCTTGCCGCCTCGGTATCCGGGCGAATGCGATGCGGCTTAGAATACAACAAGAAGGCCCCTTGCTTTTTGCAAGGGGCCTTCTTGTCCTTTGTTGCAATTATTGCAATACCTATAAAACAAGTTTTATGGTTTTATGGGATTTCAGGGCTTCATAAAGCTTTGTGCGGTGAGATTCGCTTTCTACAAGCAGTTCGACGTTAAGACAGTGATATTTTTCTGTGGTACTGCTGCGTGAATGGGAAATTTTGTATGTGCGATCACAAATAATTCCTGCAACAGCGCGCTGCATTTCATCAGCATTAGGACCGATGATCTTATAGACCCACATGCAGGGGTACCTTAACTGAACTTTTTGTTTTTCGTTGTCCGGCATCTTTTATATATTCTTCTTTTTGTTTTATTGATTTGTAAAACAGGCTTTATTATTAATCAAGACTTTCTTGCGCCTGTTTGTATTTACAGTACAAACAGTGTTTGTTTGCGAAAGAAATAATGGATTTATTATCAGTATTGCACTTGAAAGTCGCGAAGTTATATGATAGTGCACTGCAACGGAATCTAGCCGGGTTTTGGCATTTTTATATTAAAATAAGCAGGATTCCATTCATATTGATTTAAAATCCTGTATACTTTTCTTAAGAAATGGCACAATTTTCGCGGTTAAACCGCTATTTTTTTTAAGGTGTAAGGAGTAACAGAAAATGGATTACAAACAAACGTTGAATCTTCCCCAGACCGATTTTCCGATGAAGGCTAATCTGGCGCAACGTGAACCGGAGATGCTGAAAAAATGGGAAGAAATGGACATTTATAAAAGAATCAGACAGGTATTAGAGGGTAGAAATCCTTATATTTTGCATGACGGTCCTCCCTATGCAAACGGCAATATTCATCTGGGTACGGCGCTCAATAAAATAATCAAGGATATAGTCATTAAATCAAAAAATATGGCCGGTTTCGATGGTGTGTATGTGCCGGGCTGGGACTGCCATGGTCTGCCTATCGAACATCAGGTCGATAAAGAGTTGGGTGCAAAAAAAACTTCGATGTCTCAAGTGGAAAAACGCCGCGCCTGCCGCACTTACGCGGAAAAATATGTCGGCATTCAACGTGAGCAGTTCAAGCGTCTGGGTGTTTTTGGCGAATGGGATAATCCTTATCTAACAATGGCCTATCCTTACGAGGCGGCAACTGTCGCCGAATTCGGCAAGCTTTATCTTAACGGCAGTGTTTATAAGGGTAAAAAACCTGTTTACTGGTGTGCAACCTGTAAAACCGCGCTGGCAGAGGCCGAAGTGGAGTATGCCGATCATCACACACCGTCCATTTATGTGAAGTTTAATTTTGTTTCCGATATTTCTAAGGTGCTACCGGGACTGGCCGGTCAGAAAGTTTCTATGGTCATCTGGACAACGACACCATGGACGATTCCCGCCAATCTGGCAATTGCCGTCAAAGCTGATTTTATTTACGTGGCCGTTAAGATTGATAACGATGTACTGATCGTTGCCAAAGACATGCTTGATTATTGTCTGGAAGCATTCGGTTTTAAAAATAGAAATTATGAAATTCTGGATGAATTCAAGGGCGAAGTGCTGGAAGGGCAGAAATGTGTTCATCCACTGGTAAAAAGAAACAGCCTTCTGATCTTGGCGCCTTTTGTAACACTGGAAGCCGGTACGGGTGCCGTGCATATTGCTCCCGGCCATGGTCAGGAGGATTATGAAATCGGTTTAGAATACGGTTTGGATAATTACGCGCCGGTGGATGATGCCGGAAAATTTACCGAAGACGTGGAACATTTTGCCGGACAGTTTGTTTTCGATGCCAATGACAATGTCATAAAAAAACTTGATGAAACCGGCGCACTTCTGGGTCATGTGCCGATGCAGCATTCCTATCCGCATTGCTGGCGCTGCAAAAAACCAATCATTTTCCGTTCCACAGAGCAGTGGTTCATCTCTATGGAGAAAAACGAACTACGCAAGAAAGCGCTGGCCTGTATAAATGAAGTAAAGTGGATTCCATCCTGGGGACGCGACCGTATTTATGGCATGGTGGAAAATCGTCCTGACTGGTGCATCTCGCGCCAGAGATTATGGGGTGTGCCGATAACCGTTTTCTACTGTGCCAAATGCAAAAACGAAATAATGACCAAAGAAATTCTGGATAACCTGGTTGGTTTAATGGAAAAAGACGGCGCTGATGTCTGGTTTGAAAAAGAACCGAAAGATTTGATGCCGAAGCACACGACCTGTCCGCATTGTCACTCGACGGAGTTTACCAAGGAATTGAATATTCTGGATGTCTGGTTTGATTCCGGTGTAACGCATGCGGCTGTATTGGAAAAACGTCCTGATTTGAGTTCGCCGTGCGATATGTATCTGGAAGGCTCTGATCAGCACCGCGGATGGTTTCATTCTTCGCTTCTGGAATGTGTAGGTACACGCGGACGCGCGCCTTATAAAAGTGTTCTCACACACGGATTTGTAGTGGACGGTGATGGCAAAAAAATGTCCAAATCCGTCGGTAATGTCATCGGTGCGGAAGAGGCGATTGCCAAATACGGTGCCGAAATTCTGCGTCTGTGGGTGGCGGCGGAAGATTACACCGACGATATACGAATTTCAGATGAAATTCTCAAACGTCTGATGGAAGCTTATCGCCGGATTCGTAATACCAGTCGCTTCATTTTGGGTAACCTCTATGATTTTAATCTGGATCAAGATGCGATTCCCTACGAGCAGATGATGGAGATGGACAAATGGGCGTTGCATCGCCTGCAGGAAGTTATCAAACGTGTGACAGAAGCTTATGAACGCTTTCAGTTCCATGTAGTTTTCTATACGCTCTATAATTATTGCACTGTAGATTTGAGCGCTCTTTATCTGGACGTTTTGAAGGACAGGCTCTATACAAACAAAGCCGCATCAATGGTACGTCGCTCCGGTCAGACGACTATGTTTATAATTCTGGATGCGATGACCAGATTGCTCGCCCCGATTTTGACTTTTACTGCGGAAGAAGTCTGGTCAGCGATGCCTTCCTGGAATGACAAAGAAGAAAGCGTTCATTTAACGCAGTTTCCAAAGGTCAACGACAAATATTCTAATGCGGAGCTTGGCGAACGCTGGAAGACGATGATTGACGCGAAGAACGAAATTGCCAAGGCTGTCGAACAGGCCCGCAAAGAAAAAACAATCGGTCATTCACTGGATGCACGCATTACCATCGCGGCACCTGAGAGAATGAGGGCTTTGTTTGCCACACATCTTGAAGATTTAAGGGCATTACTGATTGTTTCGCAGTTACAATTGGCTGAAGAAAAAGATATTCTTTCCCCTTATAGGAGTGAGGAAATAAAGGGTTTGGCTGTCGGTGTGGAAAAAGCCCGTGGCAGTAAATGTGAGCGCTGCTGGATATATGAAGAATCTGTCGGCTTGAACACGGAACATCCGACAGTTTGCGCTCGCTGTCTGCCGAATCTTTAGGAAGTATTTATTACCCTCCTTTTTTAAAGGAGGGGTAGGGAGGATTTTTTAAAATCTCCCCTGATCCCTCTCTACAAAAGAGGGGAATCGGAATGAAAAAATATTTCAAAGGAGATTTGTTTGAAAAAAAATTTAATTATCTTTATTCTTGGCGCCGTTGCAATAGTTGTACTGGATCAAATAACGAAAACTGTTATTATACAAAAATTATCTATACATGAATCACTTACAGTTATTGATGGTTTGTTTAATATTGTTTATGTGATGAATCCCGGTGCCGCCTTCGGATTTCTGGCTAATGCTTCCGAACTTTTTCGCCGTATTTTTTTTACTGGAATTACTCTGACGGTTATTTTGCTTATCATTTATTACATCGTGAAAAGCAAATTGCAAAATACACTCTATGTGATATCTTTGACGCTTATTTTTTCAGGTGCTGTCGGAAATCTCATCGATCGAATACGTTTTGGTGCTGTGGTGGATTTTCTGGATGTGTATATTGGTACGGCTCACTGGCCGGCATTTAATGTGGCCGATTCATCGATTTCTATAGGTGCGGCGTTAATGATTTTTGGAATGATTGTTCAACGTAAAAAAGAAAAGAAATAATTGAAGATGTTTGAAAAGGGGGACTTTTAAGTTCGATTAATATTGTATAAATGTAAAATTAATTAATTTCTTAAATTGTATTAGGTTTTGACTCTTTTAATTTCTTCAGTTCTTCTTTATAACTTTCAGCCTGAGCTCTTATTGTTTCAATTTCTTCCCGGGCTTTGGTGAGTTTTTCTTCCTGTCGTTGCCGTTCTTCCCTTATTTTTTCCTGCAGCTCATCTAATCCGACATAAATGGCCAAAGCTCCTCCCAGCAGTAAAAAGATTGGAAAAGCTCCCTTAATAATGATCAAAAAAGCTGACCAGCAAAATATTAAACTGATTAATCCTAGAAAGGTGGAAATTATTCCTCCGATGAGCAAAGACATAAGCATACCTCCGGTGAATACGACGAATTGATTAAAGTTAATAATTTATTTAATTTTTATCACAAAAAAAATGTTTCAACAAGCCGGAAACATATGATTAAAAATGTGAAAATATTTCTTGATTTAAAGCAATTCATAATTTAAATATATAAATTTAAAAAGATACGAGGATAAAATGATTGAGCCGGATTTTGCCAAAGGGGACGGTTTAGTCCCTGTTATTGTTCAAGATGCTGAAACTAAAGAAGTTCTAATGATGGCATACATGAATCGTGAATCATGGCAAGCTACTTTGGAAACGGGTAAGGCAACCTATTGGAGCAGATCTCGCCGGAAACTCTGGTTAAAGGGTGAAACTTCAGGAAATTTTCAACTAATCAAGGCAGTTTTTATTGATTGCGATAACGATACTATTTTGTTGCAGGTCAAACAAATAGGCGAGGCAGCCTGCCATACAGGTTATAGATCGTGTTTTTATAGAAAATTAAGTGGTGGGGATTTTGTTGCTGTGGGAGAAAAAGTTTTCAATCCAGAGGAAGTATACAAATGAAAGTTTTGAAATTGGGACTTCCCAAGGGAAGTCTGGAATCGAACACGATAGATTTATTTAAGAAGGCCGGCTGGCGCATCACCAGTGATGCCCGAAGCTATTTTCCGGACATAGATGATCCGGAGATTGCGTGCAGGTTGGTTCGAGCTCAGGAAATGTCGCGCTATGTGGAAGACGGAACATTGGATCTGGGCCTCACCGGAATTGACTGGATTATGGAAAATTCATCCGATGTTGTAGTGGTCCGGGATTTGATTTATTCCAAAGTTTCAACTCAGCAGGCGCGTTGGGTGCTGGTTGTCCGCGAAGATTCACCTTACAAATCAATCAAAGATATGGAAGGCAAAAGAATATCAACTGAATTGGTTAACTTTACAAAAAAATACTTTGCTGAAAAAAATATTAATATTCATGTTGAATTTTCATGGGGAGCGACGGAAGCCAAGGTTGTGGAAGGCTTGGTGGATGCTGTTGTGGAAGTAACTGAAACCGGTTCAACGATTAAGGCAAATAAATTAAGGATTATTCATGAATTGATGAAAACCAACACACAATTAATTGCCAATCGAGCGGCATGGAAGAATCAATGGAAGCGTAAGAAAATAGAGCAAATTTCTACAATGCTGAATGGTTCTCTGCAGGCAATGGGTAAAGCAGGTTTGAAACTGAATGTTTCCAAGGAAAATTTAAAAAAGGTTATGTCTTTGCTGCCTTCTCTTAAATCTCCGACGATTTCCAGTTTATCCTCGGACAAGTGGTTTGCTGTAGAAACCATTGTAGATGCGAAAATCATGCGGGATTTGATCCCGAAACTTCTGGAGGCGGGAGCACAGGGCATAATCGAATATCCCCTAAACAAGGTTATTTAAATAAGTAGGCAATCATGACCAGAAAAGCGAAAATTATCCGTAAAACAAAAGAAACCGATATTAATCTTGAAATTGACTTGGATAAAACTGAGGGTAGCAAGATTGATACGACAATTCCCTTTTTCGACCATATGCTTGAACTTTTTGCACGTCATGGATTTATTAAGCTTGTTGTTAAAAGTAAAGGTGATACGCACATTGATGACCATCACTTGATCGAAGATTTGGGAATTTGCCTCGGAAAAGCCGTAGGCCAGGCATTGGGCAAGAAAACAGGTATTAATCGTTATGGTTCATCCTGTGTGCCTATGGATGAATGTCTGTGTCGGGTGGATATGGATATTTCCGGACGACCCTATTTAATTTACAATGTTAAATGCGGTCGCAGAAAAATCGGTGGATTCGATCCTGTTCTGGTTAAAGAGTTTTTTAAGGCGTTTACAGATAACAGCGGTATTACATTGCATATTAATTTTTTATACGGTGATAATGGTCATCACATGATTGAGGCGATATTTAAGTCTTTTGCCCGTGCCTTTAGAAACGCCGTAACTTTGAATGAAAATATTAAAGGTGTTCTTTCCACAAAAGGAAGTTTATAAAAAGGGAGGTCCAATCGTTGCTAAATTATTTTTTTAGAAAAATTGGCTGTGTCACAGTGCTTGTGGGGGTCGTTTGGGGGGCTTTGTTAATCACCGCCGGGGCTCAGGAGAAAAATGCGGAAAACACTGAAACTTCGGTGCGCGTAGCTGTAATTTCTTTTCAACCATTGACTACCGGAGAAGGACAGGGGAATACGGTGATTTGTCCGATTTCCGGCATAGGTTATTCCTGTGGAAAGATATTAAAAGGAGCGGAAAATATAGTTGAAGAAATTTTTGTTGATAAACTTCATGAATTAAAAGGGGTGGAATTAATTCCTTCCGATAAAGTGCAGGGCGTCTATAAAAGGATTGCTTCCGAATCGCTGAAGGAATCTTTATTGAAAGTTTTGAAAAAAGCGGGAGGGGAATTAGGAGCGGATTATTTAGCAGTAGGTTATGTTTACCGTTATACCGAAAGGGTTGGATACGAATATGGTTCGGAGCACCCGGCATCTGTAGCTTTTGAAATTCATTTGATAAGAATCGCTGATGGTAAAGTAATTTGGAGAGGGTTTTTTGACAAAACACAAAAATCTCTGATGGAAGATGTTCTTCAAATATCTTCTTTCTTAAAAGGTGGCGGCAAGTGGTTAACTGTTCGTCAACTGACGAAGCAGGGCATGGATAAAGTGTTTGAAACGTTTCCCAAACTGGAACAATAAAACTTCTTTTTAGAATACATTAGTTCACATTTTTTCATATTAAATATCTTATTCTTTTCAATGGGGGAGTGTTCACTTGGTTATTATTCCGGCAATTGATATTAAAGATGGAAAATGCGTTCGGCTGGCCCAGGGTGATTTTGACCGCGTTACAACATACGCGAATAATCCTGTGGATATGGCAATAACTTGGGTAGAACAAGGTGCTGAATTAATTCATGTGGTTGATTTAGACGGTTCTGTTGCCGGGTTGCCTCGTAATGCAAACATTATTTTGGAAATTGCCAAGAAGGTCGATATTCCTATTCAGGTTGGCGGCGGTATAAGGGATATGGAGACAATTGAATTCTATTTAAGCAATGGTGTGGGGAGCGTTATTCTGGGTACGGCAGCCCTGCATGATGAAAACATTATCGAGGATGCATGTGATACGTTCCCGGGGAAAATAATTTTAGGTATCGATGCTTTGGAGGGGAAAGTAGCCATCCGGGGATGGACACAAAAAACGGAACAGAATGCAATTGATCTTGCCCGTCGTTATGAAAATCACAATGTAAAGGCCATTGTTTATACTGATATCTTGCGAGATGGCATGAGTACGGGAATCAATCTCGAATCAACAAAAGCATTGGCTAAGGCTGTAAACATTCCGGTGATTGCTTCCGGCGGTGTTGCCGGTATAACTGATATCAGAAAGCTTCTGGAAGTGGACGATTGCGAAATTTATGGAGTAATTATCGGTCGTGCCCTTTACACGGGCGCTGTTTCTCTGGAAGAAGCAATTCAGGAAAGTAAAAAATCTCTTAGATGAGAGAGTCGAGAGGTTGTATTTATGTCAGATTGTATTTTTTGTAAAATAGTTAAAGGCGATATCCCGTGCAATAAAGTTTACGAAGATGCTGATGTTTTAGCTTTTGATGATATTCATCCGATGGCTCCTGTGCATGTTGTTGTCGTTCCAAAAAATCATATCTCCACTCTGATGGATGTCGATACGGAAAAAACCGATATCATGAATAAGCTGATTGCCGCGGCGCAAAAAGTTGCAAAAATAAAAAAGATTGACGCTAGTGGCTTTCGTACTGCGATCAATTGCAATGCCGAAGGTGGTCAGGTTGTGTTTCATTTGCACATGCACCTTCTTGGAGGCAGAAAACTACAGGATCCTTTGGGATAAAAAAGAGGGAAATGTCATGGATATCAATACCAAGTTAAATGAAGAGATGGTTCTTGCCGCCAAAGCCAAGGATAAGATTCGGCTCTCGGCTATTCGCATGTTGAAAACCGCATTGCATAACAAGGAAATTGAATTGATGCGGCCATTAAATGAAAGTGAAACATTGCAGATTCTTTCCGCGATAGTCAAGCAACGTAAAGATTCCATAGAACAGTTTGCCAAGGGTGGCAGAACTGACCTGGTAGAGAAAGAAGAAGCAGAACTCAAAGTTGTGCAGGAATTTATGCCTGCGCAAATGTCGGATGAAGAGGTTGATAGTATAATCAAAAAAGCTATTGCGGAAGCCGGGGCTGTTTCAGTCAAAGATATGGGAAAGGTAATGAAAATATTGATGCCGCAACTGACAGGCAAGGCTGATGGTAAAACTGTTGGTGAAAAAGTTAAAGCGCTCTTGTCCCGATAAAACGTTGGAGTATGGAAAGTTTAAATAGATAAGGTAAAGTACTCAATGCGTTTTGATGATAACAAGATTGAAGAAATCAAAAACAGAGTAGATATTGTAGAGCTGGCCTCTGAATATCTTACTTTGAAAAAAGCAGGACGGAATTTTATAGGACTGTGCCCGTTTCATCAGGAAAAAACTCCATCATTTACAGTTAATCGCGATAAGCAGATATTTTACTGTTTCGGCTGTGGTGAAGGAGGCAATGCCATTACGTTTTTGATGAAAATTGCCGATAAAACTTTTCCGGAAGCGATTAAAATTTTAGCCGAAAAAACCGGAGTTGTTTTACCGCCGATGCTTTCCGGCAAAGAAGTTCGGCAGAAGAATTCTCTTAAGGAGAACATAGTTAATTTAAATTTAAAGGCGGCGCAGCATTTCAGTCGCAATCTTTATTCGCCGGCAGGAAAAATTGCCCGCGACTATTTGCAAAACAGAAGTATTTCAGAAGATACCGTCAAACAATTCCGGTTGGGATTTGCGCCTGATACATGGAGCTCTTTGACGGATTACATTGAAAGCAGTGGTTCACCCCTGAAGCTTGCTGAACAAGCGGGTTTAGTAATCAGCGGCAAAGAAGACAGTTATTACGATCGTTTTCGAGGTCGTCTTATATTTCCTATAGAGAACATTTTCGGGGAAATAGTGGCGTTCGGCGGAAGAATCCTGGATAAAGGCGAACCCAAGTATTTGAATTCTCCTGAATCACCGGTTTATATAAAAGGGAGAAATCTTTATGGTCTTAATAAGACAAAAGAAGAGATTCGTAAAAAAGGCTTTGCCCTTATTGTTGAAGGTTATTTCGATTTAATTTCTTTGTTTAACGCCGGTGTCAACAATGTAGTTGCTACGTTGGGCACGGCTTTAACCAGGGAGCATCTTGAGCTTTTGCGTCGTTACACAGTTGATGTTGTTGCCCTTTTTGATCCGGATGAAGCAGGTAAAAAAGCGCTTGACCGTAGTCTGGAGTTATTTTTAGGTATGAGAATGCGGGCAAGGGCTTTAATTTTACCTGAAAAATACGATCCGGATGATTATATTAAAAAATATGGTAAAAATAAACTGGATGAATTGATTGCCAACGCTCCGGCGATAAGTGATTATTATATTGATAATGTTTTGGGTAGCGGTAGAACTTTTGAAGATAAACGGGAAATGACGAAAACTGCCATGGAGTTTATCAATAAGATTGATGATAGAATAGAAAAAAATCTCTTTATCAAACGTATTGCGGAAAAATTAGGTATCAATGAGGAACTCTTTAAGAAGGAATTATATAAGAAGGGAATACAGGTAAAGTCGAAAACAACTGGCGATAAACAAAATGTTAAGGTTCAAATTAATCCATTGGAACTGAATTTAATCCGTCTTTTGATTGAGTATCCTCAGAAAACAATACAAGTGGAAAACGAAAAAATATTGGATTATTTTCTTCAACCGGAGCTGAAGGATTTAGGCGAGAAACTTGTTGAGACATATAAACTCCTGGGATTTGTGGATATAAATGTATTGCTGACGACGGATGAACAGTTGCCTTTGCGTGAAAAGATATTTAAATTAATGATGGAAGCGCCGCCGGATGATGCTTTGTTAGAAAAGAATTTTAATGATAATATTAGAAGAGTTAAGGAAAAATGGTATAAGGATCAACATCGTCAACTTAAGTTCAAACTTGCTCAGGCCCAGGAAAACGGCAATGAGGAATTATCCCGTGAGCTTCTTTATGAGAAAGAGAAAATACTGACACAAGAGAAAGAATTACACTGAACAGGCTGAACAAATAAAATATTTGGAGGAAATGCCGAATGGCCAAAGAAGTACAATCTGATGAAGTTAATAAATTGATTTTATTGGGTGAAGAAAAAGGTTTTCTGACTTATGACGATGTTAACGATACGTTATTGTCGGACGTGACATCTTCAGAGCAAATAGACGATATTATTATGCTTTTTGGAGAAAAGAATATTGATATTATTGATACCGAACAGGGTGAAAAATTAACCGTAAAAAAACCGGATAAAGATATGGGTTTAGGTACCGCTAATTTTAAGGAGATGCTGGCTCTGGTTTCCAGTGCAGATAAAACCGGCGATCCGGTAAAAATGTATTTACGGGAAATGGGTTCGGTTTCTCTGTTGAGTCGCGAAGGAGAAGTGGAAATAGCAAAAAGAATTGAAGAAGGTGCGCGCGAAACAATGTCGGCAATTTTCCGTCTTCCCGTCTCGATTAATGAAGTATTCAATATCGGCGAGAAATTGATAAGCGGCGAAATTAAGAGCAAACACGTTGTCGACAATATTGAAGATGAAGAAGGTTTCATGGAAGAGGACGAACATAAGGAAAGGATCCTGAAACTGATAGGCAGAATTAAAAAATTTAATGATGAAAACAATGTCTTGCGCACCAAGTTCAAGTCCGGTACTTTGAGCACAAAAAAACGGGAATTATTCAAAGCCGAATTTGAAAAAAATTCAAAAAACATTGTCACACTTTGCCGAAAGATTCGCTTCAGTAAGAAACAAATTCACCGATTTATTGACCGTTTGCGGAATTATGCTGATGAGATTGAAGCGGCGGAGAAAGTTACTGCGCAGTACAAAAAAGAAACCAAAAAAACTGCAGTTAAGACAAAGAAAGATAAAAGAGGTGTTGCCAAAAAGGAAATTGTTCAGGCTAAACCGTCTAAGAAAAATGATGCGGCAATCAAAGATGCCCAAAAAAAGATAAGACAAATTGAAAAGGAGGTAGGTATATCGGCAACAGCTCTTAAAACTATTATTAAGACGATCGAAGAGGGCGAAAGAAAATCGGAAATAGCTCAAAGGACACTCGTAGAGGCGAATTTACGCCTTGTTGTAAGTATCGCCAAGAAATACACTAATCGTGGATTACAGTTTCTTGATTTGATTCAGGAAGGTAATATCGGTTTAATGAAAGCCGTGGATAAATTTGAGTATCAGCGAGGTTATAAATTTTCGACTTACGCTACATGGTGGATCAGACAGGCAATCACAAGGGCTATTGCCGATCAGGCGCGTACAATCAGAATTCCTGTTCACATGATTGAAACAATAAATAAACTGATTCGCACTTCCCGCTATCTGGTGCAGGAATTGGGTAGGGAACCTACTCCTGAAGAAATAGCCAATAAAATGGAATATCCGCTGGAAAAAGTCAGAAAGGTATTAAAAATTGCGAAAGAGCCGATTTCTCTGGAAACTCCTATTGGTGAGGAAGAAGACAGCCATTTAGGCGATTTTATCGAAGACAAAAAAATCATATCTCCGTCTGAGGCGACGATCAATATAGATTTGGCGGAGCAAACGCGAAAAATATTAAAAACATTGACTTCGCGTGAAGAGAAAGTTTTACGAATGCGTTTTGGCATCAGCGACCGTATAAATTCTCTCGTTGGAGAAGATAGAGCGGTGCCGGATTTAATGGAAACATTAACGGAAGTTCCTGAAGTTATTGAAAACCATGAATTAAAAAAAGCAAAGGAAAAAACAAAAAAACGTTTTGCAAAATAATAAAATAACATTGACAATTTGTATATTTGGATATATCAAAAAACGTTTAATGTACAAAAGTGCAAAATGGCGGGCCTATAGCTCAACTGGTAGAGCCACCGGCTCATAACCGGTAGGTCCCTGGTTCGACTCCAGGTGGGCCCACCAAATTAAATTAGAAGAAGAACAATGAGCAGAGGGAAAATCGTTTTTTATAAAGTTAAAGGATATTTAACAACAAGTGTTATAACTACCGTGGTGATGGGACAAACAATGTCATCATTACACGGTACAGATGGTAAAGCTATCAAGGTTTTTCCTTTAAAAATGCACCCCTGAAAGGTGCATTTTTTTTGTTCGTGAAACTCCAATTCTGAAAGCAAAGCGCAGCAGAATTGGAAAGTTTAATCCCGACTCTGTCGGGACAAAGCGGAGGGTGTAATCCCCGGCAGCTAACTGTGAAAGGTTTCTTAAGCTTGCTTTGGGATTTATACCCGTGGTCTAAAATTAAATTGAAAGAGGGAGAAAATATTGGAAGAGAAACTATTATTATTAATCAAACTTCAGGAATGTGATTCGCAGCTGGTTAAATTATCCGCCAAGAAAAAAAAGCTGCCGGAAGATATAGAGAAACTGGACAAGGAGTTTCTCTCTTTTAAAGAAGAGATCGAAAAAAACAAAATCAAGTATAATGAGCTCAAATCCCGTCATACTGAAAGTGAAAATAAAATTAAGAGATTCAATGAAGGTATTGTTAAAACGAAAGAAAGGTTGCTGGAAGTTAAAAACAACAAAGAATATCAAGCCATGCTTAAGGAAATAGAAACTGCCGAAAAATCACGCAGCGACGTCGAAACAGAGATCATTTCCATATTGGAAGAACTGGATAAATTCTCTGTTTTAGTAAAAAAAGATGAGGAAACTTTAAACCAAAGTAGAAATAAATACGAGCAGGAAAAGAAAACAATCGAGAACGATTTGAATTCAATAGATGCGGATATTTCAGAATGGGAGAAGAAGCGTATTGAATTAAGCAAGAATATAGATGAAGATATTCTGGCTAAATATGAAAAAATTAAAAAGAGAAATAAGGGTGTCGGTGTAATTTCCGTTTGGAAATCGGTTTGCAACGGTTGCCATATGAATATTCCGCCGCAGCTATATAATGAATTACAAAAGTCTAATCAACTGCTTAGCTGTCCCAATTGTGACCGGATAATCTATTTTCAGGATATGGAGAAACATAATTAGATTTTATGGCAGGTAATTATAAATTATTCAGTGATGGCGCCTGCCGCGGCAATCCCGGTATTGGCGGAGCCGGAGCAGTCATAATAGATGGTCTGGGAAATATTGTTTGGGAAGGTAAACAATATCTTGGCCATTGCACCAATAATATCGCTGAATATAAAGCGCTCATTATGGGATTGAGAGGAGCGCTGGATAGTGGTTATAAAAATCTGGAAGTTTATCTTGATTCTGAACTTCTTGCCAAACAGATCAACGGTTCCTATCGTGTTAAAAATGAAAATTTGAAAATTCTAATGCAGGATGTACGCGGTTTGCTTGCTTCTTTTAATTCTGTTCATGTCAAACACGTTCCCCGCCTTCACAACAGTCATGCCGATAGGTTGGCTAATCAGGCGATTGATGAAAAATAACGATAGAGATATATTTTCTTCTGCAATGGAAGGATTATAAAAAGTGCTGACGCGGTTTGAGGGAAATGACGAGATTCTCGAACCTATTAGCAGATGCTGACGATGTTAAGTCTTATTTTTTAGATTCTGTTGAGTTATCGCCAGATTATCACGATGGATTACTTCATCATAATCTTTATTGCCCAGGACCTGTTTAATCTGAGACGTTTTTAATCCCTTTATTTTGCTTATTTCAGTGGAACTGAAATTAACCAGTCCTTTGGCTAAAATGGTACCTTTACGGTCGACACAAACCACCGGATCGCCGAGATTAAAATCTCCTTCCACATCTACTATACCAGAAGGAAGCAGGCTTTTCCCTTTCTCCAGTAATGCCTTCTTTGCGCCTTCGTCAATTATGATTCTGCCGCGGGTACGAAGAGTGAAAGCAATCCAGTATTTTTTAGAGTTCAGGCGATCAGCCATCGGTAAAAATAAGGTGCCTATTTCTTTCCCCGCTATGATATCAGTCAGAACATTTTTCTTCTTCCCTGGAGCTATAATGCAGGGAATGCCGATGGCAGTAACTTTTTTGGCTGCTTGAATCTTGCTTTTCATTCCTCCTGTTCCAGCCGACGAAGTATCTCCTGTTGCAGCGGTTTCGATGTCCTCGGATATTTCATTGACAACCCGTATAAGTTTAGCTTTTTTAGAAACTGTCGGATTACAATCATAGAGGCCGTCGGTGCTGGTCAGGTTGATAAACATATCAGCTTCAATTATGTTGGCAATCATCGCGGCCAGATTATCGTTATCCCCGAATTTTATTTCATCAACGGCGACGGTATCATTTTCGTTGATAATGGGAATTGTTTTCCATTCCATAAGTGTGGAAAGTGTATTGCGAATGTTCAGGTATCGCTGACGGTCGGTTAAATCGGAAAGGGTCAAAAGAATTTGGGCGACATAATGGCCGTTCTTTTCGAAAGATTTGGAATAAACACGCATCAGTCTTCCCTGTCCGATGGCCGCGGCGGCTTGTTTCTCGGGCATGCTTTTGAGATTTTCTGTTATTTTGAGGCGATGTTTTCCCGAGGCAATAGCACCAGAAGTAACCAACACGATAGAATATCCGGCTTCTGCCAGATCGGACATTTCACGAACAAGGGAATCAATTATTTTGAGATCCAGACCGTCACTACCTGTTAATACCGCAGAACCCACCTTAATAAGAATTGTCTTAGTATTGGCGAGCACATTCTGGCGAATATTTTTCATAACGTTGTTTACATCCGGTTTAAGCTAGTTTTTTAATTATCTTGTTTATGATTTCTTTCATACCTTCTCCGGTAACAGCAGAAAAGGGATGCAATATTATGCCCTTTTTTTTGAATAGAGCAACTTCTTTTTTGACGTTTTCTTTCACGAAAGGTAAGTCGATTTTATTGAGAGCTACAATTTGCGGTTTTTTCAGCAGGTCAGGGTTATAATACTCCAGCTCTTTGTTGATGGCTGTAAAGTTAGACCAGGCGTTGGTATCGGGCTCAGTTGAAATATCAATAATGTGAAGCAAAACAGAAGTTCTTTCTATATGTTTTAAAAACTTAATGCCCATGCCTGAACCATCATGTGCGCCGGAGATGAGGCCGGGAATATCGGCGATGACAAAATTTTTACTGTCTGAATATCTTACGACTCCGAGGTGCGGTGTAAGCGTAGTGAAAGGATAATCGGCTATTTTGGGTTTTGCTGCCGATACTCGTGAAATAAAAGTTGACTTGCCAGCATTGGGAAAACCTATGATTCCTGCATCCGCGAGCAATTTCAACTCCAGTTTAAGAGTGAATTCTTCACCCTCCATGCCTTCCTGTGCAAATCGGGGCGTTTGATGAGTCGAAGTTGTGAAATGAGCATTGCCTTTACCGCCGATACCACCGCGTGCGGCAATAAACGTTTGTTCCGGCTCTGATAAATCGGCAAGTACTTCCTCTGTTTCGAAGTTTTTTATGATTGTTCCCACCGGAACTAAAACTTCCAGGTCTCCGGCACTTCTGCCGGTACGATGGTTGCCTGAACCATGGCCGCCGTTTTTAGCAATTTGATGTTGTTTGTATTTTAAATCCAGGAGGGTGTGATGACTTTCCGTTGCACGGAAAATAACATCACCGCCTTTGCCTCCGTCTCCTCCGTCGGGACCGCCTTTCGGCACGAATTTTTCACGCCGGAAACTTACGCAACCGCTTCCGCCATGACCGGCCTTAACATAAATTTTTGCTTCGTCAACAAATTTCATGAATACTGTTCCGATAAAAATAAAGGCGCTTGGTGTAAGCGCCTTTAAAATTAGAATATGCAGCTGTCATTTTTATGATGCGTAAACGCTTACTTTTTTCCTCGTTTTGTCAAGTCTTTCAAATTTAACTACACCGTCAATCAGGGAAAAAATAGTATAATCTTTACCCAATCCCACATTGTTGCCCGGATGAATTTTTGTTCCTACCTGTCTTACGATGATGGATCCCGCATTGATTTTCTGGCCGCTGAACACTTTAATGCCTCTTCTTTGAGAATTACTGTCTCTGCCATTGCGGGAGCTTCCTTGACCTTTCTTATGTGCCATGACTTCCTCCGCTTACATTGAAATCTTTGTTATCTTCATATTTGTTAAATTCTGGCGATGTCCGGTCTTCTTATGAAAACCTTTGCGTCGTTTCATGTGGTAAACGATAAGCTTCTGCCCCTTCTTTTGGGAGAGAATTTGACCGACGACTTTAGCGCCATCTACAAAAGGCTTACCTATTTTTATCTCCTTATCATCAGAAACCATCAGAACCTCGTTAAAAATAACTTCAGCTCCTTTGTCACCCGTGATTTTTTCAACTGACAAGACATCGCCTTCCGTTACCTTGTATTGTTTTGCTCCTGTTTTGATTACTGCGTACATAAGCATATCCTTACTTTAAGTGTAATTGAACCTGAAGTTTATAAATAAAACTGGTCTTTTTGTCAATAAAATTTAAGTTTTGATGGGAAATATTTTGTTCCGGTCTTGGATTGTGTCCAAGTAATTGAATTAAAACAATAAAATAAGTGTTGATAAACTTTAATATTTAATTAATGTTAACAAATTGGAATAAAAAAGAGCAGATAATGGTTTCATAATGCAGAAATTCCGGTTTTTATTTATGTGAATTTAATTAGAGGATAGTATGACTTTAATTTCTCTGCAAAAATGTGCTCAATACGATAACAAAATACTTAAAGAAAAGATTCTGGCAGGTTTAAGACAGATAAATTTTGATCTGACAGAGCTTAAAAATAAACGGGTGTGCCTGAAACCAAATCTGCTTATGCCGGTGAGTTCTGAGCGGGCAGTGACCACTCATCCTGAAATTTTCAGAGCCGTTGCCCAAATCGTGCGTGATTATACTACCAATATCGTTTTAATCGAATCTCCCAATATTTTCGCTTTGAAACCAACCATTAAGAAAGCAGGTCTCGCTGAAATAGTAAAAGAACTGGAAATCGAGGTGGCCGATATAAATATTACAGAGACGCTGCGGTTTCCTTTGGCGCATCGTTACAAAAATATAGATATTTCCAAAGCCCTCTTTGATGTTGATTTTATAATCAATATGCCGAAACTCAAGACGCATGGTTTTACACATTATACCGGAGCGGTTAAAAATTTATTCGGTGTGATGCCGGGATTGAGTAAAGCAAGAATGCATATGAGAGCTCCGTCCCAGATGGAATTTACCGAATTTTTACTGGATTTATATGGGGGACTGCTGAATGGTTTTGAAAAACCGAAAAAATTTATTCATGTCATGGATGCTGTCGTCGGTATGGAGGGTGAAGGGCCGGGTCCTTCAGGGAAGCCAAAAAAGATCGGTGCTGTTATAATCGGAGAAGATGCCTTGGCGTTGGATTATGTTGCGGTTAATCTGGTAAGTCTTAAAATAAAGAAAGTCTTTACGATTACGGAAGGTTTTCGACGCGGATATGGAGTCAAAGCGCCTGAGAACATAGAGGTTGAAGGCGAATCTCTGGAAGAAATGCGAATAAAAGATTTTAAGGCTTCCTGTAATACTGTAATGGGCGGTATTGTATGGCCGTTGACGTCACCGACGATAAAAAATCTTTTTGTGGAAAAGCCGGTACCGAAAGCCGAAACTTGCACGCTCTGCTACAATTGTATGAAAGTGTGTCCGGTCGGTGCTATTGCTAAAGCGGATAATGCCCCAATACCCGTATATGATTATCGGAAATGTATAAGATGTTTTTGCTGTATGGAGACGTGTCCGGAAGCTGCAATATATCTGAAAAAAGGCGTTTTACAGTGGTTGATGCGCACATAAGACGCAAGAGACAATGAATTGAAATTATAAGACATTTATACCGAAAAGAGTTGGGAGGTTTGCCATGAACACTAATGCCCCGGTCGTACTTATCAGTGGCTGCTCGACCGGCATAGGTCGCGCGCTGGCAACAGAGTTTTCCGTTCGTGACTGGCGGGTATTTGCAACTGCCCGGAAGCCGGAAACTATTGCTGATCTAAAAGCATCGAATGTCGATATAGCTGCTCTGGATGTGACTGATGAAAAATCAATTAAGGCTTGCGTGGAGTTAGTTGTTGCGAAAGCCGGACAGATTGATATTCTGGTCAATAACGCGGGACTTCTTCTGATTGGTCCGTTAGTTGAACTTCAGTCCGATGAATTACGGCATCAGTTTGAAACTAATGTGATAGGCCTGGCCGCACTTATCCGGGAAGTAGTGCCGTACATGATTAAGAAAAGATCAGGGAAGATAGTGAATATGAGCAGTGTTTCGGGAGTATTACCTACGCCATTTGCCGGAGCTTATTGTTCGACAAAAGCAGCTTTAACTGCGTTTTCCGATTCTCTACGTATGGAACTGGCTCCCTTCGGCGTTAAAGTGATAACCGTACAGCCGGGAGGAATTAAATCGAATTTATCAATTAACGCGGACAAAGAACTCAACCGTTTTCGAAAAACCCCATATGGTCCGATACAAGATTTCATTGTCGCAAGGGCTCACTCCTCGCAGGAGAAGGCAACTCCAGCAAAAGATTTCGCGAAGAAACTTGTTGATAAACTTGTACAGGAAAAAACTCCGAATCTGATTCGTCTGGGAAAAGGTTCTAAGCTTATGCCGTTTGTTGCCAAGCTTCCCCGCTCGTTTATCGACGCGTTAATTAGTAAGAAATTCGGACTTGATAAGCTTCATGTAGATCGAACATAGATTTTTGACAACAATCGGTGTAAAGATAATAATTTTCTTGAAATAATAAGTTAAGCTACTTATAATTTTATAATCAAAAATCAATTTATCATCAAAAATATAATAGGGAAGTGAAATAAAATGAAATACGGAATTGTAGCTAATCCTGTTTCCGGTAAATGTTCTCTGGATGATAAATGTAAAATCTTGAATGAAATAGTAGGTATTCTGAAAGATGCGACCATGGCCGGTTTGGACACGAAATCTCCGGAAGAATTCGGCCAATGTGCCTGCGAGCTTTCACAGAAAGTAAAAATACTGCTTGTTGCTGGTGGAGATGGAGCATTCTCTTTGGTAATGAACAACGTTTCCAAAGAAGTTCCTTTGGGTTATCTGCCTTTTGGTTCTGGTGATGTGTTGAGGCATACTTTTAACTTGCCTCGTTGTCCCAAGGAAAATGCCCGCTTCATTAAAACGGCAAAAGAACATTTTATAGACGTCATCTTATGCGATGGTAATACTAAGGCTTTGTTCGCAAGCATTGGAATTGAAGGAACAATTCTATTGGAGAGAGATGAATATTTAAAGAATAATTGGCGCGGTCTGACGGCTTACGCATTGGCAACGCTTAAAGTTCTTTTTGGTGGTTATGTTAACGCTGATTTACAAATTTCAATGGATAATCAAGAAGTGAATGCATCCAACTCTCTAACTGCTGTAATCACCAAGCTTCCTTATTATGGGTACGGTTTCAAAGTTGTACCGCAAGCTCAATTTGACGACGGATACCTCCATCTGTTGGTGCTTAACACAGGACCGGTTGGTACGTTGTATGCTCTTGCCACATCTCTTTTAGGAGGAAATAGAGTAGGGAAATATTACAAGGCAAAGGAAATTAATATCACTTCATCGACTAAGCAGTTGCTGCAACGTAACGGCGATTCGGAAAAAGAGAGACGAACTAATTTTTCTTTCAAAGTTTTATCCAAAGAATTGAAACTGATCTTCTAGAAGAATTTTAGAACAATAATCAGTTAATTAATAAAAAAGGTGTTTTTTGTATGAAACAATTCAATTTGACAATATCGGAGAATAAACAACCATTTGCTTTTGATGGTTTTAACTTTCCCGATTTTATAAGCCCTTCCATACACAAAGGGGAAATGGCTCAAACTCATTATTTTTTCCGGCCATCAAAACAGTCGGTTGTTTCTTTAAAGGTTGATCTCAAAGGCGCGGAAAATAATTGCAGGCAGGATCTGGTGAGAGCTAAAAACAAATTGTCGGTAGATCAGGATAAATTTTCTTACAGTCAAACAGAAAGTCAGTGGTGGGAATATTGTTTGGCTCCTCATAGCTTCCTTCCTCTGGAAGATAGTATGATTCAGGTGGGGCTAAATCTGTTTAACCGTTTTTTACACGTGGATTTCAATTCTAGCTTGGGTCGATTAGTTGATCCAGGAATAGGAAATGAAATGCTTTCTACGACCAACTGGTTTGATAAATCTGCCGGTGAATTGTGGTTTGCTTCATGGCCTGTTGAAGGAACCGTTCGGCGTATTCTTAATCCTCTGGAAAATATACTTGTAACAATATGGAAACTATCCCTTCGGAAGAACAGCATTAAACAAGTATGGCAGGGAGACTTCGGCGATTCACTGCATCAGTTGTCGTTAAGTCCTGACCGGAGTTTTCTTGTTTTGGCTGAACTGGGTTTGTATTCAGAAGGAAAGAAACTGATTGAATCAAAAATACTTATTTTAAATCTGAAAAAAAAGAAAAATTGGCAACTATCGATTCCAGCTGCGGCACACATGGAATTTGATCCTGAAGAAAAAAACATCTGTTACATTTCATGTCACAACATAGGCCTGATGGCGGTTAAGGTCGGCATATTCGGCCCCGGAATTATCAAGAAAATCAGACTGGATGAAAATGGTCCGAAACTGGAAGGGGAATTTTCTCATCCTGATTTTCATAGGATTACCACACACATTGTTTTTCGTCATCGCGGTAAAACTCTTATAGGCGTAAGCGGTTATCCAGATAAGGTGTTTTTAATTGATGCTGCCACGATGAAGCTTTATAAAATTATAAAACTGGAACAGGGAGAAAAAGTTGATATATCAGTTTCTCCTCATCTTTGCGGCCAAGACAGCTACGGCATAATTGCCTCAGAAGATGGAGAGGCAATTCTTGTTTCCGGTACTGGTTTTGTCAGTGCTGCTCCAATAGAAGAAGGAAAATTTTCTTTTACAAAAGAGGTCAACGGCTATGGTTCCAACTCTTGCTTTACAGGACATGTTGGTGTTCCCAGTTATCTAAAGGAGTAAAATGAAATCTGATTTAATCTTGCAGGAAGATGATTTCTGTCTTGAATTTTTTAACAGTAGCGTAAATACTTATGAAACAAGCTCTTCACAGTTGGGAGAGCTACTTTCTGATAATAACGTATATGTTTTACAGGAGACAATAATTGTTTCACCTCATATTATTAGCAAAGCAGATAATTTTTCAGCAATGTCTATTGCTCCACAACGATGCAACAAACCTTTAATTTTCATTGGTAATGATGACTTTCCTGTTCAAAATGCTTTGGTTACAGCAAAAATAAAAGAAAAGAAAACTATCGCTGCAAAAAGAGAGACAGGAATCAAAATAGCAACAGATAATATTAACATTTTATATAGCGCTCCCATATTGGGCAGGCAGATAAAAGACAATAAAAGTTTTATTGATGCATTTTTTCGGATAAGTGAAATTCTTGATTCTTTCCAAATGATGGAATCGGCAATTGCCCGCACTTGGCTTTTCATGAAAGATATTTTAAAGGATTATGAAGAATTAAATAATGCCAGAGAAAAGTTCTTTGCAAAATGGCACACAGCGACAAATCATTTCCTTCCGGCAAGTACCGGAATTCAAAACCGTATGGCAGGCAACGAAATATTGGCTTTCGGATTGTGTGCTTTTTCCGGAAATAATGTTGCAATCAGACAAATACCGTCGCCATTGCAGAATGAGCCAACCGCTTACGGAAAATTATTCAGCCGTGCGGTGATTGTCGAATTTCCCCAATCTAAATTGTTATTTATCAGTGGAACTGCATCTATAGATCAGACGGGGACATCTGTTTACGTAGAAAACTTCAAAGGTCAAATGGAGTTTACACTGGAGATAATATTAGCAATTTTGAATCAGTTACAATGCGATTTTACTAATATTGTTCAGGCGACGATATATCTCAAAAGAGGAAAAGACATGAATCAGTGCTTGAATATCATTGATCAGGCTGGTTTCCCCCGTGACAGATCGCTATTCCAAGTTGGAGTTGATGTTTGCAGGAATGATTTGCTGTGCGAAGTTGAAGCAACCGCAGTAATTACTTAAATTTTACGGTCAAATAACGTAACCTTTTTAAAAAAATATTTATTATCCTTAAATTTTTTTGTTAATTTGTGAAATGAGAAAATTAAATGGTGAATTCCACTTTACAATCTTCAAAGATATTCAGTTCCATCTACGATCCTGACTGCGTTTTTGTGGCCAGATCATCACAAAATGCCTCACATTGGCTGCCCCCAAACAGGATTTTGCTGGATATAATGACTGCCGGCATGATGACAGTTCTGGGTGATATGCCGATTATTTGTGCTGCGTCGGCGTCTTCAACGGACGCACTTTGTCTTTTGCGTGATGCCGGTTTTTGGCTGCCGCGCGAAATACATAGTTATGTTAATGCAGACGACTTTATGATGATACTCAAAAAGTTCAGAACTGCCGGGATGAAAGTGGTGGCACAACACGTTTATCCTCTCTCTGAAATACCACAGGAGTGCTGCTGGATCGATCCGTCAATTCTGTCTTTCTTAAACAATAAGGCGAATCTTGGGAAGCTTGTTCCAGTAGGAAATATTCCTGCTCGTGATATTATTTTGATTGATCAGATTGTCAACGGTGATAAAAAATGGAATTTACCGGTCGTCATCAAAGCAGCAACCGATGAATCTACAGGCGGTGGTGTTGATGTTCGCATTTGTTTTAAAAATAATGACATTAAAAACGCTGCTTCATATTTTTCGGATTGTCGCTTTGTTATTTGTGAAGAATATCTGAATATCCAGCAGAATCTATGCCTTCATTATTGTGTGACGGCAGATGGCACAATTGACTATTTGGGATTTGCCGAACAGGTAAGTGATGATAATGGTGCCTACTGTGGTAATTGGCTTGAAGAAGGGACTCGATGTCCAATAAAGGCTGTAGAAGTTGGCTTGTCGATAGTTCGTGCCGCTTACGAACGTGGCTATTATGGTATTGTCGGAATTGATATGGCGGTTTATGATGGGAATCCTTGCAAGGTATTTGATTTAAATTTTCGAGGAAATGGCTCTACTCCGGCAATTCTTTACTCCGAGAGCGTTCATCGATATCATCGGCAGCCTGTAATTCGGTTGCGCCGGTTGAAAGGTAAAGGAAACTACCAGAATATGCTTGACTCAGTATATCGGGCAATGGCTAAAGGTATTTTGCTGCCTTTGAGCAGTTGCGATCCGGAAAAGATGGGTTATATCGATGAACATCCACTTTTAATTGGAATGATTCTTGGTGAGACACGTCAGCATGTTTTAGAAAATGAGCATGAACTTATTTCTATGGGACTGGCTATATAGAATGGAAAGGTAGGCTTAAAGAATGAAAATAATAACAAATTTAAATGAGACAATCAGATGTAGCGGCTTTTGGTTTGTCGATGCTCTGACTGGGGGATATGTAAGAAAATATCTGCTGAGTATGAAAGATAAACTCGGTGGAAAAGTCGATATTTCTTCGGATTTGCAGAAGATTCTTGATCATGCCGTTAAAACGACAAGTTTTTATGGAAAATACAAAAACTATTCAAGCATCAATGATTTTCCTGTGATCAAAAAAAGTCTTGTCAAGGAAAAATACGATCAGTTCATTTCAAAGGATTATAAAGATCGAAAACTGTATAAGATACAAACCAGTGGTTCCACCGGTGAGCGTTTTACGATGTTGCTGGACAAACATAAAAGAAAAAGAGTCATCGCAGAACTTATATATTTTCTTGAACAATGCGGCTTTAAATTGGGATACAGGCATGTGTATTCGAGAGGTTGGATGTCCGAAAACCGGAAAACAAGGTTGGAGCAAATCACTCATAATACCATTATGTTTGACTGTTCTTCCTTGTCTGATGAATCGCTGCATCAGCTTTATCGACTTTTGAGGAAGGATCGCAGAATAAAATGTCTGACGGGATACGCGACTTCTCTTGCTGCGATTGCTCATTATTTCGACAAACAGGGCTATACACCGGACATGTTCCATGTCGAAGTTGTTATAAGCGGGGCGGAGCGGTTAGAACCGTCAGCAAAAGCTTTATTGAAAAAAGTATTCGGTTGTGTGGTGGTATCAAGATACGCCAATAATGAAAACGGTTTTCTCGCACAACAAACAAATGATGGAGATACTTTTATTTTGAATACTGCTCATTATTTTTTTGAAACTCTTAAACTTGAGTCCGATGAGCCGGCTCCCTTGGGAGAACCGGCCAGATTAGTGTTGACCGATCTTTATAATTACGCCATGCCGTTAATTCGTTATGATACGGAAGATATAGTTATAATGGGGACTTTGGAGGATGATAATCAAAAGAAATATGTCTTAACTGAATTATCCGGAAGAAAAGCGGATATGATTTATGGCACACAGGGCAGGAAGATAAGCCCTCATTTTGTTGCTTTGACTTTTCGGCGTTATGACAAATTGCCTCAATATCAGCTTATTCAGTACAGTTTAAAGCACTTTATTTTAAAATTGGAAGGCGTCCGGGGCATTTATGAGGACGAAGATTTTCAAGATAGGATTAGAGAACTTGTCGGTCGGGATGCGGTTGTGGAAATTGAACATGTGGAAAAAATACATCGTCTTTCATCAGGCAAATTAAGAAAAATCGTTTGCGATTTCAATGATGATGCGGGAGAAAACTAATCATGAAACTTCTTTATTTATTTTACTGCATCATTAAAACAGATAGAAATAAATTTTTTTCTTTTCTTCATCAATCGGCCACTTACTATAAAAAGAAGAAAACTTCGATACTGTTGGATGTTTTGATTTGTATATTCAGATATGAAACAATGCCTCTTGATTATTTTTATTATAAATTCATTGAGAAACCAGATAATGAAAGAAACAACTATACTGGCCGTTTGTTGATGTACAAATTTCAAAAGAAATTTAATAGAAGAAAAGATCGTGCGATTTTTAAGAACAAAAACCTTTTTTACATAAATTTTGAATCATATGTATTTCATAAGAATTGGAATATTTCAAAAAATAATTCTTTTGATGATTTTCTTAAATGGATTTCTGAAACAAAACCAGACAAAATAGTATTAAAAAATCCTTTTGGGCAAGTTGGTAAAGCAGTTCTTGTTTATTGTATGGATTATTCAACTAATGGTCCGTTAGTTGCAAATATTCCAATAAATAAGATTGTTTCTCAAAAAAAAGATGAAGGTTACAGTTTGGCCGAAGCGTACATACAGCAGCATAATATTTTAATGAGACTTTCCCCCGGTTCTTTGAATACGATTAGAATAACAACTTTTTTGCATTTAAATGGTGTTGTAGAGTTACTTTATGCAATACTTAGAATAGGCTTCGATAAGCCAGTTGATAATTTTGATGCCGGAGGTATTTCTGCATACGTTGATCTTGATACGGGTGTGGTTATTGGAAAAGGTGTTTTTAAGGATCCTTTTAAAGGCGGAAGTCTTGAAACTCATCCGGTTACAAATTCACCGATTACCGGTTTACAAATTCCATTTTGGCAGAATATTTTACAAATGATCAAAGCAGCTGCGGTTGTAGTTCCTTCAGTTAGAACTGTGGGATGGGATGTTATAATTACGGAAAAGGGACCAGCATTACTTGAAGGAAATGATAATTGGGATAAGACGCATTGGGAATGTTGCGAAAATAAAGGAATGATAAAAAAAATATTGGCGTTGTACAATGAAGGTTGATTGCTCTAATTACAGGCAATAATATAAAGGGGTTAAATTTAATGGCTAAGGATATATTTATTATTGGAGCAGGTACTTATGGTGCTGTAATTGCAGACTTGGCTGAAGTTTGCGGTTATTCTGTGGCTGGTTTTTATGATGATGATTTAAGCAAAGTTGGAAAGACAATTTTCGGGAAACGGATATTAGGTAAACTTGATTGTAAAAAAGATATTCATGCAAAGACAAACTATGCAGTTGCAATAGGAGACAACTCGATACGGATATTAAAATTAAAAGAAATTATGGAAAAAGGCGGAAAGATACCCACGTTGATTCATCACAAGGCGGAAATTAGTAAATATGCTCGAATTGGTAAAGCCTGTATTATCCATGCTCTTACTTATATTTGGACAGAAGCAGAAATCGGTGATTTTTCGATAATTAGTCCCGAAGTAATTATAGCTCATCATACGAAAATAGGAAAAGGTTGCTTTATTGCAAATGGATGCAAGGTAGGAGCCGGAATTGATGTGGCTGAAAGGGTTTTTATTGGAATGGGGGCTATTGTTATGACAGGTGTTAATAAAATCGGGCGTGATACAATCATAGGAGCGGGCAGTGTTGTAATAAAAGATATAGAAGAAGGATCTGTAGTCGCCGGTGTGCCTGCTAAATTAATCAGAAAAATTGATAAGAAATAACATATTATTTTTCTGTATTTTCAATTGAAAATACAGAAAAATCAATGTCAAACAATATATGCATGCAATAGATTAAAAATTCTGAAAGTATAACATTATTTGTAAATGCAGCTATATAAGGACTGAAAAAAAGTGATGAAATCATTATTGACAACGGGTGCAAGTAATAGCAAGTTATATCTTTTATGCGGTAAACGCATATTTGATCTGTTATTGTCTATACTGGTACTGATTGCTATTTTACCGATTCTTGTTATCGTTGCCTTCCTTGTACGTATTCGATTAGGAAGCCCAGTCTTGTTTACACAGATGCGGCCGGGATTACATGAAAAGCCTTTTACAATTTTAAAGTTTCGCACAATGAAGGATCTGCGAGATGAAAACGGCAAAATGCTTTCTGATGATAAACGTTTAACGCGTCTGGGTGTGTTACTGCGCAAAACAAGTGTTGATGAACTTCCAGAATTGATAAATGTAATAAAGGGCGAAATGAGTATTGTAGGGCCGCGCCCCTTATTTATGGAATATCTGCCATACTATACAGAAAGGGAACACTTGCGTCACACTGTCCGTCCGGGGATTACGGGATTATCGCAAATAAGTGGCAGAAATTATCTGCCGTGGGATGAACGTCTGGAAATGGATGTGCTATATGTTGAGAAGGTATCTTTTTTATTTGATATTAAAATAATATTTCAAACTTTTTCCCGAGTATTAAAAGCAAAAGATGTTGCAGTTTTGCCCGGCACAGTGAGTACTCCTTTATCGGAATACAGAAAAAACAAAAAAATTGAATCCAATTAACCAAGGACTAATAGATTACTTAGAATAATGAAGTTAAGTTTAATATCTGGTTCAAATTGCGGAGCGATAAATGTGCGGTATTGTCGGAAAATATTATTTTAATCTTCATCAATACAATGTTTCTGATTTGCCCGGGATGATGAAAATTATATCCCACCGGGGCCCTGATTCTTCAGGAACTTTTAAAGACGGCGTTGTGGCTATTGGTTTTCAACGTCTCAGTATCATTGATGTAAACACAGGCAATCAACCTCTTTATAATGAGACTGGGAAAATAGTTCTTGTTGCCAATGGAGAAATTTATAACTTTAAAGAACTCCGCGCGACACTTCAATCTTCAGGTCATATCTTCAGAACAAAGACGGATTGCGAAGTTATTCTTCATCTTTACGAAGAACACGGGTCTGGTTTTGTGGAAAAGTTAAACAACATGTTTGCTTTCTGTCTCTACGACTCTGAAAAAACTGTCCTGACCTCCAGAATAGGTGATGGCGCGGTGATCGGTACCTGCGTTTTGATAACGAAGGATGTGCCACCGAACATGATGGCTAAAGGAATGCCTTCTAAATTTTATGAAATGGATGAAAAAAAATATTGAAGAAGGTTACTACAATAGTGTAATTTAAAACGCGCGTAAAATTTTTTCAACTGAAAAAGGAGTGTGAGTTCAGGTGCAAAAAGTAATTTTGCTTGGCGGCGGCGGATTCGCACGCGAAGTGCTGGAAATCATCGAGGTTATTAATAAAAATACTGATAATAAAATTATGCCAATTGGTTTTGTTTATGATGGTGCCGGCAAAGAAACGGGAAAATTGATTCATGATATTCCTGTTCTCGGAGAAGTATCATATTTGAAAAATATTGATTTTAGTGAGGTACGATTAATTGCCGCTGTTGGCCGGTCTGTTTGGCGACGTAAAATGGTTGAGGAAGCAAAAAAGCTGGGAGGTAAGTTCATTAGTATTGTACATCCGTCGGTTATTTTAAGTAAATGGGCTAAAATAGGCGATGGTGCTATTATTCAAAGACTTTGCGGTATTATGCCGGAAGTAGTAATTGGAGACTTTTTTGTAAGTAATGCTTATGTTGGCATAGGACATGATTCAATCATCGGCGATTATGTTCACATAAATCCGCATGTCAGTATTGCAGGCGGGACTGTAATCGGCAACGATGTTTTTATCGGTGTCAGAGCAACTGTTCTTACCTGTAAAATAGGCGATGGAGCCGTTATTGGTGCCTGTGCACTAATAACTAAGGATGTTCCGGCAAATATGCTGGCAAAAGGAATACCCGCTAAATTTTATAAAATGGACGAAAAAAAATATTAGCGAATAATTTTTCCAAAAGAATTTAATAATTAAATACGAAATAGTAGAAATGTTTTTCTCTGTAGAAGAGTGATACAAAATGAAAAATTTGGCAATTAATGACGGTTTGCCGGTACGCAAGAAAAAATTTCTTCCATGGCCTTTTTATGATCATGATGAAATAGAAGCTGTCTATCGTGTGCTTCAGTCGGGTAATGTCAATTACTGGACTGGTGAAGAAGGTTGTTTGTTTGAAAAGGAATTTGCCGCAAGCTTTGGCGTAAATTACGCTGTTGCCTTGATGAATGGTACTGTAGCATTGGAAGCAGCGTTAATGGCGCTTGAAGTTGGTAAAGGTGATGAGGTTATTGTAACGTCGCGCAGTTATATAGCGTCGGCAAGTTCCGTAGTTGTACGCGGAGCAAAACCTGTTTTTGCCGATGTTGATCGTAACAGCCAGAACATAACCGCGGAGACAATAAAGAAAGTCATAACAAGTCGTTCACGTGCAATCATTGCAGTTCATCTGGCAGGGTGGCCCTGTGAAATGGACTCTATTATGGCTCTGGCAAAAAAAAGAGGGCTTGCAGTTATTGAAGATTGTGCACAGGCCTGCGGTGCCTATTATAAGGGTCAACCTGTGGGATCTTTTGGTGATGTCGCTGCTTTTTCTTTCTGCCAGGATAAAATCATGACCACCGGCGGTGAAGGAGGTATGATTTTAACAAACAATGAAGATATCTGGTCGAAAATCTGGTCTTACAAAGATCACGGAAAAAGTTATAAAGCTGTTTACGAAAACAATGATTTCCAACCCGGCCCATCATTTAAATGGCTGCATGAATCATTCGGAACAAACTGGCGTATGACGGAAATGCAAGCTGCAATCGGAAGAATTCAGCTTCATAAATTGCCTAAATGGGTAGAAAAACGCACACGCAATGCCGACATTTTAACCAAAGCTTTTTTAAATGTTCCGGCGCTACGTGTGACTGCTCCGCCTGATTATATCGATCACGCCTACTATAAATATTACGTTTTTATAAATCCGGAAAAACTAAAATCCGGATGGAATAGAGAACGTATAGTTATTGCAATTAACGCGGAAGGTATTCCCTGTTTTACTGGAAGTTGCAGTGAAATATATATGGAGAAGGCTTTCACTTCTGTCGGCATACGGCCGAAAAAACGACTAACGGTTGCCAGAGAGTTGGGTGAAACAGTAATGATGTTTCTTGTTCATCCGACTTTATCTGAAAATGATATACGCGATACTGTTAAAGCAGTGGAAAAAGTTATGGCTGTTGCCTCTAAATAATTGATTGTATAGTTATTTGTTTTCCTGATCGTTTCGTTCACGTTTCCAACGGCTGTTCAAATTACCCAACACTTGATGAAACTTTTTACCAGGTTCGGGTCGAAGATCATCAACAATTGAAACTTTCAGGCGCATTGCCGGATGCAGAATTTTTAAGTTTTCTTCGACTGCTTGCCAGAGAGAATCTGTATATGCCGGTCCGGGGACCACTTTGATTTCAATCAAGTCATTAAATTCCTGAATAATCTGAAAAATGCGTATAGCATCAATCATGTTCCAGCCTTTTTTATCATGAGGGAACCCGGTATTAACGACATTGAACATAATTCTCGGTGAAATTTCCCTTCCGTCAGGAAGAACGATGTAGTTTTCGTTGCGACCTTCCAACAGACGCATAACCGGACCGTTAAATCCGCATTGGCATTTTCTCGTCTCTAACAGAATTCCCCGATCTCCAGTGTCATAACGAATGAATGGCATAGAATAATTATATAAATTTGTAATAATCAGATGTCCTTCGTTACCCGCCGGTACGGGAATCCCCTGCTGATCGACAGCCTCGATCCACGCAGTTGCTGTGTTGGGATGCATAAGTTGTGGATTGGCGGGACATTCCCAGGCAAGATTTCCGGCTTCCTCACTATTGTAATAGTCAGCGACGCGGCAACGAAAAACATCTTCCAGCAATTTTCGAACGTGAGGTAATAAAATTTCAGCACCACCCGTTATCAATCGTGGTGAAGGGGGTACAATATCTTTCTCTCGTAAAAATTTAGCCAGATCCCAATAAACTGACGGACGGCCACCCATAATAGTCGGTTTTACACTCATAAGAATCGATATTTGTTCTCCCATGGGAATATCGCGGAAAAGTTTGATTATAGTAATAGGCCCGATTTTCTCGACAATTTTATTCGAACCGTCTTTTCTTTCCGGTCCGACATTTACAAGTGTCATCGGACATGTAAGAGATGTGTTTCGTCTGTATGCGTCAACAACTGTTATTTTGCGGAAGAGTTCTTCCATTTTGCTCTTATAGACTGTTACGGGTGTTCCCGTTGTTCCCGTGGTATGTCTAATTACAAGTTTGTCAGGAGAAACATCACGACTCAGATACTCGGCACGTCCTGCCGTCATCATATCCAGGCGATTGATAATAGGCAGATGTGGAAGATCTTCCGCGCAACGGATATTTAAATGGTCAACGCCGAACTGATTGTAATACTTCCGGTAGAATGAAACGTTTTTATAAGCATGAGAGACAATGCCTCTTATGGCGTTGTCCACATCTTCCTTATTCTTGCGAGGTAAAAATCTTGTCCATGCGTTTAGCACCAATCTGCTCCTTTGATATTGAATCGTTTATACTTTTAGAAGAATATAAAAAAAACAGTATATGTGTCAATTAAATATAAAGAATAAGACTAAAAACGTTAATGAATAAAAATGGCTGAACTCTGACTTAACATATGGTACAAGTATTACAGGCAGGTCATATGGAAAAACGTATTCAAAATATAGAGGTACGGAAAACAGACGGTCCGTTGGTGCTTGAAATACGCGGCAACTCATTGGATGACGGTCCCGGTATAAGAAGTGTCGTGTTTATGAAAGGTTGCCCCCTCTCTTGTGTTTGGTGCCACAATCCCGAGAGCAAGAAACCGTCGCCTGAGTTGCTGTTTGATGCTTCCATATGTTTATCGTGTGGAACATGCGCACAGGTTTGCGAAAGCGATGCGCTTCGTATGAAGAAAAAAAAGCTTATTTTTGACCGGTCGAAGTGCACTCTCTGTTTTGCATGTATCGATCTGTGTCCTTCCGGAGCGCTGGAACGTGCCGGGAAATCCATGACTGTTGATGATGTCATAGATTCAGTCATGAAAGACAAACCGTTTTATGATACTTCAGGCGGAGGAGTAACACTTTCGGGTGGTGAGCCGCTTATGTTTATGGATTTCGCATCAGAGATTCTTGCCAGCCTTAAAAAGAAAGGTATACACAATATCGTTGAAACCTGTGGTATTTTCAAAATGGAACGCTTTATGGAATTAGTGCTGCCATATGTGGACATGATTTATTACGACATTAAGATCATGGATGCCTCGCTTTCCGAACGTTATACGGGTATTAAGAGCGATCTCATTTTGGCAAATTTCAGGACACTTCAAGAAATATCTCTCAAAAAACATCCTGGTTTCCTTCTGCCGAGAACACCCCTTATTCCGGGAATGACCGACACGGATGAAAATCTTAGCGCTATTGCAGAATTTCTCTCTTCACTGGGAATAAAAAAGGCCGCTCTCCTCGAGTATAATCCGCTTTGGTATGCCAAGCTAAATAAATTGGGGAAAGAGGTACAGGAAGCAGGAAAGTCACGCGAATGGATGGATAAAAAACATGTGGCCCACTGCAAGGAAATATTCATTGCAGCGGGGATTTCAGTTTAATGTTGGACAGTCCGAATTGTTTCCGGAATCTTGAGAACCCCTCCTTGAAATAGTAGGGAAGCACACGAAAAGTCGCCTCCAGTTTCTTTTTTTGGGATAATCTTATAACTTTAAAGTATGTAACAGGTTCATAAAAAGCGACGGTAAACAGTCTGGCCACAGAAATGTTTACTTTGAACCGGAGTGAATCAGGTTTAAGGTGAAAGAGACATAGAAGAGATTTCATCCACGATGGTGGAAGAAAAGTTGCAAGCCGAATAAGATTGTTGATATCAGTCTTATTATAAAGAAGATAGTCCTTGCTCTGATACTCATTTCCGTTTATCAAACCTTTTTCCAAAGCTCGTTTTTGTAGTTCTGTCCCGGGATAAAAACTTAACGAGAAAAACTGCGTGTAGAAAGGTTTGGGTGTTTTTATGAGTGTTAATACGGTATCAATCAGGTTTTCATCGGTTTCAAACGGATTGTCCAGAATCACGTCATAGAAAGCGGCCAGATCATTGTTTTTGACAGCCTGTGCAGCTTTCAAAAAATCATGCTTGCCGGAAGGGCGTTTATAGATATTGCGGCATACATGATCGTTTCCGCTTTGCAGGCCAACGCTGATCCATGCCAGCCCTGCCGATTTCATCTCAGATAGTTTGCGCTCGGTAATTAATGGAGGAATGCCTCTGGCGATGAAAGGAAGCTTGATTTCTTTACTATACAAATTACAAAACCGTTCTAATTCTTCATTGGATCTCGATAGAAAACAATCATCCTGAAAATTGATGTATTTAATAAACGGGTACTGAGCTTTGGCCTTTTTTAATTCATCAATTACACCGGATAAATTTCTGAATCTTATTTTTTTTGAATCGTATATCTTTGCCAGTGCATTGTTGCAGCAGTATGTGCAGGAGAAAGGACAACCTCTTGACGTCATAATCGAATATGTTGTTCCCGAATAACGTGCGTACTTTCTGAAACTTTTCGCGTCCAGAGCGTTTATGCGTCCATTGTGCAGTACATAACTGTTTTTTGGTATATGTTCACAAACCGAAAGTGTAGACAGATCGTTTATAAGAGGATAAAGAGGATTTTGAACAACATGGCCGTTTCTTCGAAAAGCGAGGCTACCGAGAGTTTCAGGACTGACCCCATTGGCAATTGCGTTGGCCAAATCCACAATTAAACTTTCCCCTTCACCAATGCAAATAAAGTCCGCATAGTTCATGCAGGTTTCCGGTGCTATTGTTGGATGGATGCCTCCCCAGATGATTGGTAGTGATGGATAATGTAACTTTAAATTATTCGTAAGCCATCTGGCGCGTTCATATTCGACGGACATCAGGCTTATGCCTATGAACAGCGGTGAGAGTTTATCTACAAGATTACAAATGGTATTCGAAATTGCCTTGCCGTGAAATTTTGGTATGAAAAGTATATGTGAGGAAAAACCATGCTTAAGCAGCTGATAGTGAAGGCTTTTCAGGCCTATAACATCCAAGTCCTCCTGTAGTGAAATCAGTAAAACTTCTCTGGTCATTTTCGGCAAGCCTTTACTATAAATTTATTATAGAATTGTTTAAATCAATGTCTTGTTAAAATCAAATATTTATTATTAAATGATTTTTGGTCGATATTACCGTATTGCGCTGAGAATGTTGGTTTGTTCGGGCACGGGCAGGTCTTTCGGGCGTAGCCGGAAATACCGCGTTTCAGCATCCACAGGAGTTAGAAACTCCACTTGGGAAAATCCCGCGCTACGTAGTTTTGCTTCGATTTCACCCGGTTCAAAATGACTCAGCCACGGTTCGCCAAGATTCGCAACGCTCTGTGCGATTATTGAAGTAGAGTTGCCCGGCGGTCGAACGAATGTTAGAACAATTTCGCTCCCTTCGGGGAACATGGCGACAGAGTTAAGCACGGCGTCAATTGCTTCTTCTTTCAGATACATCATTACACCCAACCATGAGAAAAAAGCAGGTTTATCCGTCGAAATATTATGTCTATGCAGCCCTTCATGCAGTGATTCATTTTCAAGATTAATATCGGCAAATATAACATTTTCCGGTACTGTAAATCCGGCTGTTTCAATGTAGGAGCGTTTCAGTGATTGAGTGCCCGAATGATCAACTTCCACAATCTTTAGTTTTTTGGCCCATGAAGGCTGTCGGAGAGCGAAAGTATCGAACCCGGCGCCGAGAATTATATATCGACTGATTCCACGCGAAACCGCGGCAGCGAGTCTGTCTTCGGTAAATCGTGAACGCAGAATTATCCGGGTGCGCAAGGCCAGAACTTCAGGAGTTTGATAATGCTCTGCCGTATCTTGAATATTTTGGGATGCTTCAGGACCCAGAAGCGGCAGAGCTACCGGATCATCAAAAAGCAGAGGTTTTGTATCCAGCAATTGATGAACTGCCCGCATGTACGCGGTTGCTAAAGCTGTGAAGCTTGCTTTATTGTCGGACACTGCTAAATCCTTTTAATAAGTCCATGCCTGCAATTCGCCAAGCGCGGTTGATTCTTTCAAATAAACTATATTGTATAAAAATACCAGACGTTGAATTTCTTTCAAATACCAATTCGCATGTAAGTTACCACCTTGCAGGTGGTAATTACCGGCAAGGTAAATTATTGATTTATTATGCGCTCCCCTGCACGATGCACTTCCGGTCATGCGTCTACCTTTGTTGGTGGAGCCTGTCCCGCAAATGCCGGATCTTTCGGCTCCTCGACGTATGTTATAATACGCCTGCGTCGCCTCTTCCTTGCCGCCTCGGTATACTTTTGACTGCAAATTGGTATAAATATTTACATGGTTCGAGCTGTATTGGGAAACATATTCCCACATGTGCTGAATTGTGTTTCTAAGGTTTCCTTCAGCAGGCGGACAACGCAACAGTGATATCAGTTCCGGATAAATGTCGTTTATTCCTTTACCGGTTTTTTTCGATGCTACCCAGCCGCCGATATATTTATATTCCGCCTCATCTCTGGCCATCACGGAATATTGATGCTGTACCCATAACTGTTGTACGTTTTTAGGCAAAGGTATTCTTCCCTGCTCGATACTTTTGTATTTTTTCGCAAGAATGGCAAACTGATCAGCCGGAAGATCAACAAATGTATCCGGCCATTTTTGATTTTTGTTTTTCAGGTGTACGGTAGATCTGTCTGTAAAACCTCTCAGTTTCATCTCCGCTGCCAATAGTTTGTGACGCTGACTAAGCGCCCAGCCGAAGCTTTGCCATCTAAGCGTTTCGGGGTGCCGGGAGTAACCTTTTTTATTGTGCTTAATGATGGAAACAATCGCGTGCAATTCTCGATGCTCACCAAGAAGGCTTTGCCGGTTGAGGTAACCGGGGTTGACGTCCCATATTCTCACATTCGTTCTCTCATGTCATTTCGAAGTCCCGCATGCGCGGGATCATACTCCGCGAAAAAATCTATGTTACTTCGACCGAATGGAGAAGTCATAATTTATTATCATCTAAAAGATTCCTCACCCCGACACCCTGCATACGCCGGGCAAGTGCATCGGGATTCGTAATGACAATTTTTTCTATATAACAATGCCTCGAAATCATCTTTGACTTAGAAATGGTAATCCCTTAAATAGGTTTACTATGCTTTTATTATCGGCAGCCAGGTCAAAAAGACTTAGCTGAACTAGGGCCGTAGGGTCAGCAAATGGGTCAAGGCTCATTTTGATGATGTATTGTGTTTGATTTTATCACTTAGTTCGTAAATTTTGTTGATGATGTAAATAATTCCTCCGACAAAGCGAGGCGAAAATAGCAGCAGAAGCAGCCATGCCATCAAGAGAAGGTAGGTTTCTTTTAATAATCCATATATGCCGACGAAAAAAAGAAAGGCCATTAGTGATCGATGAATCCAGTCAAATGGCAGCCAGATACTAAGTAATACGCGTGCTAATTGAGTTTGTTCTGTCTCAAGTTTTTGTTTTTCTTCTGCTGTGAGGTTGTCTTCTTCTAATAGTTTCGAGATTTCCTCAGTTCTATCCCTTACTTTCTCATAAGTTTCCCTGTCCATTCGCCCTCTCTTTTTTAGAATATCCAAATAATTAATACATAAATAACTTGTCGTTTGGTTAGCATAATTATTTGTCGAATTATATAAAACAACAATTTATTAAAATCAAACATTTGTTAAGATTTTTGAAAACTGGCCTTCCTGTCATTTCCGGTGAAATTGCAAATTTCAAGGAATTAAGCAAGAAGGGTCTTTGTTTTAACTACTTTGATTCGGCATGCTTTGGCGGAGTCGAAGCCTAGAACGTATGTAATAATATCGGCAGGCCGAGCAGAACCTTCCTGAACATAAGACACGACGAACTTAATTGTTTTACTTGCAGATTCAAGAGTCAGATTATGTACGAAAGGACGGATGTCTTTTATTATGGTTTTACCTTTGGATAATTTTTGAATGTTAAATTCTGAAGCTGCCAGAAAGTTCTTAATGTTTTCTGCAATAATCTTAAGGCGGGAAGACTCAATATTTGTGGGAAGAATAAGTTCATATTCGAATCCACGCAAGATTTGAGCGATGGCTTTTTCTCCGTCAGAAATTTTTTTGATTTCTAGAATTTTAATGCCTGCAGGCAAGGCGCAATTGATTTCGTTCCTTATTAAATCCAAATCTGATAAATATTCCTGTGCGGTAATATCCATATACTCCTGTCGGCTTTCCATTCCCACGGAGGTTGCTGTAGCAAAGGATATTTTGGGATGCGGATGAAATCCGGCGGAATAAGCAAGCACCAGACTGCTGCGGCGCAGGGCACGCAGAAGTGCCGAGGAGAGTTCCAGATGAGACAGCAGACGCGCGCGTTCAAGCTTATTGAAGGTAAATCGATATTTTACATCATTCGCTATAAGATTATTGCTGGCGGGAGTTGCTGACATAGCCGTTTTAAATTCATCTTTTTGAGCAAAAATGTTTCTTGTGGTGGAAAAATCGCAGACTCCGCAGTTCTGGCACTCGGAAAAGCGGCAATCCTCCGTTGTCACAAGATCTCTCGATTTTTGTTTTTCTTCCAGTAAAAATTCACGATTCACGCCGCAATCAATATTGTCCCACGGAAATATTTCGTCAGTATTGCGTTCACGTAAGAAATTTTCCAGTTTAATTCCGGATTCGGCAATTGCTTCCTGCCAAAGGTCGAAACGCAAAACATCGGACCAGCCGTCAAAACGGCAGCCTTTGTGAAATGCCGCTTCCAGAAGCTCTCCGA
Source organism: Smithella sp. (assembly GCA_007244375.1). Lineage (GTDB taxonomy): Bacteria > Desulfobacterota > Syntrophia > Syntrophales > Smithellaceae > Smithella. Next base: position 48,371 of record SCVW01000048.1, on the reverse strand, counting down.
GCGATTCATCGCCTCGCGAGAATATTCCTTCCAAAAAACTCATTCTGGCGTCATGCCATTTAACACTTAACTTGTGGTTTTTGATTCGCTTACGAATGAAGTCCTGCCGTTCATAAGTTTCTTCCAGAGAAATTTGTCTCTGCCATTGAAAAGGCGTATGCGGTTTGGGGATAAAGGTGGAAAGACTAATGGTGACCTGCCCGCGGTTTTTTGCCGCCCGCAACGCCTCGTAGCCCAAATTAACTATTCCTTCCCAATCTTCCTTGGTTTCATAAGGCAGACCGAGCATGAAATATAATTTGATTGATTTCCATCCGGCAGCGAAGACCTTATCCACAGTCGAGAGTAAATCTTCGGAGGTATTGCCTTTATTGATGTTCATGCGCATTTTATCCGTTCCCGCTTCCGGTGCGAGCGTGAAACTGGTTTTGCGGGTTCGTTTTATTTCTTCCATTAATGTTGTATTGAGAGATTCAACACGCAGCGAGGGAAGTGCCAGTGCTATCCTTTGGGAGTGGTAACGGTTCATCAGGTTTTTAACTAAAGGTTCAATGCAACTGTAATCACCCGAGCTCAAAGATAAAAGCGATATTTCTTCATGGCCAGTTGCTTTGAGCATTTCTTCAGCCATTTCCATAAGCAGGGAAGTGTTTCTTTCGCGATAGGGACGCCAGATCATTCCTGCCTGGCAGAACCGGCAGCCACGGGTGCAGCCGCGCGCTATTTCCAGAGTGATGCGGTCATGAATCGCTTGCATCAGAGGCACAACCGGTTTCAGAGGATGTCTCCAAAGATTCAAATCCGAAACGGTCCTTTTTTCTATGATTTCATTTTTTACGTGTATTGCGGGGACATAAATGCCGGGAATTTTTGCCAACTCGTTTATCAGATCATTACGGGAGAAAGATTTCTTTTTACCCTCACGAATCGTTGCTGTAATTTCTCCGATTATTTCTTCTCCTTCGCCGATAACAAAGGCATCGATAAAATCAACAAGCGGAGCCGGATTAAAACAGCAGGGGCCGCCGGCTATTATCAGGGGATGTCCTTCCCGGCGATCTTTGCGGGCAAGAGGTATTCCCGCCAAATCCAGCATGTTCAGTAAATTGGTATAAGATAGTTCGTATTGCAGCGAAAAACCGGCAATATCAAAATCAGCCAGCGATGTTTGTGATTCAAGTGAAGTTAAGGGTATTTTCATCTCACGCAACTGTTTTTCTCTGTCCGGCCATGGAGCAAAACATCTTTCTGCAGCCACGTAGGGAATTTCGTTGAGAATAGAATATAGAATCTGCATACCAAGATGAGACATGCCGATCTCGTATGTATCGGGGAATGCCAGCAGAAAGCGAACTTCCGCTTTATCCTTAAGGGAGGCGTTTACTTCCATACCGATGTAACGGCTGGGTTTTTCAGTACCAAGTAAAAGTTCATCGAAATTATCAGTGTGCATGATTTACCCCGTTAGAGACCACATACTTCGGTCGAAATTGAAGTCTTTTAACACATATTAATGTTTAATGCAGCCATCTAAAATTTAAAGTATCCGTTGCTCTAACGGGGGGAATTTCCCTGTTTGTGACAAAATCCGGAGTTTATTCTTCCTGATCGGATTTGTTGCAGGACTGATATTTATGAGGATTCTTTTTGATCTCTCTTAGCGTTGAAAACGCCATTTTCATGGGGAAGTTAACAGCGGCAAGATAACTCAGGGAATTATTCTTGAATGTCTTGATCAATTCGTTGCGTATGGAATCTTCATCGTTTTTAGAGACAAAGGATCTTTCCAGTTTGTGTTCATAAGTAAGTTCTTCGCCCATGATATTTTTTATATGGAGATAATCCTGATTATTCGTGAAGAAAGATTCTTTTAAATAAATTTTAGTCTGAAAAGAAAGCTCTACCTTAACTGTGTCGGCTGCAATGGAGCGGGTTAAGTCAAAAATTTCCAGCTTCAGGCCGTTATCTAATTTTATTTCTTCAATCAGTTTCATTGTGCATCTAAAATTATGTGTTTTTTTGAAACCAAACCGCGGTAAAAGGATAACGAGACGGCAAGGAGGAGGCGACGAGGCGTATTAGTAATACGTTGAGGAAGCCGACGACGATGCCAACAAAGTTAGCCAAAGAACGCGGTTTGGTATTACCATTTTTAGGCTTGACCTGCAACCCTAATCCTTTTATAAGCAAAAGACGAAAATATTAACAAAGGTGAAGCAGTATAATGAGCGATGTCAATGCCATTTTACTTTTGTCCTGTGCCGACAGGAAGGGAATTGTTGCCAAAATTTCCGATTTTATTTTTCGTCATAACGGAAATATTGTCCATGCCGATCAACATACGTCCAAAAAAGACAAACTTTTCTTTATACGGATTGAGTGGGAATTGAACGGTTTTGCTCTGAATCGTGAGGAAATTTCCGCAGCTTTTGCGCCTCTGGCTAAACATTTTAAAATGAAATGGGATTTGCATTTTACGGATTATACACCGCGGATGGCGATTTTTGTCTCCCGTCATCTGCACTGTTTGCATGATCTTATTCTGCGACGTCATATGGGAGAATTGGCGGTTAATGTTGAAGCGGTGATCAGCAATCATAATGACGCGCGCGACCTGGTGGAACAGTTCGGACTGAAATTTTTCCACTTTCCGATTACTACAGGCAATAAGAGGCAGCAGGAAATCAAGGAATTGAGACTTTTGCGGGAGATGAATATCGATCTGGTTGTTCTGGCGCGGTACATGCAGGTCCTCAGTGGAAAATTTCTTGATCATTATCCTAATAAAATAATCAATATCCATCATTCATTTTTACCGGCGTTTGCCGGTGGAAATCCCTATCAGCAGGCTTATAACCGCGGTGTAAAAATAATCGGCGCTACCGGACATTACGTAACTGAACAACTGGATGAAGGGCCGATTATTGCGCAAGATGTTATCAAAATCAGTCACCGCGACGCGATAGCCGATATTCAGACAAAAAGCAAAGATTTGGAAAGGATTGTGCTGGCGCGAGCTTTGCGCCTGCATCTGGAAAATAGAATACTTGTTTACGGATCAAAAACAATTGTGTTTGAGTAATCCGGTTCACCTCAAAATAAATAATAGGCAATAAAAAATGTCTGATTCAAAATTTATCGTCCTTTGTCAACCGGATAAAGGCAAATCCTGTGGCGCTTGCTGCGGTCTTTATAATTATGTGGACAGCTCCCGTTCGTCCCTTGAACAGCGGTTGCGTTCGCGCACCAAACGATTTCGGGAACTGGTAAAAAGTCCGCACGATGTTGAGCTGTATGCCAGAGAAACATTAGCTGCCGAAGATTTTAAGAAAAGATATGAAGTGATTTATTGTTGCGAATACCTCGGTTTTCTGGACAGCGAAGAAAAAAGGGTTGGATGTCTTTTGCATCCTGAACAGAATTCCGGTGTCGACATGCGTGATGTTTCTTTTTACGGACGGGAACTTTGTGCCGGTCATTTTTGTCCCAGTCATCATTTTATTCCGCAGTCTCAATGCAAAATTCTGATAAAGATAATTGATGACTGGTACCTTTACGGCCTCGTTGTGACGGATATTGATCTGGTTACCCGTTATTTCCGTCTTATTGCCGATAAAATCGGTAGTGAACTTAAACCGGAAGTATTCGATAATGTGTCTTTGAAAAATATCGCGCTGGAATATTTTAACTGGAAAATTACCTGGCCGTTTCGTTCGCTGGAAACAAACCGGTTGGGTAAATATTATTTTGACGGATCTCAATACATGATCAGTTATATCGACTACGCCAGGTTTGGCCGGGAAGTATCGCCGCTAAATACTATTTTTTTAAGTCTGTCTTCGTCATTTAAAAATACTGAGGAAATTGATGAGGCGGAAATGATGATCTGGTCGAATATTGAGAATTTTGTGTCCACATGTAAGCATGAATTTTAATTTTATATTGACATAGTACAATCACTTTGGCTAGTGTTATACGAATTCTAAATCAAAGGGGATTCCGGCGACTGAGACTGTGTCATAATAGCTATTTGTCATTGCGAGACGCCTCTCAGGCGGTGTGGCAATCTAATATTATCAGTAGCTTGCGAGATTGCTTCGCTCGCAAAGACATTGCGACGCGGTCTCGACTGCCGGACGCTATTTTTGTTGGTTCTGATTCATCGGGATTATCGGCTTCATTTTTGATTTAGAAATGGCATAAGTTCAGTTTCAGGAGTTGTTATTTAGTTTAGAGGTTTTATAAATGAATCAAATATCAAAAAAAATCCTTTTCTCCCGTAATGAAATTCAAAAAAGGGTAAAAGAATTAGCTTCTCAAATATCCGGAGATTATGCCGGGCGTGAATTGGTCATTATCGGGATTCTTAAGGGCGCATTTATTTTTATGGCTGATTTGGTTCGGGAAATCAATGTTCCCTGCAAATTCGATTTTGTCAGAGTGGCCAGTTACGGCGCGAGCTCCGAAAGCTCCGGTAAAGTAGTAATGACAAAGGATATTGAAACTTCAATCAAAGGCAGGGATATTTTGATAGTCGAGGATATTGTTGACACAGGTTTGACACTGCAATATCTTGTCAACTGGCTTAAAGAAAGAAGTCCTAATTCACTGAGAATTTGTGTATTTTTGGACAAGCGAAAAAGAAGAAAAGTAACCTTTGAAGCGGACTATGTCGGTTTTACTATTGATGACGGCTTTGTGGTAGGTTATGGATTGGATTTCGATGAACAATTCCGTTTTTTCCCCGACGTTTATATAATTGAACAATAAGAAAGAGGACAATAAATGATAATTCAGTGCAGGCAATGCCGGACAAAATTCAGATTTGATGACTCTTTAATGCAGGGGAGCGGCGTGTGGCTCAAGTGCAGTCGCTGCGGGCATGTTTATTTTCAGGAAAATATTCTGATGAAGCCGGAGACAAATTTAACGCCAAAACCGGCCAATCCGATGGAAGAACTAAAACCGGAGAAAAAAAGTACGGAAACATCAACGGAGTCTTCTCAAGTTGTTTATCGTGATGCGGAAGGTTTGCATTCTCTTGATAAAACCATTGAAACAAAGAAATATATAGAAAAAGAAATAGACTTGGATATGAGAAAAGCTCGGACAGAAGACATCAACGAAGAAGAAGTTGAACAAAAAGAAAGCTTGTTTTCCAAGAGTTCGGGAAAAAGCTGGAAGGTTGCCATTGGGTCTATTTTTGTTGTCCTGATAATTTCTGCTTTGATTTTCTTTATTTTTCCGCAGTCCGGTGAACAGATTATTAAAAATGTTTTTGTGTATATGGGTATTTCAGAACCGGCCCGTCCGGAAATTCCTGTTACTCATATGGTGAGACTTCAGGATGTACGGCATAGAGTGGTAAATAATTATATTTTAGGACCGATCGGTGTTGTGGAAGGCAATGCTGTAAATCGGGCAGAGTATCCGATCTCGCGGATATTGATAAAAGGCGATATTCTTGACGCTTATTCTGTGGTTTTAGGCGAACATACAAGTTATGCGGGAAATATTCTGACTGATGAAAAACTTACAAATTTATCAGAAGAAGAAATTTTATTAAATCTTTCCCGTCCCGAAGGTTTCAATAATTCCAACGATAAAATTATGCCAAATGAACAAATACCTTTCATGATTGTTTTCTTTCACGAACCTGCAGGAGTAATTAAGACAACGGTTATGACTGTGGGCGCGGAACGTCTTCTCTCGGAGTAATCAATATTGCACGTTTCATGTTTATCGGTTTATCCTTACTCATTTATGTAGTTCTGTATGAAAGGTAAATAATTGAGATACGAAGGCAATATATTCCGGCCGTTCAGCGAGGCCAACAGTTATCTTTTGCAATGTACTATTGGTTGCCCCCATAATCTATGTACCTTCTGCGGCATGTATAAAGACAAAAAGTACAGGGAGCGGTCTCTTAGCGAAATCATGGAAGATATTGACATGGCGAAAGATTCTTATGGTGATGTAGAAAAAGTTTTTCTTTGCGATGGTGATGCAATTGCTCTGCAAACGGATACCATTCTGGCAATTCTTAAAAAACTTTATCAAACATTTCGGTCTTTGCGCCATGTAGGAAGCTATGTCGGACCGCAAAGCACTTTATTCAAATCCATGGAAGAACTAAAAGCACTTAGGAAGTCCGGTTTAACAAAAGCATATCTTGGCGTGGAAACAGGGGATGATGAAATTCTGAAAAAAGTGAAAAAAGGAGTTGATTCTGAGCAGATGCTTGAAGCTGGCCGGAATCTGATTGCAGCCGGGATCAATCTTTCTGCAATGGTACTTCTTGGGTTGGCAGGAAAGGGCGAAGTTTCCGTGCGACATGCTCTTGCCACGGCAAAAATCTGTAACGAGATGAAACCGCAGTATCTGGCAGCTCTTACAGTAACGCCTGTGCCGGGAACTGTCTTATACCGTCAGGTGCAGCGTGGAGAGTTTGAATTATTGAATCCGTTTGAGACGCTGGATGAAATGAAACAGATATTCGAGAATATTACCGCCGATAATATGAAATTTGTCGGCACTCATGCATCCAACTATCTGCCTGTTACCGGTACGCTTCAGAAAGACAAACAAAAAATGATATCTATGGTTGACGCGGTTTTAAAAAACAGAGATGAGAGCATGTTACGTCCCGATTCCCTGCGGGGGCTGTAAGAGACCCGGAAACGTATTGCCGCGAGACTGGCAGGAGATTCCTGGAGGGCTTTGGAAGAGGGATCTCTGTCTGTTTTTAAACGCGACTTATCAAGGTATTATAGGAAATTGCTTCATTTTAAAACTTGCCATCCGGGACAGGGTGTTCAATAAGAGCCATTAAACAGCAATCATTTTTCGATTATTATTCTGCTGATCGCTTCTTCGCGTAGAAAAACAGGTGACTCGTGTGTAACATCATTAAGCGCCAGTGTAATGTTCTTTTATATTTTCCCCTCCCGGTTTATATACTTTGATGCCTTCGTTTAAAAACAACCGTTCGATGGAATGAATTTCCTCATCTGTAGGGATGCGCAAATTATGTGTTGGCGGGAGGCCCAGCCAGCGACGTTTGTTTGCCCCCATGGGGTGATAAGGTACTATGGTCAAAAAAGAAATTCCCAGATCATTTAGAAAACCGGCCCAACCTTTTATATTATCGTATCCATCAGTCATATCCGGCACAATAGGAAGACGCGGCCATACGAAAGGTCCACTTTTTTTATTCCAGTCATTCACAAGTGATTTAAGGTTATTTTTTATGTCTGTATTTCCTGCACCGCATAGCTTTCTATGACGCGCTTCATCAAAAACTTTGATATCGAAGAACATCAACTGCAGTTCCTGCAGAAGTGGTCTTATTTTTTCCAGATTGAATAGTCCGCAGGTCTCTAGAGTGACATCAATTCCTTCAGCGTGCAGATTTTTGGCCAACGCGCTGGAAAATTCAGGATAGAGAGTTGGCTCTCCGCCGGTAAAGGTCACACCCCCTCCGGATGTTTTAAATAAGGAGAACTCAGGACGTAGTTCTTCCATGAGATCTTCCACAGACTTGGAAACGCCGAAGCGTGTCAAGGCACCTGATGGACAATTATCGGTGCAGGTAAAACAATAACGGCAAAATCGAGAGTTCCTTTTTCCAACTTCCGAAAAAGCATGTTCTGGGCATTTTTCTACGCACCTGCCACAGTTTATACATAGATGAGCTTTGAAGGCTATTTCCGGTTCCTGTTTCCAGGATTCGATGTTTTGGCACCAGATACAACGCAGAGGACAACCTTTGAAAAAAACGAGACTTCTTATACCCGGACCGTCATGCAGGCAAAAATGCTGTATGGAAAAAATAAGTGGCTTAGCCGATCCCATGGGGCGTCCGTTCAATGATTTCATCCTGTACATCGGGCTGCAGATCGTTGAAATAGGCGCAATAACCGGCCACCCGTACAACAATTCCCGGATATGAGGATGGATCTTTTTTTGCGGCTTTTAGAGTTTCGGTATCGAGTACATTGACTTGAACCTGCATCCCTCCCTGGGCGAAATAATTTTTAAAAAGATGCACCAATGCTTTGCGTCCTGTCTCTCCCTGAACTACTTGTTTATCGAACTTCATATTCAAGGCATAGCAGTTCATCCATCTTTTACTGTCGAGAGAAGCGGCTGAACGCAAAACAGCGGTGGGGCCCAATCGCTCTGAACCGTCTATCGGCGCAAGACCATTGGAAAGGCGAGTTCCGTTTAGCCGTCCATTAGGCAGAGCGCCGGTTACTTTACCGAAGCCGACATGGCAGGTCATGGAGTAAAATCCGGGTACATACTGCCCGCCACGTGTATTTTTGTGAGCCCACAATGCATCGGCAAAAGCATCGGCAGCAAGCTGAGTCATGCGGTCTGCTGCCGAATTTCCGTTTCCATAACGGGGATATTTATTAGCCAATTCAACTCTCAGGTCTTCACGACCGCGAAAATTATCACGCAAAATCCGGACAAATTCTTCCAGATTGAAGCGCTTATCTTCAAAGACGACCTTGTTCAGGATATAAAGAGAATCGCCTGCATCGGCCAGCCCTGCCGCCTGTATGGAAGTGTAATCATATAGACCACCTCCCCATGTGACGTCCTTTCCTTTATCAAGGCAACCTTGTGTCATGATTGAATTAACCGGTGTTGTCCGGATAGCCCTGTAAGCTTCCTCCAGCCAGCTGATTACCTTGACCATGTCGTCAATTCCATGGAGAACCTGACTCCGGAAAGCTTCCATTACATCATCAAAAGTTTTTAGTGCGGAAACCGGTGGCGTAGGAGCGCCGAAACGACGCGGGCCTTCGATCCTCGCCTTACCATGAAATTTTTTACCTTCATTCAACGCCAGCTCCAGACAAAGTGGCAGATTGAAAAGAGTTGCGTCCGATGAATTATATGTGCGTCCCTGACTGGCCATTTCCACACATCCGATAACGGCGTAATCGCGGGCATGCGCTTTGGTCATACCAGCTTCTTCCAACGCTCTCACGATGGCTGTATCCCCGAATAAGGAGGGACGGCTGCTACCCAATTGGAGAAGTTCGATACTTTTGTGGAAAAACCAATCCGGTGTTAAGGGATGGATGCGAACATGGACAGCAGGCTCGCGGGTCAGAACCTGAGCATAAGCATGCAAAAAGAGACCGGACAATTCATTGGTTACATCATTGCCCTCAGCATCGGTGCCTCCCAGGGTAAGAGCCTGAGCTACTCCGTTGCCGCTGTAGAACTTGTCAATTCGTTCGGAATAAAGTGGGATAGTCTCACAGGCTTTCAGGCAGAAACTTGCCGTTATCTCTGTAGCCAGTTCCGGAGTTAGCCTGCCTTGCACAATGTCATTACGATATAGAGGCAGAAGTATCTGATCAAGCCGCCCGAAAGAAAGACCTTGTTCAAAATCTTCCAGATTCAAAGCCATATGTACAAGCCAAACGGCCTGCAATCCTTCCAAATATGTTCGGGCCGGTTCAAAGGGAACATGGCGACAGGCCTTGGCAGATTCCAGAAGTTCAACTTTTCTTTTCTCGGTTACACCGGGTTGTAAAGCCAGTTCCCCCGCTTCATCTGCCAGATTTTCGGCCATCTTCCTGATTCCATCGATAGTGACAATTACGGATCGGAAAAATTCCTTCTGGTCAGCATTCAAAAGAGAGCCGTCAGCAAGTTTTCCCTCGGTCAGTCTTTGTTGTGCTTCTTCATAGGGATAGAGTAAACCTTCTTGAACAACCATTCGATAGTTTCCTACCTGGTGGCCAATGCCTGCTTCTTCCGTTACAAAGTAACGCTTAGCCCGAAAGAAATCCAGAAAATAGGAAAAACGGGAAGGCCTGAGCACCGCCTTTGCTCCTACGCTCTTGAAGGAATTTTGAAGTCCTATACGCAGAAGTTCCAAAGTTTCCCTGCCGGTTAATTTCAGAGGAATAGTCCGTTTACCCAGATGGGTAATATCCTCCAGGATATTGATTGATCCGCCTTCAATGTAATAGTTGGGGGCGATACGCTTGGAAGTCATATTGCCGATAATAAGTTCGCCATCGTAAATGCGGGGCTTACGGTGGGAAAAAATGTATTGCAGACCCAGGGCTCGATGGACAAATGGATGCTCTGTCTTTGCGCTTTGGCGGCCTTTTTTGGAACGCCAGAATTCCTCCAGAAGTTTCGGCCTTTCCAGACAAATTGAATAAGGTGTGGAAAGTAGCTCGGTTCTGATGGCGGTTATACGGGGAGTAGGAGGTATAAAACCTTCGCTTTGGATTAAATTCTCCGGATTTGTAGATGGCGCAATGTGCGGTAATGACGACATGGTACCATTACCTCCTTATTTAATCGGTCATGGCCGTCAACTGGATAAAGTATAGAAGGGCTGTTTTTGCTTGTCAATGAGTATTATAAGTCTGAGCAATTATAATATTTCTTTGATGAATTCTCTGCTCTTCACGTTAAATTAATTTTATATCGCATTGACATGTAAGGCGGTTCTTTCTATACTACTTAATATAAGAAGTAATTGTGTAAGGAGGGATATACTGTGAGTAATCATAAAATATTTGCTCTTAATAAAAGAGGCTGGATATTAATATATATTGCTTTTACCTTGTTTGCATATGTGTCAATTTCATATGGCGCCGGTAGATTGATGGCATGGCCTAAAAAAGATGGGACAACGCAGGCAATTGATGCATCTCTCAAATCATATGAAATCCGAAAAGGTAAGATTTTTATTGCCCGGGAGATTCTGCCAAGACGTTCTGGAGTAGAGGAACGTCAAGTAGGACCTCGTCCTTCGAAAGGAGAGAATATATCCCTTAATTTGTTTCCTGACGTTACGCATGAAGTAAAGATCAACTCTGTGAAAAATTATGCGGATGGGTCTATGGTAATTAGCGGGAAACTCAAAGATCATAAAAACTCAACAGTAGTTATGACCATGGGCAAAGAAGGATTTCTGATGACCGTTCAGGATATGAACAGGGGAATGCTTTATCGTGTAAGAGGTAATTCCATAGATGGGTCCGGTTCGGTGACGGAAATCGATATGAGGAAAATGCCTCCGGTAATTCGTTGATTGGTCGATTGTTTATAGGTGATTATGTCGAATTTTCATCGCAAAGAAATAATATAGTTTTTCAAAATGCTAAATTGATCTCTATTTCTTTCAGTAAATTGTATAAAGATTAGTCGGGAGTATTGTGATGCAAAGAATAAAAAACTTGTCTCGTTTTCTGACGATAATTTTATTTCTGTTGTTTTTTGTTCCATACGCATTTAGTGCGACTATTGATGTAATGATAGTTTTCGATTCGACGGCCAAATCATGGGTAGACAGTAATGGAGGAATGAATATGTTTGCTGTCGATGCTGTGGCCAGGATGAATCAGGCAACAGCCAACAGTAATGTAAATTTGACGTTCAGACTAGTATACGCGGCAGAGGTATCTTATACACATAGTACCTTATCAACAGACTTGTCGAGGCTTCAATCCGGCAGCGGTAATCTATCTGTTGTTCACAGCTGGCGTAATACGTATGGTGCTGATGTTGTTGTTATGATGGTGGATACAGGATCGGCTTCCGGAACAGTAGGTTTGGGTTATTTGTTGACGACTTACGCGGGAACCCCGGCTTATGCCTATTCGGTCTGTGCCATTCGATCTGTTGATATCAGTCATACCATGACACATGAAGTTGGTCATAACCTTGGCTGCGATCACAGCAAATTTCAGAGGTCGGATCCGGGACCCAATACTTACCTTAACACTTATTCCGCCGGATGGTATTTTACGGGAACGAACAGTATATCATATAACACTATTATGGCTTACAGCAGTGACGGCTACGGTGGTTATTATGTGGAAGCACCGCTTTTTTCTACTCCTCTCGAATCTTACCAGGGAACAGTTGCCGGTGATGCAGCAGATGGAGACAATTCACGAAATATCCTTGAAACAATGGATATAGTAGCGGCTTATTTGCCATCGACTATTTCCGACCCGGACCAGTTCACCTTTATTGACCAGACAGATGTACCATTAAATACGGTTATTACATCCAATGAGATAACTGTATCAGGGCTCAGTGCAGCGGCAATCATCTATATCAGCGGCGGCACATATTCCATCAATGGCGGAACATACACAAGTGCGGCAGGCACTGTGAATAATGGCGATACCGTAACTGTAAGACTTACTTCATCGGGGAGCTATTCGACAACGATAAGTGCAACGCTTACCATTGGAAGTATTTCCGACGCCTTCAGTGTAACCACAGAGGCAGCGCCTCCTGATACGACTCCTGACCAATTTACTTTTACCGATCAAACCGGTGTGGCTTTAAGCGCGGTGATAACTTCCAATACCATAACTGTATCCGGGATCAATGCGGCAGCCCCCATATCTATTACAGGTGGTATGTATTCCATTAACGGCGGAACATACACAAGCGGTTCCGGCACAGTAAATAATGGCAATACCGTAACTGTTCAGCTTACTTCATCGGGAAGCTATTCGACGACAACAAATGCGACATTGACGATTGGCGGGGTATCAGATACTTTCAGTGTTACTACACAGGAAGCACCCGATACAATCCCCAATCAGTTTACTTTTACCGACCGTACGGCAGTGGCATTGAATACAGTAATAACATCTAATGCCATAACAGTGTCGGGGATCAATACAGCAGCCCCCATATCTATTACAGGCGGTAATTATTCCATCAATGGCGGGGCATACACAAGTGACGCAGGCACAGTGAACAATGGAAATACTGTAACTGTTCAATTAACTTCATTCGGGAGTTATTCGACGACAACTGATGCAACGCTGACGATTGGTGGGGTATCCGATACTTTCAGTGTGACTACACAGTCTGCGCCAGTCAGCGGTGGCGGTGGTGGCGGAGGAGGCGGATGTTTCATTGCCACGGCAGCATTTGGCTCGCCGCTGGCGGGACAGGTAGAAATCCTGCGCAAGTTTCGAGACAGGTATCTCCTGACCAACGCTTTCGGACGAAAATTTGTTGCCTGGTATTACCGCGTCGGTCCTGTCGCCGCAAGTTACATTAAAAATAAACCACTGGCCAAAGCATTAGTGCGAGTGGCTCTTTATCCTTTGATTGGCTTTTCCTTATTACTGATTAATGGTATTGCCCCTTACCTGGTTTTTACGGGTTTTGCCTTTTTCTTCATGTTCAGATTAAGGAAATCATTTGTAACATAATAAGAAAATTCTGAATATGAATGAATTGCAGTCCCGGAGCCGGATAAAGTTGAATAACAAATTTCTTTTATACTGAGTGTCAGCCAATATATTTTTTAATTGCTTGGCGGCTTATCGCTCCTTCGCGCAGGATGATGGGCGGATCGACGGTAACATCGACAATAGTGGAAGTTTTGTCTCCATGCGTTTTGCCCCAATCCAATATCGCATCAAGTTTATCGCCTATTTGTTTGATAACCTCGGACGCTGTTGAACATTCCGGAGCGCCGGAAAGATTGGCGCTTGTCGCCGTAAGCGGTTTCTTAAGTTTTTGAGCGACGGCCTGGGCAAGCGGATGGCTCGAGACGCGCAAACCGATTTTACCTGTTCCGGCGGTAAGCATCGGTGATATTATATCCGAGGCCGAAAAAATTATCGTCAGCGCGCCCGGCCAGAAAGCGGCCATTAACTTGTGTGCCGGGTCAGGGATAAGTTTGACGAGAGGATTAATTTCATCGGCTTTGCAGATAATCAGGGAGATCGGGTTTCGGAAATCTCTTCCTTTGACGGAAAAAATTTTTTCGATAGCTTTATCATTTGTCGCGTCAGCACCCAGTCCGTAAAATGTTTCCGTCGGATAAGCGATAACGCCTCCTTCAGCTAAAATTTTTACTGCTCTGGCAAGGACTTTTTTTTCAGAACTATTTGCGTCCGGTTTCAGGATTTCGGGCATGTCAGATTTGCCTGCTTTTTTTCTACTTCTTTTGCCATCTTCTTAATGTATGAAGAAAGTTTGGCGCTGAGCTCTTTATCGTCAAGAGCGAGAATGCGCGCGGCAAACAAAGCAGCGTTCTTGGCGCCGGCTTTGCCGATAGCCATTGTTGCTACCGGAATTCCGCCGGGCATCTGCACGGTGGAAAGCAAAGCATCAAGACCATTCAGCGAGGTTGCGTTAATAGGAACACCAATGACCGGCAGAGTTGTCTGTGAAGCAATTACACCAGCCAAATGAGCGGCCGCTCCCGCCCCGACAATAATTACTTTTATTCCTCGTCCGGCAGCAGAAACAGCAAACTTTGTCGTTCGCTGAGGCGTGCGATGCGCTGAAGTCAGAATTAGTTCATAACCAATGCCGAATTCTTCCAGCATTTTTGTCGCTTCAGTCATGATGGGCAAGTCTGAATCGCTGCCCATAACCACGCTGACCAGTATGTTTTTCTTGGCGCTTTTTTCTTTCATGCCAGCTCCTTGCATATTGGTAGTATTGTTGTTTAAATTTGCGTATATCTAACGTATTGGGTCAGTATTTGCAAGATGGAAATGATTTTCTATCCAAATCCAGTTGACATAAGAAACTTCTCTACATATACTTTCGCCACAAAAAAATTATCTCTCATTCAACATCAAGGAGAAATGCAATAATGAAAATAAACTTATACGAATATTTGGCAGGGAACGAATATCCGGGACGTGGCATTTGTATCGGAAAAACTCCGGACGGCAGCAAAGCCATGATTGGCTACTTTATCATGGGACGCAGCACCAACAGCCGCAACCGTGTATTTGATCCCATTGAAGGTGGTATTCGTACCAAAGCAGCCGATCCTTCCAAAATGACCGACCCACATTTGATTATTTACAATCCTGTCTTAACATTTGAAAAGACAACGATTGTTACCAACGGCGACCAGACCAATACCATCTATGATTTTATGTCCCGCAATGAATTTCAGGGATTCAATTTTGAGGCCGCGCTGAATACACGTACTTTTGAGGATGACGGTCCCAATTGGACGCCGCGCATTTCCGGTGTGGTGGATATGCGCACCGGCGGCTATAAGCTCAGCATATTAAAGAGCTGCGACGGAAATGAAAAGAGCGTACAACGCTTTACTTTTGATTACGCGCAGCCTGTGGCCGGAGACGGACATTTTATCAGCACGTATAAGTGCAACGGTACGCCGATTCCCAGTTTCGCGGGCGAGCCTCTGCGTGTCACGATAGACGAGAAAGATCCTGACAAGTACGCCGCGAAACTCTGGGCCTCGCTGAACGAAGACAATAAAGTCAGCTTGTTCGTGCGCGCCATCGATCTTAAGACCCAAACTTACAAAGACATTATCATCAACAAATATAAAGCAGTGGAGGAATAACGGATGAACGAAATACAACTGAAATATGGCTGCAATCCCAATCAAAAGCCAGCCAGAATCTTTATGGTGGACGGCGCTAATCTGCCTGTAGATGTATTAAACGGCAAACCCGGCTATATAAATTTTCTGGACGCGCTCAACAGTTGGCAGCTGGTTAAGGAATTAAAAGAAAATACCGGCATGGTTGCGGCGGCCTCTTTTAAGCATGTTTCTCCAGCCGGCGCGGCTTTGGGATTTCCACTCGATAGAGTTCTGCGCAAGATGTATCACGTCGATCCCAAAGCAAAGCTTTCTCCTCTCGCCTGTGCCTACGCCCGCGCCCGCGGCGCCGATCGCATGAGCAGTTTCGGCGACTGGATAGCGCTTTCCGACATATGCGACGTTTCCACGGCAAAGATTATCAAGAATGAAGTTACCGACGGCGTCATCGCTCCGGGCTATAATCCGGAAGCGTTGGAAATTCTGAAATCCAAAAAAAATGGCAATTACAATGTGGTCAGAATCGAATCCGACTACATGCCTGTTTCTCTGGAACATAAGCAGGTTTATGGCATTACCTTCGAGCAGGGTCGTAACAGTCTGAAGATCGACAACAGCATGCTGGAAAATATAGTAACCGAAAACAAAACACTGACCGATGCGCAAAAACGCGACCTGATTGTTGCATTAATTACCTTGAAATATACACAGTCCAACAGCGTGTGTTATGTTCAGGACGGCCAGGTTATCGGAGTGGGTGCAGGACAGCAAAGTCGTATCCACTGCACAAGACTTGCCGGCCAGAAGGCCGATAACTGGCAACTGCGCCATATGCCCAAAGTTTTGAATCTGCCTTTCCGCGACGATGTTGCCAAACCCAACCGCGACAATGCCATTGACGTTTACCTTGGTGATACACCGGAAGACGTAATCGGCAATGACGTGTGGGCGGAAACATTTACGAAACAACCTAAACCCTTGAGCAAAGCTCAAAAGCAGAAATGGCTGAGCAAGGTCACCGGTGTTTGCCTGGGTAGTGACGCGTTTTTCCCGTTCGGCGACAACATTGAGCGTGCCCGCCGCAGCGGCGTGACCGCCATTGTCGAGCCGGGTGGTTCCATTCGCGACCATCAGGTCATTGACACCTGCAACAAATATGGAATTGTGATGGCCTTCTGTGGTCTGCGTCTGTTTCACCACTAGGCTAACCTATTAGACTTGTACGCTGATAGGGGGAAAATTGAAGCATAGGGACATTAATTGACGACTGAGGAATAAATCTTTAAAGACGTATGAATGATTGTTTGCCGAACGACAGGATTGAACAAGTAATAAAACACTATGCTTTCATAGATCCGGCAGCCATTGCTATTGTTTCTTCTAAATACAACCCACTGTCCTATTCTCAGCTGATCCGGCAGATCGACCTGGCTGCCGGCATGTTGAGTAAATCGGGATTCGGAAATTCCGCCCGCATTGCAATTGCCATAAAAGATGCCGCACCGGCTTCACTGGCAATCATAGCGGTTGCGTGTTTTGCGGCGGCTGTTCCCTTGGACCATAATCTGACAGCGGCGGAAATTGAAATGCGGCTCAGGCTTCTGGATGTGAATGCGGTTTGCGTCTCTGCGGGAGAGCAAAGTGCAGCCCGCGCTGTTGCGGAAAAGCTGGGAATTGCCGTCATCGAATTGATGCCGCAGGGGAAAAGTGAACTGACGTTTTCAATGTCTGCCTCATCGCTTTCATGTTGCGATCAAATGAAAAATGCCACGCCGGGTGAGGTAGCTGTTATTTTTCAGACTTCCGGCACCACGGCGGAACCAAAACTGGTTCCATGCCTTCACAGTGGTTTGTTGGCTGCCGCAAAACGTACCGCCCAGTGGTTTAATCTCGGGAAAAAAGACCGTTGCCTGAGCGTTGTACCCCCTTATTACAGCCATGGCCTGACGTTTACGATTCTGGCACCGTTGCTTTCCGGCGGCAGTGTGGCTTTCCCTTCGAGCCTGACCGCTTTGAATGTTTCCGAGTGGTTTGAGACTTTAAAACCGACATGGTATTCAACATCTCCCACGGTCCATTTGGCCATTTATGAAAAACTTACTGTGTCATCATCGGGTCTTGCGCATAAGCTCAGACTGGCCGGTTGCGGCGGAGCGCCACTGCCGGAATATGTGAGATCCGGCCTCGAACAGGCGCTGAACATTCCTGTTCTTGAACACTACGGCATGACAGAGGCCAGTCAGATTTCCACCAACCTGCCCCTGCCTGGTCCCAGAAAACCGGGTACAGTCGGGATTCCACCCTCCGATACCGTGATGGTTGTCGGATCTGATGGAAAAAACCTGCCAGCGGGTCATGAGGGCGAAATCTTGGTTCGGGGTCCGAATGTCATGAAAGAATACTTAAACGGCCAAGAATTAAATCAGGCGGCTTTCTCCGATGGCTGGTTTCATACGGGAGACATTGGCAGTTTTGACGATGAGGGTTTTTTAACCCTTCACGGAAGAATCAATGAACTCATTAACCGTGGCGGTGAAAAAATATCGCCGGCTGAAGTTGAAGCCGTTATTTTGAAGCATCCAGCCGTTGCGGAAGCTGTGGCTTTTTCCATTCCCCATCCCCGCCTCGGTGAAGACGTGGCCCTTGCCGTGGTGTTACGGCCGGGAGTGACTCTGTCGTCTGATGATTTTCGCCGATTTATGAGGGATTACGTGTCTTGGAATAAAATACCCAGACGGGTCCATTTTATGGAGAGCATACCGAAAGGCCAGAGTGGTAAGGCGCTACGCAGAAGACTAAGAGATTTGATTACATGAACGGTAAAGAGCAGGAAAACATGATCGGGGTCGACCTAGAAAAAGAGCTTCTGAATATCTGGAGACGAGTGCTGAAAAAGGACGACCTGACAGTTGACGATGACTTTTTTGAGTGCGGCGGGGATTCACTGCTCGCGATGGAAGTCTTGCAGGAATTTGAAGCATTGACAGGAAGTGCATTGGAACCGTCAATATTCTTCGAAACAGGTACGATCCGGCTGTTGTTAAAGAAAATTTCGGTGACCGATGAAATCGAACCTTCAGGATCTGTTCCAGATGACTCTGGAATACTGGAAAATCATGACAAAGGATCCCAGCTTCCCCTGCGGGCTTTTATTTCCTGGCACATCAGAACTCTTTTGCATAAAATCAAGTATTTCATTATCAGCAAATCACCATGGTTTGCGCCGGTTTCTCCGTCCTATGAATCATTTTTACGTTTTCAAAAATTCTGGATTTCCCTGCCACCGGTTCATTTTCATTTCCTTCTGCGACGAAAAATTGTGGTTTTCGAGAAATGGATTCAGCTGACCGGCCAGAAGAATCAGGCATCCGATCTGATGACCAGGAATCTCATGGCCAACTTGTGGTTTGCCATTCGGGAATTTCTCATGGCACAGCCGCATACATGTGAGCGGTGGGTAAGTGTCCAAGGGTTGATTCATCTGCAGCGTGCGGCGGAGGAAAAGCGCGGCGTTATTCTTGTTTTGCCTCATACACGGGCCCTCTTTCCGGCGATGCGCGACTTCATTACCGCTCCCATGTTTGCCGAAAGCATTTTTCTGGGAGCGGATTTTCTTTTTCCGTTAGACTGGGTAGAATCCATGGTTTTTTTAACCCGGCGCTTCCAGGAATGCCGAAATGTATTGGCCAGAGGCGGAGTAGTCTGGGTGGCCCCTGACGGCAGGTCCGGCGTGGAGAAAATTTCGCTGGTGCGCTACGGTAGACGTTTCCCGTTTCGTGCCGGTGCTGCCGAACTTGCCGCACAGACTGGTGCGCTGCTTATTCCGGTGTTTCCGTATCTGTATGCGGACGGACGCATTGAAGTAGAATTCCTTGAGCCGCTTAATACCGTGCAAAAGGGAACCGGAGAGGTAAATGTGGATGATCTTTTGCGCAATTACGCTGAAAGCTACGTAGATCACTGGCCCCAGTTGCTTCCCGGTATGACATTCCGCTGGCAGAAAACAAGGCTTAATGATATTGAATAGTCGTTAGAGAAGGATATATTGATCCTGTACAAAAAACAATTCACATGATCCCGCGGTAAAAATTGAATAATGGATTAATCACTGACATATGACGAACATTATTTCAAACAATCCGGTGTACGACATCTGCTTGTCCTATCAAAAGACGGCCGCTCTGCAGGCTGCGATTAAACTGGATATTTTCACAAAGATCGGCAACAGTCGTTTAAGCGCTGAGCAGATTTCAGACATGACCGGTGCGGCGCCGCGCGGAGTGCGCATACTGTGCGACTTCCTTTGCATCATCGGGATGCTGGAAAAAGAATCGGCCCTCTATTGCCTATCCGCAGAAGCACAAAGACTTCTTGACAGGAGTTCTCCTTATTGCCTGGCCGATATCATCGACTTTTACGCATCGCCGGAGATTGTCTCGCAGGTCATGAACGATCCGTTGTCTTATGTCATGACGGGAGGTGCTTCTGGAATGACCAATGTGTCACCGGATAACCCCGTCTGGGTCAAATTTGCCCTGGCGATGATTCCTTTTACATCTGTCACAGCAAAACGAACCGCAGCTTACATTGCCCGAAGAGGGATGAAACCCCGCAAAATACTGGATGTTGCGGCTGGACACGGACTGTTCGGGATCGAAGCGGCTGCTGCCGTATCTGAAGCCTTTGTGACTGCCATTGACTGGGGTGCCGTCTTGGAAGTAGCAAAAAAGAATGCCGCTTCGGCAGGGCTAGCTGAGCGGTATCAGACCATCATCGGCGATGCTTTCAAGATCGACTGGGGTGAAAACTATGACCTTATTCTGCTGCCTAATATTCTGCACCACTTTGACCGGGAAGGATGCGTTCAAATGATGGGTAGGGCGAGAAAATCTTTGTCATCCACCGGCTCCGTGTTTGTGATTGACATAATGCCCGACTCGGACCGCGTGTCGCCTCCAGAACAGGCTGCTTTCGCTTTTCTAATGCTGGCGACCACTCCCCGGGGTGATGCTTACATCTGCGAAGAATACGAAGCGATGGCCAAAGAAGTTGGATTGAACCTCGTGGAATCCAGGAAGCTCCCGCCGACACCACAAACGCTGATGGAGTTTAGACTTTAAATCAAGGAGTAAACTTATGAAATCCAGAATGGTTGTGGTTAAAGTGGATGATGACCCCATCAAGAAAATTGTACAACCGGGACCGCATCAGCGATACAGGAATCCCCGTGTATCTATAGAGACACGAATCT
Organism: Smithella sp.; assembly: GCA_007244375.1. Classification (GTDB taxonomy): domain Bacteria; phylum Desulfobacterota; class Syntrophia; order Syntrophales; family Smithellaceae; genus Smithella. The sequence continues at coordinate 27,780 of SCVW01000048.1, read as the reverse complement.
TACCGGCATTACATCCGAACGAAATCCGGGTAAAAATGATGTATGCAGGTGTGTGCGGCACTGATGTGCATCTCGTGACCACCCATCCGGAAACAGGATATATCAGATGTTCGGCACCTGCTCAAATCGGTGTTGAAGGCAGGGTTATAGGCCATGAAGGCATTGGTAGGGTTCTTGAGATCGGCTCTCATGTCAACCACGTGCAGCCCGGTGCATGTGTTACATTTGAGTCGATCATCGTCTGCCATTACTGTGATGAGTGCCGGCGGGGCGATTTTAATCAATGCCGTCACGCGCTTCTGTTGGGATTGGAGAAAGATGGACTTTTCGGCAGTATTGTCGACATTCCATCCATGCTTAGCCACGACGTCAGTGATATAGTACAGAGCGAAAAAGGATGTCGGACAGCAACTTGCGTGGAACCGGCTGGTGTCGCCTATGTGGCCTGTGAGAAAACTCACCTGAAAGCTGGAGATATAGTTGCCATTTTTGGCGCTGGTCCCATTGGTCTTTTTGCAGCAATGCTCAGTAAAAACATTTTCGGCGCGTCCCAGGTGCACATGGTTGAACCGATTGCGTTCCGGCGAAAGCTGGCCGGACGATGGAGCGACGAAATTTACGATGTTGACGAATTTTTTAATAATGGTCCGTCTGCCATTGATGTGGTGATAGAAGCTTCCGGAAACATGGACAATATCAATAAGGTATTCCGCAGATTAAAAGCCAATGGACGTGTTGCTGTTCTTGGCAGAAGCGGTGAGCCTCTGACTTTGGATGCAGTGGATCACATGATTACTAACGCTGTTTCTATAACAGGGTCAAGGGGGCATCTTGGCGGAGCGTTTGCAAAAGTTCTGACTTTATGTCGCAATGGGCGGTTATCCTTGGATGACGCTGTCACTACTATCCTCGATGGCCCGGAGCAAGTTTGTGATCTTCTAAATTCCCCGGAGAAGGTTTTGGAGGAAAACTGCAAAGTACTGGTGAACTTTGACGGCCAGTAATAAAAACTTTCTTGGCAGGCGCTGTTCAAAAAGAAATAGAAAAAATTAGTACAGGGGAAAAATGACTGAGCAAGGTTAGCGGTGTTTGCCTGGGCAGCGACGCGTTTTCCCGTTCGGCGACAATATTGAAAGTGCCCGCTGTAGCGGCGTGACAGCCGTTGTCGAGCCGGGTGGTTTCATCCGCGACCAGCAGGTCATTGACTCCTGCAACAAATATGGAATTGTGATGGCCTTCTGTGGTCTGCGTCTGTTTCACCACTAATTCCATTCCAATTCAAGCGCTACCTTTGTTGGCGGAGCCTGCCCCGGCGCAGGCCGGGGGCGTTGGCGTTCTCAACGTATTATTTATACGTCTCCGGCGTCTCCTTCTTGCCGCCGCGGTATCATCTTTGAATTGGAAATGGAATTATAATGTGTACTGTCATTCCCGCATGGTTCTGGCGGGAATCCAGAAACAAATAAGACAAGACAAAAGACTCGCCCGAACGAAGACTATCTACGTGGCCCATTTTCTATAAATTATTTTGGTAATAGTCTGCCAAGTATATCCAGATATTTTTCTGTTGCACCGCTACACTCATCTACGACAGCTTTCGCAAGAGAACCCATGCGCTCCCTGATTTCCGGATGTTCGAACAGTATGGCTACCTGGTCGGCCAATTCTTCCGTGTTCTGTAATTGAATTATCGCATTTCGCTGAAGGAACTTATCCATTATATCTTTGAAAGATGACATATAATGTCCTACTATAATAGGTTTGCCCAGAATTGCCGGTTCAATAGGATTATGTCCAATTAAATGATCCAGCATGCTCCCGGCTACAATAACAACATCGGCTATGGAGTATATAGCCTTTAATTCACCGATTGTATCTACTATTACGATTGTATGACTATCCCTGGATATAGGTGGAGATGCCGTCTTTAGCGCAATCGAGAATCCAAGACTTTTGATGGATTTTATTATGGGGTCAAGGGTGTATAATTCTCTTGGAGCGATGATAAGTCTGATGTTTTTCAATTCCAAATGGCCCGGACGGCTGATTACGTCTCTGAAAGCGTTTAAAAGAATTGCCTCTTCCCCGGGATGAACACTTCCGCAAATCAAAACCTGTGCATCACTGGGAATACCGAGTTGTTGTCGGATTTTTTCATTATCTTCGATTTTGACAGGATGCTTTGCGGTATCAAATTTTAAATTATTAACCATGATAATATTGCTGTCAGAAACACCGTATCCGAGCAGATATTTTCTGGCTTCCTCTGAAACCACCCCGGCTATATCCACACATTTGAATCTGCGCTTATTTTGATCCTTGGTTTCTTCGAGTATGTGCCATAAAAAAGGACTTTTCCTGTAAGCATGGGCATTGATTAGTAAGACAGAAGTATTGTGCCTTGCTTTTGCCATTTCGAGCATGTCTGCTCTTATCTCTATCATATTTTCGATGCATAAAATGGAAACAGGTTTGAGTTTGTTGAGCCAGTACGAGATAAACGGACGCCATATACAAAATTGATAAGGGTAAGGAAGGGCAACCACAGATAATCCCATGGATAGAGTCAATTGACGGGCCAGTTGCGGTTGCCTGGAAATAATGACTATGGAATAGGAAGAAAGAGTTTGAATTCCCCTGATTAAACTAATGCTATTAACAATTTCGCCAAAACCCAGGGCAGATATCAGAATCGTTCCCTGTGACTGATCAATCAAACGGTGCGTTTTCAAAGGAATATAGCCGATGATTGCCAGCAAGTCGTTTACCTGGTAAAACCCGTCCCGGTAATTTGTAATATGACCTTTAATAAGCATCAGCTTGAAGCATAGTCTCTTCACAAATACAGCCCATACAGATGTAGAGTCCAGCACATCCGGATTCAATAAATATTTCATCACAATGGTCTTAATCAGGCGTTTAAAAAACAAATTTTCACTTTCCGATACTTATTCTGTAAAAAAGATTGGATGAAGCGTTCTTTACTTAATTATTGAATATAAGGAAAAACATCATTGTGCGTCAATGAAAAGTTGCAGCGCTTAAGTGTGGAATAAAAAATGCCCTTTTTAGCTTGACTTATTAACCCGTAATCTTTACATAAATATTTAAATTAATGCTTACACGAGAGCTTTAGGAGATTAAAATGAAAAAAGATATAAAAGCGGTTATGAAAACAAACAAAGGAACAATTAACTTAAAACTTTTTGCCGATCAGACACCGATTACCGTGGGAAATTTTGTAAATCTGGCGCGTCGCGGTTATTATGACGGCTTAAATTTTCACAGGGTTATTTCCAATTTCATGATTCAGGGCGGATGTCCTTACGGTGATGGACGTGGCGGTCCCGGATACAGGTTTCCTGATGAATTTGTTGATGGATTACTGCACAGCAAACCGGGGGTTCTTTCCATGGCTAATGCCGGACCGCAAACCAACGGCAGTCAGTTTTTTATCACGCATGTGGAAACACCGTGGCTGGATGGCAAGCACACAGTGTTCGGTGAAGTGATAAGCGAAGATGATCAGAACGTTGTCAATAAAATTGTTCAGGGCGACAAAATCCTTTCTGTTACGATAGAAGGCGATATTGCGGAACTTATGGAGAATATCGGTTCTATGATTAAAAAATGGGACGCAATACTGGACGAGAGATTCCCCAAGCTCGCGAAGGCGCCAAAGACTTCGAAATAAGCAGTATTAAAATTTATACGGGGGGAGTAATATGAGAAAAGTAATTCCCGCTCCTGAAAAAATGGTGGAGAATGACGGAAAGATTAACTTCGGGACTTTTCGGACACCTTTTCGGAATGTAAATATTCTCGATGCACCTCTGTATTCCTCTTCCTCCAAAGTTCCTGCTTTCTGGAAAAAATTCCGCCTCAAAGAATGGCAGCACTACGGTATTATTACCCCCACTCATTATTTCGGAATGGTTATTTTTGATGCTAAATTTATGGGTGTTTCCTTTTTCTATGCCTATGACAGGATAGCCAATAACCGTTTCGAACACAGTGTGCAGTTGCCGGGCAAGGCATCGCGCATTGCCGGACAGGTTTATGATGACAGCTGTGAATTTAAGAAAAAAGGCTACTGGCTGTATTTTGAAAACCGTCTTAAAGATGGATATCACAAAATCGTCATCGATATTGAAGGCAAAAAAGGTCTTCCCGCCGTAAAAGGAGAAATTAAGATTTTAGAGGACTTGAAAACCATCGAGCCTCTTGTCCAGGTTTCTCCGATTACACCATTCAGGCCGTTTTACACGCATAAGGTAGCTGCCCCGGCTGAAGGTGTGATTAAATTGGGGAATCAAGAAATTGTAATTGACAGAAAACGCGATGTCGCTTTAATTGATGAACAAAAAACATATTATCCTTATTCCAGTTTCTGGAAATGGGCGACATCCGCCGGTTATGATGAATACGGAGAACTATTGGCCTTCAATCTTTGTCAGAACATGATAACCGATGACGAAGATTTTAATGAAAACTGCATGTGGGTTGGCGGGAAAATTTATTGCCTGAAAGCTGTGCGCTTTGAATTTGAGGAAGAAAATATAATGCGTCCATGGAAAATAAAAACAACGGATGGAAGTTTGGAACTGTTATTTACATCCTCCGGTCAGAGAGCAGAGAAGATTAATGCCGGATTCCTGGTTTCAGATTTCCATCAGCCGTTTGGTATTTACAGCGGCAGATTCAGGGATGATAACAACCGGATATATACGATGGCGAATTTCTTCGGCCTTACTGAACATCATGTAACGCGTTACTGATAAATTCCATTCCGCCTTCAAGCGCTACCTGTGTTGGCACAGCCTGCCCCGGCGAAGGCCGGGGTCGTCAGCTTCCTCAACGTATGTATAATACGCATGCGGATCCTCCTCCTTGCCGCCTTGGTATCATCTTGAACTCAAAATGGAATAATATCTTGCTGATAATTTTTATTAATTCTGGAACCGCTATTTTTGTCCCATCTACATAACTTGATTGCTGCCGATCCAGGTGGCGATAAATTCCAGTTTATCAACCATGCCTTTTAAAAGCGGATTGTTGATATTCCACTTTCCTTTTAAACCTTTTTCATCTGCCGTAAGTTCAAAATGACACATGGCAATGCCCATATCTATGCGCTGCAAGTCTGATTTTATGGAAAATAATTGTTTCAGGCCTGGCGCGCGTCTTAAGTAAAAATGAAACACATCCGGTTCGGACGCCTTTATAATACGCCAGGGTTGAAAATTAGTGGCTGAAGGCGCAAGACGTACCATTTCCAGTGGTGTGGCGTAACGGCCGGCCTGCTCGACGGAAAGCGGTTTGTAATCTTTGTTGAAAAACAGAGAACTCCACGGCTTGCGCTTGTCTGCTCCTAGGGAATTGCGGATTATGGAATCGATTGTTGTCATTCTGGGCATGGCGTAACCCACTGGCGTTACAGCAGGCAGGACTTCATTGTTTTGCAGGTCTATCTTTTGTGCGAAGCGGCTGGTGCTGAATGTTCCCCCCAACCAACAGGTTCCCCATCCCAGGTCGGTTGCCAGCAGAATATTTTTCTCCATCAGATAACCGAAATCCTCCAGGTTGTGAGATTTATTTTCGACAGCGCCAATGATAAATCCTGTCGGTTTTTTTATCATTCCGTAAGTGATTAAGCTTTTCAACGCGTCTTTGTCCTGCTTTGTGGCGGTTATAAAAATAAAGCGGGATTTAGTTCCGAATGGTCCTGCTACATTTTCGGAAACGAACTTGTTTAAAGCTTCTTTTTTGTTTTCTTCTATAGAAGTATCTAAATAGGTTCTGATCGATTTACGCCGGCGGATAATGTTCTCAACAGGTTCACTGAATAACATTTGTTATCCTCCTTTGCTCCAATGATCAATTTTTGCGTATCTTAGTCATATGATCGATTCGTTTTTGGATAAGCGCGTCTGTGCCGATATCAGCTCGGTATGCTACAGGTCCTTTGACGGCTTTGACACCTTCTTCCGCTATTTTTCGCGCTTCGGTTAAATTGTCGGCGATTCCGACAATACCGATAGCGCGCGAGGAACTCAGATACAAACCATCTTCTTTTTTATCCACTGATGAGTAGTAAAGACGAGCTTTACCGACGTCTCCCACTTCAATCCTGGCTTTCGACGACGCGGCATCTGGATGATCGGCAGGGAGCCCATAACCTTTCGGCACAACGTATTTACAAACAGTTGCTTTGTGTTCGAATTCAATTTTTATTTTATCGAGTGTTCCGGCAATAATGTGTCGGCAGACTTCCACAAAATCAGTTTTCAAAAGAGGCAGAATGTTCATTGCTTCGGGATCGCCAAACCGCGCGTTGTATTCCAGAAGTTTAACGCCGTCTTTAGTGGCGATAAATCCGCCATACATGACGCCTTTATACGGACTGCCGGTTTCTTTCCAAAGTGCCGCCGCCACCTGACGGGTAATTTCCAGTCCATCCTGCAAATCCTTTGGCTTTAAAAAAGGCATGGAATGATCGGGCAGAGAATAAGAGCCCATTCCGCCGGTGTTTGGTCCTTTGTCTCCGTCAAATCTTCTTTTGTGGTCCTGTACCAGCGGCGTAGCAACTACGTTCTTTCCATCGCACATGCATTGCAAGGAAAACTCTTCACCATCGAATTTTTCTTCGATGACCAGCGAGGAATCTCCTGCCAGTATTTGTTCGCACAGCTTTAAGGCGTCTTTTTTTGTTTCAAAATGGTCTCCTTGAACCTGCACCCCTTTGCCGCCGGTTAATCCATCTGGTTTGAGAACAATTCCTTCCAGTTCATTCAGGAATCTTTCCACTCCGTTGATAGTTGTAAATACTTTGAACCTCGGATTTCCGGGAATATTATATTTGCTCACCAGATTTCTGGTAAACGATTTGGAAGTTTCCAGCATGGCAAGGCTCTTTGTAGGTCCGACGGAGGGGATATTTATTTTAACCAGAGCATCGACTACACCATTGTTGAGAGGATCTTCCGGGCCGATGACAGCAAGCTCGATTTTATTTTGCTTTGTAAACTCCGTAATTGCCTCAAGATCGGAATAACTGCCCGGCATTGTTTTTACTGAAAGAGAGGCAATACCGGGATTGTTTGATTTCATGAAAGAAAATAACTGAGGTTTTTGCGGGGATCGTGTAATCGCTTCGGCAAGCGCGTGTTCGCGGGCACCGTTTCCTATCAGCAGTATATTGGGCATATTTAAAATCTCCTATATGATTTATGAAATGGTATCAATTATTAGCAGATTGTTTAAAAACTTCTTTTAATAATTCCGTTACCCTTGCTTGGGGATTAGTACGGATATTGGTTTCTTCTTTGGCTAAAACGGAAAATAATCCGTCAAGTGCCTTGGATGAAACATATCTGTTTACGTCCAGATTTGTAGATTGGCCGATTAAAGGCAGTTTCTTTACTTTTTCATTAAGTACATCGTATTTCTGAGTTACCTTGTATTCGCTCATAGTTTTGCGCACTGTCGGCTGAAATTTTTCCAGCAACTTGTTGTACGTTTTTGCCTTGAGATAATCCGTCGCAGCCGTATTACCACCGCGCAGAATTTTATTGGCATCGTCGAAACTCATTTCCGTAATCGCTGTCGAGAAAATATCCGCCGCCAGCGGAGCGGCTTTTTCCGCGGCTCTATTCATGCTGAGTGTGAATTCATCTATTTGCGGTCCGTAACCGAGACTGCGCAAAGCAGGATCTAAATTTCTAACCTTTTCCGGCAACAATATCTTTACAGCGGCATTGGCAAAATATCCGTCATTTTTCCCCAGATAATTTATGGTGTTTTTTATGCCGACATTCAGCGCTTCTTTGAGTCCCAGATCGACTTTTGAGCTGCTGCCGGAGGAGGTTGCCGTCATAGTGTTGAGTGTATCTTTAAGCATATCCAGAAAAGAAGCATGGCTGTATGAACGAATGAAAAATACTAATAAAAGGCTTAACAAGATATATTTTTTTTTCATAATGCAATCCTCCCTCAAATGGTCTTAATGGAGAAAATAAAAGACGGCTTTTTTTTCTTATACCAAGCTGGCTTCAAAGGGTAACGAGGCGGCAAGGAGGAGGCTCCGCAGGCGTATATGATGATACGTTGAGGAAGCCGACGGCGATGCCAACGAAGTTAGCCGAAGAAGGCGACTTGGTATGGAAGTATAGAAAGAATGTTTTTTACTGTCAATGGACAATTAAAATCTTTTTCAAAAGAAGCGTTTAGGAGTGTACAGTTTCTTTTTTCTCTATAATCTGTTAAATTAAGCTATAATAACAAGAGGTGAGGTGGCAAATAATTGGGTTGGAATTCTGATATTGTTGTCTTGATCATTCTTTTTATGCTTTCCGGATTTTTTTCATCGGCCGAAGCAGCGCTGCTTTCGCTGAGAGATCTACACCTGCACAAAATGAAACAGGACAACTATCCGTTTTTCAATTATGTTGTTAAGTTACTTTCCAATCAAAGGCGTCTGCTGATTACAATTGTGACCAGTAACGAAATTGTTAATATAAGTATTTCCATTCTGGCGGCTTCCTATTTCATCGGGCTTTTGGGAATCAACGGTCAATGGGTTTCCATAGTTTTTACAACCGTTGTTTTGCTGTTTATCGGCGAAGCTATTCCTAAGACTTTCGGTGTTACTTATCCGATGCAGATTTCTACAATTGTTTCTTTTCCGCTTACCTTTATTTCCAGGGTGGAATATCCTGTTGTTGCAGGCTTGGAGAAAATTTCCGGTCTTTTCATGAAGCATTATGGTCCGAATAAATCTATGGAATCGGAAATTATAATGGAAGATGAGTTTAAAACGCTCATTGATGTCGGAAGCCTTGAAGGTGTTGTGGATGAGTCGCAAAGGGAATTGATTAATAAAATATTTGAACTGGGCGACAGGCCGGTAACAGACATAATGGTTCCCCGTGTGGATATGTTTTGTCTTCCGCTGGATTTGCCGGTTAACGAAATGCTTCAGTTCATAGCCGGGGCAAGGCAGGAGCGTGTGCCTATTTATGTGGAAGACAGAGACAATATTGTTGGAATTTTATTTGCCCGCGATTTGCTCAATAATGTTTGGAGAGGAAGAACACAGGACAGTATTCAAAATCTTTTGGTAAAACCATATTTTGTGCCTGAACAGAAAACAATCAACGGACTTCTGCATGATTTTCAGAAAAACTTCCTGCAGATTGCCATCGTGGTTGACGAATACGGCGGAGTTTCAGGAATGATAACGTTGGAGCATATTCTGGAACATCTTTTTGAAGAAACTAACGGTAATGATGAGTTTCGTTGCGAAGGATGCGAAAAAATTGATGAACAAACCATTATCGTGGCTGGTAAAATGCCGGTTGAACAATGCAATAAACTTCTCGAATCCGAACTACCTGAAGATGAATTCGATACTATTGGCGGGTTTGTTCTGCACCTTTTTGGAAAAATGCCGGAGAAAGGAGATGAAGTGAGTTCTGAGGGCTATAAATTTATTGTTGAGGATGTTGGCAAGACAAGGATACTAAAAGTAAAAATAATAAAAATGTCGTCCGGGGAGACTGGCGAACAATGAGTATATATTTAATTATCGCAGCCATCTTGTTTTGTCTCTTCTTGGAGATGCTTTATTCCGGCGGCGAAGTTGCGTTGTTTGCATCAGACATAAATAAATTAAAGAACCGTGCACATCAGGGATCATCTTTCGCCAATCAGGCGGTTAAACTGAAGGAGAAACCCGAGTGGTTTATTTCTACTGCACTTGTTGGAACCAATCTGGCAATAATCGTTGCTTCAACACTGGCCACGGGTCTTTTGATATCTTTTTATGGTCCTGAACGTGGCGAGCAAATTGCTTTCCTGATTATGATACCAACACTTTTTTTGATGATTATTGCGCGCAGTATATTTTTATATTACGCCGAAATAATGGCGGTTAGAGTTGCCTGGTTTATACGTTTATCTTCCATACTTTTTTATCCGGTAGCTTTTTTGATTGCAGCCGTATCCAGAGGAACGGTACATTTATCTTCCGACAGTAAAAGTGCTCAAATATCACATATTACCAAAGAAGGGCTCAAATATATTCTGGGAGAAAAAACAAAAGGTGGCGATATTCTGACCAGAGAAAAAGAAATGGTCAGCCGCGTGTTTGATTTCTCGGAACTCACGGCTGTTAAGGTCATGGTACCTATTTCCGCGCTGACATCACTTCCCGCCTTGATGAAAATTTCGGAAGCCGTGGGCGTTGTGGCTGATAAAAAATATATGCGTATTCCCGTATACGAAGATACCGTTTACAATATAGTTGGCATTCTGCACTACTTTGATCTTTTAGAAATGCTTCTTAGAGATAAGGAACAAGGAGAGAATGTGGATGAAATAACAGTTGCTTCGTGCATGCGCAAGGATGTGTTTTATGTGCCGGAAACAAAAAAAGTCAGCGAATTGCTTGTCGCCATGCAGAAAGTAGATGAACAGATGGCTGTGGTTGTGGATGAATACGGCGGCGCAACCGGTGTTGTCACTATAGAAGACATCGGAGAAGAAATTGTCGGAACAATTGATGAGTATGTGGCTGGAGAAAAGCTTTACAGGAAAATCACTACAGGACGTTACCTCGTGTCGGGACGGCTGGAAATGGGTACACTACGGCAATTGATTAAAGTAAAATTTCCCGAAGGCAATTATGAAACAATCGGCGGATTTTTAATGCAGCAGATGGGTAGGATTCCGAAACCAAAAGAAAGATATCAGTACGGTGGAGTTACATTTATCATTGAAAACGCTGATCAGAAATCGATAAAGGAAGTGATGGTGATAGCGCCGGCACAGCAGTAAATGAATGAGGGACTGTTGACCGGGAGCGCATTCCGGTAAGGAAAGTGCAATAATGAATAATAATTTTCCTTGCCGGTAAAAGCCGAATGGTTTGTAAAAGATCAATTCCAGACCAGAATTTTAAAGTGTTTGTGATTACCTGTGATATCCGGGCGGCCACAGCGCAAACAGCATAAGCCAAGGAAACAGGCTCGGATGGTAGCTGGAAAGGATTCCCCTTATAAGAGGTTTCAGGAATACATGGGGGGCGTATTCTCGCAATTTCCTAAAGGTGAATTGTGGGTAGTAGAGAGGCGCTATCCGTTTAAATTCCTTAATTGCCTGGTCGCGATTTGTCACTGCCATGGCCGCAATCTTTCCTGAAAGCAACGCTCCGTTAACTCCGAACAGAAGGATTGGACTAACTACACCGGCCAATGTGCCGGCCAGGATTTTATCGTCTTGCATGAGTCTAAGGTTTCGCCAGGCTGCCAGTGGCCAGGCTGCCCATCCGGCAATATTGTCGTTCCATCCCGAGAAATCGACCCCATCATTTTCGTGGAGCAGACGACGGAAGTCCTGCTTTTCTCCATCCACAAGAGGACGCTGTACGCTGAAGACGAGCGAACCGGCTGAACCGTTTGCCTGAAAATAATAACCGAACTCCCGTGTGAAGTGATCAAAATAGACGATGACTCCGGGACGTGACGGGTCTCCGGTGCCGGTAGTCATATGGCAGAAGAAAGGACGACATGGTATATTCATTGCTTCAAATGCTTTGCGGTCCAGTCCTGTAGCGATAATGCTTCCGGGGGGAAGTTCTTTGAGTTCTTGTTTGGAGAGGCTTTGTCCCAGAGTGATTTCTACGCCTTCTTTGATAGCCTGACGATAGAGCACATTTTCCAGAGAGGTTTTTCCGCCTCCTCTCTCTACAGTAAAACTTTGTACTCCTTTAGGATTTGGAAGCTCGTACTTCTTCCCGTATGCCCAGACGCGCGTGTAAGGCCATGGTTCTAAGGCTTCGTCTACCTTTACTCCTAAATGTTTTTCAATCTGTGTCGGGTTCATTAAGGTAGAATCAGCATAGCGCATCTTGCCGCCAATGTTTGGTCGTGCCTCGCTAATCTTCACCCTGAAACCTTGACGTGCCAGTGTTATACCCGCCACGAGTCCGGCAAGTCCCGCTCCTGCAATTTGCACTTCTTTCGCCATTTTTTTCACCAATACTTTACAGAACTCTATATATTAGATTAATAGTAAGTTTTCAATACTGTAATAATAAGTCTTTATATTTTAATAATGGCAAATGTGTTATATACGAACAAAAGAAATCGAAATATAAAATAATATAAAATAAAGGATTAATCAGGTGAACGAAAATAAATTTTGTGCGGAGATTCTGGTGGCAGGGAAGGGAACCCGCATGAAATCGGATTTGGAGCAATAATGAACCTGTTTAATTTTGTTGACAAACCTATAATTAGTACTTATACTAGCACCAGATTAGGTACTAAAAGGAGTTGAGACTTTATGAAAACTATAGCCGCTCAGGAAATTAAGCGTCGAGGCATTGGCGCCGTAGATGAGGCTGTTGCAGATGGTCCCGTGTATGTAATTCGGAACAATCAACCTAAGTATGTCATTTTATCTGAAAAGTATTATGACAGTATTCTTTCTGATTTAGCCGAGGTTCGGCTTGCCGCATCCGAAAACGATCTTAAAGCAGGACGCGTAAGGCGGGGAAGTTCTAAAAAACTGATGGCTGAACTGCTGAAGAGTAAATAAAATGGTTACCGGTAAGCGGAAAGATATTTTTACGTTAGTATGGACGGACACTTTTTCCAGGACTGCTCGAAAATTTTTACGCCGCCATCCGGAATTATCCGATTTATTTAAAAACACATTGCAACTTCTTGAAACCGATCCCAATGCTCCCCAGTTACGTCTCCATCCCCTTAAAGGAGAACATCAGGGAAAGCACTCCGTAAGAATAAATTATGAGTGCCGAATAGTTCTCATTCTAAAAATTATTGATAAAGAAATTATACTTTTGGATGTCGGTTCACACGACGAAGTTTACTATAATTAATAGTTTAAAACTCATAGCGAAAATTTAGGGACAGAATACTTAATTCAATAGAAAAACTGGATACCCCCGGCATACGCCGGTATGACGATGGAAGTAGAAAGGTTTATAACGTGAACGAAAAGAAATTTTGCGCGGTAATTCTGGCGGCGGGGAAGGGCACCCGCATGAAATCGGACAAGGCGAAAGTCCTGCATGTCCTGAACGGCAAGCCTATTCTGCATTATACTTTGGAAGCGGCAAAGAAAGCCGGTGCGGAGAAGATAGTTGCGGTTATCGGTCATCAGGCAGATAAAGTACGCATTGAGTTTGCCAACAGCGGCTGTGTTTTTGTAGAACAGAAACCGCAACTGGGAACAGGGCATGCTGTTTTACAGGCGAAAATTATATTAGCTGATTACAAAGGACTTACCGTAATCCTTTGCGGTGATGTGCCGCTTCTCAAATCTACTACAATTAAATCACTGGTGGAAAATCATATTTCTTCAAAAGCTGTGGTTTCCGTGCTTACGACTATTCCGCCTCCGCCTCATGCCTATGGTCGCATCGTCAAGGATGACAAGGGCAGTGTTTTAAAAATAGTCGAGCATAAGGATGCCACGGAAGTTGAAAAAAAAATCGGAGAAATAAACACGGGCATTTACTGTGTTGATACAAAATTTTTGTTTTCAGCATTGGATAAAGTTAACAACAACAATCAGCAGCATGAATACTATCTTACCGATATTGTCGAAATAGCTGTCCGTGAAGGCCAAAAAGTAAAATCATTTATCGTTTCCGACTACGTGGAAGTAATGGGAATTAACACGTTGGAAGAACTTGCCCGCGCAGAAATTTATCTTCTTGCATGATGAATATAATTCAAACAGCCGCAAAAAAAGGAGCCTTTCTTGCCCCTCTGGCGGGAATCTCCAATTTGCCGTTTAGACTGATAGCCCGCTCACAGGGGTGTTCACTTGCCTATACTGAAATGATCAGCGCAAATGGTCTTGTCCGCAAAACGGCCAAAACTTATGAATATCTGAAAACTTGTCCCGGTGACCGCCCGTTGGGCGCGCAGATTTTCGGGGCAGATCCCCAAATCATGGCTCAAGCCGCCAGAATTGTTGAAGATAGTGACATTGATTTGATTGATATTAATATGGGCTGTCCGGTAAGAAAGGTGGTAAAAACTGGCGCCGGAGCTGTTTTACTAAGAAATCCGATTCTTGCCGCCCGAATAATTGAATCAGTAAAAAAAGCTGTTAAAATTCCGGTTACTGCAAAGATTCGTTCCGGATGGAGTCGCTCTTCCATCAATGCAGTAGAAGTTGCTAAAATTGTAGAACGTTGTGGCGCCGATGCGATTACGGTTCACGCCCGTACAGTCGATCAGGGTTACAGCGGCCAAGCCGATTGGAAAATAATCGCAGCAGTAAAAAAAGCTGTCAAAATTCCGGTAATTGGTAATGGTGATATCCGGAAGCCTCAAGATGCACTTAGAATGATTGATGAAACTTCCTGCGATGCCGTGATGGTGGGCAGAGGTGTACTAGGCAACCCCTGGATATTTAAAGGTATTGTCGATGCATGTTCCGGTCAGCAGGTCAATTATCTGCCTGATTTGGAACAAAGATTGAAAATGATTGAAAATCATTGGGAAATGGAATCACAAATTTATGGAGATAAAGTGGCTTTGAGAAGTTTTCATAAGCATATTCTTTGGTATACCAAGGGGTTAGATAACTCCAGCCGTTTCAGGGAGCTTGCGGGAAAGTTGAAGGATAAGGAAAGCATTCTTCATGAACTGAATGAGTATTTTCGGTTGCTGAACATGGATAGAAGTTAAAATAATACCTTGACATTGAGTCATAAATTGGCATAAATTAAGAACAAAGAAACTATGGAAAATCACACTTTGTTTGATGAAGAAAGGATGACGTCTACAGTGGAACTGGAAAAATTTAAAAAATTAGAGGATAAAATTAAAGTAATTGTTGATGAAAAAGTTTCTTTAAAAAAACAAATTCATATATTGGAGGAAACGTTAAAAAATAAAGAGGCGGAATTAGAAGGGGTTAAAGATAAATTAAAGGCATTAGACGAGGAAAGGAACAGCGTACGCGCAAGGGTAGATGCACTGCTTGAATTAATCGCAGATATAGATTCAGTAAAATAAGCTTCCAGGGCGTGTGTTTTGAAAAATAGTCACAAAATAACGGTATTGGGGCAGGAGCTTTCTGTTATAAGCGATTCAGAAGATGAAGAAGTGGCCAATGTTGTCCGGTATGTAAATGAAAAAATGGATGAGGTTTTACGTACCGGTAATGGAATAAAAACCTTAAACGTGGCCATCCTGGCGGCCTTAAACATTTCAGAAGAGTTGTTAAAATTAAAAGGAGTTAACACGGAACTCTGTGATCAGATAGAGAGCAGAGCCGAAAATTTAATTCAACTGATTGACGAAGCAAACTAACAAGTTCTTGTTTGCCCCTGCGATGTACGTGATTAATATTTGTCTTTGAGCCAACATTTTTGACCTTGGGACCTTTCCTTGATTGCGGTGTGCATGGCTGCTTTTTTTCCGTTTATCGGCGAGCAGAAAGCCTGAAACAACCAATACAGGTGCCCACTTTGTAAGAAGGTTCAAAATGGCGATTAACACGGCATATGCGGGGGTTTTAATGTCCCGCTTTCCTGGAAAAAACATCTTGTCCGCCTTTAAAAAATAACAAGTTTAGATTTAGAGGAAATTTCCAATCCAGATACAGTATGATTGGATAATTCGGCTAAAAAATTTCAATGCGCTTTGCTTTTGAAATTTTAGCCTCATTAAATTTCTCGCGGTTGTGTGTCACGAAGATCGGATACCAACCGGGAGGTTAAAATATAGCTCCGCCGGAGATATGTTCTACAGGAGTAGCGGCGTAGGGTTTCAGGTTGGGAAGTTGGTTTCCCGGAGGAGCAAGAAGGAGGTAACATAAATATGTTTTGGGCTGGTGTATCAGTCGTAGTTTTGGTTGTTGCGGTTGTTTCAGGTATTATTATCGGCTTTATTTTAAAGCAGGTTCTCGCAGCAAGGGAAATCAAGTCATCTAAAAAACTAATGGTACGTATTGCCGAAGAAGCTAAAAAAGAGGCGGAGACCATTAAAAAGGAAGCAATCCTTCAAGCGAAGGAAAACCTTCTGAAGATGAAAGCCGAATTTGATAATGAAGCTAAGGAAAGAAGAAGTGATTTTGACGCAAGGGAAAAAAGGATTCGTGCCAAGGAAGAAAACCTGGAGAAGAAATCCGACTTGCTGGCGCAAAAGGAATCAAGTGTTGAAGGACGTGAAAAATTAATAGCCGGAAAAGAAGCGTCAATCGAAGAAAAACGCCGCAAGTTGGATGCCGCTCTTGAAGAACAGCAAGAAAAACTTGAAAAAATAGCGGGAATGTCTGCCGAGGAAGCGAAAAAAATATTGATACAGTCCATGGAGGCTGATGCCAAGCAGGAGGCCGCGGCACTTGTCCGTAAAATTGAAGATGAGGCTAAATTAGCCGCTGATAAAAAAGCACAGGAAATTGTTGCTTATGCGATTCAAAGGTATGCAGGAGATGTTGTGGCAGAGAAAACTGTCTCGGCAGTGAACCTGCCCAGCGAAGAAATGAAAGGACGCATTATTGGTCGTGAAGGCAGAAATATCCGGGCAATCGAAGCGGCGACGGGTATCGATTTAATTATTGATGATACTCCGGAAGCGGTTGTTCTATCCAGTTTCGATCCTATCAGAAGAGAAGTAGCCAGAATTTCTCTGGAGAGATTGATTCAGGATGGACGAATTCATCCGGGCCGTATCGAAGAAATTGTTAAAAAGGTAAGAGTAGAAGTCGATCAGATAATCAGAGAAACCGGCGAGAAGGCTTCTTTCGATGTCGGTGTTCATGATATTCATCCCGAGATAATCAATTTGCTGGGTTCTCTTAAATACCGTACCAGTTATTCGCAAAACGTTTTGCAGCACTCCATGGATGTTGCTTATCTAACCGGCATTATGGCGTCGGAATTGAAAGTGAACGTTAAGGAAGCTAAACGTGCAGGACTTTTGCATGATATCGGCAAAGCTATAGATCATAAGGTAGAGGGAACGCATGCGGCTATCGGAGCAGATTATGCCAAGCGTTTCGGAGAAAATCCCCGTATTGTTCAGGCGATTGCTACTCATCATGATGACGGACGCAACAACACTCTACTTGGCGTTCTGGTTCAGGCGGCGGATACACTTTCTGCCGCCAGACCCGGTGCACGTCGTGAGATGCTGGAAACCTACGTCAAGCGTTTGGAAGGTCTCGAAAAGATTGCCAACTCATTCAACGGTGTTGATAAATGTTTTGCCATTCAGGCGGGTCGTGAGATCCGTATTCTTGTGGAAAATGAAAAAATCTCTGAAAATGACGCCACGATGTTGTGCAAGGATATAATCAAGAAAATTGAAAGCGAGCTTACCTATCCCGGGCAGATAAAAGTTACCGTAATCAGAGAAACCCGCGTTTCCGATTTCGCGAAATAAAACTACCCCGCGGCAATCTCAATAAGTTTCTTTGGAATAAGCCGTGGGGTAGTTTATTCTAAACGCCCTTTAATTTATTCACGTTACAAGCGACTGGACTTTAATAAGAAGAAAAGGTATAGATTTTTTGTGCGGTGATAAAAAGGAAAAACTAAATGAAAATATTTTTTATTGGCGACATAATCGGTTCTCCGGGAAGAATGGCAGTGAGAGAACTTTTACCAGCCCTGATTTCCAGGAAAAAAATTGACTTGGTTATTGCCAATTGTGAGAATGTCGCTGCCGGATTCGGCGTAACTCAGAAGGTTGTCGAAGAACTTTTTAGATGTAATATTGACGTGCTTACTTCCGGCAATCATATCTGGAATAAGAAAGAAGTGCTGGAGTTTATCGGAGATTTTGAAAGGCTTCTACGGCCGGCTAATTATCCGTCTGTAGCTCCCGGTACCGGAACTGCTCTGATACTCCTTAAAACAGGAGAGTATGTCGGTATTCTTAATTTGGCCGGCCGGGTTTTTATGAGCCCCAGTGATTGTCCTTTTGTAACGGCAAAAAATAAAGTCGCCGAGTTAAGAGAAAAGACGAGAATTATTGTGGTGGATATGCACGCGGAAGCGACTTCCGAAAAAAGAGCTCTGGGCTGGTATCTCGATGGTGAAGTGTCTGCTGTTATCGGCACTCATACCCATGTTCAGACTGCCGATGAGGAAATTCTTACTCAAGGGACGGCGTATATCAGCGATGCCGGTATGACCGGACCTTTTAATTCTGTTATCGGAATTAATAAAGAAGCCATTATTGAAAGATTTTTGACGCAGATGCCCAATAAATTCGAAGTGGCCAAAGAAGATATCAGAATGCAAGGCGTAATAATTGATATAGATTCAGTGAGCGGCAAAGCGAATTCTGTTGAGAGAATCAGTATTAAATTAAAAGATTCATAAGAGGCAATGCCTGATGAAAAGTGCTTATGATGTTTTAAAAGAAAGAGGTTTCATCGAACAGGTAACCGATGACGCTTTAATCAAGAAACTTTTCACTGAAGGACCTGTTACCTGCTATATCGGATTTGATCCTACGGCAACCAGTTTGCACATCGGTTCTCTTGTACCGATTATGTCTTTGGTGCATATACAGAAAAGCGGAAGCAAACCGATCGCGCTGGTCGGCGGCGGTACCGGTTTAATCGGAGACCCCAGCGGTAAAACGGAAATGCGGCAGGTTCTTACCCGTGAGCAGATTGACTGTAACGCCCAATGTCTGGGTAAACAACTTTCTCAATACCTTGATTTCTCCGACGGCAAAGCCCTTCTTCTGAATAATGCCGACTGGTTGACGAAAATCAACTATATCGAATTTTTGAGAGACATCGGCCGGCATTTCAGTGTGAATAAGATGCTGGCAGCGGAAAGCTATAAAATAAGAATGGAGAAAGGCCTGAATTTCATCGAATTCAATTACATGGTCCTTCAGGGATATGACTTCTTTTATCTTTTTCAGAATTACGGTTGTGCTTTGCAGATGGGCGGCAATGACCAGTGGGGCAACATGCTGGCTGGTACCGAGCTGATCCGTAAAATAGCCGCCAAAGACGCACATGCTGTAACTTTTCCGCTGATTACCACATCCCTTGGTCAAAAGATGGGGAAGACCGAAAAAGGAACAATCTGGCTGGACGGCACTTTAACCAGCCCGTACGAATATTATCAGTACTGGATTAACTGTGACGATGCCGATCTGGAAAGATTTCTGAAGCTATTTACCTTATTGCCGCTTGATGAAATCAGCATTGTGATGAATTTAAAGGATGCTCATCTGAATATGGCGAAGGCGGTTCTTGCCTTTGAAGCGACAAAAATTACTCACGGAACAAAAGCGGCTGAGGACGCGTGGCGCGCTTCGATGGAAGCGTTTCATTCCCGCCCGGTGGATGCCGATATGTTTCCCTCCAGTTCCATACCACGTGAGGCTGCATCCAGTGATACGTCGGCAATTCCCCGCTATAAAATATCCCGCAAAGATTTGGAGGCGGGTGTACAGATTTGTGCTACGTGTGCCAAGTCCGGATTGACTCAATCTATTTCTGAAACCAGACGCTTAATCGAACAGGGTGGAATCTACATCGATGAGAAGCAGGTAAAATCCATTGATGAAAAAATTACTGTTGCCGATTTTAAAGGTGGTAGTGAATTGCGCGTGAGAAAGGGTAAGAAGAAGTATCTGATTATCGAAATGGATTGATATTGATCCGGGGGCTGTTGAAAAACGTCCATCTGCGGCGTTTCCTTCGCCCTTCGTCGTTGCGGCGTATAAAAAGATACGCCGCACTCCTCAGGACTCAGGGGCCTTGCATCTGAACATTTTTGAACGGCCCTTAAAAAACGATTCAATAAATTCATAACATTTTCATTATAAACTCTTTTCACTATGAATCACATTAATTATGCAGAAAAAAATTGAGAGAAAAAATAAATCTCTTCATTTTCAGCGCTCTAATTTCCAGCGAAAATCCAAAAGAAAAGAGCAAGTTTCTTATTCCAAACCGGAAATTGCTTCGTCGCTTAAAAGTGTTCTGGCTCAAATAGGCAAGCCGCATTCCGCGCCATTTGTTCCAGATGATTTTCAAATCAAGGCGCTGGAAGCAATCAAAAAGACAGATTGTCTGGTGATCGCACCGACAGGTTCTGGAAAAACATGGATTGCGCGGGAAGCTATTTTATCCGTGATGGAGCAGGGTGGGCGAGCCTGGTACGCCTCTCCGCTGAAAGCGCTTTCCAATTCCAAGTGGGTTGAGTTTGGCCTGCACTTCGATCCGGAAAATGTAGGCATCATCACCGGCGACACAAAAGAAAATACCGAAGCGCCGATTATTGTCGGCACCACGGAAATACTGCGCAATCAGCTCTACGACGCCATGCATCAGGGGCTGGACTTGAAATGCGATCTGGTGATTCTGGATGAAGCACATTTCCTGGGTGATGCCGATCGCGGCGTTGTCTGGGAGGAAATAATGATTTACCTTCCGGCGCGGATTAATCTGTTGCTTTTATCGGCGACAATCGGCAACGGCGAAGAAATCGCCCGGTGGCTGGAAACAATCCGTAAAAAAAAATGCGTAGTGATCAGGGAAGAAAAACGCCCTGTGCCGCTCTATCCTCTTTTTCTTCATCCTTCAGGATGTTTGCATCCTTTTTTGGAAGGTAAGAAAGTATCACCTCCTGTTGCCGATTTTATAAGAAGAACAAATGAAAGGAGATTGCGTGGCGGAAAAATGCCGGATTACATCGGGATTATAAAAATTCTGGAAAAGTTCAATCTGCTGCCGGCGATATTTTTTTTGAAATCGCGGGCAGAATGCGACGCTGCTTTGAATGCACGCGGAACACTTAAGACTCTGCAAAATTCCGTGGAATTTGACAATTCACTTTACGAGATTCTGGATAGGTTTCCTTCACTCAATAATCACAGGCAATTAAGAACTTTGCGCGCCTGGGGTCTTGCTTCTCACCACGGTGGGCAATTACCCGCTTGGAAGATGCTGGTGGAGGAAATGATGAATCGTGGGCATCTGCGAGTGATATTTGCCACATCCACCATTGCCGCGGGGGTAAATTTCCCGGCAAGGACCATCGTGCTTTTTAACTCTGATTTATTCAACGGGAATGATTTTAATCCGCTTTCGGCTACCGAATTTAGCCAGATGACCGGCCGCGCGGGACGACGCGGACAGGATAACATCGGCTTTATGCTGGCTGTATCTGGTAGATTTATGGATTTGAATCATGTCCGGCATTTGCTGTTTCAAAAACCGGAAGATATTTTCAGCCGGCTGAAAAATGATTTCGCGATGGTTTTAAATTTGCTTTTATCACAGACACCGGAGGATATTCGTAAAATATTCGAGAGGTCGTTCGCGGCTTATCAGCAAAATATCCGGCATCATGGCGCTGATTTTTCTGCAGCAAAATCGCTTTGGAAAGATTTTTCGCACCATTTTAAATTTCTGCAGAAAGAAGGATTTGTAGATGAAGCCGGAGCGCTTACCGAAGACGGCCATTGGGCTTCCAAACTGCGTCTGGATTATCCGCTGTTGGTGGCACAGTGTCTGCGCGATAATGCTTTTCCTGAAGAAAACGAAAAGCTTCTGGCTGCCATTGTCGCTTTTTTTGCCTATGATCGTGATGACGATATGAAATTAACCGTAAAAGATTTGCCGCCGAAACTTACGCTTTCGTTCAAAAAAGTTGCGCTTGCCGTGCGACCGCTTATCCATCGCCTGGAAGACGCCTGCTTTCCGGTAGTGAAACTTCATGCATCTGCCGGAGCCGCTGTTTATTGCTGGGCACAAGGGCACAGTTGGGATTCCGTAATCAAAGCAACAGGAATCGCAGAAGGTGACATGGCAACACTGATTTTGCGCACCGCGGATAACTTGCGACAGATAGCGTCGCTCAAGAATACTTATCCGGAAATTGCCGATTGTGCACAGAAGGCGAGAGAGACGATCTTACGCGAACCGGTTCTGTTCCTCTAAACGAACAATTCCATTTTCAACTTTTTATTTCTTCAGAATTGATATAGGATTACACAAAATATCGGGGGAATACATACTAAAATATATTAATTTTTAACTAAGAAGGGGAATATGGAAGTAAAAATTTTTGAAACAATTATGTTATTTTGCTTCGGCTTCGCCTGGCCGTTTTCAATATACAAAATATGGAAAACAAAGACATCGGCAGGTAAAAGCATGTTTTTTCTCTGCATCATTTTATTGGGATATATCTCCGGGATTTTTTTTAAAATATACGGCGCCCTGGACGAAGTCATCTTTCTATATATTTTAAACGCGACACTCGTTACTGTGGATATTGTGCTGACTTTAAAATATCGCAAAAGTAATGAGGTTGACAAATCCTTTCAGCAGGCTTAACAGCAAAATGATATGACTACGTTTTGAACGTCGTATTTTTCAATCTGTGATTTTCGCAGACATTTTTGTTCATGGATGTTATGGAAAAACTTTCAATGATAACGGATTTTGTGCCGTCAGGGGATCAGCCGCAGGCGATTGATAATTTGGTTAAAGGTCTGAGTAAGGGGAAGGAGCATCAGGTGCTTCTGGGTGTAACCGGTTCCGGTAAGACCTTTACCATTGCCAATGTCATCGAACGCGTTCAACGTCCGGCGCTGATCATCGCGCATAATAAAACGCTGGCGGCGCAGTTATATGAAGAATTCAAGGGACTATTCCCGGAAAACGCAGTGGAGTATTTTGTCAGCTATTACGATTACTATCAGCCGGAAGCTTATCTGCCGGTTACCGATACCTATATTGAAAAAGATTCAGCCATTAACGAAGAAATTGACAAACTACGTCATGCAGCAACGCATTCTCTTTTGACTAGGCGTGACGTTATCATTGTCGCCAGTGTTTCCTGTATTTACGGGTTAGGTTCGCCCGATGCTTATCTGGGAATGATAGTTCAACTGGAAGCAGGTAAGGAATTTGACCGTGACGAACTTTTAAAAAGACTGGTGGAAATTCAGTATGAAAGAAACGACATTGATTTCCATCGCGGAACGTTCCGCGTGCGCGGCGACATTGTGGAAATTTTTCCTCCTTATGAAGATGAACAGGCCCTGCGCGTTGAATTCTTTGGTGATACGATAGAATCAATGGCGTTGATTGATCCGCTGCGGGGGAAGAAAATTGGCACGGTTACAAGAACGGCTGTTTATCCAGGCAGTCACTATGTTTCTACACGCGAAAATCTTCAGAGAGCGGTTGCTGATATTCGCGCGGAACTTGCGATAACGCTCGCTGAACTTAACGAACAGAACAAGCTTGTGGAAGCGCAAAGACTGGAACAACGTACCAATTTTGATTTAGAGATGATAGAGGAAATGGGCTATTGTCAGGGGATAGAAAATTATTCCCGTCATCTTACCGGACGTAAACCCGGTCAGCCGCCGCCCACGCTTATGGAATATTTGCCGCAGGACGCTTTGATAATTATTGATGAGAGTCACGCGACGCTGCCTCAGTTAACCGGCATGTATCGGGGAGACAGATCGCGTAAGGAAACGCTGGTTAAATACGGATTCCGCCTGCCTTCCGCGCTGGATAACCGGCCGTTGCGGTTTGATGAATATGAAGCCCTGTCCAATCAGAGAATATATGTTTCTGCGACCCCGGCTCTGTATGAGATGCAAAAAGCCCAAGGACTTCGCGTGGAACAAATTATTCGTCCCACAGGATTAATGGACCCGGAGATTGAAGTCAAACCGGCCAAACATCAGGTTGATGATTTACTCGCTGAAATCAGAGAGAGAATTGAGAAAAACGAACGGGTACTCGTAACTACACTGACCAAGAGAATGGCGGAAAATCTGACAGACTATTACACAGGTCTGGATATCAGAGTGCGTTACCTTCATTCAGATATACATACATTGGAGCGTGTGGAAATTATCCGTGATCTGCGTCTGGGAGAATTCGATGTTCTTATCGGAGTAAATCTTTTACGGGAAGGGCTGGACATTCCCGAAGTATCACTGGTGGCTATTCTCGACGCTGACAAGGAAGGATTTCTGCGTTCGGAACGTTCGTTGATTCAAACCAGCGGTCGTGCCGCACGTAATGTTGCCGGAAAAGTCATCATGTATGCCGATAAAATCACCAAATCAATTCAGGCCTGCCTTGATGAGACCAAGCGCCGCCGACTCATTCAGCAAAAATACAATAAAGAAAACAACATAACACCGGAATCAATTAAAAAATCCATCAGCAATGTTTTAGGTTCTATCTATGAAGCGGATTATGTGACAATACCCACCGGAGTTAGAGAGAAAATTGCTCCTCTAAAAGAGGAAGGTTTACCGGCTCTGATTGCTAAACTTACAAAGGAAATGAAACAGGCGGCAAAAAATATGGAATTCGAGCGTGCCGCCGAACTGCGCGATGAATTAAAAGAACTGAACAAAATTCTGCTGGAAATGGGATAAGATTTATTCAGATATCTATTTATTAATGGCTGAGTATTTTAATTAAAGAAAAGATATTTTTTAGTTGGTGTATGTCAGAAAACGTAATATTAAAAGAAAAAATGGTTTCCGCTCCGCGTAGTTCCGGTGTCTACCTGATGAAAGACGTGCAGGGTAGAATTATTTATGTCGGTAAGGCCAACAATTTAAAAAGCCGAATCAGTTCTTATTTTTCAGGTAAAGATACACGACCGATGGCGCCGTTTCTGATGGCGCGTGTTTACGACATTGAATTTCTTACAACTTCCACAGAAAAAGAAGCGCTAATTCTGGAAAACAATTTAATCAAAAGACATCGCCCGCGCTACAACGTGACTCTGCGGGACGATAAAACCTATTATCATTTGTCTTTAGATCCGACAGAGAAATTCCCCCGTTTGCAACTGGTTCGTAAAAGATTAAATAATGCTGCACTTTATTTCGGTCCTTATCCTTCGGGACTGGCAGCAAAAGAAACTCTACGTTTTGTTCAACAGGTGTTTCCACTGCGCTCCTGCCGCAACCGTGATTTTAAATTGCGTCCAAGGCCTTGTCTGGAATATCAGATCGGAAGATGTCTTGCGCCATGTAAAGGATTGGTAGATGAAGAATCATATCGAAAACTTGTTGAAAGCGCCGTATCGTTTCTAAAAGGACGGCGACGGGAGTTGATTTCCGAACTGAAAAAACAAATGGATGAGGCATCAGAAAAACTTAATTACGAAGAAGCAGCACGTTTGCGCGATCGTATTGCAGCACTTGAGCACGCACTTGAAAAACAAAATGTGGACTGGGGCGGCGAAAAAGATCAGGATGTTATAGGCATACACTCTCAGGAAGATAATTATCAGGTTTGTATTCTGTTTGTACGTGGTGGTAAACTTTTAGGCAGTAAATCATTTGCACCGATTAAAGTGAGAACAGATATAACTGAAGTTGTTTCATCCTGCCTAACTCAATATTATGAAAGTGAAGCTATTATTCCGGATGAAATTATCATTCCCTGCCGTTTGCCGGATGAAAAGGTAATTGTTGAATGGCTTACGGAAAATAAAAATCAAAAAGTGACACTGACGCTGCCCTCTATAGGAACAAAGAATGCTCTACTGAATATGGCTAATGAAAATGCGCTAAACATCTGGGAAGCAGCGCATAAAAGTCATCAACAAAAAGATGCCGCTTTGCAAATTCTTCAGGAGAAATTATCACTGAATAAATTGCCGCGACGAATCGAATGCTACGATATTTCCAACATCAGCGGAAAGCACGCCGTAGGTTCGATGGTTGTTTTTCAGGATGGAGAACCTGATAAAAACAGTTACCGACGTTACCGTATCAAAACTCTTTCCAAACCGGACGACTATGCGATGATGTATGAAGTTCTTTCACGCCGGTTTGCCAGGGGAGAAAATCTGCCGGATTTGGTTGTTGTTGATGGCGGCAAAGGGCATCTCAACATTGCTCTTTTTGTGCTGAAGGATTTGAATATCAAAATAGATGTTATCGGTCTGGCGAAAGAAGAACGTGCAATCTTTCCCGGAAAAAGTGTGGCTAAAAAGAAAGCAGGGAAATCGGAAGATCGTATTTATCTGCCGGGACGTAAGGATGCTATCTATCTTTCCGCCTGGCCGCAGGCACTGTGTATTCTTCAGCATGTGCGCGATGAAGCACATCGTTTTGCTTTGAGTTATCATCATCAGATAAAACAAAAAGACGATCTGCTTTCCATGCTTGATGATATTCCCGATGTAGGTGAAGCGCGCAAAAAAACGTTGTTAAAACATTTCGGTTCAATTAAAAAAGTCAAAGAAGCATCTCTCGAAGAATTGCAAAAGATGTCGGGGATTGGTAAAGAATTAGCAGAGAAGATTTATACTTGTTTAAATAAGTAGGATATGTTTTCCCAAGTAGGTGGGAGTCCAAAGGGATTTTCCCGCCCCTGGTAGGCGGGAATTAAAGGGCGATGATTTTATAAAATATTTTTATTCTCCTTTTAATTTCTTTCCATCAAGGGGGAAAATATAAGATGTCTTATGAATGGCAGTTAATTAAGTTAAAATGTATAAGTGATCATTGGAAATGAGCTTGATAACGATTATTCTTCTGGCTGTTGGTTTGGGTGTTGATGCGTTTTCCGTGGCAATCGGTATAGGCGCAGCAAACAATAAAAAATCATGGACTCCGGTGTTGAGACTGGCGACGTCATTTGGATTGTTCCAGTTTGCAATGCCTGTTATTGGCTGGATGGCCGGGTTGACGGTTGTTGAAATTATAGCATCATTTGATCACTGGGTCGCTTTTGCGCTTTTAGCTTTGGTTGGAGGAAAAATGATTTGGGAAGGATTTGAAAAAGAGCGTAGTGAAGAAAAGGCCGATCAAACGCGTGGCTGGCCGCTGCTGATGCTTTCCATTGCTACCAGTATAGATGCTCTTGCTGTCGGATTCAGTTTTTCTATTTTAAAAACGCCAATTTTATTGCCGTCAGTAATTATTGGTATTGTTTGTTTTTTAATGACCGTAACCGGCATGTTGTTTGGTGAAGTACTGGCTAAACTCTTCGGCAGGAAAGTTGAAATATTCGGTGGTGTTGTTTTGCTTGCTATAGGTGTTAAGATTCTTATAGATCATGGGGTATGAAAGCGGCCGCTAAAAACGCTCATCTGCGGCGTTGCGCTGCAAGCCGCACCGCTCAACGTATGTAAATATACGCCTCGCGGTTCGGGTTTTTGCGCGCCTTATATGTTAAACAGTGCTCATGTATAAGCGACTGTTGTGATAAAGTTCTTTGAAAGAAGCTGGTCGTAGCAGACCGATCGCGCCTTGGGACACAAGAACCCGCATGCAAGCGAGGGTCGCTACGACTGTCTCCGTAATTAACCCGAACAGTTGCCAGGGACTGAAGAAGAGCCCGCATCTTACGTAAGGAAGGGAATCAGGAGAACAAGACATGAGCGAGAAGAATTTCATTGGAATAGATGTATCCAAAGATAGTCTGGATGTGGCTATAGCCCATTCGGAAGAGTTTAAGAATTTTGCTAATACCGAAGAAGGGCAGAGGGATTTAAAGGACTTTATAAGTTCAAGGCGACCTGCTCTGATCGTTTTGGAGGCAACCGGAGGCTTTGAAAGAGGCGTGCTCAGAGAATTGGCTTCAGCCCGTCTTCCCGTAGTGCCGGTCAATCCGAGACAGGTCAGAGATTTTGCAAAAGCAATGGGAATATTGGCTAAGACGGACAAGATCGATGCTCGTGTGATTGCCCGGTTTGCCGAGGCAGTTAAGCCGGAAGCCAGGCCATTAAGAACAGAGGAAGAAGATCGGCTT
>SCVW01000030.1 GCA_007244375.1 Smithella sp. | reverse complement strand
CCATGTCAGTGGAATCGAGCATCATTCCGATTTCCCAGAATGTGATTTTTGAGCATCGTACTTACCTGCCAAGCTTTGGTTTCTTTTTAGCCTTAACCGGAGCGTTCTTTTACTTCTTCAAGGAAAGATATATAAAAATTGCTGTTACTGTTTTGCTGATAATTGCTTCCATCAATACTGTGTTAACGTATCAGCGCAACAAGATATGGGAAAGCGAATACACCTTGTGGTCCGATTGCATAAAGAAAGCCCCGAACAAGGCCAGAACGAATAATAATTTCGGCCTTATTTTGTTTGGCAAAGGAAAAATCAAGGAGGCTATTGAGCACTACAATAAGGCCATCAGCTTAACGCCGGATTATCCTCTGCCCTACTATAACAGGGGAAATGCTTACGCTGAACTCGGTCAGTTTCAATCCGCCATCAATGACTTCAATAACGCCATCCGTCTGCAACCGGTTTTCCCCGAAGCTTATTTTAATAGGGGAAATATTTATTTATATCAGGGGCACTGGAAACCGGGGTGCTATGATGCACAAAAAGCGTGTGCATTGGGAAATTGTAAATTATTAGAAGCCGCTAAAGCTAAAGGAGTATGTTATTAATTAAGATTGTCCTGATTGACAATGCTTGATTTTATTTAACACTCTCAGTGCCGCTTATTTATGATATTTTCTGATGACCGCAGTAATCACACCTGCAATACGCAGATCTGCTCGCGGTATAATCGGAGAATATTTAGGATTGGCCGCCTCAAGAGTTACAGTTTTTCCTTTTCTGCAAAAATATTTCATCGTCCAGTTACCATCCACCTCGGCTAAAACGATATCGCCGTCTCCTGGTTCTTTTTTAGTTTCAACAATAACTATATCTTTTTCCCTTATTCCCGCATCAATCATGGAATCACCGGTGACGGAAAGTAAAAACGAGCTTTCAGGATTTCTAACAAGATATTCGTCAAAAGATACTATATCTCTTATTTCTTCTTCTGCAGAAGCCGGAAAACCGGCACAGACTTCTCCGGCAAGCTTCAGCGCACGAGGATTTCGCGTCAAAGTTAAGAATCCTTTAGCATCTTTTTGCAAAACTCCGGCATCCAGTAATTTCGCCACCCAGAAATGAGCAACACTCTTGGATCGAACCCCTATAATTTCGGTTATTTCCGAATAGCTAGGCATTCTTCCGTTTTTAAGGAAAAAAGCGATGATTTTTTTCTCCACATCCTGTAAAGTTCTCTTGACTTTCACGAAATCTATGATATAGAACGATCGTTCTATTGTCAAGTTTTATTTAGCGGAGAAAATTGTGAACGAAAAACTGATAACATTTCTGGCTACCGGATTTTATTCCGGACTTTCGCCAATCGCTCCCGGAACGGCGGGCACATTGGTCGGCGTTTTAATTTGTCTGGTTTGCCTGCCCATGCCCTGGATTCTGCGATTGATTTTTGTTATTGCATTGCTTGCGTTTTCCATTTTCGTCGCGGAACAGGCGGAAAAAATTTATCAGAAAAAAGATGATCAGCGCATCGTTATTGATGAAATAATCGGTCTGCAGATAACGATGCTGCCGGCGGCCATAAATATCCTAAATCTATGCGCCGCTTTTGTTCTTTTTAGAATTTTTGATATTTGGAAACCCTTTCCTCTCAAAAATTTGCAAAAACTACCAGGCGGATGGGGAGTTGTGGTTGATGACGTTGCAGCCGGAATTTATGCGGGCGCGATTTTGTGGTTATTGATATATTTATTCAAGTTTTGATAATTTTACAGCTTTGCAAAATGTTCCAGAGGCAAGGCGCGCGAGTCATGAGAAGTGAGGCGTATTTCATTATACGCTGCAACGACGAAGGATGAAGCGCAACGCAGAATATGGACATTTTCCAAAGTTGAAGGAGTGCTATGAAAATTGGTATATTAACCATCGGCAATGAACTCATGAACGGACGCATTGCGGACACGAACGCTTCCTTCATCGCGCGAGAAGCCAATCAGCATGGTTGGAGCGTGGAAGCAATCATGTCTGTAGGCGATGATTTCGCCGCTATCAAAAACCGTCTGGACTACCTTCTTTCTATGACCGACGCCGTAATCTGCTCCGGCGGTTTGGGACCGACAGCTGATGATATTACCACTGAAGCAATAGCCAAGGCTTTTAATCTTACTTTATATACAGATGAAAATGTTTTGAATTTTATTAAAGACATCTTTACCAAATTTAATTTCAGCTGGATGGAAAACAACGCTAAGCAGGCTATGTTTCCCAAGGGAGCCGAAGTCATACCAAACGCCAGGGGCACGGCGCCTGGTTTTTCTCTCTCTGTTAACGGCAAAATGATTTTTGTTATTCCCGGTGTACCTGCTGAAGCGAAATTAATGATCACCAACGGCGTCTTTCCTGCCCTGCGCAAGCATTTTCCTCAGGACGAACTGTATATCGTCAAACAAACAATCAGAACATTCGGGCTTTCCGAAGCTGCCGTGGATAATCAGGTCAAGGATATTGATTTCAAATCGCTAGGCGTGAGCATCGGCTTCTATCCGGTGTTTCCCGAAAACCATATCGTTCTGATAGCGCGCGGTAATAATCACGATGAAGCAAAAAATAATCTGCAAAAAGCACAGGACGAAGTGTCAACTCATTTGCAGGATTATATTTTCGCTTACGGAGATGAAACACTCGAAGGTGTAATTGCCTCTCTTTTAACCGAAAAGAAACTGACCATCGCGGTGGCGGAATCCTGCACAGGAGGAATGATTACCAGCCGCCTCACCGATGTTTCAGGCAGTTCCGATTATCTGGAGCGCGGACTGATCACTTACAGCAACGCCGCTAAAATCAGCATGCTTGGTGTGCCTGCCGAAATCATTGAAAAGCACGGAGCAGTGAGCGAAGAAACGGCAAAGCTGATGGCTGAAGGCGCACGCAATCTGGCCGGAACCGATCTGGGACTGGCCTCCACCGGCATTGCCGGCCCAACCGGCGGAAGCAAAGAAAAACCTGTGGGCACTGTTTATCTGGCGCTGGCTGATTCCAAGCAGACGATTTGCCGCCACTACGCCTTTCGCTGGGATCGCAAAATGAATAAGGAAGTATTTTCCGAAGCAGCGCTTTTTTTGCTGAAAAATTTCTTGCAGGAAAAACATTCATGACGATGTAAATGTAGTGCGTACCTCGCGTGACCTTCAGGTTATTAGGTGCGCTTATTCTTAAGTGTGGTGTTTTTGTAAAAGCTTTACTATATGCCATTTCGAAGCAAAGCGAGAAATCTTAATGATTGTTAAAGGATAAAAGATATCTCCCGTTGGTCGATATGACAAAGGACAGTTTAGGTCATGGCCGATTCCGAAAAAAATATCCGCGCCTTTCTGGCCATCGAGCCGCCGGAAAATATTCTGCAGGAAATTTCCCGCCTGCAAGAGAAATTGAAACGGGAAATCAGCGGCCGATTAAGCTGGACAAGACCGCAGGGACAACATCTGACGCTAAAATTTTTCGGCGATATTTCCAGAGACGATATTAAAAACATTAGTGCCGCTATACAGAAGTGGGTGGTTGCCGAGCAGAAACTGAATCTAAAAGTCGAAAAACTGGGTGTTTTCCCGGATGCCCGCAGACCGCGGGTGCTGT
Organism: Smithella sp.; assembly: GCA_007244375.1. Lineage (GTDB taxonomy): Bacteria > Desulfobacterota > Syntrophia > Syntrophales > Smithellaceae > Smithella. Next base: position 180,795 of record SCVW01000030.1, on the reverse strand, counting down.
GGTGCGCAGTCGCAGGCGATGTGGAAAAACTTATCAATCTCCAGAAAAAACTGGATGGCGATTTCGCGACTCTCGGCTTTCCCGCGGAAGATAGACCTTTCAAGGCACATCTGACACTAGCGCGAATTAAAGACCCGCGCGACATGACAGACATGAGCGAAGCATTGAAGAAACACAACGAATTTACAGCCGGAGAATTTGTCGCCGATAAATTGTTTTTGTTCCAAAGCACCCTCTCTCCGCAGGGCGCTGTTTACACAAAGCTGGCGGAGTTTGTCTTTAGTGAATAAAGTTTTACATAAATTTAAATTGCATATTGTAAATTAATAATTAAATATAAAAATAACAGATTGAAGGAGGTCATAATATTATGTGTGCTGATATGGATAGATCAAAGGCCGTTGATTTGGCGATTACTCAGATAGAAAAACAATTCGGCAAGGGCTCAATTATGAAGCTGGGCGGTTCGGAAAAAGTGGATGTTCCGGCCATTTCCACCGGTTCTCTGAGCCTTGATATCGCGTTAGGAACTTTCGGTGTTCCGCGCGGCCGTGTGGTAGAGATTTACGGGCCGGAATCGGGCGGTAAAACCACGCTGGCCCTGCACATCGTTGCCGAGGCGCAGAAAAAAAATGGCATCGCGGCCTACATTGATGCCGAACATGCTCTGGATGTTACTTACGCCCAGAAAATCGGCGTAAATACCGATGACCTTCTTATCTCGCAGCCGGACACGGGCGAGCAGGCCTTGGAAATTGCGGAAACACTGGTCCGCAGCGGTGCGTTGGATGTTCTGGTGATTGACTCTGTTGCCGCACTGGTGCCCAAGGCCGAACTGGAAGGCGAAATGGGCGATGCGCAGATGGGTTTACAGGCAAGGCTCATGTCGCAGGCACTACGCAAACTTACCGGCAGTATCAGCAAATCAAAAACCACCGTGATTTTCATCAATCAGTTGCGCATGAAAATCGGCGTTTTCTTCGGCAATCCCGAAACGACCACCGGCGGCAACGCTCTGAAATTCTATTCATCCCAGCGGCTCGACATCCGCAAGATGACATCTATCAAAAACGGCCAAGACGTCATCGGATTCAGAACAAAAGTCAAGGTTGTCAAAAACAAGATGGCCCCGCCCTTCCGGGAAGCGGAATTTGACATTATTTTCGGCGAGGGCATTTCCAGAGAGGGCGATGTGCTGGATTTGGCAGCGGAAAACGGCATCATTGAAAAGAGCGGCGCTTGGTATTCCTATAAAGGTGAACGCATCGGCCAGGGTCGGGATAACTCTAGAATTTTCCTGAAAGAAAATCCCGATGTCATGGCACAAATTGAAAACGAAGTTCGCGTTAGACTCGGCGCCCTGCCCAAAGAACAGGAAGATGATAAGTGAAAGTTCTCGATTTGGAGGCCGCCAAGCAAAAGGCTTTTCGTCTTTTGTCTTTGCGGCCGTATTCGGAAAAAGAGTTGGAAAAGAAGCTGCGGGAAAAAGGTTTTCCCGCAGTTGTCGTTAAAGAAACACTGGAAAAACTCCACGATTTGAAGTATCTCAATGACGAATCTTTTGCCAAAAGCTTGGCGCGCAATCTGGCTGTCAACAAACTCTGGGGGAATAAAAAGATAATCGCGAGCTTGCGGGGAAAAGGCCTGACGACAGAATTGATAGAATTGTCCATCGAAAAGGCGCGCGAGGAGTTGTCGGAAGAAGCGACGATTGAAATTTTAATCAAAAAAAAGGCAGCTAAACGGAAGTCGGCCGCTTTAGATGTGAAGGAAAAGCAAAAAATTTTTCAGGCCCTGATGGGACGGGGATTCCCGCCGGGCCTGATTTTAGATAAACTAAGGAAGATAAAAAAGGAAGATATTGATGGCGAAGACCGGAAATGAAATAAGGGAAAGTTTTTTAAAATATTTTGAAAGCAAAAGGCACACCATTGTGGCGAGTTCGTCGCTGATCCCCAAAGATGACCCCACATTGCTTTTCACCAACGCGGGCATGGTTCAGTTCAAGAACGCATTCCTGGGGCTGGAAAACAGGGGCTATACCAAAGCGGTATCATCTCAGAAATGCGCGCGTGCCGGTGGCAAACACAACGATCTGGAAAATGTCGGCGTCACAGCCCGTCATCATACTTTTTTCGAAATGCTGGGCAACTTTTCCTTTGGCGATTATTTCAAGGAAGAAGCCATCGCCTGGGCGTGGGAATATTTGATTGAGGTTGTAAAACTTCCCAAAGAAAAGATTTGGATTACGATTTTTAAAGACGACGATGAAGCTTTTGAAATCTGGGATAAAAAGATGAAAGTTCCCGCGGAGCGCATCGTTCGCATGGGTGAGAAAAGCAACTTCTGGATGATGGGCGACACCGGTCCCTGCGGCCCCTGCTCCGAAATTCTCTACGATCAGGGCAAAGATACCGGCTGCGGCCGTCCCGAATGCGATGTTCATTGTGACTGCGACCGCCATCTGGAAATCTGGAATCTTGTTTTTACTCAATTCGACCGCGACGAAAGCGGAAAGCTTACTCCTTTGGCCAAGCCCAGCATTGATACCGGCATGGGTCTGGAGCGTCTTACAGCTGTCGTTCAGGGCAAAAAGAGCAATTACGATACAGACCTCTTCACACCGATCATCAGGTTTGTGGAAAAAATCTCCGGCAAAACCTACGGCAAAAATGCGGATAACGATATTTCCATCCGGGTTATTGCCGACCACAGCCGTGCTGTTACTTTTTTAATCGGCGACGGCATCACGCCCAGCAACGAAGGACGCGGTTATGTTTTAAGAAGAATTTTGCGCCGCGCCGCCCGTCACGGTAAAATGATCGGCATCAACAAACCTTTTTTAAATGAAAGCGCAAAAGTTGTCATTAACATGATGAAGGGCGTTTATCCAGATCTGGTGGAAAAATCCTCTTTCATTACCAAAATGATTTTGAATGAAGAGCAGCGTTTTATGGAAACACTCGATGCCGGGTTGCGCATTCTGAATGAGGAAACAGCATCGCTGAAAAAAGCGGGTAAATCGGTTATTCCCGGTACACTGGTTTTCAAACTTTACGACACTTACGGCTTCCCCACGGACTTGACGGCGGACATCGTCAAACGTGAGGCCTTTACGCTGGATAACGAAGGATTTGAAGCCGAGATGGAACAGCAGCGTGAACGCGCGCGCGGCGCCTGGAGGGGCAGCGGCGAGGAAGCGGTTGCCGAATGCTATCTCAAAACGTCGAGCTCCGGTGTCACAACCGAATTCTGTGGGTACGAGAAAATCAAAAAAGACAACGCGGAAATACTGGCGATATTTGTTGACGGAAAGCCTGTGGAAACAGCCGGCGAAGGACAGCGGGCAGAAATCGTTCTGGACAATACGCCATTCTATGGCGAAGCCGGCGGCCAGATCGGGGATACCGGTTACTTAAAGGGAGTAGGATTTAACTTTACAGTTGAAGATACAAAAAAACCCGTCGAGAATTTCATTGTGCACAGGGGAATTGTCAGCAAGGGTGAAATCAACGTCGGCACCAGGGCAAAACTGGTTGTTGATGAGGAAAGAAGAAAAGCGATTGCCGCCAACCATTCCGGCACGCATATTTTGCAGGCAGCCCTAAAAGCGGTTCTCGGGGATCACATCAAGCAATCCGGTTCGCAGGTTACGGCGGAAGGATTACGGTTCGACTTCTCCCACTTTTCCAAAATCAGCGATGAGGAAATGACGCGGATTGAAGAAATCGCCAACGACATGATTCGCAAAAACGTGGACGTAAAAACGGAAGTCTGCGCGCTGGAAGACGCGCTCAAAACCGGCGCGACAGCCGTTTTCGATGAAAAATACGGCGCAACCGTGCGCATCGTGAAAATGGGCAAGATGAGCATGGAACTTTGTGGTGGTACGCATGTAAAGCGCACCGGCGACATCGGCCTTTTAAAAGTTATTCACGAATCGGCAATTGCCGCAGGCGTGCGAAGAATCGAAGCGGTCACCGGGAAAGAAGCATTCGCTCACTTCCAGAAAACGGAAGAAGAATTAAAACGCACTGCCGGATTGTTCAAGGCCAACGCTCTGGAAGTTTACGACCGTGCCGAAAAGATATTGAAAGAAAAGCGCGACCTGGAAAAAGAAATTGAAAATTTCAAAAGTAAACTTGCCGCCAAAGATTCCGGCGATCTAATCAGTGAGACAAAGGAAATTAACGGTGTGAAAGTGCTGGCTACAGAAGTAGGCATTTCCGATGTCAAAACTCTGCGCGATTTTGGCGACAAGCTGCGCGACAAGCTGGGCTCCGGCATCATCCTTCTGGGCAGCAAGGCCGGCGAAAAAGTTATGCTGCTTTGCATGGTCACCAAGGATCTTGCCGGAAAATATCACGCCGGAAACATCATTAAGGAACTGGCGCCTATTGTCGGCGGCAGCGGCGGCGGACGTCCCGACATGGCCCAGGCCGGCGGCTCCCAGCCGGAAAATTTAAGCAATGTATTTCCAGCGCTGGAAAAGATTCTTAATAAATAAAAATAATGAACTTTTTGTCATGCCGGACTCAATCCGGCATCCAGTACTTTTTTTATCGTGTTTTTATACGGTGTTGGAACTTTAATAAAAGTCCATTTAATTACTATGCGAATCTCCGTCATTCTTGCCCATCCTGACCCAAAAAGTTTTAATCATGCCATCGCGCAGACGGCGGTAGAAGCGCTGAAAATCAACGGACATCAGGCAATTCTTCATGACCTCTACCAGGAGAATTTCGATCCTTTACTTCATGCCACGGAAATATCTGAAGACGCAAAACTACCCGCCACTATTAAAAAGCATTGCGAAGAAATAGCGATAGCAAATGGAATAGTAATCGTTCATCCCAATTGGTGGGGGCAGCCACCGGCCATTCTGAAAGGCTGGGTGGATCGCATAATTCGTCCCGGAGTTGCCTATGAATTCCTGGAAGGCGATTCGGGCGAAGGCGTTCCTCGAGGACTGCTCAAAGCAAAAACTGCGCTGGTTTACAATACATCCAACACTGAAGCCAAAAGAGAAAAAGATGTTTTTGGCGATCCGTTGGAAACAATCTGGAAAAATTGTATCTTTAGACTCTGTGGTGTCAAACATTCCCATCGCCGGACGTTTAATGTCATTGTCACCAGCACGGAAAAACAGCGCAAAAATTGGCTGAAAAATGTCAGGCAGGATGTTGATTTGTTTTTCCCTCTTATAACAATTAAACAAGGAGATGAATATGGCAAAGCAAAAAGAAATCCCTGGTAAATCAAACAAACCCCTTTCCGGAAAAACAGCTATTGTCACCGGTGCCAGTTCAGGGATCGGACGCGCGACGGCGCTGACACTGGCCAAGGCCGGTGCGGCAGTCGTCATTTTCGCCCGGCGTAAAGACAGATTGACCAAACTGCTTTCTGACATTGAAAAACAGGGAGGTAAAGCAATTACGGTGGTTGGTAATGCAAGTTATTCCGAGGATGTCGATAAACTGCTGGAGCAAACATTGCAATGGAAAGAAGGCGGCCGTAAATATGAAATTGTCGTGGTCAACGCCGGTCGAGGCCTGGCAGGCGGAACGTTATCGAGTGATAATTCCCAGTGGGAAGAGGTTTATAATACCAATGTGCTGGGAGCGGCCTATCTGATGCGCTTGGCAGCCAAATACTTTGTCAACCGTAAAAAAGGAGATATTGTGGTTGTCGGTTCCGTAGTCGGACGAAATATTTCTCCGTTCAGCGCTTTCTATGGTTCAAGCAAGTTCGCCGTAGGAGCAATTGTGGAAGGACTGCGTCAGGAAATTTGCGCACACGGTGTCCGGGTATCGTTGGTTATGCCGGGAATCGTAAAAAGCGAATTCCAGAAGGTAGCCGGTTACAATGAAGACAATTTTTATCAAGGCATTGCTCACATGGGGAAATTACTGGAGCCTCAGGCAATAGCTGACGGTATCTGCTGGCTGCTCACTCAGCCGCCCGGTATCAACATCAGCGAAATAATGATTAGGCCGACAGGACAAAATTATCCGTGATTTTATATAAGCCGGGATCTTTGCGTAATTGTAAAAAATAATTTTTGTCATACCGGCGCAGGCCGGTATCCAGTATTATCAAGTGCTTCCTGGATTCCGGGTCAAGCCCGGAATGACGAATAGAGGAATTTTGCATAATTTTTATATTATCCAATTTCGACATACAGAGAACATAAAGGAGATGGCAATTGTTCTACAAAGCGAATAAACAAGGATTTAAGGAAGCATTGCCGGGAATAAGACTTAAGACACTTGTCTTTGGCGAAAAGACACTTTTCACCGAATTCAGAATGGATGCCGGCTCTGTGCTTCCCAGACATGCTCACATTCATGAACAGACAGGTTATCTGACGAAGGGAAAAATCCGGCTGACCATCGGCGAAGAAACATTTGAAGTTGAAAAAGGAGACAGTTGGTGTATCCAGGGCAATATGGAACACAGCGCCGAAATATTGAAAGACTCTATCGCCATTGAAGTTTTTTCGCCTGTGCGTGAAGACTACCTGCAAGGATATCAATCAACATGAAAGCGATCAAAATCAGTCAGCGCCTTCAGGATATGGGCGACAAGGAAGACGCCCATATCCTGAAGAAATTTTTTAAGACAGGACCGGAACAAGTCCAGTCTAATACCATTGATAATAATTATCCTTTGATATAAACGTATTGGGAAAGAAAGCAGGAGATTATATAAAAATGGACATTCTAACCAACAAGGGAAATGGCATACTTACGATTACATTCAACCGGCCTGATAAGAAAAACGCCATTACGGCAGCAATGTACCAGACCATAGCCGATACTCTGAAATCCGCGGAAACCGATAAGGAAGTGAGTGTAGCTCTAATCACCGGCAGACCGGAAATATTCACGGCAGGTAATGACCTTGATGATTTTCTCAAAAACCCACCGCAGGACACGCAAAGTCCTGTGTACCAATTTATACAGGCTCTCATGCATTTTACCAAACCAGTTATTGCGGCTGTTTGTGGTCCTGCCGTCGGTATTGGAACGACGATGTTACTGCACTGCGATTTCGTTTACGCGGCGGACAATGCCCAATTTTCGATGCCTTTTGCCAAACTTGGGCTTTGTCCGGAATTTGCTTCCAGTCTTTTGTTGCCGCAAATTGCGGGTTACCAGCGCGCGGCAGAAAAGTTAATGCTGGGCGAGCCATTTTCTGCGCAAGATGCCTGCGAAATGGGATTCGTCAACAAAGTTCTGCCTGTGGCTGAAGTTTTAGCTTTCGCGCAGGCTCAGGCAGCAAAGTTGGTAGTATTACCCACATCATCCATGAAAGCAACCAAGAGTTTAATGAAAGGCAAGCAGATACCTGCTGTCGAGGCCAAAATAATAGAAGAAAGCATTCTTTTCGGAGAAATGCTCGTATCGAATGAAGCCAAAGAGGCGTTCATTGCTTTTTTTGAAAAACGCAAACCTGATTTCACCAAGTTCAAGTGATACCTTTTCGTTTTCACCGCCAAATTAAGTTTGATGAGAAACGATTGGGTGCGAATTTATAATCAACAGAAAAACATTGTCCCCTAATAGGGGTGGTAGTTATACCACCAATATTAGGGGACAATTTACATGGCTTGCTGTTTGAAATAAATTATATACTTACAGCATTATTTATCAGGGGTATACTTAAAAGATACTCTCAATTTTACCCGATATTCGACAACCTTCCCTTTTTCAACTCTCATATCGAGTTCTTTAACTTCCGCAACTCTAATTTCTTTCAGACTCTTTGCCGTTAATTCAACAGCTTTCTTCGCAGCCTCCTCCCATGATTTGTCGCTACCACCAATAATTTCAATCACCTTATAAACGCTCATAATTCTCCTCCTTTCTTTTTTTGGTCTGGTTTGATAAAAAAAGATTCCCTCAATAACCTTCTCTGTAAACCGAAACAAAATTAAGCATGGAAAACTCAAAGCAGGTTTTAAAAATAGATTCAGTAGCAATTGTTTGTATTATACCATATAATTTTCGAAATGTTACAAAAGAAAAATATTAAAAAATTAAACATTGATTATCACTATAGATAACCACAATTACTCTTTGTAAAGAGCCTCGATTTTATCTTTTAATTTGGCAAGAACAGCATTGCGTTTTAGTTTCATTGTTGGCGTGAGAGTGCCATTATCCAAAGTAAAAGCTTCCGAAAGAAGGATAAACTTTTTGGGTATTTCATAACTGCCAAACTTACCTTTTAATTGGTTGGTAACAGCCGCTCCGATCATATCAACAACATCCTGTCGGTCTATTAGCACCTTAATATCCGTCGACAATCCTTTCTCTTTAGCGTATTCCAAGAGGACATCGAAATCGGGAACGATGCTGCAAATATTGTAAGGCCGGTTTATACCATAAATTACAGCCTGCTGAACAAAAGGAATCAGGCAAATTTCTTCCTCCATAGCGGCAGGAAAACAGAATTTCCCATTTTCCAGCTTGTACTGTTCTTTGATACGACCGGTGATATAAAGAAATCCGTCTTTGTCCAGTCGGCCGCGGTCGCCTGTGCGAAAGCCACCTTCAGGAGTTATAGAAGCCTTAGTATCTTCCGGTCTGTTATGATAGCCTTTCATAACATTGGGACCGTAAACAACAATTTCGCCGTCTGGGGCATCTTCTTCAACCACGGATTTATCGATAACTATTTTGACTTTGTCAATAGCCTTACCGACACTGCCAAGCCGGTAATCAAAAGAGGCATTCATAGCAACTGCGGGTGATGTTTCCGTCAAACCGTAACAATCGTAAACAGGAATGCCTATGTCAAAGAAAAACTGAGCAATTTCTGGGTTCATGGCCGCACTACCGCTCATCGAAGCCATTAGCCTGCCACCAAGACGACCTCGAATCTTCTTAAAGACAATCTTATCCCCCAATCTGTATTTAAAGTTGGTTATGAAATCTGATTGACCCTTTGCTCTAAGTTCCCGTTTTTTCTTTGCCGCTTCGACACCCATCACAAAAATGGTTTTAGCCAATCCTCCTTCCTTATTCATCTTAGCCCACAGGCCATCATAAATCCTGTTGAAAACACGAGGCACAGCAACCAAAAATGTTGGCCTGACCTGAAGAATATCGCTAACAATCGTTGCCGGGCTTTCCACAAGACCCATAGCTCCACCAAGATGCGTAACTCCAAATAATTCAGCAGTTTGACCGAACGAATGGGCCCAAGGTAAAATAGCAAGGGTTACTACTTCATTTGCTTTAAGTTCGGGGTACATCTTAACGCCGGCCAATGCATTGCTGGTAAAATTGCCGTGGGTTAACAAAACACCTTTGGGATTACCTGTTGTACCAGATGTATAGATAAGCTCGGCGACGTCGTCCGGTTTGGGATGTTGAGAAGGAACGGGCTTTGCCGCTCCCATTTTTTCGATTACGGCCATCGAATTTTTCCCTTCAGCATCAATGATGACTATATGTTTGAGTGTAGGAATATCCTTAGGAAAGTCTTTTATTTTTTCATAGATTTCCGGTTTTGAAACAAAAAGGACTTTTATCTGACTGTCGGTAATAATGTATTTCCATATCTGAATAAGCTCGGCTTCATACATGGGAACAAAACGTGCCATCCGTCCCCAGGTGGCAAAAGCAGCAACCGCCCATTCTACGCGGTTGTTGGCAATAATACCGACAGCGTCGCCGTTGCCAATTTCAAGATGAGCAAGCCCAGCACGAAGGTTATTAATTCGATCGCCGACTTCCTTATACGTCACCCATTCGTAAGTACCATTTTTATTCTTGGTACCAAAAAGTCTTCTATCAGCGAACTTAGCAATGCTCTCTTGCCACCAATCGATCAAATTATCCGGTTTGTCTAATGTCCAGGTATGCATTCGAAATTCCTCCGTTATTTAGATACACGCGGGGAATCTCATCCCCTGCGGGTTTTTAACAACTATAAAATCCACCCCCCACAGGCTAAATCATTATATGACATTTATGCGAAAAATTCAATCAAAGCGTGAAACATTTTTCCTATGAATAAACCACTCGGTAAAATGCTTCCCGCTAAAAGCAGCCACAAGAGATACAAGAAAAATAATCTACTTACCAAATATAAAATAAATCATAATTATTATTCTTGTCATGGTGTAGATATCAATAATCGATACAATAAGAAACTTTTATAATTTAGACGTTGCTGCACATTCCCCAACACTTACTATAAATGCCACCGACATCCGCCGGGCATTACTGGCTTCATTACAAATAAAGAATTATAAGCAAACTCAGTTTTTCCTTTCTATTTAAGGAAGGTAATTAATAAATATGCATCTGGCAGCCGCCGGCGATTGTCGCGCCGAGTTCATGGCATTGATTGAGGATTTCTTCAGTAATCGCACCTTTGGCAATAACCGGCGAATAAACGGTTTTAAATTTATAGCCCAGCGCAATGCGCTCGATAGATCTTAGCGCTCCTGTGCCGTCGTTTCCCGCACTGATGAAAACGACAAAAGGTTTACGGAAAACTTTTTCCTGTGCGCCTACATACGTCCGGTCAAAAAAATCTTTGATCATTCCGGACATGTAACCGAAATTTTCTGGCGTGCCGATAGCCAAACCGTCTGCTGCCAACAGATCTTCCAGCGTGGCATCCGCAGCTTTTTTCAAAACTACTTCCACGCCTTCGATGGATTTTGCCCCTTCGGCAACGGTTTCAGCCATTTTCTGAGTTTTTCCCGTCTGCGAATGATATACGATTAATATCGTAGCCATCTCATTTTCTCCCGAATGGATTCCCGTCGTTTGCATCCAGTGAAAACCGGATGCGCGGGAATGGCAAAGTGAATTTTCTGCCTGTTTTTTGGCGATGATACTTAAAAGAGAAACGATCGTCAATACATATCCTCCACTTGCGTATGTATCATGCAATGAGAGGTTAATAAAAATTACCGCTAAATTAATACATCTACTTCTCTTAATTTCGCAAGGTCAGAAAACACGCAAAAGCACTGAATCACTGTCGCGCTTCAGACAATACCATTTCTATTATAATCATAAGGCAAAAAGGCCGGACACCCGTTCGGGATTAAGGCTTTTCACATTTTTCAAGGATTTAAAATCTTTTCTATCTTGCCAGCGCCATTTTAGGCAGAAACAGCGCGATATCAGGAAAAGCAATCAGAATAATTGTTGCAAGAATTAATATAAGCAAAAATGGCAAGGCATGGCTGATTACTTCGATGTACGGTCGCCTGAAAATCAGTTGTGCGGTGAATATATCGCAGCCAAAGGGAGGTGTTGCCGAACCGACGGCGGCCTGGAGAGTCACTAAAGTACCAAGTAAAATCGGATCAACGCCGGCCCCAGTTGCGTAAGGATGCAATACAGGGCTGAGAATAAAAATCGCAACAATGGGATCCACAAACATGCAGGCAACAAAGTAAACGGAAACAATAATAAGAACGACCTTTAGCATGGAAGGTTCATCTCCAAACAGAGGAGGAAGAAGAGAGGCCGGAATCTGCAAAAATCCTATTAAAAAAGAAAACGCCTGACCAGCACCAACCAGAATGAAGACGACCGCGGTAATTACGCTGGTTCGTAAAAAAGCGCCTGTCAAGCGATGAAGCGAGAGACTTTTATAAATGAGAGTTTCTAAAATGATGGCATACAGCACTGATGCAGCCGCAGCTTCAGTTGGGCTGAACAATCCCAAGTAAATACCGCCTACGATAATAACAGGAAAGCCCATTACCGGCAGACCTTCTTTAATAGCAGACCATCTTTCTGACCAGTCTGATTTGGGCAAAGTCGGGATTTTTTTTATCTTGGAATAAACATAGCAATAAACGGAAAACAACAATAGAATCATTAATCCCGGGATAATTCCGGCCAGAAAAAGCATTCCAATGGAAGTGTTGGTAGCAACGCCAAACACGATGAATCCGATGCTGGGTGGAATTAAAAAAGCGATGTCACTGGCGTTGATGATCAGCCCCAGTGTAAATGAACTTTTATAGCCCGCTTGTAAAAGCATGGGACGCATGGTGCCGCCGATGGCCGCCACCGTTGCCTGTGTGGAACCGGACACTGCGCCGAACAGTGTGCAACTGACATTCGTTGTGATTGGCAGTCCGCCGAGAAGGTGCCCAACAAAAACTTTTATCATTCTGATGAGACGACCGGCCGATTCTCCGGATGTAATGATGTCGGCTGCAAGAATAAACATGGGTACACAAACGAGAGCCGGAACGGTCACTCCCGTTAATACCTGTTGCACCATAACGATTAACATTTTCGGAGCGATCTCCGGCATGTCAATGAATATATACAGGATGATTGAACCCAAAAGGGTGACCATAAAAGGAAATCCGAAGAGAAGCATCGCGACAAGCGTCAATCCGAAAATTCTCATGACGTTCCCCCCGGTATGGTCTCGTCTTCATATTCGCTCTTTTGGTCCGGAGACTGCCAGGGGTCCGGTTCGACTACATTCTTGAGCACAGTCCTGAGATATTGAACGCACGCCAATCCGAAACCGATGGGAATGATGATATAAAACGTCCACTTGGGAACCCGCAAGGCAGGCGTCATATGCTTTTGCGACATGGCATTGAGCAAATATTCCCATGATGCCCAAGCCATAATGGCCATGACCATTGCACTGATCAACGATATTATGATGATGAATGTTTTTTCCAATTTCGGCGGCATGGCATCAAGAAATGCTCCCATGCGGATATGGCGAGCTTTACGAACGGCGTAGCTAACGCCGGTAAAGGTCATGAGTATGACCAGAAATTGGGCAACTTCTTCCGCAAAGTAAATGCTCTGAAAAAATGTGCGGGCAAAAACATTGGCAATTAATAAAATCGCAAGGGTAGCAACACAAAAAACGAGAACGGATACTTCGATTGCGTTTATTATCCGTCCGACAGTTCTGTTGAATCTTTTCAATCGGTCAATGATAAATGATCGTGATTGATTTGTTTTCATGAACACACCTTTAGATAAAAATGACTAAACACTGAAGCAATCGGATTTTTTATTGTGTATGAAATTCGTTAATGAAGTTTAAGCGCTTTCTTTGCTTTGGCAATGTCATTCATTAAAGCGTCGAGAATTTCGCGTACACCCGTACCGCCTATCTCGATAAAAACAGGATAAACTTTTTTTGCTTTAGCTTTGAACCTGGAAACAGCTTTATCGTTCAGTACGTAAAATTCTAAAGAAGGTTTAGCCAACTTCATTTTTTTCATATCCATCGCGTTACGTTGGTCTATCCAATGACCTGCCGGAATAATTGCGTTTACCCAGAACCGGCGCATTTCCCTTTGCACTTCGGCCGGCAAACTGTCAAAATATTTTTTGTTTACGGTAGGAATGCTAATGAACGGTTCGTTTTTTAACTGAATAAAATAATCCTGAACTTCATAGAATTTCATGCTGTGTGCAGCAAACAACGGATTAACCTGGGCATCGATCAGCCCCATTTGTAATCCGCTGTATACTTCTCCGTAAGACATGGGAGTCGGGCTTGCTCCATAGGCTTTGTAATTTTCGACCAGCATTTTGGAAGACATCAGGCGCAGTTTGATACCTCGCATTTCGCCTAAAGATCTAATTTGTTTCTTGGTGCTGACCCACTGCCAGCCTTCAAACATTATAGAAAGAGGAACCAGTCCTTTTTTACGAAAGGCTTTTTCCAAAAGCGGCATAAACTCGCCGTTTTTGACCATCCAATCCAACATCTCGGGAACTTTTTCCGGCGGGAAAATATAATGAAGCGCCAAAGCCTGCGCCTGAGGAACAAATGAACTTATCCATGCATGATCGGAAAAAACAAACTGAACAATACCCATTTGTGCAAGTTCATTGATGTCCCCGGTATTGCCCAGTGTGCCGTAGGGATACACATCAATGCGGATTTTACCGCCGGACCATTGCTTCATATGTTCGGAGAATTTCCTGGCCCAAACAGTCATAAAATCGCCGTCAATTTCCTCGGAAGCCAGTTTTGCCCGAATGGCTTTGCCTGTGTAATTTGCAGACAGAACTTCACAAGGAAACAACATAAAAAGAACCATATAAAGCAATATCAACTTTTTCATGATCCGAATCCTTAAAATTTGAGTTTATGTACAGAATTCCTTCTTCGCAAAACTATAGAGAAAAGGTAATAGTGAGTCAATATAATAATGAATTTTGTAAGAAGCACATAGGATGTCGTATTAAAAAGAGTTAGTCGTTTGATCTATAAAAATCGAACAAAACTTTTGAGAGAATAATGATAATTAAACATTGACAAAATATGGCTATTTGGCTATATTGCCAAATAAGATACGAGGGAGGTCTGACATGAAAAGTAACAAAAAAATAAGGCATGAAGCGCGGGCGAAAATTATCAAAGCCATGGCGCACCCCAGCAGACTTTTTATCATTGAAGAATTAAGTAAACGCGAATGCTGTGTCAGCGAGCTGACCGAAATGGTCGGAGCAGACACGTCAACGGTTTCCAAGCATTTGAGCGTTTTGAAAAATGCCGGTCTGGTCACCGATGAGAAAAGGGCAAATTCCATTTTCTACCGTCTGCGTTGCCCTTGCATCATGGACTTTGTCCGCTGCGTGGAGGACGTCTTATCTGCCAACGCCAAAGATAACGTCAGGATTTTAAGATTCTGCAAAAAATAGGCGATTCTGTATTTTGTGAGGAAACTGTAATGAATAAATTTGAATTTCCGATAATTAAAGAGCACGTAAATTGCGGTTGCAATGTCATGACCGCTATATCTGAAAATATCATTCCCCGTCTAAACCAAGCCTTTGTCCGCGGCTTTGTTAATACACCGGCAGGCAGATTGCCCAGAATATCTTCGGAACTTGTCTGGCAGGATCATTGGGGATCAATTAGGGCTCGCTGGGGCGTAGGCAGAACGGATTATAAAATAGACCCCGGACTTTACGCACTGGGAAATCCGGATAATAACTCATCCGTTTTTGTTTCCGCCAATTACAAAATGAGCTTTGACCACCTGCGGTCAGCTCTGAAAGGACGTTCTGGCTGGATTCTGGTCTTGGACACAAAAGGAATTAACGTTTGGTGTGCCGCGGGCAAGGGAACATTCGGCACCAAGGAGCTATTAAGAAGAATAGAATCAAGCGATTTGAAAAAAATTATCAGTCACAATAGATTAATCCTGCCTCAATTAGGAGCACCGGGCGTAGCCGCCCACAAGATTAAGCAAATTTCCGGTTTCAATGTCCATTATGGCCCCATACGCGCAAAGGATTTGCCAGATTATCTGGATGCCGGATTTAAGGCAACTGAGCAAATGAGGATTAAAACTTTTCCCTTGCAGGAAAGAGCCGTGTTAATTCCCATTGAACTTGTGGAAGCGATGAAAGCATATTTATTACTGGCGATTATATTTCTTATCGTCAGTGGTATCAGCGGACCTGCAGGATTTTGGACAAACACGGCAACTTTTGGTTTGTTTGCCGCTATGGCTCTGTTTTGCGCCATCATTGGAGGTGCTGTCCTTAATCCGCTGCTGCTTCCTTTTCTCCCGGGACGGGCGTTTTCCATCAAGGGATTTTCAATCGGTATTGTTATCGCCATGGTTCTGCTCTATCTGCGCAATATGAATATGTCAGGCTGGCCGGAAAGAATTGAATCGATGGCATGGCTTTTAATTATTTCTTCAATATCTGGTTATCTGGCAATGAATTTTACCGGCTGTTCCACTTACACTTCTTTGTCGGGAGTAAAAAGAGAAATACGCTGGGCGCTGCCACTGGAAATTGCTTGCGGCGCTGTCGGTCTTGTTTTGTGGATTAGCGCAGTAATAATTGCTTAGGAGCTAAAGAGATGAAAAACCTAATGTATCTTAAAAACGTTGTTACTCTGCAGGTGGACAAAAATAAATGCACAGGCTGCGGTATGTGCATGGATGTATGTCCTCACAAGGTATTTAAAATAAACAGCAAGCATGTCGTCATACAGAATCGAGACGCCTGCATGGAATGCGGTGCCTGCAGTCTGAATTGCCCTGTCAATGCCATTTCGGTAAACTCCGGTGTCGGTTGCGTTAATGCGGTAATAAACGCCATGCTTGGACGTAATAACGGCGAATGCTGCGGCGGACCGGACACTGACAATAAAGCGACCGAGAGCAAGGGGGGCTGCTGTTGCTGATGCCAATGTAATTTTGCAGGAAAATATAATGGAGCATATTATCATCCCACGACAAACAACACAATGAAATTTAAAAATGTTACAGAAAACAGGAGAGCAAATATGAAAATAGCAATATTAGGCATGGGTTGTGCCACCTGCACTAAACTGGAAGATACGGTTCGTCAAGCCGTCAAAGAAACTGGTGTCGACGCTCAAATTGAACATGTCAAAGACATCAAGCAAATTATGGCTTACGGTGTGATGACAACTCCAGCGCTGGCGATTGACGGAAAAGTTATAGCGGCAGGTAAACTTCCAACGCTGGCGGATATTAAAAAGATGATCGGTGAATAAATAATCACCCTCTCCCGACCTCTCCCCTCAAGTGAGAGGAGATTCTCAGTTATACGACATGCGAAACGTTGCGCTGCTTTCTAAGAGTCGGTTTGTAACCGCAAAAGAGGAGTAAGAAATGAATGAATGTTGTAGTAAGGATAATAACGAAAAGAAGAAAATAAATTATTATATTCCCTTTTTGCTGATTCCTCTTGTGTTTGTAATTTATTTTTTTCTGGAAAGAGGTGTTGATTATTTTGTCTATGAAATACTAAAACTGGACAAATCCTCCCATTTGACCGAGGCAATACGATTTTTTCTATACGACACGCCCAAGGTTTTTATTCTGCTTACTGTCATTGTTTTTGTTGTTGGCATTATCCGCTCATACTTCTCGCCGGAAAAAACCAGAAAAGCGCTGGAGGGGAAACCTTTGTTTGCCGGCAATATCATGGCCGCGGGGCTCGGCGTTTTAACGCCTTTTTGCACCTGTTCGGCTATACCGCTTTTTATCGGCTTTGTAGAAAGCGGGATTCCGCTGGGCGTTACCTTTTCTTTTCTTGTGGCCGCACCGATGATTAATGAAGTCGCTTTGGTCCTGCTTTTCGGGCTTTTCGGTTGGAAGACCGCCCTGCTTTATGCTTCCACCGGATTGCTTATTGCTATCGTTTCCGGCTGGGTTATCGGAAAGCTAAAAGTGGAACGCTTCGTGGAAGAATGGGTTTATGAAATTAAAGCCGGCGATCTCCAGATGGATGAACAAAAGATTTCTTTCATTGATAGAATTCAGGCTGGCTTTACCGCCGTTGTCGATATAGTTTCCAAGATCTGGATTTACATTATCATAGGTATCGCCATAGGTGCTGCAGTGCATGGCTATGTTCCGGAAAACTTTATGGCCTCAATCATGGGCAAGGAAGCGTGGTGGTCGGTTCCCATAGCTGTACTGATCGGCGTGCCGCTTTATTCCAACGCGGCGGGTATCATCCCCATTCTTCAGGCGCTGCTCGAAAAAGGCGCTGCTCTAGGCTCTGCTTTGGCGTTTATGATGTCGGTAATAGGGCTATCGCTTCCGGAAATGATTATTTTGAGAAAGATTATCAAACTGCCGCTGATTGTAATTTTCATCAGCGTGGTCGCCACTGGCATTATGATTGTGGGCTTCATCTTTAACTGGATTTATTAATACAAAATGATCAATAGGCAATATTGCACAGCATTGTCTGCAGTAAATAAAAAGCTAAAAAGAAAGAAAAGGATTTAATTTAAGCGATGTCTTTAACTTTACAGGAGGTAAAATCATGGCTTACGTTTTTTATTTGATTACAGGTCTTCTGGCCGGTGTTGTAGGTGGTCTGCTTGGCACAGGCGGTTGCGCACTTATTATGCCGGTCATTCGTTTCGGCTTTCATTTTGATCCGGCTATTGCGGTTGGAACAACGCTGACTGCTGTAGTATTTACCGCAGGCTCAGGCGCCATCCAGCATCTGCGGATGAAAAATATAGACAAGACTACTGCCATGCAGGTAGGCATCAGCGGTATCGTGGGCGTTATTATTGGTTCTATTGTTTTCGGTTACATTAAGGAATACGGAGAAGTCATTGATCTTATCATCGGGATTGCTTTCATTATCGTTTCCGTTCGAATGCTGTACGAAGGTCTTCTTGGCAAAACTCCGCCTCCGCCTGCCGGAACTACTATGCCCGGCACAGTAGGTTCAAAGTCTTTTTTAGGTATTTCTATTGGAACCTTGACGGGGATCATTGGTCTGGGCGGTGGCTATGCTCTGGTTCCTTCGTTTCTTTATTTCCTGCGCGCGCCCATGAAACTGGCCATCGGCACGTCCATGGCGGCTTTTGTCTGGATGGCACTGGTCGGCGCGGCATTCAAGATTTATCAAGGGGTGGTAAACATTCCTGTGGCTGTAACGCTGGGCATTGGTGCGCTTATCGGTGCGATCTATGGAGCAAAGCTTGTCGCCAAATTCAAACCGAACGCGTTGAAAGCTTTGTTTGGTTTTTTATTTCTGTATGTATCGCTGAAATATATCCTTCTTTATTTTGGAATACATATTTAAAATAACTTGTGCATCATGCACAGGCTTCGCTCACAAAAAGGCAGTCTTCACAAATGAGGCAGGGCTGTTTTTTTGCAAGACCATATTGAGGAAATTTTTATGTCGGAACATGTCGCCAATAAATTATCATTCTTAGATCGTTTTCTTACCGTGTGGATTTTCGGGGCTATGATTCTGGGTGTAGCTCTTGGTTACTTTATCCCCGGTGTGGAGGCCTTCATTAATAAATTTCAGGTGGGCACAACGAATATTCCCATCGCCGCCGGACTTATTCTGATGATGTATCCACCTTTTGCCAAAGTGAAATACGAAGACTTACCGGAAGTTTTCCATAACGGAAAAGTTCTTGGATTATCGCTTGTGCAAAACTGGCTGATCGGTCCGGTTTTAATGTTCATACTCGCGATTGTGTTTTTACCGGACAAACCAGAATATATGGTTGGTCTGATTATGATAGGGCTCGCGCGCTGTATCGCGATGGTTATTGTCTGGAATGAACTGGCCAAAGGCAACACGGAATACGCCGCCGGTCTTGTCGCTTTCAACAGTATTTTTCAGGTTCTTTTTTACAGCGCTTTCGCCTGGTTTTTTATTACCGTCCTGCCGCCATATTTCGGATTTTCCGGTAGTATCGTCGAGGTAAGTATCGGACAGATTGCCAAAAGCGTTTTTATCTATCTGGGCATTCCCTGCATTGCCGGTGCTCTGACAAGACTTATCGGCGTGAAGCTCGTGGGGAAAGAAAAATATCATGCGCGTTTTGTGCCGCTGATCTCGCCGCTCACGCTCATCGCGCTGCTTTTCACCATCGTCGTCATGTTCAGCCTGAAGGGCAATCTGATTATTACACTCCCACTGGACGTTGTAAGAATTGCCATTCCACTGCTTATCTATTTTGTGGTCATGTTTCTGGTGTCGTTCTATCTGGGGAAAAAAATGGGAGCAGACTACTCCAAAACAACAACGCTGGCCTTTACGGCGGCAAGCAATAATTTCGAACTGGCGATTGCCGTGGCCATTGCCGTCTTTGGTATTAATTCCGGAGCGGCTTTCGCGGCTGTCATCGGCCCACTGGTGGAGGTTCCGGTGATGATCGCTTTAGTAAATGTTGCCTTGACGTTTCAGCAGAAATATTTCCGGCAATAGACACACTTTGAAGGAGATCCGATATTGTGAAGATAACGGAAGGCGTTAAAAAATATCGCAGCATTATCACAATCGTTTTGGCGCTGATCGGCATCGTGATCATGGCGTATTACGACTACTGCGATACGACCTGCAGTTATTTGAAAGGGGATATTTTTGGAATTGACATCAAATTTGTCGGCATCGCTTATATGGTAGTCATAATCGCTTTCGCCGTTTTCAGGCAAACACCCGTTGTGCGGGTTTTGCTGGCCGCGGGCGTGGGCGTGGAAGTTCACCTATATGCCTTTCAAGTGCAAAACAACGGTTATTGCCCTTTCTGTCTCGCGTTCTCAGTAATGTTGCTTTTGTCGTTTATAATTAATTATGAAGTTCCGTCCGCATGGCGCGGAAACCGCAGCAGGATGTGGCTATATTTTCTCGGAGAGGTTGATTTTCCTATGTTTAAAATAAATAAATTGCCGTTGTTGATCTTCAGTTTGTTAGGATATTTAACTATTTTATTTACTTTTTCTGGTTCCGTCACACCCGTCTATGGGCAAACAACCGGCGGAGTAATTCCTTCTCTGGGCACGGGACAATATAAAATTGTAATGTTTGCCGACTACTTCTGTCCGCCCTGCCGGCGCATTGATACAAAGGCAGAACCACTATTGAAGGAATTGCTGAATTCCGGCAAGGTAAAAATAGAGTTTGTTGATGTTCCCTTTCATCGCGCCACGCCTATATACGCCAAGTATTATCTTTACGCGGCAAATGCCGATTCCGGCGCCGATAACATTCTTCGTGTACGCAAAACACTTTTTGATGCGGCGCAGGTCAAACACATACAAAAAGAAGATGCTTTGATTATTTATCTGAATGAGCAGAAAATTTTATGGAAAGCAATGGATGAAAAATCAATTTTCACAAAGCTCAGCGCCATCATTAAGGATAATAATATCAAATCGACACCCACCTGTCTCATCAGATATTCAGCAAAAGAAGTTAAAATATTTGTTGATGATATTGAAATATGGAATGGGTTGAATGCATTGAAAGCGCATATATCAGCGGGGAAGAGGTAATTTCTGCAGAGTAGACAAAAAGAGTATTAATTATAAATGAAAATCTTACGACAAACAAATAATCAGGGCAGCCCGTTAAAAGATCCTCTCAGAAAGTTTTCCCTTTTTTCAACAAAGCCTCCCCTTTCGAAGCTCTACATTGAACCCACTACTCAGTGTAACCTTCAGTGCCGTACCTGTATCCGAAACTCATGGGATGCGTCTATCGGCTCCATGGATATGGTTGTTTACCGAAAACTTCTTTCTGATCTTAAAGATATTAAAACGCTGAATACCATACCCTTCTGGGGCTACGGCGAACCGCTTGCACATCAGGAAATTGTTAATATGGTCGTTGAGGCCCATGAAATTGGTCTGAAAACAGAGGTCATTACTAACGGACACCTTCTTGATAAAGATATGGCAAAGGGCTTTGTACAGGCTAGTCTGGATACACTTGTTGTCTCTGTTGACGGAACCAACCAAGTATCATACGAAGATGTCCGCATTGGCGGAGACCTATCAAGAGTGGAAGAAAATATCAGAGGGATGAACCTGCTGCGCGCAAAGATGTCCGGGAAAAAGATCAATGTCGGCCTGGAATTTGTCATTATGAAAAGCAATATAAATCAACTTCCCGACCTCGCTTATAAGGCAAAAGCCCTGAAGGCAGATTTTATTATGCTGACTAATCTGCTTCCATGTTCCGAAGATATGAAAGATGAAATCATCTATTGGATCAGCGCAACCATCAATGACAATGATGAGCGACCTAAATGGTCTCAGGAACTGATATTACCTCGTATGGATCTACATACTGAATATCTTACGCCTCTTATGGAGTTTTTGAAAATACTGGACATACCCATGCCAGAGGTTAGAGATATTCCTCAGGAATATTGTTGTCCTTTTGTCCAGAAGGGTTCCGCAGCCATTACTTGGTCAGGGGATATATGTCCGTGTATTGCACTTATGCATTCTTACCGTTGTTACATTCTGGGCAGAGAAAAATTCATCAAAAGATATTCAGTGGGTAATATTGCTCAGGAAAAGATTGGTGATATCTGGAATAAAAAAAACTATCAGAACTTTCGGAATCGGGTGCTTACCTTTGATTTTTCACCATGCATCCAATGCAGCGGGTGTATTAATTCAGAAACCAACGAGGAAGATTGTTTCGGAAACTCCCATCCTGTATGCGGTGATTGTCTCTGGGCAAGAAGTGTTCTGTTATGTCCATAAATTTTACGTCAAGCCTGATATAATTAAGCCGCGCGAAAGCGTGGCTTAATTATATCAGCGGTGCGAATACCGGAAGAATAATCCCGTTATTTTCTAACTTATTAAACGTTTCAGACAGCAGCAAGGCGTCTTGACTTTTTCTTCAGTTGGCTTATCTTGTGCCTAAACTGGGAGGCTTTATCGTTTTCTTTGGATTCCAGAGCCTGCCATCTCAGGATTTTTAATTCACGAATTTTCGCCTTAAGTTCAGACTTGGTCATCTTGATTTTACCTATATGTTTCTTCTTCTTGACGGGTGCTTCGTCCTTGATACCCCGTGCTTCTTTGATAAAGGCAACAAGTTCTTCCTTTTTCATATCGTGAATTGCTCTTTCATGGGGAATCCCCTCGGCGATCTCCCGTAACTCCTTAATAGTCAGTTTCTCCAGATGTTTTTCGTCATGTTCTTTATGCTCTTTTTTATGGGTTTCTTCTGACATCGCGTATAAACCTCCTTATTTTTTATATATTGGGAAATCAATTTGCAATGCTCAAAGTAAAGGAATGGTTTTTTATACCATAACAAAGGACATGGTTCAATATTAAGAAAAGTGCATAACACAGTTAAAAAGTCCAGTTAATCCTGCTTAAATATTTCAGAAAAAATATTTTCCATACATGCTTGCCAATTATGGCAGATGATGATTATAATGGTAACTAATAAAAGCAACCTTCCGTGGAGTAATAAAATATGAAATCATTTGGATTGTGCTTTGTTCCTCTTTTTGTGGCTGTCGATGCCATTGGTGTATTGCCTTTATTCATGAATTTCACCGAAGGCATTGAACAAAATAAGGTCAAAAAAATTATTATTCAATCAATGATTACGGCAATCATTGTTGCTCTTGCCTTTATCGCTGTAGGTACAGCAACCTTAAAGTTACTGGGCATCACTGTTGCCGATTTCATGATTGCGGGAGGAACACTTCTTTTTGTGATATCCATTCGCGATATGCTTTCCGTTGAAAAAAATCGTTATGCGATTGATTTGGAAAGTATGGGTGCCGTTCCAATAGGAGTCCCGCTAATTACAGGACCGGCCGTTTTGACAACATCCATGCTTTTGGTTAACGAGCATAAATTATTTATTACTTCCTTGGCCATTATTGCGAACATTTTGATTGCCGGCGGTATATTTTTCATGGCACCATTCATTGAGCGCACTATTGGCACAACAGGCTCCAAAACGGTATCTAAAATTACCAGTCTGCTTTTGGCTGCAATCGGCGTAATGATTGTTCGTAGAGGAATTGCGATATTTATAACACAGGGTATTTAAGTTTGACATTTTTATCTACGTAATTTATCCGTAACAACTAACATCACAGTAACCTATATATTTCAAAGTCTTACCAACCCTTTATATTTTATTAAATTTCCTGACAATTTTTTTTAGCTAATACTTGACATTATGATTTTAACAATATATAAGGCGCAACCTGCAAAAAATGGCATGAGGACGTCCCCATCGTCTAGAGGCCTAGGACACGGGCCTTTCACGCCTGTAACCGGAGTTCGAATCTCCGTGGGGACGCCAATATAAATAAAAAAAGGCAACCTTATTACTGGTTGCCCTTTTTATTCGTCTAAAAATTTATATTTGAATTTTATTATTCTTCTTTCTTGCTTGTTCGTTTTTTGGGCACCTCTTCATCCGTCCCGGCAGATTGTTTCTTTGGTTTTTTTGGTGTCTCTTCACCGGAAGCCGGTTGTTTCTTTGGCTCTTTCTCAGCCTTCTTCTGCTTCGGCTCTGCCTGCTTCTGCTCTAGTTTTTCTTCTTTTTTCGCCACCAGTTCGGCCTGTTTCTGCACTTTAGCTTGTGCTAACGACCCGGCAAGTTTAACAAAGTTCTCAATCGCCGCAATTCTAAAATTAGTCTCTTTTATTTTTGATTTTAGGCTTTTAACAAGAGGATCTTTTTGAGCATCTTTCTCGCCGATCCCTTTCTGAGCTAATTGCTGCAACCGTAAATCAAGTCTTTTTTGAAATATTCGGAGCTGTTCCATCCTTACATCTTTACTCTTTGATGCCATTTTTCCCTCTCCTTGTGTTTTTGAGTAATATATTCTTGATAGCAATATTTTTGTCTGAAAGCTATAAATATTATTGCAATTTATAATTTTTTATCTGTAATCACCATCATTTTAATATCCTTTCCATAAGCCCAACGACCTCGATATGTTCCGTTTGCGGAAACATGTCCACCGGTAAAAGACTCCTCAAATCATATCCACTTTCATTTAGATATTTAACGTCCCGAGCCTGAGTAGCGGGATTACAGGAAACATAAATAATTTTAAGTGGTTTTAAATCTGCAATTGCTTTTAATACTGCTTTTTCACAACCACTTCTGGGAGGATCCAGAATAATCAAGGAAATCCCTTTATTCGATGGTAGAAGTTTTTTTCGTAATACATCTCTAGCATCACCGCAAATGAATTTTACGTTTTGTAACCCTGAATTTTTGGTATTTATTCGCGCACATCTTACCGATTTTTCATTCACCTCGATACCCAAAACATTTTTAGCAAGTGGTGAAAGAAAAACAGAAAATAATCCGCTGCCACAATAAGCATCAACAACGGTATTTATTTCATCCATTGCTACAAAACGGCAAACCTCATCCACCAGTTGATCCGTTAAATACAAATTGGTTTGAAAAAATCCATCGCGGGGCACCAGAAAATTTTTCCCTTTTACCATTCTGACAATTGATCCCTTTTTGTTTTCCTGATCGGTAAAAAAATCCGACCAAATCGTCAGTTGTTCATCATCCACATCCAGCAACTGATTGTTATTCCTGAGAAGCATCAATTTTTCATTAATTGTTTCTTCCATAATTTCGCAATGTTCAACATTCACAAGCTTACCGCCGGAAATATCCAAAAATCCGATTTGCCAGCCATTTGCCGTTTTTTGGGCATGATACTGAGCTTTTCCCCGATAGTGATAAATTTTAGGCGCAGCTATTGGTTCTAAAACAGGCGGTGATACAATTTTACCGATTTTCCAGAAAGCTTCCTCTATCTGTTTTTGTTTGATTTTCAGTTGGTGCTCATATTTTAAGTGTTGGTAGCAACAGCCGCCGCATTTTTCATAATAACGGCATAAAGGCTTCACCCGAAATTGAGATGGTTTGATTATTTTTAATAACCTGCCGCGGAGAAAATTTTTCTTCATCTGGATAATTTCAATTTCGAGTTCATCACCGATAGCAGAGAAAGGAACAAATACCACAAAATTATCAATGCGGCCAACGCCTTCGCCACCAAATGCTATTGATTCAATTTTTATTTTTACACGATCTTTGAGTTGCAAAGTAATTCTCCTTTTGAATGAATAACATACGGACAAATTGGCAGTCAACTTGGAACGGTATTTTTCTTTACATCTTCGGATAATATTGTTAATTAAGTTACTATTAAAAAAGAATAAATGATTCCATATGCTCACAATAATTTGTAACACATTTTCGTTGCAACAAACAGCCTTGTAAAAAGCTCCAGAGGCAAGGCGCACAAATACCGAGGAATGAGGCGTATATATTCATACGCCGCTAGCCTGCCCCGGCGAAGGCCGGGGAGGAATGTAGTGCAACGCAGCATATGGACTTTTTACGAGGTCGTTAAATGTCAGAAAGAAAATCAATTCTCTGCCCCAATTGCCGTAAATTAATCAGCGTTGACGAACCTGAGTGTCCCTACTGCGGACTTAAACGTCCGGGTTTGCATAATACGGCCGGTGCTCTCCGAAAGATTTTTTTCGGGACAAATCCCATCATGGCCATTATTTATATTAACATCGCTTATTATATTTTCTCGCTGTTTTTAGGAGGAATTTCGAATCAAGGTTCATTTAATTTTCTTTCACCTTCGAATCAGAGTCTTTTTTTGCTTGGAGCAAGCGGTACAATACCTGTTTTAGGAGCTCACCGTTTCTGGACTTTAATTTCCGCCTCATTTCTGCATGGCGGAATCATGCATATTCTATTCAACATGATGGCGCTTTATCAATTGGGTCCTTTTGTATTGAGAGAGTTCGGCTTTCATCGTTTTATTAATCTATATATAATCACCGGAGCCTGTGGTTTTGCGGCTTCTGTTTTCTTCGGCGTTCCCTTTACCATCGGAGCTTCTGCCAGTATCTGCGGATTAATCGGAGCTATCATTTACTACGGTAAAAGTCGCGGTGGTTCTTACGGAGAAGCCATATATAAACAGGCCATGGGTTGGGTCATTGGGTTAATTTTCTTCGGATTAATATTCCCCGGCATAAACAATTGGGCACACGGCGGCGGACTGTTATCCGGCATAGCTCTGTCTTTCCTGATGGGCTATAACGATTATAAACCTGAAAGCGCATGGAGCAAAATTTTAGCATTCGCCTGCATCCTGCTTACTGCGGCAATCTTAGTCTGGGCAGCCATTTCTTCGCTGATGACCGGTACAGGAATTGTAACATTATAAAATTATACAAGAATATATTTAGGAGCATTTTTTGAATGTCTGATCAATTAATTTTTCCTCAGCCAACAATGAAAGCCGGTGATGAACTATGCGGATTCCAAGTCTTGCGTGTGAAAACATTTCCTGAACTAAGAGTTACCGCCTACGAAATAGAACACAATAAAACAGGCGCTAAAGTCTTGCACTTACACTCATTCGATCGTGAAAATTTATACGCAATCGGGTTTCGTACTCCACCCACAGACTCAACGGGGTTGCCTCATATTCTGGAACACTCAGTACTGGCAGGCTCAGAAAAATATCCGCTTAAAGACGTATTTAAAGAATTGATGCGCTCGACACTGCAAACATTTATCAATGCTTTCACCTATCCGGATAAAACAGTTTATCCTGTCGCCAGTCAAATAAAAACTGATTTTTTCAATCTGGCACGCGTTTACACCGATTTGGTATTACATCCGCGACTGCTTAGAGAAACCTTTTCCCAGGAAGGTCACCATCTCGAACTTTCAGTGCCGGATGATCTATCCAGCGATTTGATTATTTCCGGTATAGTCTACAATGAAATGAAAGGGGCATACTCATCTCCTGATTCACTGATGTATAAAACCATACAGGAAAATCTCTATCCCGACAGCATTTACGCCTTTGATTCAGGTGGAGACCCCGACGTTATTCCCACGCTTACGTATGAACAGTTTTGTGAATTTCATCGCACTTATTATTCACCAACCAACGCGCGGTTTTTTATTTACGGCGACATACCCACCGGAGATCATCTTGCATTCCTTTCCGAAATGCTCGCTGATTTCAACCGAGCAGAAATAGATTCTTCTATCAAAAGCCAGAAACGTCTTACAGAACAACGTATTATCCGAAGCACTTATCCAATAGGTAAAGGTGATCCTGTCGAACGTAAGACGATGGTAAATATGGCTTGGATGATGTCCGAAAACACCGATCATGAAACTTCGCTTATTCTGGAAATCATAGCCGCTCTTCTTGTAGGCAGTGCAGCCAGCCCCTTGCGCAAAGCATTGATTGATTCCGGTCTGGGCGAAGACCTTACACCTATAAGCGGCATTGAAGCTGATTTAAAGCAGCTAATGCTTTGTGCTGGTTTGAGAAACACACAAAGTTCGGAAGCGCAAAAAATAGAAAAACTGATTTTTGAAACGATAAAAACTATCGTGGACAATGGCTATGATAAGGAACTGATAGAAGGTATTTTGCATCAGGTAGAATTTCACGGTAAAGAAATAATTCGTGGTTCTTATCCTTATGGCATTATCTTAATGGGTAATGTGTTCCAGACATGGCTCTATGACGGTGATCCGTTAATAGGACTGGATTTCCCCAAAGCAATCGAAGATATCCGTCAGCGTTGGACAGAAGATCCCCAAATATTCCAAAAAATGACCAAGAAATGGTTGCTGGATAATCCTCATCGTATTTTGGCCATTATGGAACCGGATCCTAATTTCAACGAGAAGAAAGAAAAAGCTCATCAGGAAAAGATGGCCAAATTGAAAACATCGTTGACCAAAAGCAAGTTGATGGAAATAAACGCTCAAGCGACAGAATTGAAAAGATTTCAATCGGAACCTGATTCACCTCAAGCTGCGGCAACCATACCAAAGTTAAAGATTGAAGACATTACACAATCAATTGAATCCATACCCACTCAGAATTCTCAAATCAGAAACGTTCCCGTCTTGGAACATGATCTTTTCACCAACGGTATTGCATACATTGATTTAGCCTTTGACGTATCGAATGTACCGGAAGAACTTCAGCCCTATCTTCCGCTCATGGGTAAAATTATCACCGGAATGGGCGCCGCCGGTTTTACTTATGAGGAGATGGCCAAGCGCATTGCGTTGAAAATGGGCGGTTTTGGCTACGATCTGGCAACCGGCTTTTCTGCAGATGCCAGCACGACCTGGCAAAAGATGGGTTTCACATTTAGCGCGCTTTACCGCAATTTACCGGAAACTATAAATATTGTGAGTGATGTTATAAGCTCAGGCGATTTAAACGATTACGGCCGCATGCGTGATTTAATCTCAGAGAGAAAAAATAATCTGCAATCGGCAATTGTTCCTTCGGGTCACATTTTTGCTAAAATGGCGGCAGGTTCCGCACTTAGCTTGCCAGCTTACCGGGATGAACAATGGCATGGCCGAACACAATTTAATTTTGTGCAAAAAGCAGCTCTAAACTTCGAATCGGCAAAACAGGATTTGCGCGAAAGACTGGAAGAATTACGAAAAATTTTATTTAACAAGGAAAACCTTACTATAAACATAACTGCCGAAGCTAAAGGATTGAAGATTGTAGAAGAATATATTTTAGAACTTCTGGACAAGCTACCGGCTTCGGTAACGGCAAAGACAGAAACAAAACCGATTTTATCACCTGTGCTTGCCGGCATTTCCATACCGGCACAGGTATCTTATATCGCTTATGTTTTACGGGCTCCTGCCTACATTGATCCGGCTTCCGCGCTATTGATGATTTCAGCCAGAGAACTATCCAATAATTATCTTTACAAACATATTCGCGTGCAGGGTGGAGCCTATGGAGGAATGTCTTCTTTGGACTCAACGCTGGGTTTGTTTTCTTTTCTTTCTTATCGCGACCCGCACATTGTGGAAACACTACAGATATTCAAAGATGCGCAGGACTTTTATTCCAAGAATGAAATTTCATCGGAGGAAATAAAAAAGGCAATCATCAGCACCATTGGCATTCTTGATAAACCATTAGATCCGGCGGGACGCGGACACGTAGCCTTGATACGTAGTTTCGCCGGGATTAATGACGATATGCGCCAGAAATTCAGAGAAAATGTTTTATCCGCTACTCCGCAAAAGTTAAAAAATACTTTGACGGATTATTTTTCTCGGGCGGCAAAATCGGCCGCTACGGCTGTTTATTCGGCACCGGAAAAATTAAATGAAGCCAACACGAAACTGGAAGAAAAATTACGCATTGAAAATATTTTTGAAAACTAGAAAATTATACCATATCAAAATTTTATCAAAAACGACTAATCTATCAAATGATAACGGAGGTTAAGGAAACTTTCCTAACCTCCGTTATAGTTAATCTTAACAAAGTGTTTAGAAAGTAAAGGTCATGCCCGCAGTGATGATACTTGCTCTGTAATCAAGATCAGCGTAAATTCCATAATACTCATACTCGTCACCAATAGTCGGGTATGCCGCAAAATATTTATATCCTATCCCTAAACTCAAATTAGGAGTTATATCAAAATCAACACCGGCAAGAAATTGCCAGCAAAATCCACCACCAGATTCACCAAGCCAGATTTCTGTTCCTGACCCGTCATATGCTCTTTCGGTAATGTCACCAACACTGGCATAAGCATACCCCAAACCAAATCCGGCATAAGGATGAATTATTCCTTCCGGATAGCGTGCCTTGAGATTAAAGAGAACGGCATGGATGCTCATATTTCCATCTAATTTAACGGGATAGCCGTCATGATCAGGTGAAGGAACTATTTTTTCATTATCGAAATTATTGTTCATATAATTATATTCTATTTCCATCGCCATAATTTTTCGAGTAAAGGGTGTTAGCCACCCTGTTTTTATGGCCAAATTGTAACCATTCTCCAAATATGCGTCGAAATGTTGGACACTATCATCCGGATTAGAAATATCCATCGTTTGAGGTATTACATACCCCCCGGAAATACCGACATAGAAACCAGTGTTAGGAACCGCAAAAGCTGATATGGTTGATAATAATAACATTAACACAGCTACCGGCAAAGAACTCAAAAACCTTTTCTTCATAAGAACCTCCTCTTCTTCATTTCCTTAAATTGTTTTTTTTAATTTTTTAACAACATTCAAACATGGTATGTTTAAAAGGTAAATTATTGATTTGCCACCTATTAAATGAACAACCCCGCCGCAAGCAGCGGGGTATCGTAAATAGAGTATGACTCTCTTCTTCGTCGCAAGCGACGGGGAATTGTACCCATAGAGATTAAAAAATAATGCAACTATATACAAATGTCAATATATGTTTTTACTAAAAAATGGTTAAAATGAAATTTAAAAAACCATTAATAAAAAAACCGGCAAAAACTTGCCGGCTTTTTTAGGGTTATCTTTGTCTAAAAATAAGAAACATGTTTACTGTTTTTCAGCAACACTTATACGCGCTATTGCTCTTGCCAAGGCTGCCCGTGCTAATTCATATTCGACATCTTCCTTGGTCAGCTGACTTAGACGTGTTTCAGCGTTATCCTTTGCTTTAAGAGCTCTTTCTTTATCAATGTGATCAGATCTTTCAGCGGTTTCAATCAGAACTGTAACTTTATCAGAGGTAACTTCCGCATAACCGGTGTTAACTGCATAAAGGGTTTTTTTGCCTTCCTTAAGAAAATTCAACTCACCAATATCTACAGAACTTAAAAAAGCCTCATGACCGCGCAACACACCGAATTCGCCTTCCGTGCCAGGGATGGTCACTTCCTCAATTTTGCCAGAAAAAACCATTTTTTCCGGCGATACAATTTCCAGCATTAATTCATCAGCCATTTATTTTCTCCAGCACAATAATTATTCACCAGCAATCTTCTTAGCTTTTTCCACGGCTTCTTCAATGCCGCCGACCATGTAGAAAGCCTGTTCGGGCAGATCATCGTGTTTGCCTTCCAATATTTCTTTGAAGCCTCTGATCGTATCCGGAACGGAAACGAATTTACCTTCCGTACCTGTAAACTGAGCGGCAACAAAGAACGGCTGAGACAGAAATCTCTGAATCTTTCTGGCGCGGCTAACCGTCAGTTTATCTTCTTCGGAAAGTTCATCCATACCCAGAATGGCGATGATGTCCTGTAAGTCTTTATATTTCTGCAGAGTAACCTGTACCTGACGGGCAACTGCATAATGTTCCTGACCCAAAACATTAGGATCAAGAATACGGGATGTTGAATCCAGCGGATCCACTGCGGGATAAATACCGAGTTCCGCGATCGGACGGGACAAAACGACGGTTCCGTCAAGATGCGCAAAGGTCGTCGCGGGAGCCGGGTCAGTCAAGTCATCCGCGGGGACATAAACGCACTGAACGGCGGTAATCGACCCTTTTGTTGTGGACGTAATGCGTTCCTGAAGTTCACCAAGGTCAGTAGCCAGAGTCGGCTGATAACCGACCGCGGAAGGCATACGTCCCAGCAAAGCGGAAACTTCAGAACCGGCCTGCGTGAAACGGAAAATATTATCAACAAAGAAGAGCACGTCCTGACCTTCAACATCGCGGAAGTATTCCGCAGCGGCCAGACCCGTTAAAGCAACTCTAGCTCTTGCTCCGGGTGGTTCTGTCATCTGTCCGTAAATCAAAGCGGCCTGCTTGATAACGCCGGAATCCAGCATTTCACGATAAAGGTCGTTTCCTTCACGTGTTCTTTCACCAACACCGGCAAAAACAGAAATTCCACCGTGGTGCATAGCGATGTTATGAATCATCTCCATCATAACGACTGTCTTGCCGACTCCTGCGCCGCCGAACATACCCATCTTACCACCGCGGGGAAACGGTACCAAAAGGTCAATAACTTTAACGCCTGTTTCCAGAACGTGAACAGATGTATCCTGCTCCAGAAAACTCGGTGATTCACGATGAATCGGCATTTTAGTTTGCGCGTTAATTGGGCCAAGACCATCCACAGGACGACCGACGACGTTCTGGATTCGCCCCAGACATTCTTTGCCAACCGGAACCATGATCGGAGCACCGGTATCTTTTGCTTTCATTCCGCGAACCAGACCATCGGTAATATCCATAGCGATGCAGCGAACAACATTATCTCCCAGATGCAGTGCTACTTCAATGATCAAATTATCTTCCTGATCATTGATGGCCGGATTAGTAATTAAGATGGCATTTAATATACTGGGCAGTTTTCCCTCTTCGAAAGACACGTCAACAACTGGTCCAATAACCTGAACAATTTTTCCGATATTCATAACTATCTCCTTACAAATAGTCGTATTATTTTATTTTACATGCGGTAAAGCACCGCAGAAAAATTAGCCTTTGGCCAGAGCTTCCGTTCCGCCGACGATATCCATCAACTCTGCCGTAATCGCCGCTTGTCTGGCTTTATTCATTTTCAACGTCAATGAGCTTATTAACTCTTCGCAGTTGCTGGTCGCGTTGTCCATTGCAGCCATTCTCGCCCCGTTTTCGCCTGCCGATGTTTCCAGCAGAGCACGGTAAACCAGAACGTGAACATACATCGGCAAAAGCCGCTCTAATAAAGCCTCTGCCGAAGGCTCGTAAGCGTAATCAAGAAACCTGTCCGGATCAACATCTGCGTCCTGTCCGATAGAAGGCAGAGGGAATAACCTGACAATAGTAGGTTTTTGAACAGAAACGTTCATAAACTGATTATAAATTAGATAAAGCTCATCATATTCTTCTTTAACGAAAGAAGGAATAACTTCATCAGCAACAGACACAGCCAATGTCATATCAAACTTGCTTAAAACATCCGTTTTTTGAGCAATTATATTGGCTTTCTTACGGAAAAAGTCTCTTCCCTTCCGACCCACAGCAATAAGAGAAACTTCTTTGCCGTCTTTTATCTTTTCCTTAATAAACCTTTCCGTCGCCTTGATTAAATTGGTATTAAAACCACCGCACAAACCGCGATCGGAGGTCATACAAATAACTCTGATTCTCCTTGGATCTCGTATCGCCAACAGTGGATGAGACATGGTTTCCACACGCAAAGCAAGACTGTTAAGCACATCCATGAATTTACTGGCGTAAGGCCGGAAATTATCCATTTTCATCTGCGCTGATTTAAATTTTGAAGCAGCAACCATATTCATGGCGCGGGTAATCTGCTTCGTCTTTTGAACAGCGGTTACTTTTCTTTTTATATCTTTTAGCGAGGCCACCTGGATTTCTCCTCAACTTTATTATTGAACTTCAGTGAATTTTATTTGCCAATGAAATCAAATTCGATTTCACATTTATTCCGCTACAAAAACGGAATCAAAAGCTGTCATAACTTCCTTCATCTTCTTTTCCAGATCGGGAGAAATTATCTTCTTATCTTCTATCTCCTTCATAATATCGGGATGTTTGCTTTCCACGAAACTTAGAAGTTGTTCCTCATATACACGAACCTTATCCACATCGTATTTATCAATGAATCCTTTGGTTCCGGCAAAGAGTACTACAATTTCCTGAGAAAGAGACATCGGCTTGAACTGCGGCTGTTTGAGTAATTCAACCAGACGAACACCGCGATCCAGCTGTGCCTGCGTTGATTTGTCCAGATCGGATCCGAACTGGGCAAAAGCCGCCAGTTCGCGATACTGCGCCAGATCGAGTTTCAGCGTTCCGGCAACCTGTTTCATAGCCTTAACCTGAGCCGCACCACCGACGCGGGAAACCGAAAGACCGACGTTAATCGCCGGACGAATACCGGAGAAGAACAAGCTCGGTTCCAGATAAACCTGACCGTCTGTAATGGAGATAACGTTCGTCGGAATGTACGCGGAAACGTCGCCAGCCTGTGTTTCAATAACCGGAAGAGCTGTAAGAGAACCGCCGCCGAGTTCGGGGCTTACACGAGCCGCACGCTCGAGCAGTCGGGAGTGATTGTAGAAAATATCGCCGGGGAAAGCTTCACGTCCCGGCGGACGGCGCAGCAGCAGAGAAATCTGGCGATAAGCCACAGCCTGTTTGGACAAGTCATCGTAGATAATCAATGCGTCCTGGCCGTTATCTCTGAAATATTCACCGATACTGCAACCGGCATAAGCGGCAACATACTGCAGCGTCGCAGGGTCCGAAGCGCAACCGGCGACAACACAGGTATAAGACAGAGCATCATATTGTTTCAATCTTTCCACAACCTGAGCCACTGTAGATTTTTTCTGGCCGATAGCAACATAAATACATTTCACACCGGTATCTTTCTGACGGATGATAGCATCAACTCCGATGGCTGTTTTACCTATCTGCCGGTCTCCAATGATAAGCTCACGCTGACCACGTCCGATCGGCGTCATAGCGTCAATAGATTTAAGACCGGTATACATCGGTTGATTGACCGGCTGACGCTGAATAACACCGGGAGCGACCATTTCAATACGTCTGAATTCTTTTGTTTCAATTGGCCCCTTTCCATCCAACGGTTTTCCGGTAGCGTCAATAACGCGTCCCAATAACGCTTCACCAACCGGAACCTGAGCGATTTTTCCGGTTCTTTTAACAATGTCACCTTCTTTAATATGGGTAACTTCACCAAGAACGGCAACACCGACATTATCCGTTTCCAGATTGAGAACCATGCCTAAGATACCGCCCGGGAACTCCAGAAGCTCCATCGCCATTGCATTCTGCACGCCGTATATTCTGGCAATACCGTCACCAACGGATAGAACTGTTCCGGTCTCGCTTATATCCAGCTTTTTCTCATAGCTTTTTATTTGCTCAGAAATAATTTGACTAATTTCTTCCGCTTTAATTGTTTCCATGCCTTATCTCGCCTCCCCTAAGAGATTCCTCATATTGTTCAATTGATTTTTGATGCTGCCATCATAAAGCGTATCACCAACTCCAATAACTACTCCACCCAAAAGAGAAGGATCTTCTTCCACAGTCATTTCAACTTTTTTACCCATTATTTTTTCCAGACTGGAACTTATGAAAGACCGCATCTCATTAGAAAGGGCATATGCAGTTCTTACGTTTACCCTTACTTTCTTCAGGGCTTCGTCCATTAATTGGCGATAGCAAATTACTATATCATTCAAGATGTCGATTCTTTTCTTATCCACCAACAACCGTAAAAAGCTTACTGTCATGCCGGATAATTTCATCTTGGCGATTAAATTGTCCACGACTCCTTTTTTGCTTGTTTGTTCGAAAATCGGATTAGCCAGGAAATCGCTTAAAGATTTGTTTTGGGAAACAATTGATGCAAACTGATTCAGCTCATCATAGTATTGCTCT
The DNA here is from genome assembly GCA_007244375.1 of Smithella sp. Classification (GTDB taxonomy): domain Bacteria; phylum Desulfobacterota; class Syntrophia; order Syntrophales; family Smithellaceae; genus Smithella. The sequence goes on along the minus strand of SCVW01000030.1, from coordinate 145,260 downwards.
ATTTGCTTCTGCTCAGTTGCAATGTCAAAAAAAGCACGTGCATAACGCTTGGAAATATTGCTGATCAATGTTTGATTACCACCTTTTCCATATATTCTTTAACCATTGTTTCATGATCTTGTGCCGTAATACTTCGCTTAAGAATTTCTTCAGCCATTTGTACGGATGCTTGAACCGCCTGCACTTTCAATTGATCCGACGCTTTTTTCAGTTCCTGCTCAATGCGCGCCTGAGCATCTTCTTTCATCTTCTTAGCGGTTCTTTCAGCATCTTCAATAATTTTTTGTTTTTCAGTAACGCCTTGCGCCTTAATCATTTCAAAAATACCGTCAATTTCCAAAGATGCTTTGTCGAGTTTTTCTGAATATTCACGGTACTTATTTTCAGCTTCCGCCTTTTTTTCCACTGATTTTTCAAGAGTTTCCTTGATTTCTGCGCGGCGGCCGGTAAAAAATTCCTTCATCTTGGCAGCCAAGAGCCAGTAGAGTAACCCAATCAGCACAACAAAATCAAAAGTCTTCTTGGCGAAATCAACCCATTTATTTCCTTCGTGGCCACCCTCGGCTTCACCGGAAGCAAAAGCAACACCAGCCATGACTAGCAAAACTACTATCGAAATAACGGAAGAGAGTGTTTTTTTCATTGCACCGGCCTCCCCAGTACTTTCTGCGCAATCTGTATAGATAATTCTTTAGAATGGCTATCCAGAACTAATTTGGCTTTTTCGATTTCCTTATCCATCTTCTGCTGAAACTCTCGCGCCATTACAGGGATTTCATTGCGAACGGCATCGACGATGTTTTTAGCCTGATTTGCACCTTCTTGAATTATCTCTTTTTTCAGTTCTGTTGCTTTAATTTTGGCTTGCTTTAATTTTTCCTCGTACTCGGCGACTCTCTTTTCCACAGATTCATTAAATAGCTTTATTTCGTTCTCTGACTCTTCCAGTTGTTTTTTTCGTCGATCAATTATGGACAGGATTGGTTTGTAAAGAAGAATGTTAAGGACAAAAATTAAAGCCAGAAAAATAATCATTTGGATCAACATCGTATAATCAGGAATGACTTTAACCATTTTTTACCTCTGTTTATCTTTTGCAATTTCTATAAAAAATCACATGCAAAACATTTGGCAGTTTTTATCAGTATGCACAACTTCAACTGCATGAAGTTTTATACTCATGTGTGTTTTGAATATTTAAAGCCGAAGAACTAGAAATTCTACTGATACTCCCGATACTCAAAACCGTGAGGTTACTAATCACAACATTATTTGCTTGTCAAGTATTTTTCTGACCGGCAGTCTAAATTTTTATAAATGATTATTATAACAGGAGAAAAAGGTTAAAATGATTAATGTTTATGTTAATAAATAGTTTTTCATAAAAAAGGTCTTGATTGCCGGTTGGATCCATAATCAATCAACCTGATGATTTTCCTTTCTTTTCTCAATTGCTTCAGACATATGTGACCGACCGTCAAAAAGAGCACCTTCCTCCATTATAAATACCGGAGTATTAACATCGCCCAGAAATTTGCCGGTGGAATGGATATTGATCTTTTCTTTTACTTCAATATTGCCCTGTACATCACCACTTATATAAATACTTTTAACGTCAATGTTTGCTTTTATCAGAGCACCTTCACCAACAACTAAAGATCCTTGTCCATAAATTTCCCCCTGAAAATTACCGTCGATGCGAACTGAACCGTTAAAGATAAGTTTGCCGATAAACTCTGCTCCCTGACCCAGAAAAGCTTTAATTTCTTCAACCTCTTTTTTTTTCTCCCACACACCCATTCTCCTTTATGTCGTTGGTAACAAATCTTGTTATAGCTTTGCCGGAAACTAATCATTAGCCCTGATAAACGGGATAAGTCCAGCACATGCGTGATAAGCACGTTAAAGAATTTGCTTTGTACCAGAAAGCAAATTCTGACTTGCTAACGTTGCAAAATAAACCTGCGCGCACTCACATTCATTAACAACCCTATAGCCGTAAATAATGAAATCATTGCTGATCCTCCGTAGCTAAAAAAAGGAAGCGGAATACCAACGACCGGTAATATTCCTAAAACCATACCTATATTAATAAACACCTCCCATGAGATCAGGGCTGTTATTCCAAACGATATTATTGTGCCTAATAAATCTCTGGCTTGCAAGGCAATTTTTAACCCCCAGAAGATTATTGACATGAACATTATAATCAAAATCAGGCCTCCAACAAATCCCCACTCCTCTGCAAAAACGGAAAAGATAAAATCAGTTTGCTGCTCAGGTAAAAATTTCAGTTGAGTCTGCGAACCTTTTAAAAAACCTTTGCCAAAAATTTCTCCTGAACCAACGGCAATCATTGACTGGATAATGTGATAACCGGTACCTAAAGGATCATTTTCGGGATTAAGAAATGTAATCAATCTTTCTTTCTGATAGTCTTTTAGAAAATGCCAGGCAATGGGAATTGATATCAAAACGCCTGTTGAAACAATTATCAGAGACTTCCACTCTATTCCCATAAAAAAAACTATAGAAACAAAAATAAAAATCAGGACTAGAGCCGTACCTAAATCAGGCTGTTTTAAAATCAACAAAAAAGGCGCTAAAATAATCAAAAAAGGAACAAAGAGTTCTTGCAGTTTGTAAGGTTCATTAGATCTATGATCATCGAAATAGCGCGCCAGAGTAATTATTATTACCAGTTTCATCAACTCTGAGGGCTGAAGTGCAAAACCACCGATACCAAGCCATCTTTGCGAACCATGAGACGAATAACCAAATAGAAATACAAAAATCAAAAGCATTATCGAGATACCGTAAATCACATAAGCGTTCTGAATGATCACCCTGTAATCGATGAAAAAAATCATCATCATAAAAATTAATCCCAGAGCAATCCACTGAATCTGTTTTAAATAAAAAGAAGATTGCCCCTCCCCTGCACTAAAGCCAGTGGAATATATATTCAAAGTGCCAATCGCACAGACGGCAAGGACCAAGCCCAAAAGAGTCCAGTCAAAATGCTGAAAAATACGACGATCAAATTTCAAAAAAATCATTAGTATGCCTCAAGTAATTAATTCAAATCCTACGCGCTTCGTTTAAAACTTAATTACTTAAACTTAAAAGTGTTGTTTCTCAACCTTGAACGTAGAACGTTGAACTTAGAACTGTTCTTTCCATTCACTATTCACTGTTCACTGTTTCTTATCTTTTTTCTTTCCTTCAAAATATGCGGACAATATTCTTCGGGCTACAGGAGCGGCAACCGCACCGCCACCACCGGCATTTTCCAAAATCACAGCAACTGCTATTTCCGGATTTTTTAACGGAGCATAGCAGGCAAACAAAGCGTGATCTTTCTGAAAAGCAGTAAGCCTTTTTGCACGGCGGGCTATTTCATTTTCCGGCAAGCCAAGAACCTGAGAAGTTCCTGTTTTGCCGCAAACATCAATACCTGATAATTTTGCATTCTTACCGGTGCCTCCGGATTCATTAACCACACCCCACAAAGCACCATTCAGAATTTCAATCGTTTTCGGACTTAATTTTAATTCACCCTTTTTTTCAGGCAGAAACTCTTTATATAACTTCCCTCCCGTGGTTTCGATGTATTTGACTAAATGCGGTCGCCATAAAGTACCCCCATTGGCGAAAGCGCTGTAAGCATTGGCCAATTGTAGCGGAGTAACCAAATTAAACCCCTGCCCGATAGCTGTGGATATCGTTTCCCCCATCTGCCAGGAACTTTTTTTCCTTTTTAATTTCCATTCCTTCGTGGGCACCAGACCGCTTTTTTCATTAGGCAGATCAATGCCCGCTATTCCTCCAAGACCAAAACGTTTTGCGTATTCGGCTATTTTGTCCACTCCGAGCATTTTCCCCACCGTATAGAAATAAACATCACATGATTCAACAATGGCCTTATGAAGATCGACCCATCCATGCCCACCTTTCTTCCAACAACGATAAGTACGGTTGCCCAGAGTAAAAGAACCATTGCAAAATACTTTGGTATCGGGAGTTATAACACCTTCTTCCAAAGCAGCGGCAGCCACAACAAGTTTATATGTTGAACCGGGAGGATATTGCCCGGAAATCGCTTTATTGGATAAAGGACACAACGGATTGTTTTGCAGTTTTTCCCACTCTTCATAGGGAATGCCGCTGTTGAATAAATTAGGATCAAAAGAGGGTGCGCTGAACATGGCCAGAACCGAACCGTCGTGCACATCCAGAACAACAGCCGCTCCGGATCTTCCTGCAAGAGCCTCTCCGGTTGCTTTCTGCAAATCGGCATCAATGTTTAATATTATATTGTAACCGGAGGCCGGATCAATCCGTCCCAGATTTTTTATCTCTTTTCCGTAAACATTAACCTCAACCAGTTCCGCTCCGTTATGTCCGCGGATATAAGAATCGAAAATTTTTTCTATGCCGTGTTTCCCTAAAATATCGCCATAAGCGTATTTGCCGGTGCTGTTTTCCATATCTTTCTTGCTAACTTCACCTGTGTAGCCTATCACCGGAGCCAGCATTTCTCCGTCCAGATACAAACGAATCGGTGATACTTCTATATATATGCCCGGCAAATCCAACGCATTGGTTTCGATCAGCGCAACTTTTTCCATGTCCACATTTTTTTCCAGTTTAACTGGCAAATACGATTTCGCGTTTTTGGAAACAGACTGATCGTACAGAAACTCCAACGATTTAGTTCGATAGAAATTTTTCAGTTTCTCAATTGATAATTCATTGCCTTTGTTTTTGTTAGGTATATAAATCACATCAAATGAAGGTCTGTTGTCTACAAGTACAACACGGTTACGATCCATAATCAGACCACGCAGAGGCTTGAGATTTCGAAAACGAATTGAATTATTTTCTGATTTTTGTCTGAATTCCGTTCCCCTGATAATCTGCAAATATCCAAGTCTAAGCAAAAGAATGGAAAGAACGATTAAAAAGACAGACCCGATTATTTTAAATTTCTGCCGGAAATCAGGTGGTTCCTGTCCGCTCAACAGGTTAGGCTGTTCTTTCATAAAAAAACACCTCCACCCTGCGCATCATATAAAAAAATACAGGGGCAAACAGACCGACAATTAAAGCCTTCGGGATAAGAACAAGATACACGTTTACCGACACATTAAATTTAAAAGCTAAATAAAATAAAATTACCATGAGGTCTTCCAAAAAAGTGCAAAAGAAACCAAACAAGACAATAATATATACTCTTTCGGTAGCCAAACGGCCGGAAGCAAAAAAAGAAAACAAAAAAATGATCACATAAATAAAAGTAAATAATCCCAGTACCGAACCGGCAACGCAATCAAACACAAACCCCATTACAAAAGCCAGCAATGAACCCCTGACTAAATCAAGACGAAATCCGGCGTAAATAACTACTATTAACGATAGATCAAATACCAAACGGCCGGAAAAGACTACATCGGTAATGGTTGATTGCAGGATTACCAATATTATCGATAAAAATGGCAGTAATAAATAATAAATCATTGCTATTCAGTTCTTTTTTTCTGATGAAGCTAAAACCGATACTTCCTCCAATTTGGAAAAATCAACAAATGGAACTACATTAATTTTTAAAAAAAGACTTGCTTCAAGCCGGTCAACATGACTAACCTGACCAATCAGCAGGCCTTTGGGAAATACTCCGCCCATGCCGGAAGAAACAATAACGTCTCCTTCCTGAACATCCTGAGTTTTAGAAATATATTTCAATATAAATCCGCGGGAACCTGCACCGCTGACAATTCCCTGCATTCGTGTCCGCTGAACTATGGCATCAATATTGCTGTTTTCATCAATAAGCAAAAGGACTTTGGAAGCATGCCAGGAAACATCAACCAAACGGCCGATTAATCCCGGAGGCACGATGACCGGCATGCCGACTTTGAGGCCGTGAATCGTACCTTTATCAATCAATATAGTTTTAGAAAGCGCAGCCTGTTCTCTGCCAATGACGCGGGCGTTAATAAAATGGTAATTATAATCATCAGTTAAAGATAGAAGCTTTCTTAGTCTCTGTGCTTCCAGATAACCTTCTTGATATTGAATCACAACCGCTTTGAGCTCGTTGATTTTCTTATTTAATTTTTTATTTTCTTCTTCAATACCCACCAGAACAATGTAACGCAGCCAGGAATCTCTTATACTTTTGATGGAAGTACTCAGTCCTTTTTGCACCGGCGCAACCGCCTCCAATACAATTTTACTGAAGAAACCTCTTCCCGCACCATACCTTAAATTAAAAGAAAGCATTGTCAGTGCAATGACAAGAAGAGCAATGATCAAGATAGCTGTTTTGTATTTCCTTAAGAAAAACATTTTTTACCCAATGGGAAATAATTATAACGCTACATCGAATGCTATCTGCCAGAATAAATTGTGTTACGTTCCGGACGTTTTTTAAACTTGAAGAGCAATATCTTTGAGTACATTGAGTTGATCTAATGCTATTCCCGCACCCCTGGCCACAGCAGACAGAGGGTCATCAGTAATAGTTATAGGCAATCCTGTTTCTTCACGGATAAGGATATCTATATTTTGTAACAGTGCTCCACCACCTGTAAGAACAATTCCGCGATCAACAATATCGCCTGCAAGCTCCGGCGGAGAATTTTCGAGAGTATCTTTAACTGCATCAACTATGAAAGTTACCTGTTCGTTAATGGCTTCTCTTATTTCTTCCGAATTAGTTTCTGTAATCTTGGGAATTCCCGAAATCAGATCGCGTCCTTTTATGGAACCAACCTTAATTTCTTCAAAAGGATAAGCGCAGCCAATCTCAATTTTAATAATTTCCGCCGTTCGTTCTCCGATAAGCAGATTGTGTTTGCGCTTCATGTACTGAACGATTGCTTCATCTATTTTATCACCAGCAACTCTCACTGATTTAGAGTACACAATTCCGGAAAGAGAAATAACAGCAACTTCCGTCGTTCCTCCGCCAATATCCACGATCATTGAACTTGTCGGCTCGGAAACAGGTAACCCAGCCCCAATAGCCGCAGCCATCGGCTCTTCAATAAGGTAAATTTCTCTGGCACCTGCCGATTCTACAGCTTCACGTACTGCACGTCTTTCTACCTGCGTTATTCCTGATGGTACGGCAACAATAATTCGTGGTCGGACCAAAGACTTGCGATTATGAACACACAAAATGAAATGCTTCAGCATTGCTTCAGTCATATCGAAATCGGCAATGACACCATCTTGCATTGGTCTTATGGCAACAATATTACCAGGAGTACGTCCCAACATGTTTTTAGCTTCACTGCCTACTGCAAGAACCTTCTTCATTCCTCTTGAATCCTGATGCACAGCTACAACAGAGGGCTCATTTAAAACTATCCCTTTGTCTTTGACATATACGATAGTATTGGCAGTACCAAGATCAATAGCAAGATCGTTGGAAAATTTTCCTAAAACATAATCGAATAGCATTTATCCTCCTGTTTTTTCACGAATTAAAATAATGATTTCCCCAAAGAAAGGTTTTCTATACCGTATTTCACTGTCCTAATCAACGCCTTTTTAAATTATGTTTGCATTTTGCAAATGACTATAATAATAAGGTAAAAGTTTCATTTGTTATTGTACAAATTCATTATCCTCTCGAGGTGATTTTATGCTGAAATTTTTCCGCGAACATGCACGCGGCTGGTTCATGATTGCCGTTATAGGAATCATTATTATTGTTTTTGTGCTTTACTTCGGTTCCAGCAGAGGCAGCCGTACCGCAAACGCCATTGCTATAGTCGACAAAAAAATAATCAGTGAAGCCGAATTTCATAACGAATATGAAAAATTGATAGATATGGCACGACTTCGCTTAGGCGCAAAGCTTACTCCGGAAATACTGAAGAAAATGGATCTTAAACGAAAAGCTTATAATGATTTGTTAAATCGATATATTATAGCTGCCAAGGCCGTCGATTTAAAGATTGAAGTCTCCAATGAGGAATTAAGAAACATGATCATGTCGATGCCGGTATTGCAAACAAATGGTGTGTTTGATGAACGCAAATACCAGCAGGTACTCCGTTACAATAAACTTACTGCCGAAGATTTCGAAAATCTCCAAAAATTTGATATGACAGCCGGTAAAATTGAATCGATTATACGTGAAGGTATAAAAATCTCGGACCAGGAAGTATATGATTTATATGCATTACAGAATCAAAAAATCAATGTTAATTTTGTACAAATTTCCGGGAAAGACGTCAAAAAGAAAATTACACCGACTGATGCAGAACTGGAAGACTATCTAAAGCGTAACAGCGATCTATTTCGTGTCGCCGAACAGGTAAAAATCAAATATCTTTCTTTTAAAGGAGTGAATAAAGGACAGCAAAACGCGCATATGGAAGCAAAAAAAGCACGGGATGTCATCTATCAGGAAAACAACATGGAAGACTATGCCAAAAGAAACAACCTTGATATTCACTATACCGATTTTTTCCAGATAAAAAAACTGCCGGCAGAACTATCATCGGTTAAAAATATAGCTGAAGAACTTCTTGATCTGCGGGAAAAAGATGTCAGTAAAGTCTTACCCACTGGAAACGGCGGCTATTACCTGTTGCAGATTGTTGCAAAGAAACCTTCTTACCTACCGAAACTGAACACCATAGAAAATGAAGTCAGGAGTCGCTTTATAGAAAGTGAAATGAAAATTATTGCCGAAAAAGAAGCTAAGTCAATTTTGGAAAAACTAAAAGAAGGAGAATCTCTGGATAAAATTGCCAAAGAACATGATTTGAAAGTTAACGAAACAGGATTTTTCCAGCCAGGCAATACTATTCCCAAGTTGGAATCTAACGAAAATGCGGCTGATATTCTTCTTCAGCTATCTACCAACAAACCATATGCGGAAAAACCGCTTTTCACGAACAATACTTATGTAATATTGAAACTTAAGGATGTGAGCAAGCTGGATGAGAAAGACTTTGAAGAAAAAAAGGGTATGTACGAAAAAATACTGATTTCCATTAAAAGAGATGAAGCCATTCAGACATGGCTGGAAGGCAATAAAGAAGCCATGATCAAGGAAAAAAGAATCAAAATTAAAAAACAAGTAGAAGATCTATAAAACAATAGGGATGAGTCAGTAAAACTCATCCCCGTAAATTCATTGGTGGAGCTGAGGAGGATCGAACTCCTGACCTCTTGAATGCCATTCAAGCGCTCTCCCAGCTGAGCTACAACCCCAATAAACTATTGACTAATTGTGAAGCCCATTAACACAGGCTATAATTAATTGTCAACAGATTTTAGCTTGACATTTTACATTTCGTTTATATAATCCCGCCCGTGCCGGAGTGGTGAAACTGGTAGACGCAGGGGACTCAAAATCCCCCGACTCTTGCAGTCATGTCGGTTCGATTCCGACCTCCGGCACCAATCATAAAAAAATAGAATAATAACGGTACCGAATCTTTATTATTTCCCCTCCAAATCAATATAAGTAACCAAAACATGAAAGGAAATTATTTGTTACTTACTCGTCAATTTGTTCCTTGGTAGCGGATATATTTGTACTTAAGTGATCCACTTGTTGTTCGAGCTCACTAATTCGTTTTTGCAAATCTTTAATTTGATCCTGGCACAATTTCAGTGTCTGGCTGGTTTCCAATGCTATGGCCAATTGCTGAATATTCATATACAAAGCAAATGATAAAGATGTCTCTGCATTTAAAACTTTGTAAGCTTTGCCAATTGCTTCTTCAATATTTATTTTTTGAGCAGTCGAATCATAGGAGCCCATATTTTCACATACCACACCATGTTCTACCGGTCCGCAGATTTCCTCATACTTTTTACGCGCACCCCTAAAAGGTTCACCTTGACCGGAAAGAAACCACGCCTCGCTGAAATCAAAGTAATTGCAAAATACTTTCATGAATTCAGCACTGGGACGTATTCTCTTAGCGCGATATTGACTAATGTTGCTGGTATTTATCTTTAAAAGATCGCTCAAAGACTCATTAGTTAACTTGTCCCTTTGGCAAACATAATTAATTGCCCATCTGGTACGATTTTTTAAGTCATCATCTACCATAAATTAACCAAACTTTCTATTTTTTTACTCACTTACCGCATAACAAAGGGATTCATCTATTTGATTACAAAAGCATTTTTAACAATTTAAACAAAAAGCGTCCAAACTGAAAATACTTAACTATCAAATGCAATATTTACTTGACATAATTAAATATTGAATTTATAATCACATTCAATATTGTAATTTATAAATCAAAAAAGGAGTCCTTAACAATGAAAAAAATTCCCCCCAATATGAAACCAAACGATATCCGGAAGGCCATGCTGGATGCCAACGTTAAACAAGCGGCTATTGCTCGTGAGCTCGGAGTATCCAACGAAACGGTTTATAGCGTTATTGAGGGGCGAGCCTCTCATCGTGTCCGTGAACACATCGCTAAAAAAATAGGAATTGATATTACACAAATCTGGCCGAACCCGTATCTTTTGGGTGGCCCACGTAAAGCGGGAAGGCCATTTTGTCACGGTCATCGCAAGGAAACATAAACCAATTTTCAAGAACCGTTTTTTCATGGCCACTTTATAACTTAATCAAAAAGGCTTTTCAACGAATAAAAATGAAAAAAACAGGTTTATCAACGCAGGCGGTTATTTTCTGAAAGATGGAGGAACAGGTCATGAATGAAAATCTTAGCTTCGCAATTGAAATTATAGAGGGGAAAAAGAGAGAATATGACAACATGAAAAGAAACTCATTGGAATTTTGTGCTGGAGTAAAAGAAGCTATCAATGCGCAAATTCAGAAATGTGACACTTGCCTGGAATATCTAAAATCAATTAATGATACGGATACCGACATGAGTATATCCTCATAATCAATCAACGGATTTTATTCTATCGACAAGGAAAACTTTTTAAAGAAATAGTAGCGACAAATATTAATCGACAGAAAAAATCCGCAAGAAAATATATAAAACCATCATCAGGTCTTAAAAATATCTGTTCTCTTAATTTGACCCTTTTATGTTTCTCTGATTTCAATTTCTTAAACTCTCAATTCTTCCTTCTTTTTTGGATGCGGGAATAACGGATCCTGTCGCTTCCTTCTTTGATTAAAAGCCACAATAATTGATTCAGTTGCAGCCGCCAATGAGATTTTTTCCGTGTTAATAATTATATCGTAATATTGAGGATCAGCGATATCGGCATTAAAATATTTTCTTACGAATGCCTTGCGATTATTATCCCTTTTTAAAATGTATTGTTCCGCTTCAGCTTTTGTATAACCTCTATCATCCATAAAATATTTAATTCTTAATTCCATAGGAGCAATTACTCTGATTCTGAATATCTTCTCTTTAGGCAGAACATAATTGGCTCCTCTACCAACAATCACGACATTACCGAAAATACCTATAGTTCCGATAACTCGAGTCAGATGATGTAAAAATTCTCCGGGCCACGGACGATTTTCTCCAAATAAGGAAGAAAGGAGAGTTTCCCGAAAAGTAACCTCCCGTTCATCAAGTGATTCTATTACCTTTCTGCTCATTTTAGCACTATCCGCAACATGCTGAATAATTTGACCGCCTATAATATCAATATTCAACGCTTTGGCCAATCTTCTGGCGATTTCACTTCCTCCTGCACCAGCATCTCTGGAAACAGTTATAACAGGACCTCCTTTGAAATTCTCTGCTTTAAGCCCTTGGCTCATAGCACGTGCAAAAAGTTTCCTCCATTTATCCACTTGCCGCTGAACCATCCTGTCCATGATTATTTTTTCATCTTCATTTTCCTCTGAAGCGGTCACCTTGATGGACAAGTCCCTGGTATAATCAGGACAATGACTACCGACAAAAGAATCTTTGTCTAATTTGAACCTCTTTTGACATTCCCTGCGCCAGGCACATATTCCACAAATGTGCATTTCTGCTGCCATGATTATCACCTTCCTTCTTTTTAATATATTTTTAACTCAATGCCTCAAAGCCAGACACAATATCCAGCAGTTCTTCAGTAATCGTCATTTGACGCGTACGATGAAACTGCACGTAAAGATCCTGCATCTGCTCTTCAATATTTTTTTCAGCATTCTGCATTGAAGCTAAACGGCTGGCGTTTTCACTGGCCAGCGATTCGGCAAACGCACGATAAAGCGAAACGAAAAGATATTCTCTGATAAGCGAGGAAAAAATTCTATCGCCGTCCATTCGATAAATAGGCAGAGTTTTGGAATCCCATTTTTTGCATGCTATGTCCTTAAGCCAATCGCGATTAACGGGAAGAAGCTGAACTTTATAAGGATGATAGTTGGCACCGCTTATATAATCATTGTAAAACAACATAAAATGATCAACATTTTGACGAAAATGCCACTCTTCGATAATCATGATTATTTCCTGAACCAGCGGCGTTATCCCCGCTGTAGAACTCGGAGTGGTCAGTAATTCATCTAATGGCTGTCCAGCGTCCTCCACATAATCGGCCACACGAGCTCCTATTGTCAGAACTTTACGGTTTTCTTTTTTCACACCGGTCTCTTTTATGTAATCCAGTGCAAAAACAGAAATCTGTTCATTTAATTGTCCACACAAACCCTGATCAGAACCAAAAATTATTGCTCCCATGCGTCTAATTGGCATATCTTTGCTTTGTGCCATCGCGTTCATCCGTTCCTTAAGCACAATCTGCAGTCCCATCTCTACAGTCCGGTTGTAGTCATCAAGAGACTCCACAGCTTTTTGATATTGCCGGATACTCACGGCAGCCAGAGCCTTCATCGTTTTAACTACCGACAACAGATCTCCCGCGCTTTTAATTCTTCTTTTCAGGGACTCAGTTGTTTGCATTTGCTTCCTCGACTTCTTCAAACGGCGTTATAGTCGGTTTGATTTTATTCATAACATGATCGCGATCGGACATTTCCAGTTTTTTACCCTCATCAATGCGTCCACACAATTCCGGCATTTGCTGTGTGACGACTTCCAGCAGGCGCGCTTCCACTTCACGTACCTTTTCTGTCGGAACCTTGTCCAGCGCCCCGCCCGTCACGGAAAGCAGAGAAGCTATCTGTTCGGAAGCGCGCAAAGGCTTATATTGCCCCTGTTTGAGAATTTCACGCACGCGCCAGCCACGCTCGAGAGTCCGCCTGGTACTGTCATCAAGCCTTGTGCCGAAGCGCGAAAATGATTCCAATTCTTCGAATTGAGAATAAGAAAGACGCAAATCTCCCGCCACCGAACGGTAGGCAGCCAATTGCGTTTTGCCGCCCACGCGTGAAACGGATTTACCGACATCCACGGCTGGCAGAATGCCTTTACTGAAAAGAACCGGAGAAAGATAAATCTGCCCGTCCGTTATGGAGATCAGATTGGTGGGGATATAGGAGGACATATCCTGCGCTTCCGTTTCTACGATCGGCAAGGATGTTAGTGATCCGCCACCAAGTTCGGGACGCAGATGCGTGGAACGCTCCAACAAACGTGAGTGAATATAAAATATATCACCGGGAAAAGCTTCACGACCCGGGGGACGCCGCAAGAGAAGAGAAACTTCCCGGTAAGCGCGTGCATGCGAAGTCAAATCGTCATAAACGATCAGCACATCTTTGCCTTGTTCCGTGAAGTATTCGCCCATGCTTGTGGCTGCGTAAGGAGCGATAAACTGCAGTCCCGGCGTGTCCTCACCGGTGGCGACCACGACTATGCATGATTTCATTACACCGTGATCACGCAATTCGGCAATCACCTTGGCTACATCAGCGCTTTTTTTACCAACGGCGCAGTAAATGGAAATAATCCCCGTTTCTTTCTGGTTGATAATTGTATCAACGGCAATGGCCGTCTTACCGGTCATTCTGTCGCCTAAGATAAGTTCACGCTGGCCGCGTCCTACGGGAATGAGCGCGTCAATCACCTTCAAACCGGTTTGCAGAGGAACAGTCACAGGAGATCGGTCCATAACAGCCGGCGCCGGTCTTTCCACCGGAAGGCGCATGACTGTATTTATTTCTCCCAAACCGTCAAGCGGACGCCCCAGAGGATCAACAACCCTTCCCAGCAGTGCGTCTCCCACCGGCACATCCAGCACGCGTTTGGTACGATGCACTTCTGACCCGACCTGCAGATTTTCGCTGGGATCAAGAAGAATGACGCCGATTTCCGTCGTGTCTATATTAAAAACCAATCCCATATAGTTTCCCATAAAGCGAACCAGTTCCTCTGCGCGAATGTGCGGCAGGCCACTGACCCTGGCAATATCGCGTCCGACAAACTGCACCGTGCCTATTTCTAATTGCCGCAGTTCAGGGTTTTGCTCGTCCAGGACCTTTTCCATAGTATCAAACGTATCATCCAGGAAAGTTTTTAATTCCTTACTTTCCAATTGGCTAGACTCTTGATTCATTCTTCGCCTCCTGACCTCTTTCCATTTTTATTTCTGCCACTCTTCTCTCGATCTATTTAAGATTGCCATGGCTCCTAAGAGTCGCCTCGCAATGACAGCAAGGTCTTTTCTATTCACTATTCACCGTCTTCACGCCGCGTGTGCTTCTTTCTGGAGCGTTTCGGTCAGGCTTTCTACCAGTGTCTCCAGATACTCATTGAGACTCCAGGCAATCTTATGCCCATTCACCCGCAATTCAATACCCGACACGATTTCCGGCTGCCTCATATATCTTAGTGTAAAACCGTTGGTTATCTGCTTTTTCAGAACTTCTTCTATCTGCGCCTTCCTCTGATCGGAAATTCCGAAAGCGCTCTGGATAGTCACCTGATTGCCGCCGCCTCTAATGGCGTTGCGTATCTGAACGCTTTTTTCCTGATCTAACGCCTTGACCCGACGAATGAATTCATCCACAATTCGCTCCTCCAGATCGGCATCCGCCAGATCACTCAAAGCCTTGCGCGCCGTGGCGTATAATTGCTTGGCCGCACGCTGGCGTAAATCACAAAAGAAGGCGTTCTGTTCGCGCACCAGCATATCCTGCCAGCGAACCTTAACCTGATCAACCTCCTGGCGAACGTTGTCCATCAACTCCTTACGCTTTGCCTCGGCAGCCATTGTTGCTTCATTGAGCAACCGCTCTTTTGTTTCATCGAGCATTTGGTTGCGTTTTGCATAAATTTCAGCGGCTTCGATTGCCTTGGCTTTCATTTCTTCAGCGTCAGCGAACCGCGCGGCAATCTTCGCTTCTCTATCGTCCATCGCCTTAATAATTCTACTGTAAAGAAATTTTTTCAGCAGATAGACTAGCAGCAGAAAATTGAATATCTGGCAAAATAATACAAACCAGTCGATATGCATGGATTACCCCCCTGCTTTTACAAAATGACCCCAGAAAGGATTGGCAAAAATGACGATCATCGAAATAACAAAACAGTAAATGGCAATGGATTCGATCATGGCAAGACCCACAAATAGTGTTCTTGTCAAAGAATTACGTTCATCGGGTTGCTGGGCTATTGCAGCAAGGGCCTGCTGAATTGCCCGTCCCATGCCTAAAGCCGGCCCGACCGAACCAATGGCCATTGTTAAACCAGCTGCGAATATTGAAGCCATCGCGACGATGCTTACGTTATCCATAAAAACTCCTCCTTTGATCAAAAATGTTAAACTGATGAACCTTCTTTTTTTACCTCTGAATGACTATGATGTTCTTCTTCAGCAGAAAGCGCTGAAGCTATATAAACCATGGAAAGAATCGCAAAAATGTAAGCCTGGATCACACCAATTAAAAGTCCCAGTGCCTGCATTACAACCGGGAACAGAAGCGGTGTGACTGCCAACAGAATTCCAATGACCTTTTCATGGCTCATAATATTGCCGAAAAGACGAACAGTCAGGGCAAGTGTTCTTGATATCTCGCCCATGACATGGAAAGGGAAGAATATGAAATTAGGTTGAAAATATTCCTTTAAATAATGAAAAAGACCATTGCGGGAGACACCATAATAAGGAACGGCAATAAACACGCATAGCGCCAAAGAAGCAGTGGTAGTAATAGACGATGTCGGCGCGACATATCCCGGCACAATAGCCAGTACATTGGATGTGCAGATGAAAAGAAAAAGTGTGCCGATCAGAGGAATGTAATTGTCCGCGCCTTTTTTCGTCATTTCGGATATCTCACCACGAATAACAGAGATAACGACTTCCAGAAAATGCTGCCATCTGGATACATTTATATCGGAAGAAAGATTGCGCGTAACGAACCAGGAAATAAATACCAGTATAGCCATCACAAGCCAGGTATAAAGAATGGTTGCATTGATCTTGATAAATCCCCAACTCCATATAATTACCTGGTCAGGGCTGATCTGATTCAGGGATACTATTTCCATTTCGGATCTCCGGTGGCGGCTGATATTGTCCGCCTGATTTTATTCAATAAACATCAGCCGTGTTTTGCGGCCCCAGACGATATGTTAAAATTTTCCTGATAATTATGAACCCCAGCATGGCCGCAGCGAGCCGCTCCCAGTGACCATTTCCCATAACCAGATAAAATCCGGTCAAAATTACAGCCATCCTGATAATAAAACTCCCGATCATGAGACGCGTAGGACTTTTCGCTTGGGGCAACCTTTGTACCATCCACCACAGCACAATAAAATAAAAAGCTCCCAGCCCCATACCGGCAATGAGTGCCACAGCCAGAGTAAACAAAATCGTTGTGTTAAGAAGATAACTCGTCATCTTCATCTTCCTCGATAATTCTGCTGCGTACTCTCCGTACCCAGTAGGCGGCATTCATACAGCCAATAAGTACACCCGCTATCAAGAACATCAAAGCCCATGAATATTGGCTGGGCCAGGTTCGATCAATCCACAAACCAAGCGCAACTCCTATAAGTGTAGGAATGGCAACCGCCCAACCGACAATTCCGAACATGCCGAGCCCGAACCACACGGTCTCGTCTTTGTGTCGAAGTGCCTTCTTCCGCAGAGCCTCTTTTTTAGCCACCTGCTCTGTAAAGTGATCTGCAATTTTCCGGCGGCGTGTACTGGGTGTTCGTCTTATTTCTACCATGTGTCATCCTTTCGGGGTTCTATGTTCTACGTTCAACGTTCTATGTTCTATAAACACCAGTGAATGGAAATTTCTTTTTTTTTGTTTTACCCTTCACCTTTCACCCTTCACTACTTTAATTCCACAAATCGCCTAATGAGACTTGCTTCAAGTCTCGCCGCCGCCGAACGAACCATTTTTTCCCGTTCATCCAAAACATCATACTGATGGGCAACAACTTCTTTTAGCTTCCCCAGATCCGGCGCCCGCACGGCATTGCGTGTAGATACAAGAACATCCGATCCTTTTTTCACCAACGTGCCTACATCCATCGCCATTATCTCCTGCCCGCCGTTGACCGGTTCATAAGTGAAGATACCCGGCGCAAGCGTGGCGACAAAATCAATGTGATTCGGCATCAGGCAAAAAGATCCGTTTTCCGCCTCGGCTACAATCTTTTTTACTTCCTGTGCAAGCATTACTTCCGCCGGCAATAAAATTTTAAGCATCATGGGAAATCTTCGCCTCGTCAATAGAACCGATCATATAAAGCGCGCGTTCGGGATACTCGGCAAATTCATCGTTAAGTATTCGCTCACAACCATTTAACGTATCTTCACGCGACACCATTTTTCCTCCTGTTCCGGTGAATTGCTCTGTAACAAAAAAAGGCTGGGTAAAGAATCTCTCCAGACGACGGGCGCGAAACACCGTGCGCTGATCCTCGCGAGAGAGTTCAGAAATACCCAGCATGGCAATAATATCTTTAAGGTCTTCATAAACTGCCAATGTTTTTCGAATTTCCTGCGCGATTTTGTAATGACGCTCACCGGCAATGTTGGGCATCAGCATTTTAGAACCGGACTGGAGCAAGTCAATCGCCGGATACAATCCTTCACTGGCTCTCTTTCTGGATAGAGCAATCGTTGCGGAAAGATGACCGAAGGTATGCACGGCGGACGGATCGGTAAAGTCATCCGCCGGAACATACACAGCCTGAATAGAAGTTATGGCACCGGTTTTTGTATTACATATTCTTTCTTCGAGTTCGGCCAGTTCCGTGGCCAGTGTCGGCTGATAACCAAGACGAGAAGGCAGCTGCCCCAGAAGACCTGATACTTCCATACCCGCCTGAATAAAACGGAAAATATTGTCAATCATCAGGAGCACATCCTGTTTGGCATCATCGCGGAAATATTCCGCCATCGTCAACGCTGAGTGCCCGACACGAAAACGCGCACCGGGTGGTTCGTTCATCTGACCGAAAACCATCACGGTATTTCCCAGTACTCCGCTTTCCTCCATTTCACGATAAAGCTCCTCACCTTCACGACAGCGTTCACCGATGCCGCAAAAAATGCTCATACCCTCATGCGCGCTCACCGTGTTGTGAATCATTTCGGTAATTAGAACTGTTTTACCCACACCAGCACCGCCGAAAAGGCCCGCCTTTCCTCCTCTCTCCAGGGGAGCCAGAACATCAATGGCCTTGATTCCCGTTTCAAAGATTTCCGACACAGTGGATTGATCCCGCAGAGGAATAGGCTTGCGATGGATGGAACGATACTCTCCAGCAGAGACATCTCCTTTTTTATCAATGGTATTGCCGAAAACATTGAAGACTCTTCCCAGTAGTTCCTTCCCTACAGGAACTTCAAATGGTTTACCTGTATCAATGACCTTTGAACCTCTGGCTAAACCCTGAGTGGGAGTGAGAGCAACACCGCGGATAGTATTGTTATCAAGCTGAGTGAATACTTCAATTATAACGTCCTGTTTTTCTCCAGCCTTGAGAACATTGCGAATTGCAGGCACCTGAGGGAAATATACATCAACAACACTGCTGCGGACGGATAAAACTTTTCCCTGATTGATTTGTTCACTTTCCACTTTAATATCCCCTTTTTGTCTTTTTATTGAAAAGCTAAAATATTTCTTCCACCTTTTTAATGCCTTCCATCAACCATCCTATAACTCCTCCAATAAAAATAAACATACCCGCCCGAATGACTTCACCCCAAATACTAACTGAGCTCAGAAAAATCAGATGGCTTACCAAAATTAGAGCGCCCAGAAAAATAGGCACATAAACACCTTTTTTGCCCCACCAAATTGACGCTAAAATAATAGGGATATAAAAAAGATGAGTAAAAAGGCCTTCGCTCTTGAGGTCTGCATGATTATAATATGTGAGGATAGAAGCAATAAATAGAAAAACTATCATTAAAGCGATCTTATAAATATTTCTTTTGGCAACCATGCCTCCTTTCATCATCAGTGTTTTAACGGCACCGATTCTTCTCTCCACGCTACCTACAATGAGTTCCTGATATTTTTCGATGACCTGATAAGACACATAATCAAACAGCAAGATTGTTCTGTTCAGACTTTCCACCGCTTGCGTTTTTTCCAGAACGCTAACAAAAACCCCTTGAAATTCCGCGTAAAGCCAGAGATTCCTCCTCATGAGTATCAGCGCGTAGATTGCTTCCTGCAGTGGTATTTTTTTCCTGTAAAGTTCCTCGGCGTATTTCCAGGAAAATGATTTCGCTTCTTCAAAAGGATTCTTCGCTAGAGACATGCGGCGAAAAAGGCGGTAGAAATCGGTCCCTTGTTCGATTACCATTTCTTTCGACAGAGAATGATAAGAGGGCGTTCTGTTATGTTTCATAACATCATCGGCCCATTGTCTGGCAATATTCTCAGACTTACTCTCTATAAGATCAATAAGTTTTGCGGCATAAGCTTGCATTTTTTCATCTCTCTTTTTTAAAAGTTGTTATGTTAAAAAATTGACTCGCTTATAATCATCCCGCGAAATTACTGTATATCTTTTTTCTTTAACTCCTCCAGTTTCATCATCTCCCAGAATTTTCTGGCAACGACATATATAATGTAATCGAACATAAGAATTGTCCGGCTAAGACTTCCTACCGCCTGCTGATGCTGTACTTCAGCATTGAACATGGATTGAAATTCCGCATACAACCACATGTGTCTTCTCATCAAGATCAAGGCATACAATGCTTCATGCAGAGGAATTCCCTCTTTGTATCTTTCTTCCGCATATTTTTCGAAAATTTCCTTGGCCTGTTCATATGGTGACTCATTAAAAAACATCATTTGAAAATTCTTATAGAAATATTTTGCCTGATGAATAATTTCTTCTTCGGAAGTGTTATGATAGCTATAAGTTTTTATGTTAGTTTTAATATCTTTTGCCCATTGCCGGGCGATTGTCTCCGCGTTTTTCTGGGTCAAATCGACAAGTTTTGCGGTAAAAGCTTTCATGAAGGCTCCTTCCCTTGTTTAAGGGAAAAGAGCAATGGCCATGCCAAAAAATTATTTTAAAATGTTTCCGTTTGCATTTCTGAAATTTATATGTGACCAGCCTCTGCCGCATATGGCGGAAGAATTCAGTATTTTCCAATGCTTACTGGTTTTAATGCGTGCGAAATTACCAGACAGATGAATAAGTTTTCCTGTCACCTCTTATCGGATATTGGAAATTATTTTATGATGTAAAAACGAAATTAAAGTCGCAAGAAAAAATTCAGGCAATGTATTTATTGATATCAAAACACAGGTGTTCTTATGAAATACAAGCACTTATCGTGCGTGACATTTATGTCACCCATAATGACCTAAATGTCACGCAAAATTTCTTCCCACTGAGGATTTTTTTTCATGGCGGCGATTTTTCGCTGTAATTGCCGGACGGTTATGCTGAGAATTTGCGCCGCCTTGCTGCGGTCGCCACTGACATTTTTCAAAACATACACCAGATGCGCTTCATCGTTTTCCTTTAATGTGCATAACTTGCGCGATAGAAACGTCTTTCCTGTTGACACCATTCCCAGATGAGAAGGCAGGATAAAATCGGAGTCAGCCACAACAACGGCGTTATCGATGATTTGCGACAATTCGCGCACGTTGCCGGGATAATTTCTGCCGCATAACAAATCCATGGCTTCCGGACTGAAACCAGTAATTTCTTTTTTATGCGCATCACAAAACTTGCGCAGAAAATGAAGCGCAAGCAGTGGGATATCGCCATCTCTTTCCCGCAAAGGCGGTAAATGAATATGAATGGATTTCAGACGGTAGAGCAGATCCAGCCGGAAATTTCCTTCCTGGCAGGCCTGTTCAATATCCCTGTTGGAAGCCGATATGACCCGCACATCCACCCACACGGGTTTGGACGAACCCAGAGGATAAAAAGATTTCTCTTCAAGGACTCGTAGCAGTTTTGTCTGAAGACCAAGCGGTAATTCCCCTATTTCATCAAGAAACAAAGTTCCTCCATCAGCCTGTTCAAAATAACCCAAATGCGGTGTCTCCGCACCGGTAAACGCTCCTTTGGAATGACCGAAAAACTGACTTTCAAACATGGTAGCCGGAATAGCACTGACATTAACAGCAATGAATGGCCCACCGGACATCGATCCCGCATAATGAATACCTTTGGCAACAAGTTCCTTCCCTGTTCCTGATTCTCCCGTAATCATTACGGGATTGCCGCTTCCAGCCATAACCTGAGCATATGATAATATAGAGCACATCTGAGGACATTGAGTGACAATTTCAGAAAAAGCAGAAGGAACTTTGTTTTTGTTATCTCCAGCTGTAGTTGATAAACCTATGAGCAGCCCCTTGTGTTCGTAAGCTCTTTTTATGGCGAGAAAAAGTAAGTCATTATCAACGGGTTTGACGAGATAATCATAGGCGCCGAGACGAATAGCCTGGACGGTGGTAGGAATATCATCAATTGCCGTAAGAATTATAAATTCCGTATGCGTACGGTAAGGTTTTGTTGATTCCAGAACCTGCAGGCCATCAATTTCCGGCATAAGTAAATCCAGAAGAATTATATCATAATCCGTTTCTTTAATTTTGACAATGGCATCCTTGCCGTTTGAACAGGTATCAACATTGCGGATACCGCGCCATTTCAAGAGACGCTTTATCGAATTAAGGGCAACTTCTTCATCGTCAACAATCAGAATTCTCATAGTATTTGCCTTCCCTTTTCACGAATTATATTTTGTAACTGAGAAATGCTGAATGGTTTTTTTAGAAAGTAATCAGATTTTACGGAAACCTTTCCTTCCTGCTTGAGACTTGATGAATCAGAAGAATAAAGTATTACCGGCAAAAGTGGAAAACGTTCTTTTATTTTCTTTGTTAATTCCCATCCGTTGATTGAAGGCAGATTTACCTCCGAAATAAAAATATCCACTTCAGGATGCATTTCCAGATAAGCTATTATATCCTCGCAGGTTTCTTCAGCACTGCAGTGCCAATCAATAACATCGGCAAAGCTCATTTTTATTTCATTGAGATATGAAGCATCGCTGTCACAACAAAGAATAGCCGGACGAATATTTATCGGTGTTTTTGCATCAAGAGGAAGATAAATGGTAAATTTGCTACCTATTCTGGGACGGGAAAGAACGCCGATTATTCCGTGATGCTCTTTAATTAGTCCATAAGATATGGAAAGCCCTAGTCCGGTTCCTTCCATGTCGCGACGAGTTGTGAAGAAAGGTTCAAATATATGATCCAGCACTTCTTTTTCCATGCCTATTCCGTTATCTTCAATTTCAATTAAAATCGCTTTCAGTCTTTCAATACTTCTGGCTGTTATAATTATTCTGCCTTTTCGTTCCGGAGTAATGGATTGATGTGCGTTAATTAAAAGATTAGCGATTACCTGTTCGATCTTTTGAAAATGTCCCTGGATAGGCGGCAGGTTACTGTCTATGTAAATATCCATGTGAGAAACAGTTTTACGAACTTGAGCACCGACTATAATCATCACACCCTGAATTACTTCTTCTATTTTGACGGGTTTTTTTTCAAGAGTTTCATCGGTGCGGGCAAATTCTTTTAATCCTGCTATGACGCGTTTAATACGCTGAGAAGCTATTTTAAACTCACCAATAACTTCTTTCATGTTAGTACAAAATTCCACATAACCGATTCCTTTATTACTCCAATCCGGATGTGAAGCACCATCACTGGCCAGAATAGGTTCAATAGTATTCCACATTTCCTCTAAAAGAGTAATGTTGTTGGCAATAAAACTGACAGGGTTATTTATTTCGTGAGCAACTCCCGTTACAACTTCACCCAGGGCTTTTAATTTATGGGATTGAATCATTTGCTGCAGTCTGATTTCTCCCTCTTGCCGGATTTTTTTATCTTCCGTTATATCCTGCCATGCACCAACCATGTAACTTCGTGAACGACTGCTAGGTTTAATAAGACGACGATGATCCGAAATCCATCGATAAGACCCACCTTCTGTCTGGAAACGATACTCGAATTTGTAAGTTCCCCTTTTTGTGGCCGATCTTAGTTTTTTGAGAACATTATCTCTGTCTTCAGGATGAATGTGCTCCTGCCAGAAGTAAGAATTATCGGTAAATCGGGAGGGAGCGTAACCGGTAATTTCTTTGACGCGGTTGCTTACAAACGTAATTGTAAAATTCTCATCGGCGTTACATGTATAAGATACGATAGGAAGAAATTCCAAAATCAGAGACAAGTGATCGGTCGTTTCCTTCAGGGCTTTGTTGGCTTTTGTAAGTTTGTGCGTACGTTCTTTTACTTTAATCTCCAGTTCTTCCTGCGCTTTAAGCAAAGATTCTTCAGCCCTTTTCGCATCGGTTATATCTTCAAGCGTTTCCACCGCTCCTATTACTGATCCCTTGGAACTACGAATTACGGCTGCTGTAAAGCGCAACCATTTCCCTCTCTTGCCTAACTCGGGGAAAAAATCAGTCGCTTCATAAGCACCCTTTATTAATTTCGACTTGATGAATTTTCCAGGATACCATTGAGGAATTTTTTTATGATATTTATCAACAAGCAAATCGGCCATGCATGGTCTTGCTGTCTTATAAAATGCCCGCCATTGTTGACCGGTACCTACTACTTCTTTTGCCTTGATCCCGCTTAATTCTTCCAGCGCTTTATTCCAGTAAATAATCAAATGGTCTTTGCCGATGATAAAGGCAGGAATGGGAGAGGATCCTATAATGCTTTGCAATGATTGCTGGCCGTTGCTGAATACTTCCTTTGCCCATACACTTTCACTACGTTTAAAATTCGTTTTATTATTTTTTGGAGGACTTTTAGTTTTCATCTTCTAATACCGAAAACTTAAATACAGCATTGAACAGTTTAGAATAAATTAACAAACCTTATCTGAAACAATTTCTGCAAGGAAGATGATTATGTATGTGATGACTTTTTATAATTTAATTACATTGAAGAAGAGTTGCGTGTCAAGGAAATTAACAAATAATTATTTACGGATTATGACTCTTGATGAAACTGACGAATGTTTTATGAAACGAACGGAAATCAAACTTATTTTTATAAATCAAATAGAAATTTCTTTCTATTTGACATCCCTGAACTGGAACTTCAAAAAGCAGGCCTTGAGACAGCTCGCGTGAAATGGCATGAATAGAAATTACAGAAACTCCCAATCCGGAAATTATTGCTTCTTTTATTGCTTCGGAACTTCCTAATTCGGCGCAAATATTAAACGGAGAAAGACTTAATAACTTTGATTTTTCTAAAAACGCTTCAAATGATTCTCGTGTTGCCGAACCCTTTTCTCTGATAACGAAAGGCTCTTTAATCAATTCAGACAATGCAACCGATTTCTTCTTGTGCCAGGGATGATCCTTGGAAACCGCCAGAATAAGTCTGTCTTTCCAAAGAGCAGTTGCTACAAGTTTTTTATTAAGAGGCCTCTTGCCTATAATACCCATTTCCACTTCATTTTCTAAAACCATGTTCATTGCTACTTCACTGTCGGCAGTTTTAACATATATTCTTATAGCAGAGTTTGCTTTTCTGAATTCAGCCAAGACACAGGGAAGAATATAGTTAGCTGGAATCGTGCTGGCGCTCAGGTAAATGTTGCCGCCGGACTCTTTGCGCAGAGCAAGCACTTTTTCTTTTGCTTCATCCCGCAGCCTGACCATTCGGCGCGCGTAATTGTATAAAATCTTGCCTTCGGGTGTCAGCGAAATCCCGGCGCTACTGCGGTTGACTAATCGTGCATCCAAACAATCCTCAACATTTTTTATATTTTTGGTAAGTGCGGGCTGGGTCAAAAGCATTCTCTCTGCGGCACGGCTGAAACTCCCCTCCTCCACCAGAGCGATGATTGCTTCCATTTGCTGAATGGTAATGTTCTTGAAACGATCAATGGACATGCAGAGTTTATAGCACAATATAATAATTCATAAAAACAAAAATATAACTATTTTAAATACAACGTATTCCATTGGTTTATAACTAAAATGAAACACTTCGTCTTAACTGTAATTAATAATTGCCATCCAAATATTACTTTTATGAATTTGCTTTCTGAAATTTTTATCATTACTCTAGCAACATAATATATACAAGGCGTCATTCCCGCGTAGGCAGGAATCCGGTAATAACAAAAAGTTGAATTAAAGTAGCAATAAAATTGCTCGTCATTATTAAAACATTTAATTGCCGGAATAATAAAAACAAATGAATGTATTGCGATTTCAAATCCTGACCGGTTATGTCGGATGGTTCCGGCCGCGGGCTTCAACCCCGTCGAGCAAACAATAAAATGTTTTCTTCAGTTCGATTCTGAAACCGGTCTCGAAAGTTTATTGTGAGACTCAAATTTAATGAGTCACAAGTTTCAGAAGCAAAGTAAACTGAAACTTGCTGGACGAATTATACCAGGCACGTAGTGCCACGGTATAATGAACAAAGTGAAGTTTGAAAAGTTTCCTGACTTTGTCGGGACACGGCGGTGGGTATGAACCCCAAAGCTTGCTTCGTGGCTCATACCCGTGATTCCTTTACCAACAGCACACTTTCTTCACAGTCATGTCAGAAGCCATTGAAGATGTTTATGTTTTGATCAGGCAAGGTCAAAGCGGTCAAGATTCATCACCTTGGTCCAGGCCGCCACGAAGTCTTTGACAAACTTTTTCTGCGCGTCCGCGCTTCCGTAAACCTCCGCCACAGCCCTGAGCCGTGAGTTCGAACCGAAGATGAGATCAACACGTGTGGCCGTCCATTTCAGTTTACCCGTCTTGCGATCATACCCTTCGAATACGTCTCCGGTTTCCGATACCGACTTCCACTCGGTTGCCATGTCGAGCAGGTTCACAAAGAAATCATTGGTCAGCGCCTCCGGACGTTTGGTAAAGACACCGTGCCGGGTCTGTCCGAAGTTGGTATTCAGGACGCGCATGCCACCTATGAGCACCGTCATTTCAGGCGCGGTCATGGTCAGCAATTGCGCCTTGTCAATCAGCAATTCCTCGGCGGACACGGCATAGCGGGCATTCTGGTAATTGCGGAAGCCGTCCGCTTTCGGCTCCAGCAGGGCAAAAGAAACCAGATCGGTTTGCTTCTGCGAGGCGTCCATACGTCCCGGCGTGAAGGGCACCGTTATCTTGTGACCTGCATTTTTCGCCGTCTGTTCAATGCCTGCGCAACCGGCCAACACAATCAGATCCGCAAGAGAAACCTTCTTTCCACCTTTTGCCGTCTTGTTGAACTCTCTCTGGATTCCAGTGATGGTTTTGAGAACCTTTGCCAGTTGGTCGGGTTGGTTGACTTCCCAATCCTTTTGCGGCGCCAGACAAATACGGGCCCCGTTGGCGCCGCCGCGCTTGTCGGAACCGCGGAACGTGGACGCGGACGCCCAGGCCGTTGAAACCAGTTGCGAAACCGACAGGCCGGAAGCCAGAACCTTGCTCTTGAGGGAGGTAATGTCCTTCGCGCCGATCAACTTGTGATTGACCGCGGGAATGGGATCCTGCCAGATCAGGTCTTCCTTTGGAACTTCCGGGCCGAGATAGCGGGTCTTGGGCCCCATATCGCGGTGGGTCAGTTTGAACCAGGCGCGGGCAAAGGCATCGGCAAAAGCCTTAGGGTCTTGATGAAAACGGCGTGCGATTGGCTCGTAGATCGAATCAAAGCACAGTGACAGGTCGGCCGTGGTCATCATCGGCGGATACTTCTTCGACGGATCGTGCGCATCGGGAATCATGTCCTCCGGCCTGACATTCTTGGGCTGCCATTGCTGAGCGCCCGCCGGGCTCTTGATCAGTTCCCACTCGTAGCGGAACAATATATCAAGGTAGCCGTTATCCCACTTGGTGGGATTGGGCTTCCATGCGCCTTCTATGCCGCTGGACGTGGTATGCACGCCCCTGCCGTTGCCGAAACGGTTTCTCCAGCCCAGACCCTGTTCTTCAATAGGAGCGGCTTCGGGCTCGGGACCGACCAGTTTCGGATCGCCCGCCCCGTGCGCCTTGCCGAAGGTGTGTCCGCCGGCGACGAGAGCCACGGTTTCTTCATCATTCATCCCCATGCGGCCGAAGGTCTCGCGCACATCGCGGCCCGACGCCACGGGGTCCGGTTTGCCGTCCGGGCCTTCGGGGTTGACATAAATCAGGCCCATCTGCACAGCTGCCAGGGGGTTTTCGAGATCCCTGTCGCCGGTGTAACGACTTTTCGGTTTGTCGCTCGTAGCCAGCCATTCCTCTTCGGAACCCCAGTAGACGTCCTCTTGCGGTTCCCAGATGTCTTCACGACCGCCGCCGAAGCCGAATGTCTTGAAGCCCATGGACTCTAGGGCGACATTGCCGGCCAGAATCATCAGATCGCCCCAGGAAATTTTCCGGCCATACTTTTGCTTGATCGGCCAGAGCAGACGACGCGCCTTGTCGAGATTGACATTGTCCGGCCAGCTGTTCAGAGGCGCGAAACGCTGGTTGCCGGCGCCGCCACCGCCGCGGCCGTCGCCGGATCGGTACGTGCCGGCGCTGTGCCAGGCCATGCGGATCATCAGGCCGCCGTAATGGCCCCAGTCGGCCGGCCACCAGTCCTGCGAATTTGTCATCAACGCTTGGAGATCTTTCTTAACCGCCGCGAAATCAAGCTTCTTGAATTCCTTGCGGTAGTCGAAACCCTTGCCCATCGGATTAGACTTGGAGGAATGCTGGTGCAGGATATTGAGTTTCAACTGGTTCGGCCACCAGTCCCGGTTCGACATACTTCTGCCAGCCGCTGGTTTGTTTGTCCCGCCCGTTGCCGGGCTTTTGTTATCTTCATGCATAATGTTTCCTCCTTTCGTTTTGTGAATCGGCGAACAGCACGACTAGGAATAATAGTGCCTTGCCGTCCATCTCGATAACAATATTCATACAATCTGAATAAATCTGCAAATACGGATAGTTGCTTCCTGAATAAATTGGTTTATACTTATCGATATTAACTAGAAGAGAGAGCTTTTTAACGTTTGCAGCTTGATTGCAATCTAGCATAAAATTGCATCTTTGCAAATTGTGTATTTCAGGAAGACATTGATTGTTTTGACACCCAATCTCAAGTTCTGTTCAGGCATCTAAAATAGTTCAACACCGCAGGTATCTATTATTAAAACGATAACATGGCGATATCCTTTGACTTCGTTATAACTAAACAGAATAAGTTCCCGCTGAATATTCCTTTTATGAATTTGCTTTTCAGGAAACCAGTTGTTAAAACCCGGGCAAATTTATAAAGGAGGCTTTATTAATGAAAAATATCTTCTCCTCCCGTATGGGAATTATCACGGTCGGCGCAATAATCGGCATCTTTGCCGCCCTGTTGCAGCATTTCGGCAATCCGGCAAACATGGGTATTTGCGTGGCTTGTTTTGAGCGGGATATTGCGGGAGCACTTGGTTTACACCGGGCTGGTGTCGTGCAGTATCTGCGACCGGAAATAATGGGATTTGTCTTGGGTGCTTTTATCATGGCGGCTTTTGCCGGCGAATTTAAACCGCGCGGCGGTTCTTCCCCATTAATTCGCTTCTTTCTGGGATTATTTGCCATGATCGGCGCGCTTGTTTTTCTTGGTTGTCCGTGGCGGGCACTGCTTCGTTTGGCTGGCGGTGACGGAAATGCCATTTTGGGTTTGCTGGGATTAGGAACTGGAATATTTGTCGGTATTCTTTTTTTAAAAAAAGGTTTCAGCCTGGGACGATCTTATTCACAGGCAACTGCCGGCGGCTGGATCATGCCCGGTTTGATGCTTGGTCTGCTTTTTCTACTGACATTTCAGGTTTCGTCTGCACCGGGCGGGCCTATATTTTTCAGTGAGAAAGGCCCTGGTTCCATGCATGCACCACTTTTAATCAGTATTATTGCAGGTCTGGTTATCGGAGCGCTTGCCCAGCGCAGCCGTTTCTGCACGATGGGCGCTCTGCGGGATGTCATGCTGACCAGAGACTTTCATTTAATCAGCGGGGTCATTGCTCTTTTGGTTTTCACTTTTGCCACCAATCTGATTTTGGGTCAATTCAAAGCCGGTTTTGAAGGTCAGCCCATAGCCCATACAAATCATTTGTGGAATTTCCTCGGAATGTCTCTTTCCGGTCTGGCCTTTGCTCTGGCTGGCGGCTGTCCCGGCAGACAACTTTTTCTTTCCGGTGAGGGCGATGCCGATGCAGGTATCTTTGTACTGGGAATGATTACCGGAGCCGCTGTTTCGCATAATTTTGCCATGGCTAGTTCTCCCAAAGGTGTGGCTGCCTTTGGTCCGATTGCTGTTATCATCGGAATAGTTTTTTGTCTGATTGTCGGTTTCATGATGCTGCAAAAGGCAAAGTAACGTGGTCTACTGATTTTTGATAAAAAAATTTTTAAAAGGAACATAATGTTATTTAGCAAAAAAAATAAAATCGGTTTCGAAGGCGGCGGACTTGTTCTTTTCCAAACCGTCGAGGAAGCCATAGCGGCGGAAAAAATCCTCAAGTCGGGAAATTATGATGTAAAACTGGTTGCGCCACCGCCTACTCTGCGTAAAGGATGCGACCTGGCCGTTGAAATTAATATTACCGAAAAGCCGGGGATAGAAAGATGTCTTTTGAGCAAGGACGCAAATTTTGTGGAAATATTGCCGCTAAAGGGAGCGGGAGAGCTGCTTGATATTGTCAAAGTAAAAAATTTTGACAATGCCTGCATGATCAAGGCCGGCAATATGAAACTGACCTTTGATAAAAAAACGGGAATGATTCTCAACATCTCCGGCGGCGGCTGTCCCGATATCCCTTTTTTGCACATCAGTATGCTGGACAAAAAGTTAACGGAAGTTTCTTCCCCGAAGAAAAAGGGCTATACACTTTGCGCGTTAATGCTGGATCGGGCTTTTACTGAAGCGCTGGAAATCTGGAACAGGAGGAATGGTTAAGGTGTTACTTATCTGCGGAACGATTCCCCTCGATAATATGTCCGTCATAACAGGCAAAGCGCAGTTCGACAATAACAAGCTATTTGTTGAAAATGCAGAGATACCCTGCACACAGGGAACGGCTGCTCTGATCAGCGCCGCCTGCGTCACGGCTCAACATTTAAAAAGTTCTCCGCCGCATGTTATTTTAGCCGGCGATACGGGCAAAGGCAAGGGCAGTCATCTTCTATATGATTACTTAATCAATAATTTGTCCAGATTCCATACTGATGTTCTTCTTATGCATTATATTCTGCCGATAATGGGACAGATGAAAAACGTGCTTGCCGCTAAAGCCAAATGTAAGAAAAAGCCTGTGCTCATGGCTGACGCTTCCTCCATGTATGCCGCCAAAGCCGCGGGCTTAGCTCCGGAATTTGATATATTCACGCCTGATCTTTGTGAACTGGCTTTTCTGGCCGATCCGGATGCGGTTCATCCGGCATACATCAAACATCATTTATTCAGCGCTGAAGATTCGCAAGCCAAAGATTTAATCGGGGCGGCGTATAAACAAAAGGGTGCGGCAAAAATTTTAATTGCCAAAGGCGCAACCGATTATGTCGTCGAAAAAGGAAAAATTGTTTTTGTGATTTCCGAACCGGATATACCGGCTCTGGAAGCCATCGGCGGGACAGGAGATACGATAAGTGGTATGACGGGAGCCATGATCGATGCCGGCATGACACAAATGGATTCCGCTATGGCGGCGCTGAAAGCCAATCGAAAGGCAGGCGAACTGGTCAACGCAACGCCCGCCACCAAAATCAGGCAACTTATTGCCGCGATTCCAGATGCATTAAAAAATATTTTATAAATAAAATAAGAAAGGATGGAATTTATGACTGAGGTAGATGTAAGAGGATTAAGTTGTCCTATTCCTGTTGTTAAAACGAAACAGGCTATGGAAAGCAATCCGTCGGATGAAATCACTGTACTGCTCGATAGCAACGTGTCAAAGGAAAATGTGACCAGATTGGCGACATCAAAGAAATACGCTGTTGACGTTGAGGCAGTCAACAACGATGAATATAAACTTACGTTGAAACCGTCCAAATAATACATTTTTAAACAAAAATTGCCCCTGAATATTTTTTTCTCAATATTCAGGGGCAAATAAATTTATTATTCTAATTGGGTACAATTATGTCATTTCGAATTCCGATTTATCGGGATGAGAAATCTTAATGAACTTAATATACAATAAAGATATCTCCCGTTGGTCGATATGACAATTTTATATATCCACGACACTAAAATTTAACCTTGACTGCTTCTTTTGCTTCTTTGGGAGCATCAAAGAAGGCGCCTTCTTTAAAACCGTACATGCCGGCAAGCAAGTTTGCCGGAAATGATTTTATGGTCTGATTATAAGATTTTACAGCTTCGTTGTATCTCATTCTTTCCACAGCAATTCTATTTTCCGTACCGGCCAACTCATCCTGCAGACGCATAAAATTCTGATTGGATTTTAGATCAGGATATCTTTCCACAACCAGAAGCAGCCTGCTTAAAGCACCGGAAAGTTCATTATTTGCCGCAATTTTGTCGGAAATAGGTGCATTAGCAGTCCCACCGACTTTGGCGCGGGCGTTGGTTACTTCTACCATAACATCCTTTTCCTGCTTGGCATAACCTTTGACAGTTTCTACCAGATTGGGAATTAAATCAAAACGCCGCTGTAGCTGGTTTTCCACCTGTGCCCATGAACTTTTAACTGCCTGATCCAATCTGACAAATTTATTGTAATTGCCCGCGAAAAAAGAATAAGCCGCGATTGCCAGAAAAACAATTACCGCCAGCACAATGATTAAAGTTTTCTTTTTTGAATCCATTTGTCTACCTCCCGCATTATTTAATGATACCTAATTTTTACAATCCCTCAGAATTGGGAGACGTAAAAATTTTCAGTCTAATTAATGAAACTTGAATATAAAAAAACACAGTGCAGTAATATTTGCCAGTTGAATTATCCTGCCGCAGGCGGATGATATCGAAGATATACGTGATACCCGCGACAGTCTGGCCTACCGGGATAAGTTTATAAATCATAAAGCGTCAACTATTTTGCATAGCTTCTCAACTTCCAGTAAATATTTTTTAAAAATACCTGCAACTTCCACGTTGGAAAATTTATTCACACCTTCTTTAATGTCAGCACATCGTAACAATACTTCGGCGTCAAAGGCAAAAAGATTGCCTATTTCTTTTATTGTGTCACGCCTGTTCTTTGGCGCCGATCCCTGTTTTAAATAAATCAAAACGTTGAAGATGGAAGTAAAGGCGGTCAGTGACCGGCTGATGAGTTCTTTAAGTTGCGATGGACTTCCTTCCGTTTCCAGATAACCCTGCCGAAGAAGAACCAGTTTCCCTTTTAGCTCCCTTTCAATTTGCAGACGTAAATCTTCCGGTTTAAAATTCAGTTGAGCCAGAAAATCCTCACCATAAATTAAAATATGGTTGTTTTTCATATTCAAGAATTCTATCGGATAGCAATCCAGAGAACTTTCTATAAACTCCTTTGTCATGACCAGAGGTACTGCCAGGCGTCGTTTTTGCCAATATTTAACGGTAGCAAAAGCATTTTCCAGTTTGTTTATGGCGTCACCTGTAACTACAATAAGCAAATTGATATCAGACTTCCCTTTTATATAAGAACCGCCGGCAGCGCTTCCGTAAAGAATAAGAGAAATCAAATCATTGCCGAATACTTTCCTGTAATCCTCAGTCAAAGGAATAAAAACATCCTGTGGTTTATCCGGTATTTTTGCCATTTTGCCCACCTCAAAGTTACGTTAAAAACCACGGCCGGCGCCGCCGCCGCCGCTCATTCCGCCACCGAAACCGCCAAACCCCCCGCTGAAGCCACCACCGCCGAAACCGCCACCACCGCGACCGCCACCCAAAAACATCAGCAATATCCAGGGAAGCATTGACCTTCCCGTCCTTGTACCCAAAAGCAAAGCTGCAACAATAAAGAAAAAAATAAGCCCGAAAATATTAACGCCTTTTTGCTGCACTCGATAGCGTGGCCGATACGGCACGGAAGATCCACTCAATTGAACATTGGCATCCTTGGCAAGGTAAGCAGAACAGGCATACATCGCATTATACAGTCCTTTACCATAATTGCCCTCTTTAAGAAAAGGTACAACATACTTATCGAGTATCTCACCAACCAAACCATCAGGCAGAATTCCTTCCACGCCGTAGCCGGTTTCGATACGGATTTTTCTTTCTTTAACGGTAAGGAAAATTAAAACGCCCTTATCCTCGCCTTTTTTACCGATTCCCCATGTTTTGTAAAGTTCATTGGCATAAAGATTGTAATCTTGATTCTCTCCTATTGAAGGTACAGTTGCCACGACAACTGCTGTGCCCGTCTTTTCCAAAACTTCTCTCGCCAAAGCTTCCATTTTTGAGGAGTTTTCCGGATCAATGACATTGGCAAAATCATTGACCGCTCCGTGCGGTGCCGGATAATCCTGAACTGCAAATGCCGCCGCGGCCATCAGCACCGCAAACAGCACAAAAATAACATACAGCTTTGTTTTAATTATATATTCTAAAAATTTAACTTTCACAAATTACCGGAAGATTATATCGAATTTTAATAAGCACGAAAGACTATTACGTAAAGATTTTCACCTGTCAAGAGGTAATAGACTATAAATCTGTCTTGCGCAAGAATTAATTAGAGATTAAAAGGACAATTGAAAAGAAAAGACCAAAAACAAATATATAATTTATGTCACTAAAAATAATTCTCATACATCCGCCGATTGCCAAATGTTCGGAGCCGCCAGCAGGTATTGCCAGGTTATCCGGCTGTCTGAAAACAAACAATATTCGACATGAAATAATTGATGCCAATCTGGAAGGAATCTTTTTTTTACTCCAAAATGTTTCTTATAAACAAACCTTCACAGACCGATGGACAACACGCTCGATAAAAAATCTGGAACACAATTTTACTGCCCTAAAAAGCTTAAACACTTATCAAAATTTAAGTCGCTATCAGCGGGCGGTTACGGATATCAATCATCTTCTAAATTTGGCAGGTGAATCATGCAACGTTGATTTGTCGCTAGCCGATTATCAGGACAAATACCTCTCTCCGATAAAAAGCACCGATTTAATAACTGCCGCAGAGAAGCCACAGAAAAATCCTTTTCATCCTTACTTTCAAAATCGTCTGATGAATGCTCTGGAAAAGAATCCTGATTTTATAGGCTTTTCCCTGAACTATTTGAGCCAGGCTATCTGCACTTTTGCCATGATTGGCTTTATCAAACAAATTAATCCCCGACAAAAAATTATTCTAGGCGGCTCGCTTGTTACTTCATGGATAAACCTTGGTGTAAACAGAAATGTTTTCGGCAATCTTGCAGATGAAATAGTGGCTGGTGCGGGAGAGAAAAAATTAATGGAAATTTTTGATATCGGAAACAACCTAACCGACTGCCTGCCCGCATACCAAGATTTCCCGATTAATAAGTATTTATCGCCTAATCCAGTATTACCATACAGCAGCGCGCAAGGCTGTTACTGGCATAAATGCGTCTTCTGTCCGGAAAATGCGGAAAGCAACGCTTATTTACCTCTGGAAACGCCCCGGGTAACACACGATTTACATATTCTGACCGGACAGATTAATCCATCGCTGATTCATATTCTGGACAGCTCTATCTCACCATCACTGCTGGCGGCTATGGCTAAAAACCCACCGGGCGCACCATGGTATGGTTTTGCAAGGGTTACTAAGCATTTGGCGAATGATGATTTTTGTCTATCATTAAAACAAAGCGGCTGTGTTATGCTCAAGCTGGGTATTGAATCAGGCGATCAGTCAGTGCTTGATCAACTAAATAAAGGGATCGATTTGTCGACAGCTTCGTCAGTCTTAAAAAAATTAAAAAAAGCAGGTATTGCCACCTATTGTTATTTTCTTTTCGGTACACCACCGGAAAATGAAGAAAACGCGACAAAAACATTGGATTTTGTTTGCCGGCATCATGAGTGCATCAACTTTTTGAATCTGGCAATTTTCAATTTACCAACCCGTAGTTTAGAAGCACAAACTTTAGCTACGCATGATTTTTATGAAGGCGACTTATCGTTCTATAAAATTTTCGAGCATCCATTTGGCTGGCATAGGAGAGCAGTACGCAATTTTCTGGAAAAGACTTTTAAAAAACATTCGGCAATAGCCCCGATACTAAGACGTACCCCGGTTTTTTTTACTTCCAATCATGCCCCCTTTTTTTGTTCGTGAAACTCCAATTCCGGAAGCGAAGCGTATCGAAATTGGCAAGTTGAATCCCGACACTGTCGGGACGAAGCGAAGTGTACAAACATTTTGTAGCTCACTTTTGGGTTTATACCCGCGATTCTAAATAAATATTAATTCTTTTATTTTCAATGATATAGGAATGACAGAGATTCATTGACAAAAAGCCATTAATAATATAACTGTTTTACACAAATCTTTTTATGTTGTTTTTCTGAACTCAGGACACAAAATTTCAGGTTACAGGCAAAGCATCAATAATAAATCCTAGCAATGTGATGAATATATAATGACATTTGATAATGCATCGGTCTCTCAATTAATAATTCTTTTTACAATTTACTCTTTTATGGGATGGGTCATTGAAACCGTATACCGGTCAATCTCTCAACGCCAGTTCATTAATGCCGGTTTCTTACACGGTCCGTTTCTCCCCATTTACGGATTCGGCGCTGCATTCATTATCGGTCTGCAATATTTTATTCGTCCATGGCCTCTGCCCGTTCAATTGGTCGTTTACGGTATTGTTTTAACCCTGATAGAATATTTCACAGGATTAGCCTTCGAAAAAATATTCAAATTAAAATTGTGGGATTATTCAGATCATAAATTTAATATTCAGGGAAGGGTTTGCCTGCTCTTTTCACTTTTTTGGACAATAATGGCTCTGGCTTTTGTCACCT
This sequence comes from Smithella sp., assembly GCA_007244375.1. Lineage (GTDB taxonomy): Bacteria > Desulfobacterota > Syntrophia > Syntrophales > Smithellaceae > Smithella. The sequence continues at coordinate 108,950 of SCVW01000030.1, read as the reverse complement.
TCATCCATCCTGCTGTTTTACGTTACGTGCGCTCACTCGACGAAATTTTACTTCATATTTTCTCAATTATTATTGTGATTTACGTCATCACTGATTTTGTTTTTTCCATCGTTTCACTTACAGCCTTTAAAAATAAAATCTCCTACCTGTATTCGGAATATTTCAATCTGAGCGATTCTGAAATTGAAAAGATATTCAGCTCTTTTAAACGTTTGCGTACCGCATATCCCGACTTGCGAAAATATATCAATAATAAAATCAACACAGGAATTAAAAACAGGATGAGTACATTTTTAAAATCAATTCAGGAAAAAATTATTCTTAACATGGAAGGACGAAAGCCGTTTGAAAATGAATTCTATGATATAATCAGAGATATTCACACTCATGACGAATTCCTGAAACTTAAACTGCATTACCATCATAATTCTTCAATTTATGATCACGTAATGGATGTGTCTTATTTTTCATACAGGGCGTGCAAATTTTTCAAGCTTGATTACCGATCTGCTGCCCGCGGTGCACTCCTTCATGATTTTTTTCTTTACGACTGGAGAAATCACGATATTCCGGATCTTCCCGCGGAGAAAAACCACGGCATCGAACATCCAAAAATCGCTCTGACCAATGCCAGAAAACATTTTATGCTGAATGAAATAGAAGAAGATATTATCAGAAAACATATGTGGCCTCTTACGCTTGTCCCGCCAAAATACAAGGAATCCTTCATAGTATCTTTCGCGGATACCTATCTCGCTTCAAAGGAATTCGTCAGCAACTTCAAGCGTAATAAAACCATCAAACGCGAAAAAAAACAAAATGATAAGCATAAGCCACGGAAGAAACGTAAAAACTGACTTGCATTAACTAAAATATCATAATGTCAAGAAGAGAGGTTGGATATTATGCCATTTCTAAATCAAAGATGATATCGCGGCGGCAAGGAGGAGGCTCCGCAGGCGTATTATTAATACGTCGAGGAAGCCGACAATCCCAATGAATCGGGACAAACAAAGATAGCTCTTTAATTTAGAATTGGCATTATATTTTGTCTGCATCTTCGATAAAACATTTTCTTAGCATACCGGAATCAAGTAGAACCCACATTTTTTCTTTGACTACTTTTATAATCACCCCATCCTTTATTACAAATATATCCTGCCGGGCAAGGTCATTTATAATTTCTCTGATTTCTGCGGAATTTTTATTTGTGATTAGTGCAAGTTTTGATAATTGCTCCTCAATATCAACCGGCGTATGATCCATAAAATAAATTACAACAATCATTCGTGTCCACAACTTGTTCAATTCATCAAGAGCCATATTGGAATTCATTAAACGGCGGGAAAATTCCTTGAACATTAAAATACTAACTTCACTGCTTTCTCTTACCAGATTAACGAAAGTATTACCGTCAATAACTGCTAAATGGCAATCCTCCTGCGCACGTGCTGAGACGGTTCGTGGAGATTCGATGAGAGCTGCCATTTCACCGAAATATTGTCCAGGGCCTATTTCCGTTAATACTTTCTTTACCCGACAGGAAACTTTCTCCAAGCAAACTCGGCCGGAAAGGACGTAAAACATTTCTTTACCACTATCGCCTTCGTTAAAAATGACACTGTTCTTCTTATAGAAACAACCAAATTTTTTGGAAAGACGTTCGTCAACCTTCATGCGTTTATTGCTGGTTTCGAGCATTGCCCTTTCCAGCAGAATAACATCCCGCCGTTGATATGAAGACATGAGTTCCGCGCAAAACAAAAATATTAAAGCTACATAAAATGCCCAAATAACCAAAATAACAATCGTTCCCAAAGTACCAAAAATTACATCATAGCGGGTATAGTTGGCTATGTACCATGTAAAAAACTGTTTGGCGATTTCCATAAGTAACGCAAACAAAGCGCTGCCACCAAGAGCAACTGTAGAACGGATTCTATTCGCCGGAATTATCCGATAAATAAAGTAAAAGAAAATTACTATAATTAAATAAGGGACCGCATAACGCAACAGCGCACCTGACATAGCACCAAGATAAATATTGAACCCTTCGGCTATTTCCACGGATTGCTTCACAAGCAAAGTTGCTATATCGCTGATTACCAAACTGGCGCTGCCGACAATCCATCCCATGGGAATCATCGAAAACGCCAACAACTTAGAAACAAAATAATTACGTTTTTTCCTGGAACGAAAAATAATATTCAATGCTGTTTCCATGGCATTAAAAATCATAGACGAAAGACCTATGAGTCCAAGCACTCCAGCCCATCCGAGCAAATGTTTTTTTCTTTCAATTTGCGCCAGCTGAGTCAAAAGCTTTTCGGAAAAGTAAGGATGAAATGCTCTGATGGCACCTATTATATCTTCTGAAATATTAGGATAAGAACTAAAAAAATATCCCGCGGCAATAATTGTCAGAATAAAAAGAGGAATAATGGAGAGAATTGTATAAAGGGCCATTGCCGCTGCCTGGTTGACATCGCCATTTATTTTGTAATTTTTCAGCGCATCGGTAAGAATATCCCAAATGCCGGCGGCTTTTATTTTCATTAATTCGGAACACCCGGAAAAGAAGGATTTATTTTTCTTTTCTTTAATCATAAAATAGCCCAATTGTTTTAATATTACAATTTGTAAAACTTTATTGCAATGACTTGATTTTCACTTCATTTTCGCGAACAACACAACAGGTCTGTTCATTATGTGGATGACATTTCTAATACATTTTTTGTACGATAAACAATGCATTTAGCTGACGACCAAAATCATCTTGACACTAAAAATTATCGCTAATACACTTTATGCAAAATGTCCCGTTAATTTCTTATCATTAGCTTCAACGCCCCGTTGTTGGAAATGAGTATGAATAACCAGCAAATTGCAAAAATCTTTAACGAAATAGCAGACCTGCTTGAGCTTAAAGGTGAAAACATGTTTCGCATACGGGCTTATCGTCGCGCCGCACAAAGCATCGACGGCATGCCCAACGACATAGCAACGCTTACGCCGGAAGAACTGACGGCCTTACCTGGCATCGGCAATGACCTTGCCGGAAAAATCCGGGAATATCTCAACACAGGAACAATCAAAAAATATCTGGAATTGAAGAAAGAAGTTCCTGGCGGTGTTCTGGAACTGCTTAAGGTGCGCGGTCTGGGACCAAAGAAGGCAAAGCAGTTCTATGATACCCTCAATATCAAAAACGTAGATGACCTTGCAACCGCTGTACAATCGGGAAAGTTGAAAGGCCTGCCGGGAATACAGAAAAAAACAGAAGAAAATATCATGCAAAGTATCAGTTGGATGAAGAAAGGTGCAGAGCGTCGTCCGTTAGGTCGTTTATTGCCACTGGCAGAAAACATAATCCTGCAAATAAAAGAAGCTGCCCCGGTCGGACGGATCGAGGTCGCCGGAAGTATCCGACGCAGAAAAGAAACAGTGGGGGACATCGATATTCTGGCCACATCAAAGAAACCCGAAACTGTTATGAACATATTTATTAATCTTCCTCATGTAACAAAGATAGTCAACCACGGGGAAACGAAATCATCTGTCATTACTGACGACGGTGTTCAAGTGGATCTACGCGTTGTGGATGAAAATTCTTTCGGCGCCGCATTGCAGTACTTCACAGGCAGTAAGCAGCACAACATCAGACTCAGGGAAATTGCGGTCCATATGGGTCTGAAGCTTAATGAGTATGGAGTCTTTCAGGAACCGGGGAATAAACGGACCGGCGGCAAAACCGAAGAAGGAATATACAAGGCACTAAAGCTTCCTTACATTCCTCCGGAACTGAGAGAAGATGCCGGCGAAATTGAAGCTGCCCGGGAAAACAAATTGCCGGAACTCGTAACGATTGAAGACATAAAAGGCGATCTTCATGTTCACACAAAATGGTCAGATGGAAGCTACGAAATTCATGAAATGGTTGCTGCGGCGCGTACTAGAGGCTACCAATACGTTGCTATCACAGATCATACGAAAGGGTTGGGAGTGGCACACGGGCTTGACGAATCGCGACTCGCTCGAGAAATCAAGCTGATTGATGAAATCAACAAAACGCTGAAAGGTTTCAAAATTCTCAAAGGTATTGAAGTCGATATTAAGTCCGACGGGAAGCTTGATCTCCCTGATGAAACGCTGGCTGAACTTGACATTGTTGTGGCGTCTATTCATTCAGGATTTAAACAGAGCCGCGAACAATTGACCGACCGGTTGCTTTCTGCAATCAGAAATCCCCTTGTCAACGTAATTGCCCATCCCACGGGCAGATTAATCGGTGAACGCGATGCTTATGCCGTAGACATGGAGGCAGTATTTAAAGAATCCGCAAAATATGACGTCGCGATGGAAATTAATGCCTATCCACTCAGACTCGATTTGAACGACTTTTACATCAAAATGGCCAAGAGATTTGGCGTTTCCTTCGTTATCTGCACCGATGCCCATATTGCGAGTCAGTATGATTATATGTCGTATGGTGTTGCCATGGCCAGGCGAGGATGGTTAGAAAAGAAGAACGTGTTAAACACTTTGCCGCTTGAACAGCTTATAAAGAAACTAAAATCCTGCCGGGCGGGAAAAATAAAGATGAAACAGCAACTCATTTCTTAGTATCGTTTCAAAGAATTCGTAAAATTTTATTGCAATGAGTTGATTACTGCGCTAGTTTTCCAACATGTATATATTTCGTGTTCTATTTTTTTTATCACTGATTATAATATTATTAGCTGCCTGCAATAATAATCCCGCGACAGATAAACCTAAGCTCTTATCCGCAAAACAACCTGCTTATGGCGATATACTGGTCAGAGGTGAAATCGGCGACGCCAGCAATCTGATTCCGCTGCTGGCTTCTGATTCAGCATCCCACAATATTGCCGGTATGATTTATAACGGCCTCGTTAAATACGACAAGGACATGAATATTATCGGCGACCTCGCCGAATCGTGGGATATCACCGGCAATGGTTTGATTATTACTTTTCATCTGCGCAAAGGTGTGAAGTGGCACGACGGTCAGCCATTTACCGCTGCCGATGTTCTCTATACCTATCAGGTAACTGTTGAACCCCAAACACCAACGGCTTATGCGGAAGATTTTAAAATGGTTGAGAAGGCCGAAGTTCTTGACGATCATACTTTCCGGATAACTTACGACAAACCTTTTGCTCCGGCTTTAATCAGTTGGAGCAGTTCAATCTTACCAAGACATTTATTATCGGGAAAAGATATTACCAAAAGTCCGCTGGCGCGCCATCCTATAGGTACCGGGCCATACAAATTCAAGGAATGGGTAGCCGGACAGAAAATCGTTCTTGTTTCCAATCCCGACTATTTTGAAAGACGTCCTTATATAGACGGTCGTATCACACGGATCATTCCCGATACTGCCACCATGTTTCTGGAGTTGCGCGCTCAAAATCTCGGTATGATGGGCCTGACACCGCTGCAATACACCCGCCAGACAGAAAACAATTTGTTCAAAAATAATTTTAACAAGTACCGATATCTTAATTTTGCTTATACTTATCTCGGGTACAATTTGAAAAATCCTCTTTTTACGGACAAAAGAGTAAGGCAGGCAATTTCGTATGCTATAAATAAAGATGAAATTATCAGCGGTGTGCTGCTGGGACTGGGCAAACCGGCTACAGGACCTTACAAGCCGGGCACCTGGGCTTACAATGATAAGGTTAAAATCTACAATTACAATCCGCAAAAAGCACGCGAACTATTGCGCGAAGCTGGTTGGGTAAAATTAAACAAAGAAGGCATTTTAGAGAAAGACGGCAAGCCCTTTGTTTTTGAAATAATCACCAATCAGGGAAATGAGACACGTCAGAAATGCGCGGAAATTATTCAACGGCAGCTTGCGGAAGTCGGGATTAAAGTAAAAATACGCATACTCGAATGGTCAGCATTTGTGACGGACTTCATCAACAAACGTAAATTTGATTCAGTAATCATGGGCTGGACCATTCCGCTTGATCCCGATGCTTATGATGTCTGGCACTCCAGCAAAACTAAGCCGGAAGAGCTAAACTTTGTTTCTTACAACAATCCGGAAGCAGATAAAATGCTTGAAAAAGCGCGCAGCACTTTTGATCAGAAGGAAAGAAAAAAATGTTACGATCGCTTTCAGGAAATCCTTGCAGAGGATCAGCCTTACACTTTTCTTTATGTTCCGGATGCTTTGATTATTATCCATAACCGTTTTCGGGGTATTGAACCGGCACCTATCGGACTGGAATACAATTTCATCAAATGGTACGTTCCCAAGGATGAACAGAAATACACCATGACCAGATAATGATAGGTCAAGAACATCTTATTAAAAAAGAGCATATACGTACTTCATGTGTGATTATTCATATAGTTGATTAGTTAAAAACTAAAAATTCAGAGATGCGATGAATTCTCTCTCAAAATCGGGATGACGAGCAAGATCGACCTCTTGAACTCTATCACGCAACATATATGCCTTGGTTAGAAAATCCTTATCAAAGCAGGCTCTTTCGGCAGCTTTTAAACTAGTATTGCCTAAAAAATAATATTTTGCTGAAGGAAAATCCGGAACAAAATTCAGAAACCGAAAATTAACAGGATCAATATTTTGACCGAAAGCACCGGCAATTATTACGCGTTCAATATCTTCAGGTAAACAGCCTATCTCTCTCAACAAAATTTTTGCTGCGGCAAAACTTGCACCTTTGGCCAATTGAACGTTTCTAACATCAGTCTGGGTCAATGTCATATTTTCCCATAAGCTAATCTGTTTGCCTTTAGCAGTGCGCTCATATCGCATAGGAGCAGGAAGAATTCTGGTTTCTATTCCTGGATGAAAAGATCCGCCTGCGGTCAGATGGCCAGCATCAAGGAGAATTGAAAGAAGATCGATAAGGGCTGTGCCTGTTATTCCGACAGGCGGTCCCTCGGGAATCATTTCGTATTCCAAGACGCCTCGACACAAACGCATGTGAGTTATGGCACCTGAATCAGCAGTCATGCCGTAACTGATATTCATACCCTCCAGAGCCGGTCCCATGGCACAGGAAGCAGCCGCAATTTGATCCGAGGCGTTGATCAGAAACATCTCGCCATTTGTTCCCATATCAATAAAGAAAGTGTTCCTGCAAAAGCCCTCTTCATTACATAAAGTAAGTCCCCCAACCAAGTCGCTGCCCAAAAAAGCGGAAACTGCAGGAAGAGCCTGCACATCAGCGTCGGGGAAAATATCATGACAATCGATATCTTCCGGTTTGAATCCATGAAAATTGAGACGTTGAGCATTATAAGGATAAATACCGATGGGAATCACGTCCAAGCCAAAGAGCAGGTGCAACATTGTAGTATTGCCTGAAAATATCAAGTGCCGCACCCTGCGAGGAGAAAGTTCAATGGATTTTATAAAATGCGTCACTGAAGAGAAGATACGGTTACGAATAATCTTTACTAAATCTTGAAAAACGTGCGGTTCCCGTGCGGCGGCGATTCGTGAAATTACATCATGGCCATATCTTCTTTGAGGGTTAAGAAAACTATCCACCAGATAGCTTTGGTGTTGCATGAGGTTAACAAGCGCAACTTGAACAGTTGTCGTACCTATATCAACTGCCATACCATAATCGGAATTGAGATCAAGAGATGGAGAAGATAAAACCGTAGCAAGTGGTCTCTTTTGTATATGTACGCATGTATTTCCTGTAATTCTGGTCTGACAAGCAAGGCGGTAGCCTGGATGATCTTTTTGCACTGTAACTTCTATATCAGTCCTTTCCGAAAGTTGTCCTTCTACTTTAACTTTGCATCTGCCGCAAACTCCTTTCCCTCCGCACGGCATCGGCAAAGAAACACCTGCATCTATCAAGGCATCTGCCAAAATAGTTTCTTCGGAAACTGTCAGCTCTTTTGCTTCTGGCAAAATAGTAAGGACGTACTTTTTTATGTCAGGCTCATTCATTGTTATTATTTCTTTCCATTGCGACGCAGAACAGCATTAATTTATAATTTAGGATGATTATATTCCTCAACTGCTTTAAAGAAAGCATCTATGCTGCTTATCGGTGTCCCGGGAGGAATATCGCAGCCTGAAGACAACACGAAATTCCGGTAACCGGACATCTTCTCAAACAGAGTTGCTGTTTTTGCCTTTATTTCTTCAGGAGTACCTTGTTTAAAAACCGTTGCCGGATCAAGATTTCCAAAGGCCAGGATGTGTTCCGGAATTTGGGGCATAATATCCATCATGTTCACGGCATTACCAAAGTGAAAGCCCTGGGCTCCTGTAGAAAGCATAGTAGGAACTAGTTTTTTTGTATTGCCGCAATTATGAAGAACGACCATGAAATTATCGTCTTGTACTTCTGCTACAATTCTGCTGACATAACGTGATGAAAATTCTTCGCACTGCGTCGGTGAAATGAGACCAGCAGCGGGTTCGGCAATAAATATCCCTTGAGTACCGGCAGCCTTATAAGCTTTGGCATAGTTGATCAGAAACTGCGTACATGCTTCCAGCAATGCGTGAACCATCCCGGGATCGCTTATCAAATTCATGAAGATTCTGGTCATCTCCCCCAATCGTCCCGCCAGCGAAAAAGGACCTATATGACAACCAAAAACAGGCCTGTCCTGAATGGCAATAGCAGCAAGTTGTGCCGCATCAATATAGACCTTTGTTCGGCCGGCGCCTATATCCGGTATCGAAAGAGACAAAGCCACAGACCGGTCAGGTACCAATTGCCCGATTACTGTGGGTGGTTCATTCTCCGAATATTTCACCTGTGCACCAAAAGCTTCGGCTTCAACCGATAAATCCATGATGGTCACAAATCCAACTGATGAGTAACGTGATGCCAAAGCTTGCATACAATCAGACTGTTTTCTTCCATCTTTAATCACATCCAGAACATTCATATTTGTCAACGATAAGCCTACATAAGTCATTATCGGAAAAGCAAACCTGTTGTCTGATTGCGTTACGTTTTCTTTCCATTGTTTCATATTTATTTTCATATCATGTCCCCTTTGGTGAAATACATGCGAGTTTGGGTCTACCGATGGCTATAGCCTTGATCTCGGTACTTAAGAAAAAACCATCGTGATCAATTCCATTATCTGAATCGACGATTTGATCTTTTCGATTAATTTTTATTTGAACAGCTGATGCTCCGGCGTGCCGCGCATGCGCATCAGCCAGGTTACCTGCCGATTCAGTAGCATAAGCAACAGCTTTCTCAATATTATTAAAATCCTGAATACCGGTAGGGAGATGAACACGAAATATTTCCTGACCGAGAGGTTTAATAAAAGCACGTACCGTTTGCATAACACTGCTCGCCACGGCACCAATGGCATTGGCAATTTCGGCATGTTCGGGAATGACAAGCCGTGTATGCAGTTTTTCGGCAATAGCCGGGTAATACGTATGTACGGGAGCTCCGATCGCCACCAATGGTCGACATAAACTCAGATTCACTTTCACCAATGTTCCATCATCACTTTGACCGGCAAGTGCCTGATCAATCAGAAGTCGACCAAGCGAATCTTCATCATTCAGGTTTAAGTGATAACCTTCAGCCAATGCACTGGACACAATTGCCCGTCCGGCTTGTATAGTCATCTGGTGCATTACTTTCAGGCAAATATCACGAATCCGCATAACTTTTTCTGAATTAAATGCGCTTGCCTGTCGCACCAAAAGTTCAGCACCTAACTGCGCTCCTTCTAATGACCATTCTTTAACGTAACCCAAGACGTGTGCCGCATCTGTGGGTGTGAATCCACCGATTATCACCAGGCCACGCTCAGCCAATCGTTTCAAAGCATATAACTTGAGCATGGTCACCTCAGAATCAAGAAGTAAATCCAGTGCCAAAGGACCATCGGCCAAAGCTTCCCAAACCATGGTCTGAAATGCAGTAAGATTTTCCCGAGCAACATCCAAAGGCCTTTGGCGCAAGGCAAATTGTCCGTAATGAAGTCTGACTGATTTTTGGGATACTTGTTGATGCAAGGTAGTAATAACGGCCGGATATTGATGAGCCAGGAGACTTAAAGGAACGACACGAACCGGACCGAGAAGCATATCCCCGGATTTAGTCCACGTAACCTGGCTATCACCGCCTAATCCGTACGTGTGTACAGACACTGCCTCTACCATGGTTTTCCATCCGCCAATAATCGCTCCATCTTCATTTAATACAGATTGACCTGCACGAAGAATAGCAATGTCTGTCGTGGTACCTCCCATATCCGCCACAAAGACATCATCTATACCTGACAAGTAGCGCGCTCCAACTACGCTTGCAGCCGGACCGGATAGAATAGTTTCCACGGGGTATTCCAACGCCACACTAGCGTTGATGAGAGAGCCATCTCCCTTAACTACCATGAGTGGCGCGTGGATAGACTTTTCTAACAACATATCCTGTACTGCCTGTATAAGCTGTTGCAGCAAGGGAATTAGACGGGCATTCAAGACAACTGTAAGTGCCCGGCGAGGCGCGTTGAGGTTTGAAGTTAGCTCATGTCCGCAAGTAACCGGCAAACCTGTCAGTTCGCGCACTAAGTTACGCACGGCCAACTCATGACTGGGATTATATACCCCTAAATAGCCAGACACGGCAAATGCCGCGGAACGGCCGGCATACGTAATGATTGCCTGGCGAACCGCATCCAGATCAAGAGGCATTTGTTCTCCACCGGTGATGGTATGTCCGCCGGTTATAAAGACAACCGGATCACTTCCCAACGCCTGACTCAATCCTTCACGATGCAAGGCATCTGGTGGGTATCCAAGAAGAAGTAAGCATATAGGAGAACCCTGCCCTTCAACCACAGCATTCGTTGCTAATGTGGTGGAAAGAGAAACAAGATTAATTTCAGGAAACGGGTCAAGCAGAGCTGATTCCACTGCAGAACGGATACCAAGATAAAGGTTATGTTGGGTCGTAAGAGATTTACCAAAACCAATGACTCCTTTTTCATCATCAAGAAGAACTGCATCGGTATAAGTGCCGCCAGTATCAATACCAAGAAGGGTAGCCATACGCTCTTTGTCTCCGATTGAATCTATACATCGCACCTTTTTTGATCAGATGAATGTGCCAGCGATTTTTGATATGGAGCTCTACGACCCGGACATTTTTCCAGTGGACAGAGTTGACAATTGACAAAGCCTTCTTCAGAAGAAAAAAAGATCCCTGACATTGACTTGAGTGGTTTCATCATTAGACTTTCTGTAAGAGATACGCCAATACGGTAAGCATCATCTCCGAACAGTTGAAACAGATTTCTCTGCTCTTGAATCGGCCAATCATCCAATGATCCGGGATTCATTGCTGATAAATTCCGAGATTGATATCTTTCTTGAATAGTTGTTTCCACAGTTTTGATTGCACTACCCAAAGCAAGGTCCTGAATTGTGTTTGCCCAGTATTTCTGTGCAATATCGGTAAACTGCTGCGACCAATCTTCAAGTTCTGTCCCACAAGTGCACAGGAAGGGAAGTATGATACCGGACTTGCACAGGTTGTTCTTTAAAAGACGACTATGCAATACAACTTTATTAATTTTTACACTGTTTTCATCTGAATATTCAGCTGATACAATTTTATATAAGGCTTTCGGTCTGCCAATACGCATGGCATCATCTGCCAGTTTAGTTACAGCATCAATTGCAGAGGGATTATCTTTCAGTCGCAAGCTATTAATTAACAAATTCATATCAAGGAAGAAAAGTATTTCGTCTATGACAACTTTATCCATAACAGTTAAATCCTCGACACAGCAGCTATTAATAGTATCCGTATTTGTATACAGAATTAATCAAAGTCTTAAGGTTTTCCGGACGGGAATTAGCCGGAATTTCGCACCCGCCAGCCAAGATAAATCCTCCGCCTTTGCCTACCTCTTCAATCAGGCGATGACAGTATTCATCCACTTCCTGAGTGCTACCCATAACTAATCGCGAAGCGGATACATCACCGAAAATACACATGTGATCTCCGATTTCTTCTTTGGCACGGAAGATATCGGTCATACCATCCAATTGTAGAATACATTTTTTAGCAGGGAGGCGGCGCATGATTTTGAGATTCTTTAGCCAGTCACCATCGCAATGGAGTATCGGTGTTATCCCGGCATCAATCAGTCGATTAATGATAATTTCCATGCTGGGGAAAGCCAGGTTTTCAAAATGCCGCGGAGATATAAAACTATTGGACGTACGATGTAAATACAACTGCACCCTCGGAACGCCCATTAATTTCGCCGTAAGAATTGAGGCTGTCGCATACCCGTCAGCCAGCTTGGTAGCAGCCCTTCCAATTTTATCCGGTATATTGAAGAGGTCTTTGGAAAAGTTAATAACATTTCTGCCTTGAGAAAAAGTATCGAATGGCATTTCTGCCTGATAGCCTATTTGTACCACCAGCCCCTGTTTTTCCCACCACTTGAAGTCACTCCTCCAGAACACAGTCTGACTAAGCAGACCTGTAAGCACTTTCAGCGATAATCGAGGAAGACTATATCCTTCAACATCAAGGCTAAAACGAGAGAGCATCTTCAAACGGAAAGTGAAGTCCCCCCAATATTTAGCCCCCCAGGAGGTATCGTTCAGAATCTTGTCATAATCTTCCGTTTTCATGTACTCGATTTCCTCGGTTTGTACGACATCATCGAGGGGCAAATCTACTCCGGGCCAAAGCGATCGCATCATCATTACAAAGGTATAAACGAGGCGCGAGTAGGGATTGATATTGTAGTAAATATCCCAAGGTCCGAGATCATTATAAACCCTGTGCATCACCTGCTTGTATATTTCAGGACTTCTCAAGTATTCACCCATGCTCGTACCGGTATGGTAAGGCGCATAATAGTAAATCATCATAGAAACCGGCACGCGATCCGGCTTTTCACATCTAATAACTTTATCGAGCCGCTCATCAGCGGTCATCAAATCTTTATCATAAAGCTTTTTTTTCATACGGCCTCCTCATGCGCATTTAATTAGTATTGCGATAGTCCTCAGCGTCATCTTAATTTATGAAAATAATCAAGCACCTGCAAATGATTGAATAATGCGAATACCTTCATAACCATCCCAGGTCTGCGCATCCGCTCCGATTTTTTCCGCCAGGTCTTTTGAGGTTGCGCCACCGCCAATAATTACCTTAACACCTTCACGCAAACCATTTTCTTTGAGTAGTTCGATTACCTGAGCCATGTACGGATAGGCGGTTGTGATCAAGGCCGACATACCGAGAATTGTTGCACCGGTAGTTTTTACTTTATCAATAAAACCATCCGGAGGAACATCTTCTCCTAAATTATGAACTGTAAAGCCGGCTGCCTCGGCCAGAATACAGAAGATATCTTTTCCCAATGCGTGAATATCACCTTTGGGAGTTCCCACAACAATTGTTCCCATGTTTCTTTGACCATCGCCAAACTTCAAAAGCGGCCTTATCATGGAACTAACCTGTTTAAATATTTCTCCAGCCATAACCAGCTCGGGTAAGTAATAGTCTCCAGCCTCAAATTTTTTCCCGACTTCTTCCATGCACTGCTGGCATGCACGCAGAAAATCCTGAGGTGAACAGCCTGAGTCAAGCAATCTTTCCGCCTCTTTAGTTATTGTGTCTAAGTGAAAAGAAAAAAACTTCTCCTGAAAACTATCGAACGCATCCTTGTCATTCACCATGACCTCTCCTCCTTATTCAATTCATAAATATTTTCTAAATCATCCAGCACAGGCTGTGATGATGATAAAACAAGAAAAACAATTAATGTTTTTTCCCAGATATTTTTCTTTTTTTGCTACTGCTTATAGTTCGAGTATTCACTACTCCAGGCATGAAATATTTTGACAAATTTTCAATCAATACCTGCTCTATGGGCATTCTTTTTTCCAGCATTGACATGTAAATGTAACCTTCCACTGAAAGAAGAAGTAAGAGAGCCAGTGAGGATGTTTCCAGTTCAGCCTTCACATAACTGGAATTCTTTCCCTGTCGAATAAAAGCTTCAAGATAATTAAGAACTTGTTTGTAATAACCGTTTACTTTATCTTTAAAATTTTCGGACGGTTTATTTGTGTTGTTATGAAGAGAGCCGAAGTGTACTAGTCTGTTCAAGAGATTTTGACGATTGAATAAATCGACAAAATCTCCAAGAAAACGGATTAGTTTTTTATCAAAGGAATCCTTTGAATCTATTGTTTCCTGCAGAAGTTCACAATATGGAACCATGCAGCGATCAATCAAATCATTAAAAAGTGCTGCTTTATTTTCCCAATACCAATAGATTAATGCTTTACTATATCCGGTATCGGCAGCAAGATCATTCATACTGGAATGATCATATCCTTTGAGAGAGAAGACCTTTATGGCAGAATTAATAATTTCTTCCCGGCGTTCCGTTTCTTTTAGATTTCTCCTTATACCCATCGTTTTCTGTTTCATGCGATATTCTCCCCTAATAATCCGGTAAAATCTTATACTGAACGGTCAGTATAAGATTTTGTGCAAATTACAGCAACCATTTTTATTTGTCAACAAAAAATTTGATAATTAATTTTTCTGAATATTGACAGTACCTAACATTTTAAAAATATTATAATTTTGCTGGGAGGCTCAAGAAAAAGTTTCTCTTCAATCTTGGAATGATTTCTGAAGGCCTATTTAATAACACAATATTACCAATATATTACTTGATATAATTACGTTCCTTTTCTTGTATATATATTTTTTCTAGCGGCTCCGTGGAGAAATTATACGTCTGCGAATCAAAAATATCTTGACAAATAATTATCATTATGCTTTTTATAACGCATGTTCGATATAATATAAAAAGAAATCTCTCATACGGAAAATTGGCAACCATATCTTTAGCTGTTCACGCGCTGAAGCCACACATGGACAGGCTTCGGATGTTATTTTAGTCAAAAGTATCCGTAAGCGTTTTGAAATGACGGTTCATTGATAGGAAATTAACCTGTAGAAAAATTCTAAAGTTAAAAAGGAGCTTTTTATGGGACATCTAGTTGGGAAGGACATTTATAAAAAGCTGGGAGAGAAGATTGACAATTTGACAGTTAAGGCGCCATGGAATGATGCGATTTACAACATTTTCAAAACTCTTTACACACAGGAAGAAGCTGAAGTTATTGTTAAGATGCCCTATGTTCTATCAAGCTTCGAACGTATCCAAAAAATAACAAAAATTGAACCTATAAAATTACGAAAGATATTGGATGGTTTATGTACCAAAGGCTTGATCATCGATATCTGGGCGAACGACACATACAATTATATGATCTCACCTATGATCATTGGCATATTTGAATTTACGATGATGAGAAACGGTGCCGATCTTAATTCCAAAGAATGGGCAAAACTATTTCATCAATATCTCCAAGGTGATAGTGGAGTTTTTTATGCAGAAAACTGCAAAGACGGACATAAGGTATCTGTTGCACGGACACTCCCTCATGAAGATACTATTCTGGATGAAGATTATGTCGAAGTTCTGGATTACGAAAAGGCTACATCGATCATCGAATCCTTCAATAAATTTTCAATAGGATTATGTTCCTGTCGACATGAAAAACACCATATTGACAAAAAAGAATGCGATGTTCCTCTGGATACATGTTCGTCGTTTGGTTTCGGGGCAGACTATCTCATCAGGAACAATTTGGCAAGAGAAGTTTCCAAAACAGAAATGCTGGAGAATTTTGCCCGGTCAAAAGAATTAGGCTTGGTTCTTAATGCCGACAATGTCAAGAAAAATATCACTTTTATATGCCATTGTTGCGGATGTTGCTGTAATATCCTGCTGGGAATTTCCAAATTCGGTTACCCCAATGTAGTCGTAACATCCAATTTCATCGCCGAAATTGATGAAAACTTGTGCAATGGATGCGGAAAATGTGCCAAGGCTTGTAAGATCGATGCCATCCAAATGGTTGCTATTGAAAAACCACAAACAAAAAATAAAAAGGACGCCATAATAAACAAAGACTTCTGTATTGGCTGCGGCGTTTGCGCTCTAGCATGCCCTACAAATGCAATGAAACTCGTTCAACGTGAAAAACGTGTTATTACACCTGAAACAACCTTCGAAAGGATTATCCTGCAGGCACTCAAAGCGGGTAATTTACAAAATCATATTTTTGACAATCCCCAGAGCAAAACACAGGATTTCATGCGCGGGTTTGTAGGAGGATTCCTGAGAATACCTTCTGTTAAAAAAGCCCTCTTAAGTGATGCCCTTCGTTCAACTTTTCTGGCCACTATGAAGGCAGGCATACATTTGCAAGGGAAAGGATGGCTGACAAAACTATAATCGAATTATCAAGCCCCGGCTCTGTCCGAGGGCAAAGGGGTCTGCCTTTGACTGTTGAGAAATAATGGTTAAAGAAAGTATCATACCATTTCGATTTCAAAGGATAACGAGGCGGCAAGAAGGAGGCGACGAGGCGTATTTCATATACGTTGAGGAAGCCGACGACGATGCCAACAAAGTTAGCCGAAGAAAGCGAATTGGTATCAGGTGAAACTATTTTCTAACGCACTAATATCTACAGAACCTTTATCGTTGACATTTGCTTTAAATTGCTGAATTCCTAACGACACTTCTTTAAAATGAGGAGGAGGAGCGACCAGACAACAATTCATGCTGGAAATTTTTTCTATATCCGTCGATATAAAATCAAATATTCCTGTAATCATTGCTTCCACAATATTCGCAATGACAAGGCCAGTCCGACCTTCCCCACAAAGAACAAAAGCAAGGCTATGCTTGGACATTCCATAAACGGCTTCCGCAATAAGGTAGGCGGCATTATAAATTTTATCGTAATTAATATCTGATGTATTTCCTAAACCAAACAGGAAAAGAATCTCGGCGCCAATTCGCCTAGGAAATGGAATAACCGTTTTTTCTTCGAACGTTCCATTGATTCTTCCCTCTTTTATTTCCCTGGAAATCATACCGTTAAGGCGCCAATCAATTAAACCGTTTGTTCCACGGGGTGGTTTTTCATCCGCAAAAATGCCCAGAACAAGACATTCATGTTTGGGAAGGTCAGGATTTTCTGTCGAGATGGTTAGCTGCATTTTTACTATTTAATTGCAGGTTAAGAGCGTCTAATATACCGTTGATAAAAGAGCCGGAATTTTCCGAACCGAAAATCTTTCCTAAATCGACTGCTTCATTCAAAGTAACTTTCGGAGGAATATCATCACAATAGAGAAACTCAAAAACTGCCAGACGTAAAATATTTATATCCACTCTGGACATGCGTCCCAGAGACCAGTTATCCGAACAGCCGGCAATAAGCTTATCCAGTTCCTCCTTGTGTTCGCATATACCCTGAACCAGAAATGCCGCAAATTCTTTAGCAGCTTTGGGAGCAACAAAGTTACCCCAGAAAAGATCTAAAGCCTCTTGCACGTCAATATTCACAAAATTAAGACCGTAAAGAACCTGCAAGGCAATTTCCCGTGCCTTTCTACGCCCACGCATTTAATTATCAAACCTCAGAGAACTTATCACAATCCAACATTATTTTGATGCTTTTGCCGCAACAAATGGCATTTAAATTTTAAATCTTTTTGAATAAGTCAACTATTTCTATTGCTGTCATGGCCGCATCAGCACCTTTGTTTCCCGATTTTGTACCGGCACGCTCAATTGCCTGTTCAATTGTATCAGTTGTCAATACGCCGAAAACCACAGGAACGCCTGTTTCCAAACCAACGATGGCAATGCCTTTGGATACTTCGGCACTTATATACTCAAAATGCGGAGTCGCGCCGCGGATTATCGCGCCCAAGCAGATTATGGCATCAAAACGGCCGCTCTTGGCCAGTTTTTTTGCCGTTAACGGCAATTCAAAAGAACCTGGAACCTTATAAATAGAAATGTCTTTGTCTTCCGTTCCCGCTCTCATCAAAGCGTCAATGGTTCCTTCAATCAACCTGCTGCAAATAAAATCGTTAAAACGGCTGGCCACGATGCCAAACTTCATTCCTTTCGCAACGATTTTTCCTTCAATTATTTTCGGCATTGTTTATTACCATCCTTGTATTTGATTTTTATAACCCCGTAAAAAACAATTTTTGTCTATTAATATTAAAACTGGATTCCCGCCTGCGCGGGAATGACAGCTGAAGAAAATTTTATATTTTCAAAAGATGTCCCATCTTCTTTTTCTTTGTTTTCATGTAATGCATATTTTTTTCGTTTGGGTCTATTTCTATCGGAACACGTTCCGTAATTTCTATATCATACCCTTCCAATCCGACTATCTTTTTGGGATTATTGGTCAACAACCTCATCTTGTGTACTCCCAGATCAACAAGAATTTGTGCTCCGATCCCGTATTCTCTTAAATCCGCTTTAAATCCAAGCTCGATATTGGCTTCAACTGTATCCTTGCCTTCTTCCTGCAGAGCGTAGGCTTTGATTTTATTGACCAGACCGATACCCCGACCTTCCTGACGCATATATACTATAACACCTTTTCCTTCTTTTTCCACCATGCTCATCGCACGATGGAGCTGATCGCCGCAATCACATCTTTGAGAACCCAAAATATCACCGGTGAAGCATTCTGAATGTACGCGTACCAGTACTTCATCGTCTTCTTTAATTTCACCTTTAACCAAAGCAATATGCTGCCAATCATCAACATCGTTTTCGTAAACGATCATCTTAAAATCTCCGCCGTAGCGGGTTGGAATTGTCGCCTCAGCCATGCGCCTGATAAGTGATTCATTCTGCATACGATAATCAATAAGATCGGCAATAGTTACTATTTTTAAATGATGATCCCTGGCAAAAACTTCCAGATCCGGCATTCTGGCCATTGTACCGTCATCTTTCATGATTTCACAAATCACACCAGCCGGTGACAAACCGGCCAACCGGCATAAATCCACAGACCCTTCTGTCTGACCTGTGCGCACTAAAACACCGCCATTTTTTGCACGAATAGGAAATACATGCCCGGGACTGACTAAATCTTCCGGCTGCGCTTTCGGATTTACGGCAGCCTGAATTGTGGTCGCCCTGTCCGCAGCGGAAATTCCTGTTGTTATCCCGTGGCGCGCTTCAATGGAGATAGTAAATGCTGTCCCGAAACGAGCCTGATTGTCCTGTACCATCGGTTTCAAATTAAGTTTATCTGCAGTTTCTTCATTCAAGGTTAAACATATCAACCCACGCCCGTAGCGGGCCATAAAATTGATTGTTTTTGCTGTTGCAAACTGAGCTGCCATGCAGAGATCACCTTCGTTTTCGCGATCTTCATCATCAACAAGAATTATCATTTTTCCGTTTTTGATATCTTCAATTGCTTCTTTTATAGTGCTAATTGCCATTATATTCCCTTTACTTATCTAAAAAACCATACTCGGCCAGGAAATTTTTATCTATTCCCCGCGAAGACTGTAATAATTTTTCAACATATTTACCTAGAATGTCCGTTTCTATATTCACCAGATCGGCTTCTTTTTTCATCACCAGCGTGGTGTTGGCCGCCGTGTGGGGAATTATATTAACATAAAACCGGCTTTTTTCAAGTTTGTTCACGGTAAGACTGATTCCATCCAGGGCCACCGAACCTTTTTCCACAATATAACGGGAGATGTTTTCATTCATTTCCACAGCCAGAATCAGAGAACCGGACTTCTTGGTCTGGGAAAGAATTCTGCTGGTTGCATCAACATGACCTAAAACGAAATGACCGCCGACAAAACCGCCAACTCTCAGTGATTTTTCGAGATTAACCTTGTGTCCGGCCTTTAATAATTTGAGTGTTGTTCTGGAAAGCGTTTCAGCAGAAACATCAGCCTGAAAAATTTGTCGATCTTTTGAGATAACTGTAAGACAGGCACCGTTTACGGCGATACTGTCTCCGATGGAAACATCCGTAAGATTTATATCGGTTTCAATTTCGATGATGGCATCAGCGTCTTTTGCTGTCAGACGTTTTATCCTGCCTATACCTTCCACAATTCCGGTAAACATAATTTATTTTTTACCTTTGCTTAATAAATCCTTTAACTCGGACATGAATTCGCCAACATCGCGAAATTGCCGGTACACAGAAGCAAACCGGACATAGGCAACACCATCGAAATTTTTTAACTCACTCATTATTTTTTCACCGATAAGCGTGGAAGAAATTTCTTCTGTTTGCAGTTCCTGACAGGCCTGTTCCACATTTTCAACAAGTCTATCTATCGACTCCATGCTGATCGGACGCTTCTCACAGGCCTTTTTTATACCGTTTATTATTTTTTGCCGGTCAAATTGTTCACGGCGACCGTCTTTCTTTACAACCATCGGCAGAACATCTTCCACATATTCATATGTGGTAAAGCGTTTTGTACACCCCAGACATTCACGGCGACGACGCACTGCCTTGCCGTCTTTGCTTATGCGCGAATCAATAACCTTATTTTCAGTATGACCACAAAACGGACACTTCATTATTCTAATTAACTTGCTTTTTTCTTAAGTTTAGATCTGTTTCACACTTATTCCTGCCTCTTTCAACATCTCGGCAGCCAGTTTGTCGTGATAGCCGTCGCGAATTACTATGCGGATAATTCCTGCATTGATAATCATTTTTGCACATATAACACAAGGATGATTAGTACAGTAAAGCGTTGCTCCCCTGGTGCTGACTCCATGGAGAGCTGCCTGAATAATCGCATTTTGTTCCGCATGCAGTCCGCGGCATAATTCATGACGTTCACCGGAAGGGACTTTTAACTGTTCACGAAGACAACCGATATCAAGGCAATGCTGCAAGTGTGATGGAGCACCATTATAGCCGGTCGCCAGAATTCTGCTGTCTCTTACCAATCCGGCGCCAACTGATCTACGGCAACAGGTACTGCGTTTGGAAACTAGCTCGACAATATCCAGAAAGTAATTATCCCAATCGGGCCTTTTTTTATTTTTCCCCGGTGAACCTTCGGGAGATGATTTTTTAGTGGCCATAATTGCACGCTTTCCAGAATTTGTTTTTCATTTATGTTTATGCGTTTTTAATTCTACCCTGATAAAGGGGAAACTGATTGCAAAGAATTTTTACCTTTTCAGCAGCAGCTTTAATTTTTTGCTCATTATTAATGTCTTTAATTACATCGGCAATATAGGAAGCAATTAAGCGCATTTCATTTTCCTTCATACCTCTGGTCGTCACCGCCGGAGTACCTACTCTTATCCCGCTGGTTACCTGAGGACTTTTGGTATCAAAGGGAATGCCGTTTTTATTGACGGTGATAAAGGCACGATCCAGCGCTTCCTGGGCGTCTTTTCCGGTAACATTTTTATCGGTTAAATCAACCAGCATCAGATGATTGTCGGTTCCTCCGGAAACAAGCCTGAATCCCTGATTTTTCAATTCATCCGCCATGGCCTGCGCGTTTTTGATTATCTGTTTCTGATATTCCTTAAATTCCGGCTGAAGTGCCTCTTTGAAAGCAACTGCTTTGGCGGCAATTATATGCATTAATGGACCGCCCTGCATACCGGGGAAAACTCTACTGTTGAGAGTCTTGGCGTACGCTTCCTTGCACATCACCACACCACCGCGCGGACCGCGTAAAGTTTTGTGCGTTGTGGTCGTAACATATTCGCAAACCGGAACCGGCGAAGGATGCAGTCCCGTGCAGACAAGTCCAGCGATATGAGCGATGTCCGCCATAATCACCGTACCGACTTCATCGGCAATATCGCGGAACTTCTGAAAATCAATTGTTCGTGGATAAGCGCTGGCACCGACAATAATCATTTTTGGTTTATGTTCCTTGGCGAGCTTTTCGACTTCATCGAAATCAATTATCTCTGTCTCTTTGCTGACGCCATAAGGAACAATTTTATAAAATTTACCGGAAAAATTGGCCGGACTGCCATGAGAGAGATGGCCTCCATGAGAAAGATTCATTCCCAGAATCGTATCTCCGGGCTGTGCCACAGCAAAATATACAGCCATATTCGCCTGCGTTCCCGAATGCGGCTGAACATTCACATGATCGGCTCCAAAAAGTTGTATACAACGGTCAATTGCCAGATTTTCGACAATATCAACATACTCACAGCCGCCGTAATAACGTTTCCCCGGATAACCTTCCGCATACTTATTGGTCATAACGGAACCCTGAGCTTCCAGTACCGCTTCACTGACAAAATTTTCAGATGCTATGAGTTCAATTTTACCGGCCTGCCGTCGTGTTTCCAGATCAATGGCATGGTTCACTTCCAAATCGACTTTTTCTAAAAAAGACATGAAAAGTATTCTCTCTTTCGTTCTTAAATTCTACTTTAATTTTTTTTCAAAATCCCCATTCGCTTCGTTCAGGGGATAGTTCGTCCAACAAATTTCAGCGCACTACTCTTCTGAAACTTGGGACTCACTATACTTCTTAAATAATAAAACGGCATTTACACCGCCAAAACCAAAAGTGTTGGACATGGCAGTATTTATTTCTTTACGTCGGGAAACGTTAGGCACATAATCAAGATTACATTCTTCGCCGGGATTATCCAGATTAATCGTGGGCGGAATGATATTCTCATGCAAAGATTTGACTGCAAAGATTGCTTCCACTCCTCCTGTCGCTCCCAGCATATGACCGGTCATGGATTTTGTGGAACTGACCATGAGCTTTTTGACATGTTCTCCAAAGAGAAAGTTTATGGCCTGAGTTTCATATAAATCATTGAGCGGCGTTGAGGTGCCGTGAGCATTGATATAATCAATATCTTCAGGATTTAAACCGGCTTCTTTTATGGCAATTCGCATACTGCGGGCAGCACCTTCATGACCAGGCGGTGGAGCCGCCACGTGATAAGCATCGGATGTGCATCCGTAACCGGCAAGTTCCGCGTAAATACGTGCACCCCTGTTGAGAGCGACGGATAATTCCTCCAGAATAATTATACCACAACCCTCTGCAATAACAAAACCATCACGGTCTTTATCAAACGGGCGACTGGCTTTTTGCGGTTCATCATTTCTCTGCGAGAGTGCCCGCATCGCGGAAAAACCGCCCACAGCCATTCTAGTTATTGCTGCTTCGACCCCACCGGTAATCATTATATCGGCATCCCCATAGACAATTGTTTTATAAGCATCGCCTATGGCCGATGTTCCCGCAGCACAGGCTGTAACTGGACAATTGATAGGGCCCTTTGCTCCAAACCTTATGGAAACGTTACCTGAAGCTAAATTAGCAAGAATTGCCGGAACTATAAAAGTGGGAATTTTGCGGGGATTATTATGATTAAGCAAGAGTTCAAATTCTTCTTCTATCGTTGACAAACCGCCTATCGCTGAACCAATTATCACACCGGTTCGCTCGGAGAGTTCCGGACCGATTGTCAATTTGGCATCCGCCATAGCCATTTCTGAAGATGCTATGGCATAAAGAATAAAATCATCGTAGCGACGCAATTCTTGTTTGTTAACAAATTGTGCGGCATCAAAATTTTTTATCTCACCAGCAATTTGGGATTTATAAGAACTACTATCAAATTTTGTGATAGGGCCGATACCGGATTTACCAGTAACTGCGCTTTCCCATGTCTGGTTAACTGAATTTCCCAAAGGAGTCAGCGCCCCAAGACCTGTTACAACAACACGCCTTTTCATTGGTTAAAATCCTGTATGGTAAACTAATTGACGCCTTTTTGCTTAAGAAAATCAATTACATCTTTAATTGTAACAATTTTTTCGAGCTCTTCGTCTTCTATCTCCACACCAAAAGCTTCTTCCATTTCCATGAGTAATTCAACAATATCCAAAGAGTCCGCCCCTAAATCGTCAATAAAAGAAGCTTCCAAAACACATTGTTCTTTGGTTACATCCAGTTGGTCCACAATGAGTTTAATGACTTTTTCCTCTAATGTCATGCAAATTCCTCCTCCAGCCTATATTAATGAAACTGCAATTCTGAAAATACCGCAAACGTTTTTTTACCGCAAAAACACCCGGCTTGCAGTTGAGAATAACTGTCGCGACTTGATAAATTTTTCTCAATCGCAAATTCCGACACTGAGTAATTGCCGATAATTACAGCATTGCGTGCATCGCTATGTACTATACACACGCTGCCCTCAAAATACTATTATTCTTTATAATGCTAGGCATTCTTTTCTGCTTTTCTGTATTCTCTACCCTTATATGTTTCACACGTCGGGCAAATGCGATGAGGCAGTTTCGGCTCATTGCATTGGGGACATAAAGACAATGAAGGCGACTTTAAGAAATCATTCGCTCTTCTTTGATTACGCCTGGTTTTGGAATGTCTCTTTACCGGATTTGGCATAAATTATCCTTCTTTAATAATTAATTTTTTATTCTAAAATTTTTTAACACAGCAATACGATCGTTAACAACATTTAATTTACAATTACAAGAAGAAGTGTTCAGGTTTACGCCGCAATTAGGGCACAATCCCTTACATTCTTCACTACAAAGCGCTTTCATCGGTATCTGTAAAATTATCTGTTCAAAAATAATAGGCGTTAAATCAATAAAATCACCTTGATAATAACTTGTTTCCAGTTCTTCCGGCGTAAGTTCCAAGTCTTCCCTTGTTTCAGCTTTCGCGGGAATCAACGTATAAGTAAAATCGCTGCCAATCGGCAAATTTGCGCGTTCCAAACAACGGCTGCAGCAAATATTAATAAGTGCAGAAAATGAACCTTTAATAAAAACCGTGCCCGAAGTTACTGTTATCAGACAATCTACATCAATCTTTTCCAGGAAGAAACCAGGCTTTTCGTCATCCCTGAAGCACCCCTGAAACCATGCGTCCCCTTCCGAAAATACGAAACGCTGCCCCTCTTCCGGAACGAGAAACACGTTAATTTTCAAAGAATTAGCCATTTAATATCTACTTACTTTAAAAAACTTTGCCTGATAATTAATCGATGAAGTAAATTATAATTTTTCTGCCTTGTCAAGTATAATTTGCTAAATTATCAATGGATTAAGTAGAAAAGTCTAAATCGTTTTCATTACCTGCATCATCTTTTCGCTTCATAAGCCCACAAATGTTTAAGATAAAAGTCTCTTTTCATATTTATAGTCAAAGCAGAAATTACATTTATTAACAAAATTAATGGATTAAAAATCATGTTGCTTGACAAAAAGCCCATCTAAATCCTATAAAGCTACAAAAAATAAGGAAAATAAAATGATGGAAAAAATCAGAACCCGTTTCGCCCCTTCACCGACCGGTTATTTACATATCGGCGGAGCGCGAACCGCTCTTTTTAACTGGCTTTATACCCGTCATCATGACGGAGAATTTATTTTAAGGATCGAAGACACCGATCAGCAACGTTCCACTGACGAATCAACAAAGGCTATTCTTGATGCAATGACCTGGCTGGGATTAAATTGGGACGAAGGTCCTTATTTTCAGGCTCACCGTGTTGAATTGCATAGAGAAATGGTGCAAAAATTAATCAATGAAGGAAAGGCTTACTATTGCACCTGTAGCCCAGAAGAACTGGAAGAAAAAAGAAAACAAGCTTTGGCAACAGGTAAAAAACCCAAATATGACGGCACCTGCCGTGATAAAAATTTAAAGAAAACTCCCGGCAGCGTTGTCCGTTTCCGTGGCGAGCAATCAGGCGTTACCATTGTGGAAGATATTATAAAAGGTAACGTAATTTTCAACAATGAAGAACTTGACGATTTGATAATAGAAAGAGGTGACGGATATCCCACTTATAACTTTGCCGTTGTCATAGATGATGCTCTCATGAACATCACTCACGTAATTCGTGGCGATGACCATGTCAACAATACACCGCGCCAGATTCTAATGTATCAGGCGCTGGGATTTGACGTTCCCAAATTCGCTCATGTTCCCATGATTCTGGGAAGCGACAAGACACGCCTCAGCAAACGCCATGGTGCAACTTCGGTCATGGCCTACAAAGAAATGGGATTTTTGCCGGAAGCGCTGGTTAACTATCTCGTTCGTCTCGGCTGGGCTCACGGCGATCAGGAAATATTTTCACAAAAAGATTTGATTGATCTCTTCGATCTGGATGCCGTTGGTAAATCACCGGCCGTTTTCAATCCTGAAAAACTCCTCTGGCTTAACGCTCACTATATAAAGGAGGCCTCTACTGAGCGGCTAAAAGAAGAAATGAAACCTCTGTGGCCTACCGGAATTAATACAGACGATGCCGATTTTACACGAAAAGTAATTGCCGATTTACAACCGCGGGCAAAAACTTTAACAGAACTGGCATCTATGGCGAATTTCTATTTTACCGATGAAATTAAATACGAAGAGCAGGCAGCTAAAAAATTCCTGACAACCGATGTATCACCTCATTTGAGGGCATTGGTCGAAACAATCTCTACCGTTCAGAATTTTAGCAAAGAAGATATTGAAATATTTTTAATAAATTTCACAAAGGAGAAAAATATAAAGTTTAAAATAATCGCACAACCTCTGCGTGTTGCATTAACCGGAAAAACCGTAAGCCCAGGCATTGACGAAGTAATGACTACATTAGGAAAAGAACGTGTTTGCAGAAGAATACAAAACGCAATAAACTATATTGAAACACAAAATTAATTGTTAAATGCTTTATAAAAAGTCAAATCTTTCCTAATTTTACCTTGACTTTTATAGTCTGATTAAATAGATATTCAACCCTCAAATATGACCGGCAGAAATACAACCGGTCAGTAATCCACGGTCCCATCGTCTAGTGGTTAGGACGCTGGCCTCTCACGCCGGAAACCGGGGTTCAAGTCCCCGTGGGACTACCAAGTCTTGTCTAACAATTCCTATTACTTACACTACTTCTAATTTTGGTTTCTGTTTCTCTTGATACGTGGTCGGGACTTTTGGTCGTGAATTTCTATTTAATAGAATTTCAAGAGCAGGTCTGGCCGGCTCAAGTTCGTAAATGTATAATCGCTGCTAAAAAGCGCAAAGACAAAATTCAAGAAACCATAATCTGCGTTTAATTCCCAATCCTGGTAATGTACTTTGTTTCAGGCTTGTCCCTAAGGTAGAGGACAAGCCTCTATCTGAAATATCCCGGAACACCTACATAAAAAGCTTCATGCTTTCACTACCGACGCCTATGCGATTATTTCCTTGATAAGCGCCAGCTTCTTAAGCGGAACCAAACCAAGGAGTGCCTGGACCTGTCTGGCATCGCGATATCTTTTTTCCTGACCATAGTCTTTCATGTACCCGTTGCCGCCCAGTAATTGGACACCGTCAGTAACGACCTCACACGCCAGATCATGGACATGCAGAGTGGAAGCGATGCTTATCTGTCCCCAGTCTTTCAATTTTTCGTCGATGGCCTTGCAGGTCTGGGTCACACATAGTTCGGCAGCCTTCGACTTGACTGCCATATTGGCCAGGAGCATCCTTACTTCCGACCAGTTAATGACAAGTTTACCGCCTTGTTCCCGCTCCTTTGTGTAGTCAATGGCTTCCTTGAGAGAGCCTCTCATGATACCGGCATTGATGGCCGCAGCAGCCACGTGCATAATTCTAGAGGTGGCTTCAAAATATTTTTCTCCTTTACCTTCCCCACCAATGATCTGAGCACTAACTCCATTGAGGGTAATATCAATGATGGGGCAGGCATGGAGTCCAAGACTGAAGATGGCATTGCTTTTTCTGACCCCTTTGTCATTCAGGTCTACCAGAAAAAATGAATAGCTCTTACTGTCGGTAGTTCTGGCCGGTATGACAGCCCATTTCGAGAAATTGCCCAGGACAAGATAATCGAGTTTCCCTGTCAGCGTATAGCCCGTTCCGGAAGATGAAGCCTGTGGCAGAGCGGCGGCCTGACCGGGATCGGTGAATGATGGAAATGCAACGAGATATTCCTGAGCGTTTTTCGCTATCGGATATATCTTTTCTGCTATCCCGTCTGCGTCGGCGTTCAGGATGATTTGCTGCGACATGCCGCTCGTGAAAATAATCAGAGAATAGGATGCATCCACCTCGGCAACGTGGCCGAGCATCATGCACATGGCGCTGATCCCCTGGCCGATACCGGCGTACTTCTCGGGCAACATGATGCCCAGAAAGCCCAGATCGTATATCCTATGGAAGCCTGACTCAATGATATTGGTATCGAGAGTACCAAAAGGATAACGGTCATGTTCCTCCACATGCGGTTTGAGTTCGTCTTTGGAAAATTTTGTGATGAGTTCTTCAAACGGTTTCAGGTCTTTGTTCAATGCGGTCAGCATAGTATCCTCCTTTATTCTTCAAAGAATGTTGCCTTGGGAGCGGCAGGGGCAATAATGGATTTGAAAAGATTGATCCGGTTGAGCTGATTCGTGCCCTCATAGATCTGGAGGAGCTTGGCATCCCGCAGTATCTTTTCCGCACCGTTCTCCTGCCTCAGACCAGCCTTGCCCATAAGCTCAAGCGCCATCTGGCAGTTTTTTACCCCTAAATCCGTGCAGCAAAACTTGGCCATTGAAGCCAGGCCTGTCGTCAGGCTCTGATCCTCCGGCTTCTGCCAGTCAAGGTACCACTTGCTCATCAGCCATGTCCCGATGGACCTATTGAGCAGGGGAGCGAGGATTATGTTGAAAAACCACAGCGGCATATACTTTAAGTAGTAGTACATAGGTTTCATCTGGAGAAGGTTGTACGGACCCCTGTGCTGATTGGCATAATTTGCCTCCTGATAGGTGAGCCTGCCGAGTCTGACATTGGCATACATCTCGGCCAGCCGGCACTGTACCCACTCATAAGTGACCATAGGTTTGCCGTCGATTTCACTTTCGTTTGCATACTTGAGAGCAGCATTAAATGCCCCGCGCGCAGCCCCGATGCCGAATGCACCCACTGCGGCACGGGAAATAGAAAAGACGTAATCAATATGGCGCATGTTCATATCGCGCGAAGGATGTTTAGTAAAGGATTTCAGAGATTCAGGATCGGTCAACACATACTCATCCGGCACAAAGCAATCTTCAAAGTTAAGCACACTGGCCGGACAGATTCTCTGACCCATCTTATTCTCGTGTCTGCCAAATGAAAATCCTTTCATCCCTACTTTTACCATCATGGATACCTTGGTATCAGCACCTCTTTTCAGGTCTGTGTAGGCATAGAGAACAGTCCATTTGGAAAGGTGTCCCATGGAGATGAAAATTTTGCTGCCATTGACGATGTAGCCTCCCTTGACTTTTTTAGCATGGCAGCCCAGTCTGCCCATTGCCTCAAGTTCTACCTCTTCCACGTCGGTACCTGCATTAGGCTCGGTTATCGAGAATGAAAGGAGACACGGTTCACCTCTCTTCTCACCTTCAACGACTTCATGTAAAATTTTCTTTGTCACCCGCGCGTTGCACGACATCATGAGACCTGTCATACCGAGATAATGCACGCCGATTACATTAGCGATACCGAGGCAAACTGATCCAATCTCCTCCAGGAAATATGAGATAGATGGCATGTTGTAACCCTTCCCCCCAAAGAGTTTTGGTATCCATAGAGTATAGAAGCCCCATTCGTTAGCTTTTTTCACCAATTCCACAGGGAAGTAATCCGGGTCTTCGTGAGTCTTGCGATCGAGTTCGAGACACAAAGGCCTGGCGACTTCATCATTGAACTTGCGTGCCAGCGCGATTAATTCCTCGGTCTCCTTAATCATGGCCTTGGGCATCCGCGGCGCATAATACATGGAAAGAGTCTCATCCTCAAAACTTGGAAACCTTGATATGAATGACTTTACATCCGATCTTGCCAACATAAATCCTCCTTATTGTTTTGAATAATCCAATGATCCCTTTAATCACTCCACCCACTGCACTTGGGGAAACTCACGATCCACCGGTTTGTCGACCTGCACTGCCGGATAACCCAACGTGAAGCATGTGGCTACGCTATTGTAAGGCCATTCGATGCCAAGCTTCTTATGAAACTTCATCTTAGTGAGAGGATCCATGTTCAGCGCTGTAGATGCGAATCCTACATAGCAGGTTCCCAGCCCCAGGGAATGGGCCGCCAAAACCATATTCTGTCCGCAGATTCCCATGTCCAGATTCGGATCTGAAATATGGAGATGGTGCGTAAGAAGAAAAATAACACAAGGGGCATCAAAGAACATATTACCTGGACTTTCACCGGATACCGGCGTGAGAAGACCCTGGATAGCAACCATGGGTCTCTGGTCAATGCCGCTGGGTTTGACGAACGCCAGGGTGTTCTTCAGCATTTTTCTCACGGGATCTTTACCGCTATAGATCTTGGGAAACAGACCCAGAAACTTAAGGGCCACATCGCTCAAATTTTTCAGGAGCACTTTGTCAGTCACCACTACGAACTTCCATCCCTGACAGTTTCCGGCTGACGGCGCAAATCTTCCGGCCTCAAGTACCCGGCAGATTAACTCTTTCGGCACAGGCTTGTTTTTATATACACGGGTAGATCTTCGGTAATAAATGACCTTTTCTGTACCTGTGAGCTCGGCTTCTATTTCTTTGAGTTTTTTCGGTTTGTCCAGGTGGAGGGGATTAGGCAGACCATCTCCGGGATTCTTGGGATAAATGAAATCGTAAGCCCACCTGCCTTCATCAACACGGTAAAAGTGCTGAAAGCTCAATGCCTCTTTGGGACATACTGCTTCACAGCTGTGGCAGGCGATACAGATATCGCCGTAGTACGGATGACCTTTGAATGTTGGTTTTTTGTCTACAAGAATGATGGTCTGGCACGGACATTGTTTTACGCACTGTCCGCACCCATTGCACTTCTCCTCGTCAACGTTGATGGAAAATGGTTTTGTAACAACCGGTGGATCGCTTAGATACTTGAACCTATTTGGTCTAAAAGAACCGGACATGTTTGCCTCCTTTCTTAATTTATCGTCCCCTCCCTATCTTGTAAGGGAGGCAAATTTAGGAATCAGGATGCTTCGCGGATCCCTAAACCTTCTCAAATATATGGATGGTCATGGAAGCCTCTTCTACGCCGAGGTTTCCTCCTCCGTTTTCTGTAAGGGCGATACGCGCACCATCGACCTGACGCTTTCCTGCCTCATCCCTGAGTTGGGTAACAACTTCGTGGATCTGGGAAAGGCCGGACGCACCGATGGGATGTCCCTTACACTCAAGCCCACCGCTCGTATTCACCGGCAGTTTGCCGCCGAGTGTTGTCGCTCCGGATTCCGCAAAAGGTCCGCCCTCGCCGGGAGCACAAAATCCCATGCACTCAAACTGATGGAGTTCCCCGTAGGATGTGGCATCATGAAGTTCGGCCAGATCAATATCCTGCGGTCCGAGTCCTGCTATTTCGTAGGCTTTTTTGGAAAGTCTCTCTCCGATATCTTCCCCCTCAAGATCACGATGGGTTGCGGATCCGAGCACAGATGCTCTGATTCTGACCGGTCTTGCGCTTTTAAGTTTCCGCAGGTATTTCTCTGAACAAAGAATGGCTGCAGCGGCACCATCTCCCACCGGTGCACACATGGGCACTGTGAGAGGATAGGTCACCGGTCGGGCATTCATGACTTCATCAACAGTCATGGCCTCCTGAAACTGCGAATAAGGATTAAGTGATCCGTGCAAATGATTTTTAGAACAGATCACGGCGAGTTGTTTTTTTGTGGACCCGTATTTCTTCATGTGCCATCGCGCACCCATGGCATACGCATCCATAAAAATGCTTCTTCCTTCTCCCGGAGGGGTTTCGCCTTCGGGTAGTTTGAAATTTAATATCTTGTTAAGATCCATCAGCATGCTAATGTGTTTTTCAAAGTTTTCCACATCCATGCAAGTGGCATATGCGCTCAGGGAAAGAGCTTTATTCCGATTGCTGATTTTCTCAGATCCGAGCGCTAGTACCACGTCATATATGCCGGAAAGGATGGCTGTGTATCCCAGGTGGAAGGCTGTGGACCCTCCCGCGCAGGCATTCTCACAGTTCACAACAGGTATGCCCTTAAGCCCCGAATCCCAAAGCATAACCTCACCGCGGATGGCATGCTGGTTTGAAAACATGCCCCAGAAAGAATTGGCCACATAGGCGGCCTGCAGATCTTCTATCCCTAATGCAGCATCGGTAAGAGTTGCGTTCAGAGCATCCTGAGCCATACCTCTTACAGATCCATCGAGGTATTTGCCGAACCGTATCATGCCGACACCGATTACGTATACATTTTGCATGTGTATCTCCCCTTATATTTTATGTGAAATCTTATTTCTGTTAATTTCATATCTTCAGCCCTTTGAGTTCCTGAAATGAATCCATGACATCCGCTCTATATTAGTGATTGGTGCATCTCCTAAAATACAAATACATTGCTTGCATCCTTGCGGAATTCGTCTCGCAGCACGCGGTCCAGATTCTTCTCAGAGGCAGTCTTGGGTATCTCGTCTATGACTTGGAGATATTGAGGTACGTATCCCTTTTCCAAGGTCTTGGAGAGCTCTTTCGCAATGATCTTTATATCGAGTTTCGCACCTGGAGCAGGCACAACAGCGGCAACGATGTCGCTCTCTCCCGGTGCTCCCGATTCAGCCGGTATGCCATAGACGCAGACATCGCTCACGTAGCCGAGATCCGCTATTGCTTTCTCCACATACTCGGGCAGGATGAAGTCGCCCTGGCGCCTTAAGCCTCCGCCCTTGCGGAAATCGAAGAACAGCCATCCGTTTTCGTCTTTATGGCACATATCACCGGTGCGGAGCACACCACCGCGGGTCTTTTCCTCGGAGGCTTTCTTGTTGCCCAAGTACTCTACTTCCACCTTTTCCAACTTCTGAACTACTACGAGTTCACCGATCTCTCCAGGATCGCATTCGGAGTCGTCTTCACGAACTATCTTCATTTCCATAACCCCTTCAATAGGTTTACCGAATGAGCCGATAGGACCTTCACCTGGAGGATTGTGAGCAAAGCCACCCTCCACTGCTCCATACCACTCGTGAATCTTCACGTTGAAACGCTTTTCAAAATCTTCCCATATACTTCGAGGTGTTCCTGCGCTCAAAACCTTGCACACCGGATTATCGGCATCGTTCGGTCTCCTGGGTTCACTATAGATGCCCATCATCATGCCGCCTAAAAGTGAGAAGATGGTACAACCATGTTTTCTGCAGATATCCCAGAGCCTACTCTTGGTAAACTTGCGGCTGATGACGGAGGGGATATTCAGCATTAAGGATGGCACAAGTGTCACAGACTGGGCGTTGCCATGGGTCAGAGAAAGTCCGGTGTAAAGCTTGTCATCCTTAGTATATTGCCATACTAACTGAGCAAGCATTACAAACATAGGCAGGCGGTAAGATTTAACCACAACTCCCTTTGGATCGCCCGTAGTGCCCGAAGTATAGATGACTTCGAAAGGTGTGTTAATCTCCCGGTTTAAATTGTCGGGTAGACCAACTTCAGGACCTGCCAGGATCTCATTTAGAGACGGATAATTATTCATTGCAGGCTTTTTGAAGCCCTCTTTGTGCAATATGCCTATTACCTTTACGTTTTTCAGTTCTATAAGAGATTTCTCCACGTCGTCGCTGAACTCGCTGGTGTAGATGATGCCCTTTGATTTGGAATCATTGATCTGATAACTAAGCTTGCTTCCTTTGGACCGCGGATCGATGGGCACAATTACTACACCGGTCATAGATGCTGCAAACATGGTATAAATAAATTCAGGGTGGTTGCGCATGACCAGGCTGAAACGATCTCCCTTACCTATACCTGCAACCTTAAGGGCTTTTGCGATCTTACACCCGTTCAGGAAAATATCCTTATACGTTACGACTTCATCCGCCAGTCCCTCTCCGTTTTCGAAGGTAACAACAGGAAAATCCGGCATCTGCTCACACTTTGACTGCAATTCATCGTAGAGTAATCCCTGTACGTACTCTCTCGCCATAGCTCCTCCTGCAATATTGCCTTATTTTATTGTTGATGCTAAAGTAGCAAACAGGGATACTCAAAACAATATTGCCAGGGGTCAATTCGGTTGTGAATTGCGGTCATCATGGTATACAATTAATGGCCAGTAAACACATTACAATTGTCCTCAAATCATATTCAATGTTATCTGAATAGACTGTATATGAATTATTAATTAACCGAACCCTTATTGATGAAGATGCTGATACAATTGAACTTTCTGATGATAGATGAAATAAACTTCATCTTGAGTTTTCAAGGGTTCTAAATTGCTCGAGCGGACCGAAAAAAAATAGAGAGTTCTTTATGAATAAAGCTCCCGATCCCGTAAAGATTCATCTCAAATCAACGGATCGTCTTAATATTAAGCGTTCCATCTACAGCACAAGAATACTTGCCGAGTATGCAAAAAAGTTCAATATTCCCGCTGAGGTTCTGTTGTACAACAGTAAGCTTAGTCCCGGTGATCTGACGGATCCTGAAATGTTCATCACCCCTGAAGAGGAATTGAAGATTTTCAGGAGAGCCATTTCCTTGATTCCGGACCCAAAGATCGGACTGGAAATAGGCAAGCTGCACAATGTCAGCGCCATGAGCAGGGTGGCCATTCCGGCAATTTTTTGCGATACTTTCCTTGATGCAATCAGCATTATGTTCAGGTACATCGATCTTACTCAGACATACTGCCAATACGAACTCACCGTAAAAGATAACCTCGCTGTTATGAGTTGTGAGGAACTTATTGTATTCGGAGATTTGAGACGATTTCTGTGCGAACGCGATCTGGTATCGGCATATACTTTATGCTGCAATGCACTTGGTGCCCCCCTTGTTTTGAAAGAGATAACGCTGACCTATCCACGGCCTGAATACACCGAGGCTTATCAGGACATTTTCAACTGCCCCATCACATTCAACGCAGACAAGTATCAGGCGATTTTCGATAAAAACTATTTGACGGCCCGGTTGCCTCTGGCCAATGCCCTCACAAAGGATACCTATGAAAAAGATTGCAAGCGGGCTTATGCGCGTCTTCACGAGCAGAAATCCACACTGGACAGGATACAACAGGAACTTCTGTTCCCGTATGAAGAACCTCCTTGTTTCGATAAACTGGCCCGCAGGCTGAACATGTCAACCAGAACCTTAAGACGTCACCTTGCCGCCGAGGGAATATCATACAAAAATCTATTGAATGATATCCGGAAAAAAAAGGCTCTTGAACTTATCTCTTCAACGAATATGCCTATAGAAGGCATTGCCACGGAACTTGGTTACAAAGATGTGGCGAATTTTTATCATGCCTTCAGGAATTGGACAGGCACCACTCCCAGCAGTTATCGGAAGACAAAGTTTTAATGTAATTGCTTTAAAATCCGCGATAGCAAAAGAAAAACAAATCTCTTAATGAAAAATTAAGATAAAAAAGGACTAATTGACTTTTCGAAATTACATAATTATAAATAAAAACATGAAATATTTTTCACAGAC
Source organism: Smithella sp. (assembly GCA_007244375.1). Taxonomy (GTDB): domain Bacteria; phylum Desulfobacterota; class Syntrophia; order Syntrophales; family Smithellaceae; genus Smithella. The sequence goes on along the minus strand of SCVW01000030.1, from coordinate 73,497 downwards.
AATAGGATTATGAATAAAAAAAATCGTATAAAGGTTCTATTAATAGAGGATAATCCGGGCGACATAAGGATTATTCGGGAGATGCTATCAGAAGACAGTCATAACGTTTTCGAAGTTGTTCAAGCCGATCATCTTTCACAAGGATTAGAATGTTTAAAAGACGATAATATTGATGTTATTCTTCTTGATCTCGGATTACCTGACTCTCAAGGGATTGACACGCTCCACGCAATTTTATCTGTAGCCGAGCACCTTCCAATTATTATCCAGACGGGTTTGAATGATGAAGAGATTGCCATCAGAGCCGTCAAAGCCGGTGCCCAAGATTATCTAATTAAAGGACAGATGAATAGTTTCTTGCTTAGCCGCTCTATTCTTCATTCTATTGAACGGAAAAGGATCAAGGAGGAGCTACGCATAAGCGAAGAACGATTGAAAATCCTTTTCCAGGAAGGTCCAATACCAACCTTCACATGGCAGAAAAGAGGGGACAGCTTTTTTCTTATCGATTTTAATCTCGCTGCAATTAGCGTTACCGACAATAAAGTCTGCAACTTCCTGGATAAAGGAGCGGAGGCTCTCTCTCAAGATCAGCCGCAGCTACTTGACGATATGAGGCGATGCTTCACTGAACACTTAGTCATCAGACGGGAACTTACTTCGAAATATTTTTATCCGGGGAAACAGATGTCTGTACAATATGCCTTTGTTCCGCCGGATCTAATCATCCTGCATGCGGAAGACATAACTGAGCGTAAGCAGGCTGAGGCAGAGCTTAAGAAAAGCGAGAGCAAGTATCGTTTTCTGACCGAAAAGATGACAGATATCATCTGGATATTGGACATGAATCTCCGGACAACTTACGTAAGCCCGTCTATAAAAAAGACGCTTGGATTCACCACGGAAGAGCGTATGGCCCAAAATGTTACGGATCAAATAACGCCCGATTCTTTTGCACGAATACAAAATTTGTTGTTTGAGGAACTTGAACGTGAAAAAAACGGTAATGCCGACCCTGACAGGACTTTAAAAATCGAGCTGGAATATTACCATAAAAACGGTTCTACTGTCTGGCTGGAAAGCATCATCAGTGGCATTCGTGATGATAGGGGCAGCTTGATGGGGATCCACGGCCTGTCCCGTGATATCTCCGAACGGAAAAAGATGGAAGTGGCGGTCCGGGAACGCAACAAGGAATTGAGGTGTCTTTATGCCATCGGCGAGATAATTGAAATGAAAGACACGATTAAGGAAACATTTCGGTGGTCCGTCGACTTCTTGACGCAAGCTTTTTATTTTTCGGAATATGCCTGTGCACGAATTACTTTTGGAGATCAAGAATTCAAGACTGGCAATTTCCAAGAAACAATCTGGAAAATGTCAGTCGATTTAATTGTGCAAGGCAAAAAAGTAGGCATATTAGAAGTACGATATCTGAAGGAAATGCCTGAGAAAGATGAAGGCCCTTTTCTAAAAGAAGAGCGCAATTTAATTAACTCTGTTGCTATGCGTTTGGGGAGGTTTGTCGAACACAAACATATGGAAAAAGAATTGAAAAAAAGTGAACAGAAATATAAAGAGCTCAGTATTACTGACAGCCTTAGCCAGCTTTATAATACAAGATATTTTTATGATCAACTGCAAATGGAAACAGGTCGTTCTAATCGCTATGGACAACCATTGACTCTCATCCTGCTCGATCTGGATGACTTTAAGGCCTATAACGACGCTTATGGTCATATCGAGGGAGATAAAGTTATCACACGACTCGGCCAGGTTATAAAAAGATGCCTGCGTAAAACGGACTCCGCTTATCGTTACGGCGGTGAGGAATTCACCATCCTGCTGCCCATGACTGGAAGTACGAGCGGTGCTGTTACGGCGGAGAGAATCAGAACTGAATTCAAGGAAGAAATTTTTATGCCGGTGCCTGATAAAGAGGTGCATATGACCGTTAGTATCGGATGTGGGCAGTACCAGACGAATGAGGGCATGAAGGGTTTCGTCCACCGCGTTGACCAGCTCATGTATCAGGCCAAGGCGAATGGCAAGGATACGGTTTGTTCCATGTCATAAAGTTATATTAAGTAACCAAGTTTTCATTGACATTTAGTGCCAATATCATTAAAATATAACTATAAAAAACAGTGCTTTATCAATTATTTTTCAGTCTCGACATACCAATTCCCATTGGAAATTTCTTCGCCCTGAGCAACCTAATTGAGTATCCCTTTAAAGATAGTGAAATTCTTTACCGTGTGATTGTGAAAGGATAAATTTCTTAACGCATAGAATTATAAGGAAAGTGGAGGGAATGGAATGGATATACCAAGCTTTTTGATCTATAGAAAGTTTTTACATTATTCGGGGGAACCTTTTAAAAATATTTTTCGTAACACCATTCTTCCCAAATTCTGCCAGTTTATAACTCTATTATTAAATTATAAAAAAATTAATGGGCAAATTATCTCGTTACCTTTGTTGATTATTTTTCTGGCAAATCCTGTTTGCTCCTATGAAATTGCAAAAGGTTCGAAAATCGGTCACGATCTAACGGAGATGAGCATCGAAGAACTCATGAATATTGAAGTGACACTCGTATCGAAAGAACCAGAGAGATATTTTAATACGCCGGCAGCAATATATGTAATTACCAATGAGGATATCCGAAGATCGGGCGCCACCAGTATCCCGGAGGCGCTGCGCATGGCGCCGGGTGTCGACGTGGAACGCATCGACTCCAACAAGTGGGCGATATCGGTTCGCGGTACCGCCTCGCGACTTACGAGGACTGTTCTGGTGCTGATTGACGGCCGGAGCATCTATACCCCGATTTTCGGCGGCGTCTACTGGGAGGACAACGACGTGATGCTGTCGGACGTCGAACGCATCGAGATCGTTCGGGGACCCGGCGGCACCTACTGGGGAGCAAACGCCATCTCCGGCATCGTCAACGTCATCACTAAAAGCGCCAAGGATACCCAGGGGGGGCTCGTATCATTAGGCGCCGGAACCTTAGAAAGGATATTCGGGAACGTCCGTTATGGAGGAAAAAACGACAGGGGATTATATTACCGCGTTTACGCCAAATACTCTGATCGGGATGGTCTCAATCATGACAATCCCGATAGAGACAAATATGACGAATGGCAGACGGGACAGATGGGCTTCCGCGTCGATAAGGATCTATCCGAAAAAGATTCCCTGACTGTTCATGGCGATTTTCACAGCGCGAGGATAGGACTTTACGACAGCGTTTCGTCTTACAGCGCACCTTATTCACAGATCCTTGCAGATAAAGAGGATTCCTACGGAGGCAATGTCGTTGCGCGCTGGCAAAGAAAGCTGAGTGAGAAGTCCGACTTGGCGTTTCAAATTTACTATGATAAGGTAAATCACAGAGATATCCTCTATGACTCCGACACTGACATCGTGGATTTTGATTTCCAGCACCGCTTGCCCTGGATCTGGCGGCAACAGATAACCTGGGGGGTGGGGTACCGTTTCATTAACAGCAAGACATCAGGACTTGATACATCCTTTTTCCGTCCCGAGGATGAAACATTCAACCTTTACAGCTTCTTCATCCAAGACGATATTGAGCTGGTAAAAAACCGTTTACACTTTATCCTTGGTTCCAAGATAGAACACAACGATGTGACAGGATTTGTAATCCAACCCAGCGCTCGTCTCCTTTGGACGCCTACCCGTGAGCAGACATTCTGGGCCGCCGCATCACGGGCAGTAAGGACGCCTTCCCGTTTCGATTACGAGTATCAAAACACGACTTTCGGAGGCTTGGTCGGAGGTGTTGTTCCTGCATATTCACGAGTTATATATTTAAACGATAAACCTCAGGATTTGATTGCTTATGAACTTGGTCACCGAATCACTTTCGGCTCAAAGTTTTCTCTCGATACGGCTGTCCACTACGATATCATCTTCGAAACACCTAGTATAGAGTATGCTCTTCCCTCCCCTCATTATTACATAGAAACAACTCCGGCACCGGCACACTACGTCGTTCCATACAATGTGGATCACAAATTGATGGTTAAGACCTTTGGTGGGGAGATATCGGCGGAGTACAGACCGTTTACATGGTGGCGTCTTACCGCCTCCCAATCAATATTTTATTTGCATATATTTAAAGACGCCGACAGCACCGATATGAGAAGTATAGATGATCTGGAAAAGGCCACACCGCGGCACCAGAGCATTTTACGTTCTTACATAGATCTTCCGGCTAACATGAACCTGAGTGCAATGTTCCGCTACGTAGACAATATCCCTACCCTGGACATCCCCAGTTATTGCAGCCTCGATGTCCGGTTGGCCTGGAAGGTTAAACCGAATATCGAGCTGTCGGTGGTAGGACAAAACCTGCTGGACAATGAGCATCCGGAAAATTCCGTAGAGAATGAAATTCCACGCAGCTTTTATTTGAAAATGCAATGGCAATGGTAAAACATCAACAATTTGCCACGAAAAATAAAAGCAATACATAAGGATTTCTCTTATGACAAAATTTATCAAAGCTTTCTTTAAATATGGCCTGATCATTGCGCTAATTTTTTCGGTATGTTTGAGTTACAGCAATTTTACATTTGCCGAAGAAGGACAACCCACCGAAGCTCAGGTAAAGGCGGCATTTATTTATAATTTTGGAAAGTTTGTTGAATGGCCTGCTGATCGTATGGGAGGCAAATATTTTGTTATTGGTGTCTATAATGATGATGACTTTGCTCAAGTCCTTACGGAAATCGTTTCGGGAAAATTTCTTCACGAAAAGCCTATATTGATAAAACAATTTTCCAGAATAGAGGATATTACCGGTTGCCACATTTTATTTGTTGGATATTCCGCGAAAGATTATCTGGCAGAGTTGTTAAACCGTGCTTATAAATCACCGATATTAATGGTGGGTGACATGCAGGATTTTGCCAATCGTGGTGGAATGATTAATTTCAGGATGGTGGGAAATTATATGCGATTTGAAATCAATGTAAACGCGGTGCAGAAGACAGGACTAAAAATGAGTTCCCAACTTTTGAAATTGGCGATTGTTATCAAGTAAACCACGTTAGGCTTTGCCCTAAAGGCAGGGGCTTTCGTGATTGCTTTAATTTCACTTTCCATTTATCCCCGCTTTGAAAAGCGGGGCTTTCTGGGTCTAATGGGGCAAAAGTCATTTCAGCAGGAATAAAAAACCAATGGTTCATTTTAAGGATTTTTCCATTAAGAAAAAAGTGGTCCGGCTGAGCATGCTAGTCAGTGTCTTCGCACTGTTGCTGACAAGCACTTCATTCGTTATTTACGAAATTGTAACTTTTCGGGACGCCATGGTGCGTGAGTTAAATATCTATGCTGATATCATCGGCTTCAACAGCGTTTCCGCATTAATTTTTGATGACCCTATGTCAGCGGAAGCAACCTTAAAGCCGCTAAAAACAAAACCCCATGTTATTCTTGCCGGTATTTATAAAAAAAACGGCCAGATCTTTGCAGCTTACAGTAAAGATAACGCAATAAAAGGGCTGCATCTTCCACAAAGTTTGCAGATTCAAACAGATGAATATCGTTTTGAGGAAACTAATCTGGTTTTGTTCAAACGAATTATGTATGAAAATGAACAAATTGGAATGATTTTTATTGAGTCTGATTTGAGTGAAATGTGGATTAAACTAGGCCGGTACGCCGAAATTGTCATCGGTGTTTTAATTCTCGCTCTCTTGTTAGCTTTCTTGATTTCTTCAAGACTACAAAAAATGATATCTGCTCCCATTTTACATTTAGTAGCAACTGCAAATGACATATCTGAGAAGAGAGACTATACTATTCGAGCCACAGTAGAGAGCCAGGACGAGATTGGAACATTGGCCAATGCTTTTAATGAAATGATTGATCAGATTCAGATACGTGATTTTGAGCTGCAAAGTGCACGCAACGGATTGGAAATCCAGGTGAAGGAACGCACTAAAGACCTCGAACAGGAAATTACTGTGCGCAAGATAACCGAAGTGGCTTTACGAGATTCTGAAGATAAGTGGCGAAGACTGTTTGAAGAGTCATATGATGCCATTTTTGTAGCTGATAGTTCTACTGGCGAAATTTTGGATTGTAACTATGCCGCTACTGCTCTTATTGGCCGATCAAAGAAAGAATTAATCGGACAACATCAACGGATATTGCATCCACATAAAGATTCTGTGGAACAGTTTACGGAAACATTCCAGCATCACGCAACAGATATGCAAGATCAGGTGCTGGAAACCCAGGTAATAACAAAAGATAGCACTATTAAAGATGTAGAGATAAAAGCAAGTATCATTAACCTTGGCGGTCGTAAGGTTATTCAGGGTGCGTTTCGCGACATCACTGATCGGAAGATAGCGCAAGAAAAGCTCAAATTTGCCATGGAGGAACTGGCCCGATCGAATGCCGAGCTGCAACAGTTTGCTTATGTTGCATCACATGACCTTCAGGAACCTCTTCGCATGGTGGCAAGCTTCAGTGAACTATTGGGAAAAAGATACAAGGATAAGCTGGGAAAGGATGCAGATGAATTTATCGGCTTCATTGTCGATGGGGCTAGTCGTATGCAAAGATTAATTAATGATTTGCTGATATATTCCCGCGTTGGTACGCGGGGGAAACCTTTTCAGCCTACGGATTTTTCTTCTATTCTGGGGCAGGCGCTTGTTAATTTAGGTCCTTCAATTGAAGAAAATGAAGCTATTATAATCAACGATGACTTACCTGTCCTCCTGGCTGATGAAGTGCAAATTCTACAACTTTTTCAGAACCTGATTAGTAATGCCATAAAATTTAGAAGTGCCGAACGTCCGGTTATTAATATAACGACGCGGCAGGAATCCGATAAGTGGATTTTTTCCGTTCGCGACAACGGTATCGGCATCGCTTCGGAATATCATGATCGAATATTCGTTATATTTCAAAGACTGCACGCCAGAGAGGAATATCCGGGAACGGGAATCGGATTGTCTATCTGCAAAAGGATCGTGGAACGGCATGGAGGAAATATATGGGTCAAGTCCGAGCCGGGTAAAGGAGCAGAAATTTTCTTCACAATTCCAATACAAGGAGGGAATGTATGATTGCTGAAATGTTGAAACCCATTGAAATTTTATTGGTTGAAGACAATCTGGGCGATATTAGATTAACACAGGATGCGCTCACAAATGGAAAAGTTAGGAACAACTTGCATGTTGTACGCGATGGCGTGGAAGCTATGGATTTTCTTTTTAAAAGAGGTGAATTCAAAAATGCAATACGACCGGATTTGATTCTTCTAGATTTGAACTTGCCCAAAAAAGACGGGCGGGAAGTATTAAATGAAATAAAAAATGATGAAATTTTAAAAACCATTCCCGTGGTAATTTTAACTGTTTCCAAGGCTGAAGAAGATATTTTGAAAGCCTATAATCTTCACGCAAATTGTTATATCACAAAACCATTGAATCTTAGTCAGTTTATTGAAGTCGTCAAAGCAATTGAATGCTTCTGGCTCACTATTGTTAAACTTCCGCCAAAATAAAGAGGATAGGATGAACGGTAAGCACATTAAAGTTTTGTTAATCGAAGACAATCCCGGCGACGTAAAGTTGACCCATGAAATGTTGTTAGAAGATAACCGCTTTTCTTTCGAATTGGTCCATGCCAGTGTGCTTTCCAAAGGTGTGGAGCATTTGAAAGAAAATAGCATTGATATCGTTCTTCTTGACCTTGGTTTGCCTGACTCTCAGGGAATTGATACACTCCATGTGATCTTATCAATGGCACCTCGTATTCCTATCATCGTTCAGACAGGATTAAGCGATGAAGACATTGCTATCAGGGCTGTAAAGGCCGGCGCTCAGGATTATATGATTAAAGGACAAATGAACAGTGCTTTGCTTTGCCGTTCTATCCTTTACTCGATCGAACGAAAAATAGCGGAAGATGCTTTAAAACAAAGCGAAATGCAGTATCGATTACTCGCCGACAACATGAAAGACCAGGTATGGCTCCTGGATATGAACTTAAGTCCGACATACGTCAGCCCTTCTGTGGAGAGATCACTGGGATACACTTTCGAAGAGATTATGAAACTTCCAATGAAGAAACTCCTTACGGCAACATCTTTTCAATCGGCAATGAATTTTTTCACTATGGAGATGCCCAAGGCATTGGCAGATCAATCTTACGCTGCCAAGAATTCATTGGAACTCGAGTTTTGCGCTAAAGATGGCTCTACCTTATGGTTGGAATTTCAATTCAGTTTAATCTGGGATGACAGCAAGCCGTTATCTATCTTGTGCATTGGCAGGGACATTACCGAACGCAGGCAGGCAGAAGAAAAATTACGTCTTGAAGAACAGATGTTCCGGACCCTTACAGAACAATCCTCAGATATAGTCGTTCTCATTGATAATGAAGGAACTATTACCTATGAAAATCCGGCTATCGAAAAAGCTTTGGGGGTTAAGCCTGAAGAAAGGATTGGGCACAGTATATTTGAGCGTATTCATCCGGATGACTTAATGATCGCAACCAACGCAGTCAACATCTCGTTTGGAGATATAAATGTTCCTATCCAGCGAGCTGAAGTGCGTCTTCAACATAAGGATGGAAGCTGGCATACCTTCGATGCTGTGGGAAGCATCCTGACACATGGTACAGTGATTACCGGCGGCCTTATTAATCTTCATGATATTACCGAACGCAAACTCGCAGAGGAACGGACAAGAAAGGCTTTGATGGCAACCGTTGAGGCCTTTACCACAACAGTCGAAACGAGGGATCCCTATACGGCCGGTCATCAACGAAGGGTAGCTGATCTTGCCCGCGCTATTGCTGAAGAGTTGAACCTTCCCGTCAATATAGTTGATGGTATTCGCATGGCCGCTTCTATCCATGATCTTGGCAAAATATCTGTTCCTGCAGAAATTCTTATTAAACCGGCAAAACTGACGGATATCGAATTCAGTCTTATCAAAATCCATCCTAAATCCGGTTACGATATATTGAAAGACATTGACTTCCCGTGGCCGGTAGCCAGAATAGTTCTGGAGCATCATGAAAGGATTAACGGTTCGGGTTATCCAAACGGGCTGGTTTCTGAAGAAACCCTTTTAGAATCACGCATTATTGCTGTAGCCGACGTAGTGGAATCCATGGCTTCTCACAGACCCTATCGACCCGCTCTTGGCATTGAGGCAGCATTGGAAGAGATTGAAAAAAACAGAGAAACCCTCTACGATAATGCTGTTGTAGATGCCTGTTTAAGACTATTTAAGGAAAGGAATTACCAACTTAAAAGTATCTGATTTAACGGACATGACATATTAAGAACGTCGTTCTCATCTTTAACATATTTTGATGCCGCTGTCTTCTGCTGCACCTTGATTCACATCAGGAATTTCTCCGTCGCTAATTACGATCTTATACCCACACCTTGGGCATTTCCGGACCTCAACCGATCCGACAGTGTGTCACCCGCCCGTACCGACAAAGATATAATCGGTGTGATCTTTTTTGAACTTACAGTTTTTGCAAATCACTTCCATACTATTCACCATAATAAGAATATAAACGTATTTTTTTATAAACTTTTTTTAATTTTAGAAAGGCTGCTTCACCTTGTCAAGGAATATTTTTTATCAAAAGATTTTTTATAAAAGTTTTAAAATAACATTATCCCCGGAACAAGTCGTTGACCAATATTTCCTTGATTTTGCAGATGTTTATAAAGTAATAAGATGATCATGGATAAACTTTACATTGTCATGCCCGCCTATAACGAAGAGAAGGCAATAGCCAATGTTGTGGATGAATGGCATAAAGTCATTGAAAAAGTCGGACGTGACAGTAAACTGGTTATATTTAACGATGGAAGCAAAGATAACACGTTAAGAGTTTTAGAAAACATCCGCAGCAGATATCCAAGCCTTGTAGTGGTTAATAAAGAAAACGCCGGACACGGACCAACATGTACCTTAGCTTATAAATATGCCATCGCCGATAATGCTGACTGGATTTTTCAAACAGATTCCGATGGTCAAACAAAACCCTGCGATTTTTGGCAATTCTGGGAAAAGCGAAACAATTATGATTTTATTATCGGCTCTCGATCGAAACGCGCTGACGGAGTGGCTCGACGCTTTGTTTCCCAAACACTTAAAGTCGTAATTCTTATAATATTCAAGGTCATTGTAAAAGATGCCAATACACCTTTTCGCCTGATGAAAGTTGAACGTCTTCGTAAATATATACCGGCAATTCCCGAAGATTTTTTTCTCCCCAATACACTTTTATCCGTAATGATTACAAAAAATAAGGAGAAAATATTCTGGCAGGATATTACTTTTGTTCAACGATCTTCCGGTATTTCTTCTATTTCTCCGGCAAAAATCGGCAGACTAGGATTAACATTAATAAAGCAATTATATAAATTAAGAAACGTAAAAGCCTGAGATGAAAATTGCCTTAGTAAGACCAAATTATAAAAGTCACATAATAACACCGCCGCTGGGACTGGGTTATCTTTCTTCATATTTAAAAAAATCCGGAACAGATACCGTAATTATTGACGGGTTAAAGGAAAATCTAAAACTGAACCAAATGGCTGGTAAGATTTTAGACTTAAAACCTGACGCTGTGGCAATAACCTGCCTTACAGCATTCTATAAAGATACTGTTTTATTATCCAAAGAATTAAAAAGAAATAAAATTATAACTATTATCGGCGGCCCGCACCCTACTTTTTTGCCATATCAAACACTGATTGATTCGCAAGCCAATTATGTTGTGTGCGGTGAGGGAGAACTATCGTTTCTTGAATTAGTCAAGAGAAATTTTCAAAACGACAATATTCAAGGTGTTTATTCTTTAAATAATTTAAAAAACGAACGACAGATGATAGTGAAATCACCGACAGTAGAAGATCTTGATGAACTGCCATTTCCTGACTGGGAGCAAATGAAGCCGGGCAGTTACCCCAGAGCGCCACACGGAGCTTTAATGAAGGGTTTTCCTGTAGGTGTTATTATTACCAGCCGTGGTTGCCCTTATGAATGTACATTCTGCACCAGTCCTCAATTTTTCGACAGAAAAATAAGATTCAGAACTCCGGAAAACGTCGTCGCGGAAATCGAATATCTGGTTAAAACCTTTAAAGTAAAAGAAATACATTTTGAAGATGATAATTTGACTTTAAGAAGAGATCACATAGAAAAAATATGTCGCCTGCTGATAGAAAGAAAAATCAATGTTAATTGGGCTTGCCCCAACGGAATACGAGCCGATGAAGTGGATGAAGAAATTGTTCGCTTAATGAAGGAAAGCGGATGTTATTATTTTACTTATGGCATCGAATCCGCTAATCCTCAGATTTTAAAAAACACTAAAAAAAGGGAATCCATTGAAACTATCGAAAGAGCAATTGAAATAGCAGATAAGGCCGGCATAGCCTGTCAGGGATTTTTTATTTTTGGATTACAGGGAGAGACTGCATCTACTATTGAAGAAAGTATAAATTTCGCTCTCCATTCAAAATTATCAGGAGCACAGTTCATAATTTTAGACGTTTTACCCGGCTCCGAATTGTGGGAAACACTGCAAGGCAAATTTGTTCCGAACTGGAATAAAGAAAGCTATAAAGAACCGGAATGGATACCTGAGGGCATAACCAGGAAGCAATTACTTTCTGCGCAATCAACTGCTTTCAGAAAATTTTATTTAAGACCCAAAATTCTTTTAAGATTATCAAAACTGATTAATCACAAACAGATTTTTTATTTTATTAGAAGATTAAAAGACTACAGGTTGTTAAAAATCAATTTATGAACAAATTCAGATTTTAATTGGCAGATTTGATTTTCAGTTTATTCCCGGTAACACTTGCTACAGAAGCATTATCAAGAAAGCATCTTATGATCAATCCATCTTGAATCGTAAAACTATCTATCATTGTCATATTGGCAAGGACATATTTAGTAATGGCATCGTCGGAGGGGAAAGAAATTTCTTTGTTTTGCCATAAACGCATCGATTCTTTCAGTGTAACAGGCTGCAGAGCAGGCATTGTTTCAAACACGTAAACAAGTTTCGGACTGCGTCCCCGATTTTTCATGAATTCCACTGATGCACTAAGATAATCTTGCGGTATTATCATAAAAAAAAGGAACGATTCATCCAGAGCAGGTCTTCGTCGGGCAATCATATGCACCATAGGAGAAGAGACATAAGAAATTATATAATCATCTTTTCCGGAGTAAGCTTGTGATGTCGTACTGATCCACTCATATAAGTTTTTATAAACCTGATTGGTCTTGATACCCTTGCCGAATCCGGTTTCTATTTCAGCGCTTGCCTGTTCAGGAGCCACATCAAAAAGGGTAAATTTCCAATCGGACCACGCCGTCGTGTAGTAAAAAGGAGAAAAAAACAAAATTAAAATAGCCAATTGGACGAGATAGATTTTTTTCTTAATTGTTTCCATGGATAAAATCACGCATGTCATTGCCGCTACAGCCGGAATGGAAGAATGAAGCACCGCCAGAAATCCCAAAGCGGAAAAAATGCTGCTGTTGATAGCCATTATTATGCTGCAGATAAAGAGAACAAGAGCAAGCAATTCAAAGTTACTCCACGGTTTTTTCCTGGCAATTTTGAACACGAAATAACAGACAAACAAAAAATGTGCCGATGCCAGTAATGTGGCAAACCACATCGGACGGCTATACCAGCCGTTATAATACCCGTGATAATAAGGTTTTATTAATCCGAATAAATCTGTGTCGATAGCCATAAACATCATTACTGCCAGTATTAATAAGACGATTATTAAAGGAATTGTCCTCATTATTTTAGTGCTCCATAAAAAGGCCACTATAAAAACCAGTGTAATGATGACATATTTAAAGGTATTCCAATCGATGTTAATTAACGAACCGGCCGGGTAAAGAGAAGTATTAAGTATCCAGTGAATCGATGAAATGACATTCTGAATATAAGCTTGCCCGTAAATACTGATAAAAATAATCCACAACAACACAACCGGCAGCAAAACAAAACATAGATCCATCAAAGTAAACCCCGTTAGACCTCGGCCTAAAGACCGGGGCTTTCTTGATTGCTTTAATTTCATTTCCCATTCATCCCCGCTTTGAAAAGCGGGGATGAATGGGTCTAACGGGGTAAAATCAAGGAATTCTAATTGGAATTTTTTGACAACAATAAACAATATGACCACCGAAATGACGACAAGACTCAAATGAAGCAGACTGAAACTTATCAGCCATAAAAATATCCCTGCCGTTACATATAAGATTCTTTTCAACAGAACTGATTGCTGCTGCAATCCCAGGATGAAAAAGGCCAGGTAGAGTGTAATAAACATATGGGGATAAGTATAATAGTTAAGATTCGAGATCGCACCCATAGGCTCAAGTCCTGTAAACGCGAACAGAGAAAATACAATTGGCTGAAACCAGAACTCTTTGCTGACTTTATACAGAGCGAAACTAAAGAACAACAGCGAAACAATAGTAAGATAAAATTGCAATTCCCGAAAACCTAACAATGTTATATCGGGATAAAACTTAAAAATGAGAAAATTAATCAACGTTACACATTTGATTGCGCCTGTAAAATGGTCACGGAAAAAGTCGTCGCCGGCGGCAAGCCGCCAAGCTTCTGTCATGTGCCATCCTTCATCGGTAAAATTAAAACCGTAGCGCAATTTGAACCATCCGAATATGGCTAACGCAACAAAAATGCCACACGATATAAAAAAAGGCAGCAGCAGGCTGGATTTTATTTTATCTTTCATAATGAGACCTCAGTATTCAACATGAGTTTCATGAAGTTTCCTCAAAATTTCACGATAGGCCTTTGTATTTTTGATGTTATCAAGATCACCGCCTTTTTGCACAAGACCCCCTTGAGTTAATTAAATTTCGGCTTAGCCGGATTAATATTCATTTTATTTTTCAATACACCGGGCATGGACGAATTATCAAGAAAACATCTGACGGCCAAATCTTCAGCAAGCGGGAAACTATCAACCTGTTTCATATTGGCCAGAACATATCGGGTAATCGGATCATTGGAAGGAAAGGAAATTTGTCTGTCCTGCCATAAACGCATCGATTCTTTCAGATCAATAGGCTGCAAGGCCGGTATCGATTCAAACACATAAACCAGTTTCGGATTACGTCCACGACTTTTCATAAACTCTATTGATTTATTATAATAATCTTCGGGATACTCGGCAAAATGAATATGGGATTCATCGAGTGCCGGTCTGCGCCGGGCGATCATATGCACCATCGGTGATACAATATAAGAAATCACATAATCATCCTTATTCGAATACGCTTGCGACGTTGTACTGATCCACTCGTATAAATTTTTATAAATCTGATTGGTTTTAATACCCCGACCGAATCCTGTTTCTATCTCGGCATTCATCTGTTCAGGAGCCACATCAAAAAAAGTAAATTTCCAGTCGGACCATGCCGTGGAATAGTAAAAAGGTGCAAAAAACAAAGTTATCACAGCCAATTGCACAAGGTATGTTCTTCTTTTGATGGTCTCCATGGACAAGATCATGTATGTTACTGCCGTCACAGCCGTGATAGAAGAGTAGAGTACTGTCCCCATGCCCAGATTGGAAAGAATGTTGCTGTTAATTGCGGCTATAACACAGGGAATAAACAGGATAAGAGCAACTAATTCAAATTTGCTCCATGGTTTTTTCTTAACTGTTTTGAATATGAGGTAACAAACGAATAAAAAATATGATGCCGCCAGTAAAGCGGCAAACCACAGAGGACGATTTGACCAGCCATCAAGGACACCACGATGATAACGTGTTATTAAGCCGAAAAAAGTCGTATCAATAATCACAAACATCAATATTGCAAATACTGACAAAACTCCCAGTAAAGGAAATGTCTTTGTTATTTTTGTGCTCCATAAAAATGCAACCATAAACAAAAGTACAATGATGGCATATTTCAAAGTCTCCCAATTAATGTAAATCAGCGAACCAGATGAGGGATTCAACGGCGAAAGAATCACTTGAACCGATGAAATGACATTCTGAATATATGCATTCCCATAAATACCGATGAAAATCATCCATAACAATATAACCGGCAATAGAACAAAACATAAGTCATTCAAAGTAAATCCCGTTAGACCTCGGCCTAAATGCCGGGGCTTTCCTGATTGCTTTAATTTCATTTTCCATTCATCTCCGCTTTGAAAAGCGGGGATTTCTGGGTCTAACGGGGTAAAGTCAAAAGGCTCTAATTTTATTTTTCTGATAACGACAAACAATATTATTACCGAAATGACGACAAAACTCATATGGAGCATACTGAAACTTATTAGCCACAAAAATACTCCCGCTACAGCATATAAAATCTTTTTCAACAGAACCAATTGCTGCTGCAATGCCAGGATAAAGAATGCCGAAAAAAAAGTGATAAACAGATGAAGATAAGTATAATAGTTAAGATTCGAAATTGCGCCCATCGGCTCAAGTCCTGTAAAAGCAAACAAAGAAAAAACAATTGGTTGAAACCAGAATGCTTTACTGACTTTAAACAGAGCAAAACTAAAGAATAATAACGAAACAATAGTAAGAAAAAATTGCAATTCTCGAAAACCGAGCAATGTTATTCCCGGGCAGAACTTAAAAACAAGAAAATTTATAAATAGTGCAGACCTGAGCGCACCGGTAAATTTGTCATGGAAAAAGTCATCGCCGGCGGCAAGTCGCCAGGCTTCTGTCATGTTCCAGCCTTCATCGGTAAAATTAAAACCATATCGTAGTTTGAACCATCCGAATACTGCAGCCGCAATGAAAAAGCTGCAAGAAATAACAAAGGGGAAAAGTTGGCTGGAATTTATATTCTTTTTCATAATGACAGTACTTTAAAAAAGTTAAGAAAGGCAGACGTAAGTTTCAAAACATGTTTCTTTATTTGATAATGCATTCATATCAAAATTGTTTTAGAAATACAAACGAATACAAAAAAATCTCCAACCATGTGAACTAGCAATCTAAAAACAACTCATATACATTTTGATTCTAAAAGAAGCTAAAAAAGCAATTGACTATTATTATAACGGGCATTATAAATTCACCGTTCGGATGATACAAAATACAAAATAGAATTCCTCGAGATGAGAAGCAAATTTCTTAAAATCCTTAAAGCAAAAATTAGAGAAGGCAATTTTTTGTGGTTTCCCCAAAATGCTGTCCGCATGGCCGGTGTTATCGCTTCTGCATATCTTCAAAAAAATATTGTCGGCCCGGTAAATGTTACATTTGTCCCATCATGGCGATGTAATTCTTTTTGCAAGATGTGTGAAGTGACAAGAAGGTCATCGACGGAAGAAATGGATATTGATGAGTTCAAGCGAATTATAGATGAACTTGCCGACCTGGGCGCGTCAGTTTTTTCTTTTATGGGCGGAGAGCCTTTTATGAGGGAAGATATATTGGAGATGATTTCTTATGTCAAATCGAAGCATCTGATTACGCAAGTCAGCACAAACGGCATACTTCTTTCAGACAAGAATCTTGCCCGGAAACTAATTGAAACCGATTGTGACATAATAACTCTCTCACTGGATTGCAAGGATCCCGTAACATACAGGCAGATAAGAGGTGTTGACAAATTTAATGAAGCCGTAGAAGGAATCAGGAAAACCGTCTATTTCAGGAATTTACTAAAAAAGAACATCGCCATCACTGTAAATTTTATTCTGATGAACGAAAATATTGATGATGCCATGGAGATAATTGACTTCATTAAAAGTATGAACGTCGATCTCGTAGCCACTTACCCTGTCGTCGAGTATGGCAACATCAAAAATTATCGAGGCAAGGAATTCGATGCAAAGCTGGTTGACCTTTTCAGAAAATTAAAAAAGCTCAAAGATCGCAACAAAATTTTGGATATCTCAACTGAATATCTTGATTATATGATTGAAAGAATTACAAACAAAAGGTTAAGGATAAAATGCTTCTCGCCTATCTCGGACATAAGTATCGATCCATTAGGTAATGTGTTTCCGTGCATGTATTTATTAGCTGAAGAAAAGGCAATAGGTAATATCCGTGGCAAATCCATCAAGGAATTCTGGTATAGCGAAAAGTACGCCCAGATAAGAAGGCAGCTTGCCAACTGCAACCAATGTGATGCCTTTTGTAGTGTAGAACCTGCACTATTCTTTAACAAGTTCTGGTTCAGAAGTGATATCGGAAAATTATAAAAACAGCACAATCGGCAATCTGTCTCAAATATTTTATTTGGTTATGTATTAACTGAAAACACCTTTCGAAGCTCTTTTGAAAAATTCAGGAATATAAGTCGGGATTCTTCGCCTCTGAGGAAAATCTCTCAGAATCCGGAATATCCTGGAAGGATTCATGTGAAAATCCCTGTTTGCCTTTCTCTGATAGTAAAACAACATCTCATCGGGAACATCTGAAAAATTGTGCTTCATATGCGAATACTCATTATCATCATAATTGATGTTTTTGAGCTTTTCCGGATTATTTTTCATGGCAATATCGTACACTTTTGTGTTCGGAAAAGGAGTTAGCGTATAGAAGGATGCGGCGTGAAGTTTTGACTGACAGGCAACATCCAGTGTTTGTTTCAAATCGCTTTCGGTTTCGGTTGGAAATCCCATCATCACGAATCCATAGGTAAATATTTTTTTTGACGCTGTATACTCCACATTCTCCAGATATCTCCGGATATTGAGATTTTTCCCGATCACCTTTTGAATCCGAGGAGATCCCGATTCTAAAGGGCAGGAACAGTAATACATTCCTGAGTCAGTAAGAGCGTCAATTATGTTGTCGCTTAGTTCATCAACCCTCAGCCCGTTGGGAAAAGATAACCCAACTTTGTTTTCCAGTTTCCCGATGAGTTCGCAAACTTCAAACACTCTTTTTTTATCATGATTGAAAATATCGTCGATAATTTCAAAACTATTAACGCCGTATTTTTTCATATAAAATTTCATTTCCTCAAAAATTCTTTGTGCTGAATGAATACGCAATTTGTCCCCGAAAATCCTGTGACAGTAAATACATTTAAAAGGACAACCGCGGCTGCTGAAAAAAGAGACGTATTTCTTGTGTGTCAAAGCCGTCATGGCATTGATTTTCCAGTATGCATGGAGATCAATAAGATCGTAAGCGGGAAACGGTAATGTATCAATATCTTCCACAAATGGAGTAATTCCCGGATTGGTAACTATGCCGTCCTTAGTACGCCTGAATATACCGGTTACATCGGATATGTCACCATTTCCGGAATAAGCGTTAAGTAACGATTCGAAAGTAAGTTCTCCCTCGTACGGCACCGCTACATCGGCCAAGTTTCCTTCCAGCGATTTTTCTTCAAAAGCCGAAACATGCGGACCACCAATAACTATCAATGAATTAGGAAGCGAGGCTTTTAAATTTTTTGTAATATAAGGAAGACTGTATACGTTGGTGGTCAGCATACTCAACCCGACTACATCGGCTCTGAATTCCTTAGCCTGTTTTACGATCTCATCATCCGGCGTGTTATTCACTTTTTGATTAATAATACGTATCTCAACATTGAACTTCTGTCTGATATAAGCCGCGATATACATTAGCCCGAGAGGCGGTGTCGTACCTAAAACTGACTTTCGAAATCCAAGGCTGGCAAAGAATATTTTTAAAGGCCGCATAGAAAACCTGCTTGATTTCTTTGATAATAATTTTCTTTTAGAGGCTGAAGTCTAGGTGAATTGCTACTGTATGTCAATGCAATAGTAACTGAAAATCAATGATTTGCTTTTGAAAGGAAAGGGAAAAGTATCAATACCCCTAATAGATGCCCTGCAAAATCCTTTTAAAAAATTCAGGAATATAAGTGGGAAGTCTGTGTGTTTGAGGAAAGTCCCTCAGAATACGGAATACCCTGTTGGCATTCAGATAAAAATTCCTGTTTGCCTTTCTCTGATAGTAAAACAGCATTCCATCAGAAACATCCGAAAAATTGTGTTTCATATTTAAGTATTCTTTATCATCATAGTAGATATTCCTTAGTTTTTCAGGATGTCTTTTTAAGACAATATCATATACTTCTGTATTAGGAAAAGGAGTAAGAATGAAGACTGTTGCAACGTGAAGCCGCGACTGACAGGTAACATCCATTGTTTGTTTTAAATCCTCTTCTGTTTCAGATGGAAATCCCATCATTACAAAGCCTTGAGTAAATATTTTTTTCGATGCTATATATTCCACATTCTCCAGGTATTTTTGTATATCAAGACGTTTTCCCATAAACTTTTGAATTCGCGGCGATCCCGATTCCAGCGGACAGGCACAGTAGCACATACCTGCATCAGCAAGAGAGTCAATTGAATTTTTGTTCAGTTCATCCATCCGTAGCCCATTGGGGAAAAACAACTTGACCTTATTTTCAAGTTTTCCGATAAGTCCGCAAACTTCAAACATCCTTTTTCTGTCATGATTGAAAATATCATCGTAGATCTCAAAACTATCGGCACCATATTTTTTTATGTAAAATTTCATTTCTTCGACAATTCTCTGTGCCGAATGAACACGAAACCTATCTCCGAAAATCCTGTGACAGTAAATGCATTTAAAAGGACAGCCCCTGCTGCTGAAAAGAGGAGCATACTTCATATGCATTAAAGCAGTCATGGCATTGATCTTCCAGTATGCTTTAAGATCGATAAGATCGTATGCCGGAAATGGCAGCGTATCGATATCTTCCACTAATGGAATAACTCCGGGATTGGTCACTATACCGTCTTTAGTGCGCCTCGTTATACCGGGCACTTCGGATATGTCGCTACCTTCAAAATAAGCATTGATCAATGCCTCGAAAGTAAGTTCTCCCTCGTACGGCACCGCCACATCGGCAAGGTTACCCTCCAGTGATTTTTCTCCAAAAGCGGAAGCATGCGGGCCACCGATAACTATCAGTGCATCAGGAAGTACAATTTTTAGATTTTTTGTAATGTACGGAAGACTGTACGCGTTTGTGGTCAGCATACTCAACCCGACTACATCAGCTTCAAATTCTTTAGCCTGTTTTACGATCTCATCGTCGGATATATTATTTAATTTCTGATTAATAATCCGTATCTCGACATTAAATTTCTGCCGGATGTAAGCCGCAAGGTACATTATTCCGAGAGGCGGAGTTGTGCCCAAAACTGATTTTCTGAATCCCAGACTGACAAGGAATATTTTTAAAGGCCGCATAGTATACTTGTTTGATTTTTTAATAAAGACTACCTTTGAGACAGGAGTCTAGGTGAATTGTTATTGCATGTCAATTCAATAGTGAAATCTATTTAAGATATAAAAGTAATATCATACAATAGTATAATCTGTATTGTACTTAACGTAGCTTAAGTAATTTCTCAAAAGCGGGATCTACATTAGCACCCATTCCCCGCGCCGTTAGCACATCCTGTTTTGCTTCGGCAAGGTGCCCTAAACTGTAATACGCATAAGCCCTGTTTAAATAGTTGATGGGATTGAGTGGTTTTAATCTGATAGCCAGGTCAAAATCAATCAACGCTTTCTCGTATAAGCCCTTTTTGGAATAAATCACCCCTCTGTTACCCAATACGTCAGAGACAAGCGGATTGGGAACATTACCGTTAATATAAAAAGGAGGCAGGAATCCAAGATAGTGGCTGTAATCCTGCAATACTTTTTCGATATCGTTTCTGTCTAAATAGACGGAGCTGCGGTCGATGTAGGCTAACGGATATTCCGGATCCACCTCAATAGCCGTGTTGAAATTATTGAGAGCTTTATCGGGCTGATTGTTCTTATAATAATAATGTCCTCTGTTGAGATAGGCGATCGCAATTTTAGCCGGATATTTTTCGATTACACCAGTCCATAGAGTTTCACTATTCTTCCATACGGGAATATACTTCATTGTTAATGCACAAAAAGCGACCAACATGATCACAGTAAATCCGGCTGCCATAAGCCGGTATGGAGTCCTTTCTGATAATTGTTGGAGACCCATGGCAATAACGAAAAAAAGACCGACACAGGCAATATAAGTATAATGATCATTAAGGAAGGCGGATTCGTTCGCCAAAAACGGCAGGAGAAGTAAGAAAATATTAAAGGTAAAGAACAAGAGACCGAAAGTTACAAAACGATACTTTCGCCAGACAGCTAAAGCACCGAAAAAGATAACTAATGCTATTGCCGCTCCTGCCCAGTGTTCCACATTAAGTGCAGTTGGTATGGGATATAGTGCCGATGTTGCATAGGGGAAAACAGACTTCAATATGTATACGGTATAAGCATATCCACCCAAGATAATCTGCTCTAAAAGACCGAAAACGTTTACAATTGCCTTGCTGTCGGTTGTAATGTAAACATTTTTTATGAAAAATGTACTGCCCACAAGACCAGTTATCAGAGAAACCGTAAAGAAAATCACCTTCTCCATTACAGCTTTCCGGTCAATCTTTCTTTTAAAATACCAATCCAGTAAAACCAGAGCGAATGGTAACGATACGGCCTGTCCTTTGCTAAGAAGTGACAACACGAAAAACATAAAGACAAAAAGTAATTGTACATTTTTCCCGGAGAAAATGTAGCGAATATAGGTAAGCAGAGCTGCCAGGTAGAAGAGTCCGTAGAGCAGATCCTTGCGCTCGGTTATCCATGCCACTGATTCTACCCGCATCGGATGGATACCGAAAAGCAGGGCCGCAAAGCCACTCCACAAAATAGAAAGGCCCATGCGGCGAAAAAATAACAAAGCCAATAACGTACAAAGCAGGTGCAACAGCAAGTTATCCAGGTGATAAATAAAAGGATTATCCTTTACCAGTTTCCATTCCAACGCGAAAGAAACAATCACCAGCGGATTATAGGTATTATAGTCGGCAGGTTTTGTGAAAATATCTTTGATCGTTCCCTCTTTTACCAAACGGTTCTCGTAAATTAACAAATCATCGTCCCAGTTGGTCCAGTCAAGTGCCAGGCTGCCGGAAAAGACAAAGGCGGTAACGATAAGCACAAGAAGGATCATGAGGCAGTCGTGTTTTTTCTTACGACCGCAAGCCTCTGTTACTTTTTCTTGAATGAGAGTTTCATTATTCACGGTAAACCCCGTTAGAGCTCGGCTAAAGGCCAGAGCTTTCTTGATTGCTTTAATTTCATTTTCCATTCATCCCCGCTTTGAAAAGCGTGGCTTTCTTGGTCTATCGGGGTAAAAGTATATGAAGAACGGTTTTGTGTGTCAAAGAAATATTTATTCTGAAATATTGAGTCCCTATTCGACTGTCATTAAGATACGTATTAATGATTACGCAAATCAAAGTTTCCAAACGGTGCAGGGACATCATTGGCACAATGCTTTGGCGCATAAATGAACAAATAATCACTCTCCATCCATGGTATTTCAGCGGGCCATTTTTTATTAAAAATGATCTTATAATCCGGCAAATGTAATGCCTTATAGCAAAGTATGACAGCCTGATTCCGGTCTACTATTTCCGCCTGTTTGGAAATATCATCCAGCCATTTGAAATATATCGGTGCGCTCTGTATGCGCGGCAAATCGTTAATTAAAAAAGCGATCACATCTGATGTATAATTAAGAATGTAACACGACTTCTTATAAGGCGCGATTGCATCAAACACTTCCTGATAGAAATCATTATACTCCTTGGATAAAAGCTTGCCTTTGAATATCGCAATATTTTTATTGGTTACTCCATTGTTGAACAAAACGTCCATTTCCCAGGGATAATACGACGAAGTGGTTTTAACAAAAAACATGGTAGCTGATAAATATAAACACAGCAGAACACCGGAAATGACAATCAAATACTTTACCGGTTTTATGGTCTGAGAGAAAAAATTATAAAGGACGAAAACAACTATACCAATTCCCAAAGAAGCTCCGTTGACCAACCGGAATGTCTCATAGACGTGCAATGAATTAAAATATCCAAAGACTGTTACCAAGCATACCGCGGCGATACTGTAATGTGCGTAAACCGACATTACAGGTTTATAGAATATTTTTCTGATGCCTTCACGAAAAATTATGAATAAACAGACTATCAATATTAATGTGAAGAATTTACCCCGAAGATCAGAGGTATAACTCTCATTGATTTGGAGCATAGAAGCTATAAAATTCAAATAGGTGTCAACGCTGCCGACTTTGCCCCATACTTTGGATGTTATCCCCATCTGATAAAAGAAATTACCCAGTGCGGAATTCATTGCCAAATACACGGTAAATATTATTAAAGGAACGATAAGTCCTGCACCCACGATCGCGATTTTTTCGATGACGCGTTTTTTTGTACCCTGAACGGTAAAAAATTCCCAACCGAGTAAAACTATAAATGGCGGAAGAATGGCGATAAACGAAGAGTACCTCGAAAGTAACGATATACTGATAAAAATTCCTGCCAGAAAACCGTTAAACCGATTTTCGGAATATTTTAAGTAAAAAATCAGCGCCAGTAGCTGAAATGTGTACATGAAATAATTAGGAGCCGGATAAAAAACATACGGATGAATCAGAAAAATGAACAGTACCGCAATAAAACTTAAGTGTTTAGGCATGAACCGGAGAAAAACCCGATAAGATAAGAATAATGTAAGAGAATAAAATAGCCCTGTTATAATTCCAACACTCATCAATCTTTCCCCGAACACGGTTAATGCAATGCTATGAAACCATGTCTGGAAAAATCCATAGAAAATGAGTGCCTGCGAATGCGGGATAGCTCCTCTCTTTAAATCCAGTGCGCAAAGATAAGCACTACCCCAATGAAGATTATCATAATTAACTATAGATTCAATCCAGCTGCAGCAGAAACTCGCCACACAGATTAGTACTACTAATAAATCAAAACCATTCCATCTGTTGAAGAAAAGAAAAAATCTTTGAAGAGGTGATGCTTCGGATAATTCGTGCTTATTAACTGATAATTCCCGTAATGCCATAATCTTTATTAATCAATTTTTCTATAATCTTGATTGAACAGCGTATTTCGCATTACAACAGCGCCACAACAAATAAACAATGCAGAGTCAATCTAATATTTGCAGTTTTTCTTGTAAAGTAATATTTTAAGTTATAAATCAACCCTTAATCATTATCTCAGTTGAATTGAGTCAAATAAACGTTACTTTAAAAAATCGAGAATTGCATTGCATCCTTATATGAGTATAATGTCAGCACGAATCCTTTGGAAGGAGAGTATAACATCAAAGAAACAATATCTGACAAAGATAAAGTAAAGCATTCCTTGTTACTACTATCCGAACGTTATAACTATAACCGCTGGATATACAATAATATCCAAAATTTTATCGGTAATAATATCCTAGAAGTAGGCGCTGGAATCGGGAACATTACCGATTTTATTATTTTTAAAAAAAAGTTAACTCTCATCGATATAGAACAAAGCTATATTGATTATTTAAATACCAAGTATTCATTCCGCGATAAATCAAATTTCAACGTCTTCAGGGCAGATATCCAGGACATTGATTCATCTCCTTTCGCTGTGACTATGTATGACACTATCATTTGCCTGAATATTCTCGAGCATCTGAAAAATGACCATAAAGCTGTTGAAAACATGATTTCTCTTTTGCAACCGGGCGGACGGCTAATAATTCTTGTCCCGGCTTTAAATATGCTTTATGGTTCAATGGACAAGGCTTTCGGACATTATAGACGATACAATAAAAAACAATTAAAAATAATTATGCAGGGGAAAAATCTGGATATAGTTAAATTCTATTATTTAAATTTCCTGGGTTTATTCGGCTGGTTTATCAATGGCCGAATATTTAAAAACGAAGAGTTGCCTGAAAACCAGACGAAAATATTTGATAAGTTAGTACCTTTTTTAGGATTTGCTGAAAAAATAATCAAACCACCATTAGGGCAGTCACTTATACTTATTGCCCGGAAAAAACAATTAACAGGCTGCTGAAAACATACAAACCGTTTAAACTAAACACAGGTTGTTAATTAATTAAATAAATGAATTTTGTTTTTATTAATCCGCCGCGGAAAATTTCCGCAAATAACATATGGAGGATAATTAATCCCGAGAATCCTCCATTAGGCATAGCTTTACTATCAGCAATATGGGATAAACAAGGACATACTTCACAAATAATAGATGCCGCTGTCTTACAGTTAGAGATTCCGGAAATTATTTCCATGATTAATCCTTCTACGGATTTTGTCGGCATTACGGCAACCACTCCGGAAATCACCTGTGCTATAATTATTGCGAAGAAGGTACGTGAAGCTTTTCCCTGCATCAAAATAATAATGGGCGGTGCGCATCCTACTGTATTTCACAAAGAGCTTGTTCGTGACAAGATTTGTGACATGGTTGTTCGAAATGAAGGGGAAATTCCAGTTACAGAATTAGCCAAAGAAAGTCCTTATAATCTTATACCCAATCTAACATGGAGAAAATCCGATAACGAAGTTATTGTCAATCCCGATGCCGAAACATACATGGATTTGAATAGTTTACCTCTGCCGGCATATAATAAGCTGCCGATGAGGTTGTATCATTCTGCTTTAGGAGCGGCAAAAAATGAACCTTCCATCGGTATGGTAACTTCCCGAGGCTGTCCCGGCAAGTGTACCTTTTGTTTTTCAAAAATGTTCGGCTTGAAAATCAGGCTTATGTCCGCGTTAAATATTATTGAGCACATTGAACACCTCCAAAAAAATTATGGTATCAGAGAAATATCTTTCTATGACGACACTTTCACCGCCAACAAAAAAAATGTTGCCGAATTATGTCAGTTAATTCTTGCAAAAGAAATAAAGTTATCCTGGTCTTGTTTTTCACGGGTGGACAGCGTTACACCGGAATTACTTTTGCTGATGAAGAAAGCCGGATGCCATCAAATTATGTACGGTTTTGAATCTATCGATGAGAAAATCTTGAAAAACATCAACAAGGGAACCAATTCAGCCCAATTTCAGAAGGTTGTTGACTGGACCAAAGCGGCAAAAATCAATATCCGTGGGGCTTTTATGTTTGGCAATCCAGGAGAAACACTGGACAGTATGGAAAGAACTCTTGCTTTCGCCAAAAATTCCGGAATTCAATTTGCTGTTTTCAATATTACTACCCCATATCCAGGAACTGCTCTGTATCAGGACTTTTTACGGAAAGATTTGCTTTTACACCAGAAATGGGATATTTATAATCTCGCTGAACCTATCTTAAAACTGGATTCCGTACCCGGTGAAGCAGTCAGACGATACTATTATAAAGCTTATCGTAATTTTTATTTGCGTCCCGGTTTTATTCTGCGTCATATTTTTTCCAAACACACTTTCGCTGAACTGTTGTTTTATGCTAAAGCTGCGTCAAGAATAACGGGCTTCCTCTTCAGAAGCATTTTTACAAGCAAAACTTATAAGGAGTAATAATTGATTACTAACAATCATGCAAAAAATAACTATTCTTTCTTCTGCCCCGCTTATTATGATGAAAAAAACATAGCGACCGTTGTAGAAAAAGCTGTAAACCTGTTTTCCTCAATAGCCCGGGATTATGAAATAATCATAATCAACGACGGAAGTCCTGATGATACAGGTAAAGTATGTGAAGAACTATCTGAAAAATACGAAAAAGTAAAAGTAATTCACCATAAAACAAATCTTGGATACGGAAATGCATTAAAGGACGGCTTTTTAAATGCCAATAAATTTGAATATGTCTGCTTTACGGATGGTGATAATCAGTATGATGTTTACGACTTTAAAAAAATGATACCACTGTTGCCCGAATACGACATGGTCATAGGTTTGAGAGAATTCAATGCCAACAGCAAGCTTAGAAAGGCCATCTCCTTTTTCTACAATGCTTCCATAAGATTATTGTTCGGAACAAAATTCAGAGATATGGGTGCTGCCTTGAGAATAGTCAAGAGAAGCGTCATCAGCAATATCAGCCTTATTTGTGAGGGATCGTTCGCACCCGCCGAAATAATAATAAAGCTCCATCAACGAGGCTACAAGATAGGCACGGTTGCTATTTCATCTTATCCGAGGCTTTATGGAAAATCTACATCGCTGTCACCTAAAAACTTCGTAAAAACAATTCTGGAAATGTTAAAAGTCCTGATTAACGTAAAATTGAGATGATATTAAAAATGAATTTAGAGAAGAAAAATATTGCCGGCGGTTTGTTAACAATTTATCGGGCAAAAATTAACAGACTTGCCAACAAACCGGTTAAACCAAAAGTAATCGCTTACAGCGTTACCTGGAGGTGTAACGCCGGATGCTTAATGTGCGGTTTGTCAAAGATGGATAACTCTTTGAAAGATGTTAAGCAGGAGCTAACCGCCGATCAGATAGGAAATGCTTTTAGCGATAAGAATCTCCATTCATTGGATTTGATCAGATTTACCGGTGGAGAGCCTTTTCTAAAAGATGATTTCATTCAAATAGTTCATCAGATTTGGGAAAAGGCAAAACCGAAATTGTTTTATATTACGACAAACGGAACATTCACGGACAGGATAAAAGACTTTGTAAAATCTTTTCAAGGAAAGAATATAAAGTTGAGCATTCAGGTATCACTGGATGGCGTAAGCGATACTCACGACAAAATAAGGGGTGTCCCGGGAATGGCTGACAGAGCAATCGAAACACTGGCGATGCTTACAACCCTAAGAAAAAAAGAGCCGGTAAATATCGGCATCAATCAAACAATTATAAAAGAAAATATAAATGAAATAGAATCCATAAACCAACTGGCAAAAAAAATGGGGATTGAGCATAAAATTTATGTTGCGGTTACTCCTCATGAAAGCGATATACTCTCTAAAAGGGAAAAACAACGGGAGCTAAAGCTTGCTTCATATTTCACGGAAGATGAAAAAAAACAACTTTATGAAAAAATAGAAACCATTATGGAGGGAGGTCAGGAATCCAGAGACTTTTCGAATATAAATTACATATGGCATCTGGTCGAAAAGTTTCTCCGGGGAGGTGAAAGGAAAAGAATATTAAGAGAACCGGGAATGGTAAATTTGCCATGTATGGCAGGTTTCCTTTATTTCCGACTGTTGCCTAACGGAAACATAATGCCCTGCACAATACTTTCGGAAATCGTAGGCAATATTAAGGAAAAAACATTTTCAGAAATATGGTATTCGGAAAAAGCTGATTCCATCAGAAAACAGGTTAAAAGATGTTCCGGTTGCTGGGTGGAATGCGATATCGTTTCTAATTTCGTCTATTCGGATTATATATTAAAATATTTTGTCCGACACATGCGGGAAAAATCTTTGCCCTGATTTCTTATGTCCTAGCACATACTTTAATACCATTTCTAAATCAAAGATGATATTGAGGCGGCTAGGCGGAGGCCCAGCATGCGCCGGGTAAGCTCTGAGACATATTATACACGCGTGACCTTCAGGTTGTACGTTGAGGACCCGGCATGCGCCGGGCAGGATGCCGACAATCCCGATGAACCGGGACCAACAAAAATAGCGCTTTGATTTAGAGTTGGTATAAAAAAATGGCCAAAGTTCTACTAATACAGCCGCGAATAGGAGAATGGGACGAGACAAGATCTCATTTGTGCGTACCGGTCGCGATTCTTGCCGCGGCAACTTTAGTGGCAAATGAATTTGAAACTGTTTTGATAGATTCAAGACTTCCTGGCTGGAGAGAGAAATTACTTCAGGAACTGAAAAAAAATCCGTTGTGTGCAGGACTGACTTCAATTACCGGCAGCCAGATAAAATATTCTCTCGAAATATCAAAATTTATCAAAGCTCATTCCGATGTACCTGTAGTTTGGGGAGGCATTCAGCCCACTATATTGCCGGAAGAAACACTGTCCAACAACAACATCGATATAATAGTTATGAATGAAGGAGAAATAAGCTTTCTGGAACTGGCAAGAAGACTCGACAAAAAAGAATCTCTCCACGGCATCAAAGGAATCTGGTTTAAAGAAAACGGCAAAATAATACAAAACGAAAGCAGAGAATATCTTGATCTCAACCAGCTTCCGAATCTTCCATATGAGATGATAGACATGCAGTACTATCTTCCTCTTTTTAAGGGCAGAAGAACTTTGTACATGGAAACATCAAGAGGTTGTGTCGGTAAGTGTGCTTTTTGTTCCAACATCGTTTATAACAATCGCCAGTGGCGGGCAATGTCCCCGGAAACTGTACTGGAAAGAATCAAACTTGTTTATAACAAGTACGGCATAAACAGTTTTTATTTCATAGACGATAATTTTTTTGTCGATTTAAAAAGAGCAAGAAAAATAGCGGAAATGATTTTAGAACAGTCCCTTGATATTATTTTTGAAGTTCAGGGGATAAGATATGATTCCGCACTGCAAATCGATGATGACTTTTTAGGACTTTTATATAAAAGCGGTTTAAGGAAAGTCCATTTGGGAGCGGAATCCGGTTCGCAAAGAATACTTGATATGGTTGGCAAGGGAATAACTATCAATGACATAATAAATGTAAATAGAAGATGGGCAAAATACGACATCGTAGTTCAGCACAATTTTATGGCGGGTTTCCCAACTGAAACAATTGATGATATCAAGGCCACCATCAACCTCATTTACAAATTAAAAAATGAAAATCCACACGCCATGACTTCGCCGATATGCCCGTATACGCCTTATCCGGGCACAGCTCTTTATCAGGAAGCTTTGGATAACGGATTTACAAAAAGAAAAACACTTGAGGACTGGATTGAAGCGGATTACGGAGATTCGATATGGATATCATCATCAAGAGGCAATTTACTAAAGAAGATATTCTTTGTGACGCTATTTCTGGAATCGGAAAGAGAAAAAGATATGCTTTCTTCATCTTTCTTAAAACTTGGATTCGCGATATACAGAAAAATAGCCCATTTTCGACTAAAAAATTTCTTTTTTGCTTTCATGGCGGAGATGACTATAAAAAACATTATCTCTTATTTCTATCTAAAAATGAGAAAGTTCAGCAGGACGGAGAACAATTAACTTGTTTTAGTTGACAGACTTTGACCATTTACCTATGCTCCACGAAAAAGAAAATTTTTTCAAAACTTATAGGAGAAAAATATGGCAGGACGCTTGAATGGCAAAAGTGCAATTATAACCGGAGCGGGAAGCGGTATCGGACGGGCGACGGCTCTTTTGTTTGCCCGAGAAGGCGCAAACCTGGTTATCGCCGATGTTAATGAAACTAACCTGAACTCGGTTAGGAATGAAATCATCAAAACCGGCGGTACGGTTATTGCGCGCAAGACAAATGTTTCGTCTGAAGAAGAAATCAAAGCTCTGATTAATCTGGAACTGGAGAAATTTACTAATATCGACATTCTGGTTAATAATGCAGGTATCTCCGGTGGACTTGATACTCTGGAGGATCAAAAATCCGAAGAATGGCATCAGGTATTTGATATCAACGTCATGGGACCAGTTTATGCCACCAAACACGTCATCCCGCATATGAAACAGCATCGCCGCGGCTCTATTATTAATATTGCTTCAGTGGCCGGATTGCTTTCCGGTGCGGGGGGCAATGCCTACAGCGCCAGCAAAGCAGCTCTTATTAACTTTACCAGAACTTCTGCCTGCGAAGTTGGCTCTTACAATATCCGTATCAATGCCATTTGCCCGGGACTGATCGAAACCGGTATGACCCAGCCCTTTTTTGAATGGGCCCGCAGCACCGGCAAGGAAAATCAGCTCGGCAAATACTGCGAACTAAAACGCGCCGCCCATCCCGAAGAAGTCGCCTGGGCCATTCTCTTTTTGGCCAGTGACGAAGCAAGCTATATTACCGGTCAGGCTATTCCCGTTGACGGCGGTATCACCGCATCCATGAGCATTCCGGGACGCAAAATATAAAACATTAATGATTTAATCTGCTTAGCTCTATTAGACAAATTGCTGTCAGATTTGCTTAATTTCTTATTGGTCTTCATCGCAATTGTTACATTCACATTATATAAAAATTATAAAAATATGTATTAAAAAATTGATTTATTCACTAAAAACAGTTATATAAAACAATCTTTTGTAGAAAAAGGTCTCTTCTTAAAATAATTAACTACTTTGAAAATCAAATAAGGAGGTTTAAGGACACTCTCGGGAATTTTTTGTTGCTGCCAGTCTGTATCGTTATTTCAACAACTTTTTTCTTGTGATACGACTTATCAATTCCGATGTGTGTTGCCTGACGCACTCCGGAAGTATCTTTTGGAATTAAAAGAGCAAAAAGATATTTATCAACCAAGGAGGTCAAATGTCCGGAAAGAAACTTTTAAGCCTCACTGTAGCAGTAATCATTTCTTTAACTTTTCTCGCAACGTTTTCCACGGCCGCGGAAAAACAAAAGCCATCCAAAGCAAAAGCTCCTGTCAGCCAAGCGCCTTCACCTAACGGTATCACTCAAGCCGCAATGAAAGCTGGCGTTAATTCCTGCGCCGGACGAATAAATCAGGTGACTAATTTTCTCCTCGCCGGCTCGCAGAGTTCAGGAGCAACGATGTTTCTGCCCAACGATAATCCTGACAAACAGCTTTTTTCCGCATCCATCGAAATTCCTTTAAAAGATAATACCGCCTATGCCAGCGTGAGTTTTGCTCCCAATCAGGCCAGCGGTTGCAACGGAATGTACGAAACTGTTGTTTACTGGCCGCAGAACTGCATCCAAGTAGCCGAAAAGCAATTCAATACATTTCAAAAAGCTGCCGCGTTATCAAAAAACATTGCCGTGCGGGAATCCGGTACGACAGTAAAAGTTTTTCTGATGCCCGCCGGCAAAGGATGTGTGTCAATCAAAAAAGAAATAGTTCGATAATTTTATAAAAAAAGGAGGTATGAACATGTTCAAAAAAATGTGTGTCTTTGTGTTAATTTTGGCGGCAACATTTATTGTCCTGCCGCATAATGTATGGGCGGATAATGTCGCGGGAAACTCTGGGGGTGCTTGGCAAAATACCAATGGTGCGGACCAGATGGATAACCAAGCAAACACCTGGATTGTGGCTGATGACGGTGCTAGTGTTCTCATCTCTTTCCCTGATGGAAACTCAGGAGCATCAATATCCGGTTCTAGCCCTGTCGTTACTATTAACCAATCTAACATGACTGTTGATGTCGCAGACGACATTAATCTATACGCTGAGGATGATATTGTTATCAACTCCGATTCCAACGCCGGAACTGCGGGTAACATCTACTTACAAAAGGGCGGTACTACCCTTATGATGCTTGACACCAGTGAAATAGATATGTACCGGACATTGGATATGAACAATTATAATATCTCGGGGGCAAACACATTGTCCGGAAGCACGGGCACCTTTACGACGTTGAGCGGCACAACTTTTGGCGGCAACATGAATGCCAACGGCTATAATATTAGTAGCGTGGGCACTCTCGGGGCAACGACAGGAAATATAACCACTTTAAACAGCACAACCATCAATAACAGCGGCTCCACAACAACTGCAACGCTACATACAACAGGAGCTACCACCCTTGACGGCGCAACTACCGTAAACAATTTTTTTACTGCAGACAGCAATGGAACAGGCACAGCGGGCGGCAATAGACTTACTGTTGACGGCACCGGCGTGACTGAATTATCGAATAATGGTTATGTTGGATCAATTATCAATGACACCGGAGCTGCTATAGGCTACTCCAACGGCGGTGTAACTTCCGCTTTGTCCACCGATGGCACAGACTTAGTTGTTGGTTATACTGATTCTGCGATCGGCACGAATGGCGCAGCCTATGGCCTGCATGCCGACAGCAATGAAGTAAACGTCGGTTATGTTGTATATGGCGACGGATCCACTACTACGGACGTCTTCCACGGATTAACCGTAACCGATTCGCAAACAACCCTGACCGGCGGCACCAACTCATCAACATGGACTATGGCTGACGGGGACATTGGTGGTGCTACACTGACCGTAGCCGGCTCAACCAGCGGTTCACCAGTTCAACTGATATCGGCTACCACCAATGCCACAACAACAACCAGCGCCCTGACACTTGGTGCAGCAGGCGCAACAGGCAGCGTCAACACCCTGCAGGGATTGACCAACACTATTACCGGCTATTCGGGAAACACTGTGACGGCAACGACCGGTAACAATGTAATCAATGCCGTTGCCGGTGCTAACCTGCTTACCGGTGCTGCAGGAGCAGGTAATACCTCTAACGGCATTACGGCAACAACCGGTAATAACGTAATCACCGCTACATCAGGTCAGAACAGCATGGTGGCATCAACTAATACGGCTATGGATGCCAATTTCATCAACGCGGCAGCCGGCGGCAATACCATTACCGGCCAGTTGGGTAATGTTGTGAACGCAACCACCGGAGCCAACACTTTAAATGCCAATGCGACAGGTGGTGGAAATACTTTGAACGCCAACGGCACAAACGGAATTAACACGATCAGTGCTCTTGGCACAGGTGGCAGCAATCTGGTAACTTCCGCTTTACGCAATACCTTGGAAGCGGACGGAGCGGTAGCTGATGCCAACTACATTAACGCTACCGCCGGTGGTAACACTATAACAGCTTACACAAGCAACGTGATGACTGCCACTACGGGCACAAATACTCTGCAGGCAGAAACCGGTAACACGATTGATACAAATACCGGTGATAATGTAATCAATGCCGATGATGGTGCCAATCTGCTGACAGGCAACGCGGGGATGGGCAATACCTCTAATTTGATAGATGCAATAACCGGTAGAAACGTAATCAGTGCCCTGGGCACAAACGGCGGAAACCTGATAACTGCTGCCGGGCGCAACACCATAGAGGCGGACAGTGCAGTGACAAATGCCAACTATATCTATGCTACACTCGGCGGTAATACCCTGGAGGCTCACACTAATAATGTCCTCAATGCCACCCAGCAAAACCAGTTGACCGGCGGCACAGGCAATACCGTTACGGCAACGACTGGTGATAACGTCATCACCGCCACCGCCGGCAGCAACACTATTACAGCGGCAACAGCCAACACCATAACCGGTCCCAGCAACGTGATTCAGAGCGCTTCCTCAGGTAACAACCGTTCGATCATCACCGCCGACACAACGCACGCAAGCGTGCAGTATGTTGATGCAACCGGTGACAGCCATGGTCTGACGGTAACCGGCACCAGCACCATACTCTCGGGCGGCACCAACTCATCAACATGGACTATGGCTGATGGGGACCTTGGTGGTGCTACACTGACCGTAGCCGGCTCAACCAGCGGTTCACCAGTTCAACTGATATCGGCTACCACCAACGCCACAACAACAACCAGTGCCCTGACACTGGGTTCAGCCGGCGCATCAGGCAGCGTCAACACTCTGCAAGGATCCACCAACACCATCACCGCGGCAACAACGAATACAATCACCGGTGGCACGGGCAATACTGTCACGGCAACTACCGGTAATAACGTAATTACCGCTACGGCCGGAAGTAACACCCTACAGGCTCAGACCGGTAATACGATTGATACCAATACCGGCAATAATTTGATTAATGCTGATGCCGGTAATAATACCATCACGGCAGGTCTGCAGAATAATTTGACCGGCGGCACAGGCAATACTGTCACGGCAACAACCGGTAATAATGTAATCACCGCTACATCAGGTCAGAACAGCATGGTGGCATCAACTAATACGGCTATGGATGCCAATTTCATGAACGCGGTAGCCGGCGGCAATACCATTACCGGCCAGTTGGGTAATGTTGTGAACGCAACCACTGGAGCCAATACTTTGAATGCTAATGCAACAGGTGGGGCTAACACCCTGAATGCTCTCGGTACAAACGGCTCCAATAACTTAATTGCCAATGCTACAACCGGCATCAACAACATAGAGGCACATACCAATAATATTGGCGTGGCTACTGCCGGTTCAATCAATACAATCGGCAACAGCAACGCTGCAACAACTGTCAGCATAACCGGCGGCAACGCTTCCGCTTCTTTTGTCAATAACAATGCCAGTATGGGCGTTACCAGCGGTTCGGCGTTCGTGGCCACGGATAATCAGTTGATGGCAACCACCGCGGACGGCAGCGGACTTACCGTAGATAACGGCGGCGTTGTCGCACTCAAGAATACTGTCGGCAACGACGGTTATGGGACTGGTCATGGACTGACGATTAATCCCGATAGCACAGTTCTGTCCGGCGGCACGACTTCCACCACGCTAACCCTTAACAATTACGGTGCAACCTTTGCCGATACAACGACCGGCGGTCCTGCCCGCGTAACAGGAGTTGCCGATGGTGTAAGCGATTGGGATGCCGTCAACTACAGACAGCTGGTAAAGGCCTATCAGGGCATTGCTGCTGTTTCAGCTCTATCCGCAATTCCCGGTACGCTGCCCGGAAAGAAATTTGCCGTGGGCGCCGGTTATGGTTACTTTGAAAATGAAAGCGCAGTAGCAATAGGCCTAAAAGCAGTAATAATGGATAGGGTCAACATATCGGCAGGCGTAGGCATGGGTGTA
The DNA here is from genome assembly GCA_007244375.1 of Smithella sp. GTDB lineage: Bacteria > Desulfobacterota > Syntrophia > Syntrophales > Smithellaceae > Smithella. The sequence goes on along the minus strand of SCVW01000030.1, from coordinate 37,867 downwards.
TCAAGCAAAGATTCAAACTTTTCGGCAAATGCCGGAATTTCCTATAGCTTTTAATACTGCACCGATAAGCTGAAACAATGAAAGGGGGACAGCGAAATCTGCTGTCCCCCTTTTTATTAATCCAGACAATTTCGTAGAATCTATTTGAGTCTTTCCTTAAGCTCTTCAAATTGTTTCTTCAGTCTTTGCGGCAGACGGTCGCCGAACCGGGCGAAGTGTTTTTCAATATCGGGAATCTCCGCCCTCCATGCATCAACATCAACATGCAGAAGAGCCTTAATATCCTGCTCATCAATTTTAAGCCCCTTCAGATCCAAGCTGTCAATTGTCGGCAACAATCCAATAGGAGTTTTAACCGCTTCAGTTTTTCCTTCAATTCGTTCGCACATCCATTTCAACACGCGGCTGTTTTCGCCGAAACCGGGCCACAACCATCGGCCATCCTGACTCTTACGGAACCAGTTAACGTAAAAGATCCGGGGAGCTTTATCCCCGAGCCTGTCACCCATATCGAACCAGTGCTGGAAATAATCGCCCATGTTATAGCCGCAGAACGGCTGCATGGCAAAAGGATCGCGCCTTAAGTTTCCCACCGCACCGATATTAGCTGCCGTGGTTTCCGACGAAGCAGTGGCGCCCAGGAATACGCCGTGATTAAAATTATAGGCCTCGTTAACCAAAGGCACAACACCGGCACGACGTCCGCCAAACACAAAAATATCGATGGGAACGCCTTCCGGTTTTTCCCAGTCCGGGCAAATGACCGGGCACTGCGAAGCGGGCGCTGTAAAGCGCGCATTGGGATTGGCAGCAGGTTCCTTCTTCTCCGTAGGCCAATCATGGCCTTTCCAGTCAATGGCATGTTTGGGCGCAGGCCCATCCATACCCTCCCACCAGATATCGCCGTCATCGGTCAGGGCACAGTTGGTGAAAATTGTGTTCTCCTTGATTGATTCCATCGCCATGGGATTGGAATCATAGGATGTACCCGGCGCCACGCCAAAAAATCCTGATTCGGGGTTGATCGCATAGAGCCGGCCGTCAGGACCGATTTTCATCCAGGCAATGTCATCACCGACACATTCACATTTCCAGCCGTCAATGGTAGGTTGCAGCATTGCCAGATTGGTTTTACCGCACGCCGAAGGAAAAGCACCGGTAATGTGATACTGTTTGCCTTCCGGACTGGTCAGCCTCAAAATCAGCATATGTTCCGCCATCCAACCTTCACGCTTGGCCATCGCCGAAGCTATGCGCAGTGCCAGGCATTTCTTACCCAGCAAAGCATTCCCTCCATAACCTGAACCATAAGACCAGATTAAATTTTCATCCGGAAAATGACTGATATATTTTTTCTCCATGGGTGCACAGGGCCATGGAACATCTTTCTGTCCCTTTGCAAGAGGAGCGCCTACGGAATGAAGACAAGGTATAAATTCGCCTTCCTTTCCCAGTTTTTTAATAACTTTCTTCCCTACCCGGGTCATGATATGCATATTACAGACAACATAGATACTGTCCGTAATTTCTATACCGATTTTCGCAATCGGCGAGTCAATCGGACCCATAGAGAAAGGAATCACATACATTGTGCGCCCTTTCATGCAGCCCGAATAAAGTGACTTCATCGTTGCCTTTAATTCATCAGGCGCAACCCAATTATTAGTGGGCCCGGCATCAATTTGCGAGGGATAGCTTATATAAGTTCTGTTCTCCACTCTTGCCACATCGGAAGGATGGGAACAAAACAAAAAACTGTTTTTTCGTTTTTTAAGTTTTATAGCAGAACCGCTTTTTACTGCCTGCACCATTAATTCGTTATATTCTTTCTTGGAGCCATCACACCAATGCACTTTATCAGGTGTGCACATTTGCTCAATTTCGTTAACCCAATTTTTCAATTTTTCATTTTTTACGATCATTTCCATAAGATAACATTTCCTTATTTATTAATTGTCTCATAATAGTCTATACATTGGTCATTCCGGCGGAAGCCGGAATCCAGAATTATTTAAGCTGGACCCCGGCCTCCGCCGGGGTGACGACTGTAGTGGTCACGTGCCCAATGTCGTTACTATTGTTGGACTGTTACTAATTAATCTGAGCGCCGGATCTTCGTAATCCGGCGCTCTTTTGTTAATTATTTACGAGCCTTTACTTTTGCTTTTGCCTTTGTTTGGGGCTTTGCTTTTGGTTTCGGCAAATTTTTTTCTTCTATCACCGCTTGAGCAGCCGCCAGACGTGCTATCGGCACACGATAGGGTGAACAACTGACGTAGTCCATACCTACACTATGGCAGAACATGACGCTGGATGGTTCACCGCCGTGCTCACCGCAGATACCGACCTTCAGACCAGGCCGTGTTTTGCGTCCGCGTTCTACACCAAACTGTACCAACTGTCCAACACCCAGTTGATCAAGAATCTGGAAAGGATCGGCCGGAAGAATCTTTTTCTCCAAATATTCCGGCACAAACGCGCCGACATCGTCCCTGCTGAAACCGTAAGTCATTTGTGTTAAATCGTTTGTTCCGAAACTGAAAAATTCCGCCTCCTCGGCAATCCTATCGGCCAACAGCGCCGCCCGCGGAATCTCTATCATCGTGCCCACCATGTAAGGTATCTTTTTAAGTCCGTATTTGGCGCACACTTCCGGATAAACCTTTTTGACCAGAGTTCCCTGATTCTTTAATTCATTTACACCGCAGACGACTGGTATCATAATCTCAGGTAATGCTTTTTTACCTTCTTTTATAAGCTCTGCCGCTCCTTCCAGAATGGCGCGAATCTGCATTTCGCTTACTTCGGGATAGGTAATTCCCAGACGTACGCCGCGATGCCCCATCATTGGATTGGTTTCATGTAGTTTTTCCGCACGGCTATTGAGTTTTTCTATCGAAATGCCCAGGCTTTCCGCCAGACGCTGTCTTTCTTCCGGATTTTCCGGTACGAATTCATGCAGAGGCGGATCCAGAAGACGAATGGTTACGGGTCTTCCTGCCATGACTTCAATTGTCTTTTTAATATCACTCTTGACATAGGGGAATAAATCATCCAATGCTGCACGGCGTTGTTCTTCATTATCCGAAAGAATCATCTTGCGCAGATAGAACAAAGGTTTTTCGCTGTTTTCGCCATAGAACATGTGCTCCGTACGGAACAAACCAATACCTTCAGCGCCGAACTGCACTGCCTTAGCAGCGTCTTTCGGTGTTTCTGCGTTGGTGCGGATTTTAAGACGCCGTACCGAATCGCATATTTTCATAAAATCCATAAAGTTCTTATCATCTTCAGCGCCACTAATCATCGGCAGTGCCCCTCGATAAACACGCCCTTTGGTTCCGTTAAGCGTTATGATTTCGCCTTCACACACTTCTTTACTATCGGCACTCATAGTTTTTTTCTGAAAATCAACATGCAGTCCTCCTGCGCCGACGATACAACACTTACCCCAGCCGCGGGCAACAAGCGCCGCGTGTGAGGTCATGCCGCCGCGAGCGGTCAGAATTCCCTGTGCAGCACGCATTCCTTCCACATCTTCAGGATTGGTTTCTTCCCGCACAAGAATTACTTTTTTACCTTCTTTGGCCAGATTCACGGCTTCTTCTGCAGTAAATACTACCTGTCCCACTGCGCCGCCGGGACCGGCAGGCAAACCCTTAACCAGAAAATCCGCCGAAGCTTCCGCATTAGGATCAACCATCGGGTGAAGCATTTCATCAAGCTGAGCAGGCGTTACGCGCGAAACCGCTTCTGCTGCACTGATCATTTTCTTTTTATACATTTCCACGGCCATGCGCACGGCGGCAGGACCGTTGCGTTTGCCGGTGCGCGTCTGCAACATCCAGACACGTCCTTCCTGAATGGTGAATTCCAGATCCTGCATATCTTTGAAATGAGTTTCCAATTTATTGCGGATGGCCTTGATTTGAGCATAGGCTTTGGGCATGGCCTTCTCGAGGGAAGGATGTCCTTCGGTATCATCAGTCTGACGGGTTTCCTCATTAATCGGATTGGGAGTCCGGATTCCCGCGACAACATCTTCTCCCTGTGCATTAGGCAGCCATTCACCATAGAATTTGTTTTCACCGGTGGCCGGATTACGGGTAAAAGCTACGCCGGTAGCTGAATTGTCACCCATATTGCCGAAAACCATTGCTTGCACATTGACCGCTGTGCCCCAATCGTCGGGAATGCCTTCAATTCTGCGGTAAGAAATAGCACGCTTGCCATTCCAGCTTTTAAATACCGCTCCGATTGCGCCCCATAACTGCTCAATTGCGTCATCAGGGAATGGTTTCCCTAAAACTTCCTGCACTTTGGCTTTATAAACTTCGGCCAATTCGGCAAGGTCACGTTCTGTAAGATCAACATCAGAGTTAGCGCTGCGGCGTTGTTTCATTGCCGCAAGTTCCCTCTCCAACTGCTGGCGCACACCCATGCCTTCCGCCGGTTCTATGCCTTCGGCTTTTTCCATCACGACATCAGAATACATCTGTATCAAACGGCGATAAGAATCCCAGACAAAACGGGGATTTTTAGTTTTTTCAATCATGCCGGGAATTGTTTTCGAGGTAAGACCAATGTTCAATACTGTTTCCATCATGCCGGGCATGCTCTTACGCGCTCCCGAACGGGCTGAGCACAAAAGAGGATTTTTCGGATCACCGAATTTCATTCCCGCATCTTTTTCCATTTTCTGCAGGGCTTTGGCAACCTGTTCCTTTAATCCCTGAGGATAACGGCCTTTATTTGCGTAGAAGGCCGTGCAAACTTCCGTTGTAATTGTAAAGCCAGGAGGAATAGGAATTTTGAGATGTGCCATCTCCGCAAGTCCAATTCCCTTACCTCCCAAGAGATTTTTACTTTTTCCATATCCTTCCGAGAAGGAGTATACATATTTTGTCATAACTTTACTTTTCAACCTCCTTGGTAAATCCTGTAAATTTTAATGCGCTATATCGTCATAAGACCATGCTTATTGTCAAGATAAAATTGCACAAATGCCAACAAACATAGACTTAATTAAACAATTAATTATTCTAATGTATTCCTTGTATTTTTCGTAACCAAAAATGCGATTACGCCAGGATAAAATTGATGTAAAATCTTATTTTTTATAATTTAAGAACAGGAAAGCAGGCAGGATAATTATTTATAAAGAAATTCAATATGTTATTCAAGCGGCTCATTTAAATCTCATTAATAAAATAACGTTATATAATATATTATTTATTGATATACTTATTATTACATAGAAAAGTGTATAAAATTTCAACGCATTCATCAACGGACATGTGTCTTGTGTCTATAATAATCTCCGGTTTTTCAGGAGGTTCATAAGGTGAAGATAATCCGGTAAAATCTTTGATCAATCCCGATTGCGCTTTTTTGTATAATCCGTTGGGATCACGTTTCCGGCATTCGTCAATACCACAACTTACGTGAATTTCAATGAATCTGTCCGTGGAAAAAAGACTTCTCACAAATTCTCTATCTTTTCTGAAAGGTGAAATAAAAGTACAAAGAACAATATTGCCATGCTCGAAAAATAATTTTGCAACTTCACCTGCTCTTCTAATATTTTCGGTTCTATCTTCCGGCGAAAAACCCAAATCTGAACAAAGACCATGTCTTATATTATCACCGTCAAGCAGAACAGTTTTACAATTCATGCCAAACAACCTTTTCTCCAAATTGGCAGCAATTGTGGATTTGCCGGAACCGGACAAACCTGTAAACCACAAAATAACGGCTTTATGAGCATTTTTTTCTTCCCTGTCGGTAAGTCCTATATTTAGACCACGCCAGATGGTATGTGGTGATTTTTTTACCTCGGTTTTATCATCTGTTTTAGTTTCCATATAATCTTCAATGTTTCTGGGGACACCTTTGATCATTCCGGCAGCAACCGTATTATTGGTCAGAGGGTCAATCAAAACAAAACTACCGGTGGCATGGTTCAACTTATAAGGATCAAAAAAAATCGGCGACAAAGTATTGAGTTCTATTCTACCGATGTCGTTAAGCTGAAATTCTTCAACAGGCTGGCGATGTAAGGTGTCAACATCAACCCTGTAAATTATCCTGGTTATGTGAGCTTTTACAGACTTGGTCGTATGTTTTATTATATATGGCTTGGTCAAGATCATGGGTTGCTCATCCATCCAGCAAATCATGGCTTCCAGGCGATTTTCAATCTGAGGCAGATTTTTTTTCCGGACAATCATATCTCCCCGGCTGACATCAACCTCATCGTTCAAAGACAAAACAACCGACTGCGGACAAAAGGCTTCCTGCAAATCACCATTATAAGTAGTTATAGCTTTAATGAATGATGTCTTTCCGGAGGGCAAGACAACGACTTCTTCTCCCGGAGTTATCGTTCCCGAAACAATTTTTCCAGCAAAACCGCGAAAATCCAGATGTGGACGTATTACATACTGAACAGGGAAACGAAAGTCCACCAGATTCCGATCAGCCGTGACATGGATATTTTCCAGATAATGCAGCAGGGTCGTGCCGTCGTACCAGGGCATCTTTTTGCTCTTGGTGATAACATTGTCCCCTTTGAGAGCGGATACGGGAATATAAACAATATCGTGAACATCCAGTTTTTGGGAAAAACTTTCATACTCCTCGACAATACGGTTAAAAACATCCTCTGCATAATCAACAATATCCATTTTGTTTATTGCAACAATCAGATGCGGAATCTGCAACAGAGAAATAATGAATCCATGTCTTTTCGACTGGGTTAAAATACCGTTGCGGGCATCGACCAGGATAACGGCGCAATCTGCTTTGGAGGCTCCTGTTACCATGTTTCTTGTGTATTGTACGTGTCCCGGAGAATCAGTGATGACAAATTTTCTTTTAGTGGTTTCAAAATAGCGGTAAGCAACATCAATTGTTATGCCTTGCTCCCTTTCCGCAGCCAGGCCATCCAGAAGATAAGCCAGTTCGACTTCTTTTAGGTCTCTTTTCTTCGAAGTTTTTTCGATTGCCACAAACTGGTCGTCATAAATGGATTTTGTTTCATACAATAAGCGACCAATAAGGGTTGACTTGCCGTCATCGACACTGCCGGTAGTTACAAAACGCAGCAAAGATTTTTCGCCAGAATACACTAAAAATATCCTTCTTTCTTTTTCTGTTCCATGGAACTGTCGCCGGTTAAATCAATAATACGGTTTTCCCTTTCCGATTTCTTCGCAGCCCTGACTTCACCGATGATTTCATCTATGGTCGTCGCCGAAGAAGCGATGGCTCCCGTACAGGGAATACAACCCAGACTGCGAAAACGGCACAGAACTTTCTTCACTTTTTTTCTGTCACCGGTAAAATCTTCAGTCACGGGAATAAGAATCCCTTTATGTGTAAAGACTTCCCGTTGAACGGCAAAATAAATGGGCACAACGGGAATCTGTTCCAGTTTAATGTATTCCCAGATATCTCGTTCTGTCCAGTTGCTTAAGGGAAAAACGCGCATCGTCCCTCCCTCGTTAATTCTGGTGTTATAGATATCCCAAAGTTCAGGACGCTGATTCTTCGGGTCCCACTGCCCAAAAGAATCGCGCAACGAAAACACTCTTTCCTTGGCACGGGATTTTTCCTCTTCCCTTCTTGCACCACCAAAAGCAGCGTCAAATCCGTGCTTTCGTAAAGCGTCCAGCAAAGCTCCCGTTTTCAAGTAGCTGCAGCACTTATCCACGCCGATTTTCAGCGGATGGCAACCCTGGGCAATCAATTCTTCGTTCCTTTCTACAATCAAACGGACTCCTGTTTTGCTGCAAAATTCGTCCCGGAATTTATACATCTCCGGAAATTTGTAACCGGTATCAATATGCATCAAAGGAAAAGGGAATTTGCCGGGATAAAAAGCTTTTTGCGCCAGACGCAACATTACACTGGAATCCTTGCCCACCGAATAAAGCATCACCGGATTTTTAAATTCGGCGGCAGTTTCACGAATGATGTGAATGGATTCGGATTCCAGTTGTTTCAGATATGACAAACTGAATGAATTCATTGAACCTGACTTATTATAAAAATTTTCCTACTTGAGCCATATCTTATAAATAACCCAAACACCCTCTATCAGCACAAGCGCTCCCAGGCACTTTTTAAGAATATCTTTGGAAGATATTTTGCTCAAAGCCATGGGACCGAAAAATCCGCCGATCATAGCACCGGCGCAAAGGGGAATCATTAAATTAAGGTCAGGCATGCCTTTTATCAGAAACCACAGACAAAAACTCAACAGGCAAATCGGGGCTTCGGCAAAGTCTGTTGATCCTATCGCTCCCTTTTCCGAACGGTCTTTAAAGACCAGCTGTCCGCCGGCAACCAATGGACCGAATCCGCCACCCGATAAAGCCTTGTTGAAGGCGCTGATGAAACCCAATATATATATCTTGGTCGACGTCATAATTAAAGTTTTTCCCGCCAAAATCATCAATGCTATTACAATAACCAAAACTGCTATATAGGTATTCAGAACCTTTGGAGGAATCGACACAGAAATGAAAACACCGATAAGACACGCAAACACTCCAAACCAGATAATCGTCACAGAAACCTTATGGTCAACAGTTCCTGCTTGAAAATTAGCGTTTTTTAGCTGGTGATGCCTGTAAGACGCCACAAAGCCGCCGATAGCTTGAGAAATCAATATAGACGGAACAACGCTTTTCACATCGTATCCCATAAGGATCAAAAACGGGGACAGAACGGTTCCATACATCATTCCCAGTGAGCTGTCTATAAACTCCATAATCATAGCCAAAAGAACCAAACAGAATGTTTCCAACTTTACATACCTTCCTGCAAATATTTATTAAACTTTATTTGCCGCCAACAAAGTCAGTGCAAATCAATATCAGTTAAAATAAAAGGACGCGGTTCAAATCCCAAATCACGACTGGCATCATCATGGCTAAAAACAAGATCCTGGTTCATTCTTTGAGCCATAGCAACCGACCACCTCCTGAAAGGCGGTAAAACTCTTAAAAACAATAATGCCAACCAGAAAAGCCAAAGAGGGAATGTTATAATACGCGGTCTTTTATGTAGAGCAGCAAAAATACGATTAACCATCTCTCTGTAACTAATTATTTCTTTACCGGATATGTTATAACATTTATTAATTGCGGCTTTTGAAGTAAGCGTAGCAACACAGCATGAAGCAACATCCTGAGCATGTATAGGCTGCCGCAGTCCGCATGCTGTCCCCAACACAGGGAAAAAAGAAAAGTGCCGGATAAAAGAAGCAATCGCGCTGACATTCTTATCATTCCCGGGGTCGTAAATCAAAGTCGGCCTCAATATGGTAAAAGTTAACTTCTTTCTTTCTGCCCAGGCAATTAAATATTCTTCACCTTCAGTTAAATCTCTTGCAATTTTTTTTTCTTGTTCATCTGAAGATTCACTTTTGGTAAACCTGCTTGTAGATGAAACAGCCACAACATGCCTGGCATCATGGGCCAAAAGCATCGCAAAGTATTCCGACAAAACCGCGATAGGTGCAAGACTTATCCAAAAATTAACCGGTTTTTCTGATTGTTGAATATTACTGCCGTCTGATAGTTTTGATGTTGCAAGTAATTGCCACGTTATCCGTTGATTCTCTGCCGATTCTTTTACATTTTGTGTCCGGCGTGAAAACGCCACAATATCCCAACCTTCGTCAACCAATAATGGCAGCAAATATTTCCCAACGATACTTGTTGCGCCGATAACTCCGACGCAACCTCTATAACCAACCATGCAGCAACCTTTCTCCGGCACGACGGATGCTATAAGAAACGGCCATCGCGCCGAATCTTAACCACACCCCTGTTGCCACCACCAGCATCAAGACACCCGGATACTGATGACGGAAAAATTTACCATAGAAGCGCATCATACCTTTGTGTTTATGCCATTCCACAAAAATAGGCCTCGTTTTACTGCATGTCCCTTGATGATGAGTTACATGAGCATCAGGAACAAACATTATTTTCCAACCTTTTTGACGAAAACGCATGCACCAGTCCAGATCTTCACAATGCAGAAAATACCCTTCATCCAACAGACCGACATCTTTCAGCGCCGTACGATTTACCAGCATACATGATCCGGAAATAGCTTCAACCTCAACAGGAACATCCGGAAGTGGCTGATGATGAAGCAGAAAATCCGAGAAAAGTGTGGGATAGCGTTTGCGAAAATTGAAAAAGCCAAAGACTCGAACGAAAGACCTCCATGGTGTTGGCACGGCGCGTCGCCCTCCCGGTTGTTCTGTACCATCAGGATTGAGAACCAGCGGTCCGGCCATCCCCGTTTGCTGTGATGATTTCATGCAAATCAATAATTTCTCCAGAGCATCTTGCGCAGGCAGACAATCCGGATTCAAAAAAAGCAAATATTCACTTTCCCCGGCAGCGGTTACACCTATATTACAAGCCTTGGCAAAACCAAGATTTTTATTATTGCGAATGCATATCAAATGAGATTGCGAAAGTGCCAGATTCTCAATAGATCCCATACTGTGATCAGTAGATCCGTTATCAACTACGATTACTTGGGCAACAGGACCCGAGTTCAAAAGAAAATTTACAGCTTCAGCCAGTATAGAACCGGCATTGTAGTTGACAATGATAACGGATATCTTCGGCAATTAATAAGACCTCCAGCGGAATTGTGACAAGCGGGGGAAAAAACTTTTATCCAGAATCTTCCAAATTTCACCAACGGAAGCGATACGCTTTCCCTGAATGTCACTCCGTTTTTTCCACATACGGGAAATACCACATAGCGCGTCCCATTTTGCCCTCAAGATAACTTTGGCTTGCCCACGCAAAGAAAACCAAACTATTGTCACAATGTTTACTACGATATGTGCCGGAAGCAGCAGCCAAAAAAGCACGCCAGGCATGTTCTTCACGTATGTCCATAACATATTCCTGTGACCGTGGTAAACTGCAAAATCTCCATGTCGATCGCCCGTGGTCGCCGCCCCTACATGATAAGCAACAGCAGCAGGTACAAAAAGACAACGATGGCCAGCCAAACGCATCCGGAAACCTAAATCGACATCCTCAAAATAGCAAAAGAAATCTTCATCAAATCCGCCTACCGATTCAAACACATTTCGCTGATATAGAGCTGCTGCTGCACAGGCAGAAAATACTTCATAAGGTTCAAGTACGTCATTAGGAACCGGCTCACAGTTACCTTTTCGCCAAGCCCACCCGGACAAATGCATCGTATCGCCATCACCGTCAAGAATCTCATGATTTGCAGATTGAATAAGACGAGATGCAAAGAAAGAATATTCCGGATGAGAATTTGCAGCAGAAATCATCTTGCTTAACCAATCTGGTTCCAGAAACGCATCAGGGTTTACCAGCGCTATCCATTCATATCCTTTGGTTTTCTGAAAGAGCAGGTTATTTCCAGCTGCAAAACCAATATTTATTTCACTTTTGGAAAATTGCACTGCGGGAAATCTGCTGCAATAACTTTCTGCTATAGGATCATTACTACCATTATCCAGAACAAATATGTCCGGCGCTACAGATTTTTGCCTGACAATACACTCCAGACAACGCAGGAGCATATCCGATGATTTCCAGTTCACTATTAAAATAGCAACCTTTTTTTTCACAAAAAAACTATGCCTTTTTATATTGTACCGCCATTAAAATATATAGCAGAACTATTTTTTATATATTATTTTAAGTTTATTGTGTTAGACAATTTAAATCTTGTAACTTTCACGGCCAGTATTGAATTTATCTCCTCAAACCGCTGCAGCAATATTTGCATTTGCTTTCAGATATCTTGACTCTTCAAAGCGATTTTTGACTTTTGGGAAGTTACCAATTTTATCGTGCATTAAATTTCGGATTTTTTCTTCAAAACTCTCCTGTCTGCAATCCTGAGCAACTCTTACAAGAGCAGCCTTACGTATATTAGTCCACTGTTCTGGGCTCTCATACAGACACTGGCAGGCCTCAGCGAAATCTTCAGGATTATCGGCAGTAAGTAACTCCATCTTATCAGCCCAGGACAATTGCCGGCCAAGCAAACTTGTCGCCACAACCGGTAGTCCCATTGACGCGGCTTCATATACTTTAATCGGTATACCTCCCGCGTATCGCGTGGGCGCAATAAAAACGCGGGATTGGTCGTAAAGTTCGCGAATATCTTCAAGACGCCCCAGAAGTCTTACACGTTTACCAGCTAATTCTCGCACCTTCGGAGCTTGGTTACGTCCGACAACATTAAGCACATAATCTACACCGATAAGACAATCCAGTAGGGGCATCACCTCTTTTACGAACCATACCAGAGAATCTGTGTTTGGAGAATCGTTATCATCAAGTGCCCCCACAAAAAGAAAATCCCGACGTAACGCAAAAGACCGCTCCGTAGGAATAACATCAAGAGAATGTCCGATGACACGAACATCTTTATGACCCGCAGCTCGGAACATTTCAGCCTCTCTATCGTTTACTGTCACTATTATCTCCGCCCGGGTTGCCAAAGCAATCTCTTTTTCAATCTTTTGTTGAACACTCTTCCTGTACATTTTGTCGTTGGATTTTTCCGGGTGAAGAAGTTCTCTCGCTGCAAAAATTGCTTCTGCATCATAGATAAGCGTGGTTTGATCAGGAAATTCCGGCACGACACGGCAGGCCTCGCTATAAATCTCCATGTTGTGTGGACGACTTACAATTACTGCATCATAATAGCCTGAACGACTTCGCAAAAATTCAACCAACTCCATGCGACCATACCCGGCAATAATTTCCATTTCACGAGAGAAAACGGTATACGCTTCTGTAAACCTTATATAGGGGAAAATTAACGGATAAAAAGTCACAAACAAACCGGCCTTGATAAGCGCTTTGAGAACATTGGCGGCTCTGGGGTAACCTGAACCAAGACTTGAAAAAGGTACACGATCATCCACAACCAGCACACGACCATTGTTTTTCCTTCGCATCCGCGCTTCGAGATGTCGTGTCTCTGATGAAAAGTGATGTACATTAAGCAAATGACTGTGGCGTTCAGTGAAAATTACCCTGTTTCGCTGTATCATTGTATTCTCCGTATTTATTTCAACCGAGCTACCAGATTCAAAATGCATTATCTCAACTTCCGGATCGTAAACTACCCGAAAACCTGCTTCGTGAATTCGCATGCAGAGATCAGTCTCCTCATAATACGCCGGAGCGAAGGATGTATCGAAACGTTTAAGACGTTCAAACAGATTACGTTTAACCATTAGAAAAGCACCCGAACAATAATCTACGTCTCTGCAAAACTGAAACTCTGTTTTACCCGGATCACACCCGCGTCCGTAACCGATACAGGAACCATCACGCCATATAATACTGCCGGCTTCCTGCAATACTCCATTCAAAGAAATTATCTTCCCACCGACTGCGCCTATATCCGACTTCTCATCAAGGCGACGAGAGGCTGTAGAAATTGAGCCCCTTTTTACACGCGTGTCATTGTTAAGAAGAAGCAAGTATTTTCCCCGAGCATATTCAGCACCTGTATTCACTCCATGCAGAAAGTGTTGATTAACAGAATTTTTCAGAATACGAGCTCCGTTCACACGGGCCAGCAATTCAGCCGTACGATCAGATGAGGCGTTATCCACAATAATAACTTCAGCAGGCACGTCAAGCACAGATTGTAAGGACTGTAAACAATGAAAAGTCAATTCGGCCTGATTAAACAATACCATTATGACGGATAATTTAGGATTATCTGATACAGGCAGATTAATATGTCCATTACCGGAGAAAAACGCTTCCATATCCTTTTTACAACAATCACGGAATGTTTGTTTTAAGGCCGTTTCATTTAATCGTGTAATTTGAGCAACGCCCGTTGGCCTTGGATAGATCCCTGGCATCAACAATGCCGGCATCTGATCGCTTGCACAGCGCTCCAGATCAGTATGATCTCTAGCGACAAAGAGATATTCCAGGGATTGAATATTTGTATCATCTCCAGCATGGATCCAACGTAATCCTGCCTTTTCGCAAGAATAAAAATAAAGCCGTTCAATAGCATGAGCCAATGTGCCGTCTACCTGCCCAATTTCCTCGGGAAAATCATCAAACGTAAGGCCTAAATCAAGCAAAGGCTTTAGCGCAGCGGAACGCACCCAAAACATGGAGCCTGCTGGAAAATCGAGGGGACTATCCGGTGTAATAGCGATACCCATTCTTGCGGCAACAGCGCGGGCACACTCGAAGTTAACGCCCCAATTCATGTAGGACCGCACTATCGGAAAGGTGCGCGGTGCCAATATACCAAGTTGAGGAACTCGATCAAATGTTTCCAAAACGCTCTTTACAATAGCAGGAGAACCAAGCAGACACTTGAGAATAAAATCAAGCCATCCTGCAAGATCTGCATTTTGAAAGGATGCTTTAGTATGCAGGTGTAGTATCATAGTGTGTGATTCATAAACATCCCGAAAGGTTATCAATTTTGGCGCTATATCCCTGCCCCGGTTTTGAACTACGCGCACATCCAGAATGCCTGACGTAATACCGGCAAAAGCTTTTTGCAGAAAATCAGCCTTGGATTCTGTATCCGTTGACACAAATAAATCAAACTGATGACAAATATTTTTCAAATAGCGACAAAATTCCGGCACAAGATTTATATGAAACGCATGCAGAATAACGGCAATCCTTTTATCCTGATTAGTATCCTGCTGAGGAAAGTCAAAAGGAAGCAAAAGTACCGGCTCCCGATAAGAATTGTTATTAAATGCTGTTAAACCAATGTCGTTTTTCGTATTATGAATAAATAATTTATTTTGAAAGCCATCTACAAAAAGTATACGTTGTTTAACCCCTTCCCATCCTTCCCTTAAAAAAACACGCAAAGCTTTACCGGCACTGTAAAACATTCCTCCGCCACACCGGACAATACTCGGCAATAACATAAATATCATTATTATATTTTTTATTTTTGAAAATACATTAAGCATAGTTGCCTTAATATAATAGTAGAAACGATATGTACAGGAATATTCGGAATTTTTCTGTTGATTATTTTTTTTCAAAGGACTTGTGACAAGAGTCATATCCGCCTTAACCGCTAAGCCCACTGTCTCTTTACTTCCTCAGACTGGTTGATGAGATGCTGACGGTTTTTCCGCTTCTCTCTGTATCCCTAGAAAATGTAAATCAACTATATCGTCATAGAATAATTTATATATATTTGAATCATATAATTGACCAAGTTCTTCTTTGTGAGGATTATGCGGATACGAAGATATGTCTTTCAAGAACGGCCGCGGAACCGGCAACAAGAATTTTACCACTACTCTTCTGATCATAAGAGCAAGTGCATAATATAATTGCGGCAAGATTAATCATTTACAAGTGGTATTTACTTATTCTATTGAAATATGTTTTTACTGAACGTAAAGGTGCTGTTATTTTCCAAGAGAACGAATTTTCCATGCTATGGATTTTTTGTTGAATTTGTTCAAGCTGCTTTTTCATCTTTAAAGTATTTTTCATTTCGTCCTGCAATTCAAAGGTATAAAAGTAATTGCGCATGTTGATAAATTCTGCAGCCAGATCATCTATGGCGTGTGTAGAGGGTAATGCTATGTCATGAAAGCCGGATAAATCCAGTAGCGACTTGTATAGTTTAAAAATGTAATTGAGCAGTCGTTTCTCTTCAATAGCAAAATTAAAATCATGATGCCTTAAAGTAGGTTCGAGGAAATTATCAATATCAGACATTGCGGTAAGACTATCCCACGGATAATTAATCTTTAACTTATCCGCAATAAACTTGACAACATCTTTAGGACACTCCAGCAATTTATTATAGGACAATATTAATCTCGGATATTTACGCGTTTGTTGTTCGGCTTCAAGATTATAACTTGTCCAGAGTAGCGTCCCCTTTTCCAGGGAAAAATTATTTCTTTTCGCCAGTGACATGGCCACTTCCAGAGGATTCCGGACCGGAATGATTATGTGATACTCAATATTCAAGCTATCCAGAATCTCCCGCCACAAAGGAAACAACCAACTCAGTCGTGGGTCTTTAACACCAAAAATTTCACTGGATTCAAACTCCTGCCGGAGAATATCCCGGATTTCATCTTTATAGATATTCAAATTAGTGTTCAGCCACCATTGGGACGGCAGAGCAAACAAACTATCCCATGACGAACCAAGAGATGATAAAATTGTTTCATTGACATTGTAAATATCTATGTTCTCAAAATACCCCTTTTCATTATCAAAAGCGGGAGGCATCAGATTGCTGCCAAAATTTATGCCGAGCATAGAAAGGACGCCAGCAAAAGCAGACGTACCGCTACGATGCATACCCAAAATCACTATCGCTTTTTGCTTCATACCGATTTTTTCTTCTCAAATTAATTTAAAATATTCAGGAAATAATTTAAAAAACTTAAAATGTAACTTTTCTCTGATCAATGATATTAAATTGCAATTATTTTATACTGAAAAAACTAAGGGGAAAATACTTTTTTCTCTTAGAAGATATCTCGTTCTTTTCATAAAGAATGGACCGGGCAATGTAAATTTCCCTTTTTGTAAGATCACGACGCCATCTCCCGATACTATGAGCATGAATATTTTGACTCATTTTAACTTTTGGATCTTCGATACCTTCTCCACGCTCTAACAAACTGAACCTTTCTAAAACTTCAGGCTTAAATGTTTCCCCTAACCATGAAAACAAATATTCAAGAGTAGTGAGTGGAGATTGTACAATACTTTCATAGTGTAGTGTCACACTTCTCTCGGAATTTTCTACCACGTAAGCTTCACCAACATCCAGAAAATTCTTTAATAGACGAACCTTATCGGCAAAATCTGCCGGAACTGTCTTATGAAATCCAATTTCTTTAAGAGACGCTAAAGTATCAAGAGGATCTCTCAAAATCCGAAGAAAAATAAAGCCATCCGGAAGCAATTGATCCCACTGTCTCAGATAAAGAACATTTTCGGGATTCTTGTCTGCCCAACGAACTTTATTGGCTTTGCTGGCAGCAATTTCGTGACTTTTTACAAAAGCCTGACCAAAAATGGAAAGCATTTCTTCCTCCGTCAGCCCCAGTGTCGCAAGCGTACTAAACAGCCGCACATGGCGAAGTTCATCTTTTTGATAATCGCCATAGAAATCTCTAAAGAATTTAACCTCTGGGCCACAATGAATACGACTATGGGAATCGAGCAATCTCCTCAACAAACTTGTTCCAGAACGGTAAAATCCACCAATAATGATTGAAATATTCTTCTTCATAAGAATTCTGTAAAACGAGTTTCATAACCCAAATCTGCTAATAACCTGCCGGCAATCTTTTCGTAAGATATCTGGTCGGTTTCGGGCATTTGATTTTTCCAACAAAATACTCGGTTTCTGTCCGGACTTTTTTCTGTCAACTTGAATAGCGATAGCAAATCTTCCTTTTTAATAAGTAAAGATCTACCAGCATGATAATGATCTTCCAATTCGTTGAGACGTTCCTTAGCATTTATATAGTAGCTTAACATTTGTTCCGAAAAAGGTATTTCTAGAAAATTACAAACGTTTATTAATATATTTGTTGGATCAAGTATTAATTCTTCAAACTTAACTTCCATGTAATATTTTAATAACGGAGCCTGCTCACGGGCAAGTTGTATTCTTGATACCCAAAACTCAGCGGCTGCATCGATATTATCACCAGGTCCGAACCATAATCCCTTTTGTGAAAGAGCAACGTCTCGCCCGTCTCTAATCAAATGAATAAAGCGAGCTTCCGGCAACATTCTCTGTATGGTTATCATGCTTTGAGAATAAACTGGTGTTTTGTCTCCTACGTATTTTTTCCCATGTTTCTGGGCATAAAGGCGATAAAAACATCGTAAGCCTTCCGTTACTGAGAAAGGCTTTATCCTGCTTAAAGCTTGTTTGAAATCAGTTTTATCAATGTGAAAATCCGCCCATGTTACTTCCGATGTTACAATTGAAAAAAAATCTTTACGCTCACACTGCAAATTTAAGCGTCTGATAAAATGAGTTTCTGGTGGAATTGTCATATCAGGATGTGCATCAAACATCAATCTTAATAGAGTCGTACCTGAACGACTTACACCAACAATAAATGGTTTAGGCAATTCAATCATTATTTTTTATGTTCCCCAAAAAGTATGCTTCTTCCATGGTACAGACCTATCCCAAGCATTATTATTAGCAAGCATTTTCAATTGACGCTTATCCGGAAGTTGTAATAGCGCAGCATTGAAGCCAGCCCTCTGGCCATGCCAACCACGTTTTTCAACTTCCTCTTGAGAATAAATACGCTCTGTACCGTATTTGCTAATGATATGACCTCTGCTCAAAGCTATGTAATGGCGTAATATGAAGTTTTGTGGATATATCTTTATGCCCCTAAATTCTACCCTGTGTCCACCTGAAGATACCAAATCCACTTTTTGCCCAATATTTTTCCATGCATTTACACGCCGAAAAAATCCGGGATTGAAAAAATAATAGTACTTCATTTTCTTAATATAATCCGTTCCTTCAAAAGATTCACCATCAGTTGTAGGCAGGAAAACAAATTCATCAAAGTTAATAGCGTTATACCCTTCACCATCAACTTTCATAATACCTTCATACAAGGTTCTAAAAGGTGCAGGCGCTTCGCGTATTTCATCTGCATCCACATGTATAAACCAATCAGCATCAATTTTTTGGGATAGCTGTTCCTTGTGAGACAGCAAATTGGCCCAGTCAAAAAAACCAAGAAACGGTTGTGTTTCAATATGAAACACGCCACGACCAATATATTTTTTTGCAATCTCTATCGTATCATCAGTAGATTCATTATCTATTATATATGTTTCTATCCCCTGCGCAAATAAGTGTTCAAGACAACGCTCTAAATAAAAAGCTTCGTTTCTGACAGCCAGTAATGCTACAATATGTTTATTGGAATTTGGCTTTGAGAGCATGCCCACATTGCTTACGTTTCTAAACCGCAATTTCTCCCACCATTTCATAACCAGATCACCGAATTCATTCTCTCCAAAAAGAAAATATATTTATAAAACTAATCTGCAAAAACGAACAATTACAAATAATTACTGCTACGACGTCCCTTCAGTTTATTTTTCCTTTTTCTATAAGTCTGCAATAAATACGGAGCCTGTTAATGTGTAACTGTATGCAGCAATTTTCGCCGTTACTTTCAACTCAACGCCGGACAGTAGAATCTGTACTGAATAAAAAATTCTACGAAGATAACTAAACCTGATTTCATAAAAATCACTATGATTTTTTTACAGATTATTCAATCATGGTTTTCGCACACGGTAATTTATAGATTTCTTTTACTGGTTGCATACAAAAGTGAGAATACGCCCTGCCTGTATGATTTCTCAATATAATAATCTTAACACTAGTACCTAAAATTTTCGAATTCTTTCCGGTACGAATTAAACAAAATTAATTACATATAATAACATTTTTCTCATTCATCATGATTTCTCAAACTGTATACTTTTTGAAAATGAGTTGTTTCAATTTGGAAACCCCATTTTTTGACTTCATTTAAGCTGGTTGTTGAAAAACATGACTGATCAAATTGTTGATAACGTGCCATCAAATTTGCTTTATTTACTTTTTTACATAGCCTATTAATAAGTTCAAAATCTTCAGTGTCATGATTAGTGAATTTTAATAACTTTTTAACTTCATCATAAGGATTTCTCTGAAGTTGATCGAAATTGACAATACAAAACCTGTTACCAAGCAATTTTTCTCCTAGCAATCTCACAGTATTATTTACTTTGATCCAGTATTCCAAAGACAATACAGGGATATCTTCCGATGTTTTTGGTTTTTCCACCGCCCAAAGTTTTCCCCAGTTATAAAGTTGCGCTTGATTTTTACTAAAAGCCATGTCCAGACCGTGTCTTATAACATGGATATATTTCATGTCAGGGAAATATTGGCTTAAAAACTCCAGATATATATGGCTATTCGGTTCTTTCCATCCCCAGCCGATGTACTCGGTATTAACTTGTCTGTTTTGAAAAAACATCGATTTTAGGCGTTTCAGTGACCATAATCCCTTGCCGGAACCAAGATGATCATGACCATGCACAATAATTTCACGAAGAGCTTTTGCCAGAAATAAATATTCACTAAAGGAAATTGCTTTTTCATTTTTCGTTATTTTCTCAAAGAAAGATAGACCTTTGATTATTTCCATATGAAGATTTTTTTGTCTGAAAAACCACCGGGAACGTTTAAATAACAAGGTAAACCATAAATTATCCAATGCATCATTTAAGTCAGATCCTAAGTAATAGCCAATTTCTTTCAGAATATTTGCAATTACTCTTGTACCGCTGCCTCCGATTCCACCGACAATAACCGGACCTGTGTTCTTCCATTGATTCATCAAATTGTTAATCTCCAAAACGCAATGGCAAACTATAAACTCCTATTCTTGAATGAGATATTTTATGATTTTGATATTCTTTATCATGATATAAATAAAAAGAAACCTTTTAGAAGAATCACAAAGTACTACTTTCCCCTTGTATTGGCATGAAATTACTTTCTGCGTTCAAACTTTTTTCCCAATAAACAATTATGTCGCTTATACTCTTTTCCAGAGGAATTCTATTCTGCCAACCCAATTCCTTTTTTATTTTTTCGTTTGATCCGATAATTTTTTTATTATCTGCCGGCCTGATTAAACGACTATCAATTTTTATATTCACTTCTATATCCAACTGTTTAACCATTATTTCAATTATATCTTTTACAGAAAAACCCCTGCCGCTGCAAACATTGTAAACCTGACCTGTCTCTCCTTTTTTTAACAATAAATCGTATGCACGAACCACATCCCGGACATCAGTGAAGTCGCGCACGATCGAAATATCGCCTGTAACTATATCACCTCTTGTCCACCCCGACTTTTTTATCGCAACCAATTGTTTTGCCAAAGATGATATAACAAAAATACTTCTTTGCATCGGACCGACATGATTAAAAGATCTTGTCAGAACAAGATCCATTCCAAAACCATTGATATAAACTTTTGACAATAATTCTTGAGCCATCCTCGCAACCGCATAAGGACTAACCGGATTTAATTTGTGATTTTCTCTTAATGGCAAATCTTCATCTCTCGCATTTCCGTATTCCTCAGATGAACCAATGGAAAGAATGCGAGAAGGTATTCTTAATTTTCTTACTACATCCATTAAATTCAAAAAGATGTTCGTATTATTCCGAAAACTTTCTACAGGGTCCTTCCAGCTTAAGCCCACACTGCTATATGAAGCTAAGTGCAATATATAGTCTGGCTGAAAATCATTAACGATACATTCAACCTGATCTCTCGACAAGAGATCCGTTTTTTCAAAATGGATTTTTAAATTTTTATAGTGATTAAATTCAAAGTTGGGATTCTGAATATCCAATCCCATGATAAGATCATTTTCCCCGCTATTTGCGAGATATTCAGCGAAATAATAGCCAACAAAACCGGAAAAGCCGGTAATAAGATATTTATTCATCCAGAACTATTCTCTTCGTTATTCTCTGACTAATCCATAAATCGAAAACGAATAATATGAAAAATAGCTGATATCGCATCTCTCCAATTTATTTTTTTGCCTTCTTCGTAAGTACGTCCGGAATAGGAAATACCCGTTTCATAAACACGCACTCTTCCCCCGTTTAATTTCATACGGGCTATTTTTGCAGTTATTTCCGGTTCAACGCCGAATCGCGGACTCCTGATTTTTATCTTGTCAATAACTTCACGGGTAAATACTTTATAGCACACCTCCATATCGGTTAAATTCAAATTGGTCAGCATATTAGAAAGCGTTGTTACAATATTATTTGCCACTTGATGCCAGAAATATAAAACCCTATGCGGTTCACCAATAAAGCGGCTGCCAAAAACTACATCGGCTTTACCGTCTAAAACAGGTTGTAATAACTTCGGATAGTCGGCGGGATCATATTCGAGGTCGCCATCCTGGACGATAACGATATCGCCGTCAACCTTGGCAAAACCGTCCCTCAATGCCGCACCTTTCCCTTCATTGACAGTCTTATTAACCAATTGAAATTTAATCGATGGATACTTATCCGGAAGTGATTGCATAATATTCCATGTATTATCGTTAGATGCGTCATTAATTAAAATCAACTCCCGTTGCAGATTTCCCGGCAGAGGTTGCGTAACAACCTTGCTTATAACAGCGTCAAGATATTTGTCTTCGTTGTAAACAGGCACAACAATCGACAGCATCCTAAACTTCCGTTTCTCCAACAATCCAGTTCCTTTCAAAATGCTTGGCACCCAAACCTATTTTTCCAAATTGTCATTCTTTTTATCTTCAATTATATGGCCATGGTCCATTTTTATAACACGAGTGCAAATTTTTTCTATTTGTTCAGGCTTATGCGATGCCAGAACAAGGATTGAAGATTTATTTATAAATTCCAGAAGCCGGTTTTCGGCTTTTTTACTGAAATCAGCATCGCCGACTGAAAGCCATTCATCCATCAGAACAATATCAAAGGGAAAAGTAGTACATATGGAAAAAGCGAGGCGGAGGGACATTCCGGTAGAATATGTTCTCATCGGCATTCTTATATATTCGCCCAACTCCGAGAATTCAATGATGTCGTCAACATGTTTTTTAACCTCGTCTTTCCCTATACCCATTAGAACACAGCGCATAAATATATTTTCATAACCGGTAAATTCATTATCCATGCCCAAAGAAAGATCCAACAACGAAACGATTGAACCATTAACTTCCATACTACCTTTAGTGGGAGCGTAAACACCGGCTATTGCGCGCAGGAGTGTCGATTTTCCAGCCCCGTTATGCCCCACCAAACCTACCCTCTCTCCCTCACCGATTGAAAACGATATGTTGTCAATGGCGCAAACACTTATTCCATGAGCATCGTTGGCGATCTTGCCTCCGGTTGCCGCACGCACAACGGCTTTTTTGAGAGATCGGCTTGATGAATCAAAAATGGGATAAAAAATTGTCAGATTTTCTGTTTTTATTGAAGTCATAATAATATCTACAACCAGTAAGCAACTCTGTTACGGAATCGTTTCATTAAAAAGAATGTTATAACCGCCGCTAAGATTACATACATTAACAGATTCAACCAGTGGTAAACATCAGGATTTTTACCCAACAAAGGAGACCGAACCAACTCAATTATATGATAAAAGGGATTTAAGTCAGTAATCCACGATTGTTTAGTGGCCAGAGATTTTTTCATCCAAAAGATGGGTGTAAAAAAATATATGAGTTGAAGAAATACCGCCACAATTTGGGTTATATCACGGAACCTTGTACAGATAATTCCTAGAATCATGGAAAGAAGAAAAAGCAGGGTAAGAATAAGTACAACCGCTGGTATAACAAGCAGATACTCCCATAAAAATCCTTTCCGGGCAGCAATCAGCAATATAATGATAATAAGAAAATTATGAAGAAATAATATAATATTATACCATAATTTTCTCAACACATGAACTGATAGAGGAAGAGATACCTGTTTTATAATGGACTGAGACTGAATAAACATGGTGCAAGCATCGGTTAGTTGAGCAGAAAGCAAAAGCCATATTATTTGTCCGGTAGCAAAATACGGCAGGAATTCCGCTATGGAAGATTTAAATATTTTCGAAAATATTAATCCGATGCTGCCAATCATAATACCGGTACTGATAGTAATCCAGAAGGGTCCTATCATTGAACGGCGATACCTTTGTTTGATATCGTACCATCCCAGTAACGACCACATATGAAAATATTTGGTGATTGCCGTTATTTCATCCGTAATTATACTTTTGTAAAGTTTCATTTTATACCGTGAAAAAATTAAGATCAGTTTTTTTCGGAAACAAAATTATTAAACATTCGCTCCACGGCACCTTTTACTTTAGCAACAGCCAAGTTGTCAAGGCAATCGCTTTTACCGCTGCCATCACAACCTTTTTTACGACAGGGCACACAATCCATATCCGGCAGGATAACCTGATGTTTACCTCCCACTGGAGCCCAATCACGCCAATCTGACGGACCGTAAATAGTCAGTGTAGGCGTACCGACTGCTGCAGCAATATGAGGCGCGGCACTATCTACTCCAATATGCAGTCTGCTTTTCTGCAAAACGCCAGCCATCTCCTGTAATGTTGTTTTGCCGGCGAAATTGCGCATTGCAGATGAATCAGCAACAGTTAATTCATCAGCACGTATTTTTTCTTCTTTAGATCCCAGAATCAAAACCGGCATTTTATATTTTTGCCAAATAAAAGAGATGATTTGCCGCCATTTTTCCATTCCCCATTCCTTGTAAGCCCAGCGCGAAAATGGATTAATTGTGACATACCCCTTGGGAAAAGTAATGTTTTCTGATACCAATAATCCAATTACTTTATTTGTTGTTTCTGTCGAAACAAATATTTGGGGAACGGAAGTTGTTTCCTGTATCCCAAAACTTCTGAGAATTTTTAGCGATTGTTCCGCAGCGCCAAGAGTTCTTTCTTTCGCCTCAGGCGGATTGGCAAGATGCGTGAACATTCTATTTCGCCAGTCTATTCCCTTATAATAAAGAGCGGCCCGCATTTTTGCTCCGCTTAAGAGAGAAATATAAGCTCCGCGATCATCTGCACGCAGATCAAATAGCAAATCAAAATTTCCCTGACGAATTGATTTAAGTAACTGCAAGCCCTTGAATATACCTTGCTGGTCAACTTGAAATATTTTATCAATATGAAAATCATCCAAAAGTAAATCCCCGTTCGGTTTTCTTGTTAAAACTGAGAGAACAGCCTGAGGGAAAGCATTTTTGACCGCCCAATAAGCAGGAATTGCCCATACAACATCCCCTATGTCTCCTAATTGGATAATTAATACTTTTCTAACCGGAATATTTATTTTATGTTGAGCCGAAATAATCATTCTCTTCTCAGGTTGTTTTTATAAAAGAAGCGTTTAAAGGACTGTCTCATTTTCCTGCGGAGTGTATTCGGGAACTATTTCCTGGAGTATTTTTTTAATCGCACTGCCGTTGTGTTCCATTGAATATTTTATCAATTCTTCAATATCTTTATCCAACTTCTGTTTTATACTCTGCAGGTAATCTAATCCATTGGTGTAGTCATTAGAACGAAGAACCATTATTTTTTCATGACTGGTCCGTAAAATATCTTCTCCTTCTGTTATTAATTCTTCATAGAGCTTTTCTCCGTCACGCAAACCGGTGTAAGCAATTTTAATATCTATGTCCGGCTCTTTGCCGGAAAGACGAATCAAATCTTTTGCCATATCCGCTATCATAACAGGAGTCCCCATTTTTAAAATAAAAATTTCGCCGCCTTCTCCCATAGCCGCAGCCTGCAAGACCAGTTGTGTCGACTCGGGAATGGTCATGAAATAACGATTTACCTCCGGATGAGTAACTGTTACAGGCCCTCCTTTTTCTATTTGCCGCCGGAACACCGGAACTACGGAGCCGGATGAGCCGATAACATTCCCAAATCTTACCGCCATCATAAGTGTATCTTTATCCCTTAACGATTGCATAATTAATTCCGTTACACGCTTGCTCGCTCCCATAACATTTACGGGACGAACAGCCTTATCCGTTGACACCAGGACGAATCGTTCCACATGATATTTAACCGACAGCTCCATGACTATACGACTGCCGATGATATTGTTGAATACCGCCTCCCATGGATTTTTTTCCAGCATCGGGACATGCTTATAAGCTGCGGCGTGGAAAACTATCTGCGGCATGTACTTCTTAAAGATATCCTCCATAAGAAATTCATTTTGCACATGCCCCAGGATTGCCTCGCATTTTTGAAAATTATTTTCATTTTGCAGCTCCATCTGAATATTGAAGAGATTCATTTCACTGGCATCAAGTAAGACAAGATAATTCGGTTGATATTTTATCACCTGCCGGCACAACTCGGACCCAATCGAACCGCCGCAACCGGTAATTAAAACGGTTTTGCCTTTTAGATATCCGCTGATACCAGTGTTATCTAATTTCACCGGCGGTCTTCCTAGCAGATCCTCGTAACTTATGTCGCGCAGAACTTTAATACTAACCCGGCCGTCGATAAGCTCACCCATTCCGGGCAGAATTTTATAAGAAACATCGCAGTCCTTGCAGGTTTCTACTATATTTCTAATTTGGTCGCCTTTGGCCGAGGGAATGGCAATAAGTATTTCTTTAACATCTTCTTTTTCCAGAATAGGTGTAATTTTTTCCAGATTTCCCAGCACCGGCACACCATGTATCGATCTTCCTTTTTTTTGAGGATCATCGTCAATAAAACCGACTACCTTATAATGCAATTGATTGTTCTCAAAAATTTCCCGTAATATCTTTTCGCCGGCATCGCCTGCTCCAATTATCAATACGTTCTTATAAGTTACTTTCGGAAACAGTTCTTCTTTAATTCTCGGATTGGCAAATCCTGAATAGTAAGAACGAATAGCTATTAGTTTGCCGCCGACTAATAGAAAAGTGAAAACACCGTCCATGAAAAAAATGGATCGGGAATATCCTTTAAAACCGCTTATATACAAAATTACCGCGAGGATTAATAAAGTTGATAATAAACATGCCCTTGCTAAAAGCCAAAAATCCCTGATGCTGGTATAACGCCACATTCCTCGATAAACACCGGAAAAAATAAAAACGACAACCTTCAGAGGAATAATCCAGAGAAGAACCGTTTTTATCTGATGAATGTAAAATGGGCTAAGTAAAAATTCAAAACGAAACAAGTATGAAATAACAATGGATAACGTAAATATTAATACATCACTGAAAATCATTAAATACATTTTGGGGTTTTTTATCGGAAAATACATATTTTAATGCGCCACGCCTTCCTTTTTAATAACTTTGAAAAAAGTATTCCATAAAATTTTCAGGTCGAAAAAGAAAGATTTATTTCTCAGATAATATTCATCATATTCCACTTTAACTGGAATTGGAAGATCGTCCCGGCCATTGACTTGCGCCCATCCCGTGATCCCGGGAGTTAATTGATGAATACCTTTTCCCGTACGCAAGGCAATCAGATCCTCTTGATTAAACAATGCCGGCCGTGGACCAACAAAACTCATATCTCCTTTTAAAACGCTCCATAATTGCGGCAATTCGTCGAAGCTTGTTTTTCTAATAAAGTGCCCTACGGGAGTCAGATACGCTTCGGGATCTTTCAATAAGTGAGTCGCAACAACAGGCGTATCTATCCGCATTGTCCTGAATTTCGGCATCTTAAAAATCACATTATTAACCCCCACTCGATCTGACCAGTGCAGGGCAGGTCCCCTGGAAGTCAGTTTAATCAAAACCGCCATCACAAGGATAGGAACCAGCAAGACCGGAACCAAACAAAGAAAAATAAATAGATCAAATATCCTTTTCATAAACACCAAACAAGACGACTGCTATCTGTCAAAGTGACTATTTTTCTGTCGAGACCAATCCACTTCTCGCGTCAACCCATCTTTTAATCTGGTTTCTATCTGAAAACCATAGTCTTCTTCAAATCGGTGGGTATCGTAAACATTTTCGGCCAGCCATTTTTTTACAGTTGGATGAAAGCCCGCCATGTGACGGTTTGGTATCCTGGACAGATGCCGACTTAGAAACAAACCCAGTGACGCAGGAACCCGCACAGGGAAAGGATGTTTCCCCAGCGCATCTGCGATGCCATCCACAATCTCGCGCATGGTGCAGGGAGGTGCAGAAACGTTGTATACATTAATACCCGATGCAGGTCGTTCTGCCACCGCCAGACAGGCACGCGCCGCATCTCCTTTATACAACAAGCTTTTTCGATTGCTACCATCGCCTATCCAAAGAAAATGCCCCCTATCCAGCGCTTGCATTAGATGGCCCACATTTCCGGGATCGCCCTCTCCGTAAAGCGTAGCCAGCCGCAGAATAGTAAGCGCCATTCCTGACTTCCTGGCAATTTCCATGGCTCTCAACTCAGAGTTATACTTAGAAACAGCATAGGGGCCGATCGGATGACATGGGCTGTTTTCATTAAATAAACCTATGCTATATGGGCCGTAGACGGATACGGAACTGATAAGAATAAAATGACGTACTCCTGCCCGGACAGCAGCAAGGGTCACATTATACGTACCAGTGACATTCACGGCATTGAATGGTGCGATCAACTCTTCGGACTTACTAAAAATATGCGCCAATCCTGCCACATGACACACGCAATCAATTCCATAGAATATCTTTGATAAACTATTATAATCGAGAATATCAGCGGAAATAAATGGCACACCTGGAACTTTTGCTTTTACAACTCGGTCTGTGGCAGCAACTGATAAACCAGACTCAACGGCTTGAGCAACAATCGTAGACCCTAGAAAGCCAGCTGCCCCGGTAATCAATATATGATCGACTTTTTTCAAAATTAAGACCTCAGACAAAACTGATTTATACGGTTAATAACCTTGCTCATTAGAAACACGGGGTAGAATATTTCTATATTATTCTTTTTGCAAGCCTCAAATATCTCTAAATTCTGATTAATAATATTTGTCAGAGATTTATTCGTGGCTCCACCGACACGCATTTTTACGGACACCATCGGGACATACTTAACTCTTATTTTATGATGTTCTAAAAACCTGGCCATTAACTCATAATCTGCAGCCAACTTGTACTTCAAATCAAAAGTCCCATACTTTTCATAAACGATTTTACGAGCAAAAAAAGTCGGATGAGCAGGCACCCACCCCTTCTTAAAAAAACCTGCTTGAAACTCTTTGGAATGCCAATACCGGATAACTTTATTCAAATTATTATTATCAACATAAACCAAATCCGAATAGCAAGCATCAGTATCAGAGTTTTTTATCATTGATACTATCTTTTTAAGTACGCCACTATCATAATAAACATCGTCTGCATTCAGGAATCCTATTATATCGCCGGAAGCGATCTTAATGCCCTTATTCATCGCATCGTAAATGCCATGATCCGGTTCGCTACTCCACATTGATATCTGTGATTCATATTTTCGAATCACATCAGTCGTGCCATCCGTTGATCCTCCATCAATTACAATGTGTTCTATGTTTTCGTAATCCTGGTTAATAACACTTTGAATACATGATTCAATATATTCAGCATTATTTAAGACAACCGTAATGATCGAAACTTTCATAGCGTCATTTTAATCAGAGATGATAATGTGTGAATAATTTTCTAATCGCATCCTGTACTTGCTCAACAGATATATCACGAACAGAGTTGGTATGTTTTCAGCTCAAGCATCTGGCATTACAGAAAATTAGAAGTATGTAGAATACATCTCCGAATAAACTTGTTTAGTTTGCTGGTAACATTTATCCCACGAAAATAATTGGGCGTTTAGAAAACCCTGTTTAATAATTGAAGCTGTCACTCCTGAACGTGATTTATGCTGACATAATATCTCTACAATTTTTAAAGCTGAGATGTCATTAATTAGAAAGGCACTCTTTCCTGCGACTTCGGGTATTGATGATTGATTTGAGCATATTACCGGACACCCGGCTCTCTGAGCTTCAATAATTGGAATTCCAAAACCTTCATACAAAGACGGATAAACAAGAAAAGCCGCATGATTATAAAGTTGATTAAGTTGTGCGTTTGTTATTCCATTAAGTTGCATGTATCGACTTGCTCCTAATTTTAGTTTCAACATTGACTCTTCATATTTAGAAAGTTCACCACCACCTACCATTACTAACGGCATTTTAACAATTTGACATGCTTTAACTAACATTCTGAAATTTTTATAATCGCTTCTTCTGTCACCAACATATAAAATATATTCTTTAGACTGAAAAGGAACGATTTTGTTGATGGAGTGGGCTTCTATTTGTGGAAGGGGGTAATAATCTTCGCTAACACCATTATAAATAACTTTTACTTGCTCTTCTTTAACTTGAGGATAAAATTTCAACAAATCATTTTTCGTGTTTTGAGATACACAAATTATTTTCTTTGAATGTTTAATTGCGCCAACCTTTTGTTGATGATGAATTATTTTAGCTAATCCATTGGAAAAGTACTCATAGATAAAATCGTGAACGGTTGTTATATTTATTATATTATTATCACTTGCGGTACGAAAATAACTGGAATGAAATATGCCTTTCCCCGTAGTAATTTTGGGGTTGATATACCGCTGAATATTAATGGGAAATTTTGACAAGTTATTCATCAAAATATTATTTATGGGGATGTCTAATCGATTTCTTAAAATATTTTGATGGGGAAAATCAATAAATCTTGGAGTAAAATCAGAATCTAATAATATACGTTTTAGCAACTCGTACCAAACGACAGAAATGCCACCGTATTTTTGCAGTGCGAAAATTATGTTGTCAAATATAACATTCATAATGTCATAATTCTGGTTTGCTGATTGAAAATATTTTAATATATTTTTTATTTGTTTTTTAAACTTTTACCAATAATTATATGACCATTTTTATTACGTTCATTTTAACTTGATTCGGTTATAAAATATTTGATTTAGGTTTTAATTTTGTAGTAAATAACTTTATCAACACAATAGGGATGAGTAAAGCAATCCAAAAGTCTATTCCTTTTATTGCGGGAACAGTAAAAAAAGAAACAACTCCATATAGGACGATAAAATATATAGAACTGACATAAATATTTTTTTCTGCTTTATTATCAATTTGAAATAAAAGGATACCGACAATGTAAAACAAAACAAAATAAAAATAACCAAAGTCTTGGAATGCATACGACGTAAAATATTGTGCAGGATACCATGCCCATTCATAATTATGAGAAAAATCAGGCAAAGGAAGATGAAAAAACTTAAGAATAAAATACAACGGTCCCAAGATAGTAGAAAAGCCATAAGTATATTGAGAACATGTATCGATCATTAATTGAAAGTTGACC
The DNA here is from genome assembly GCA_007244375.1 of Smithella sp. GTDB lineage: Bacteria > Desulfobacterota > Syntrophia > Syntrophales > Smithellaceae > Smithella. The sequence goes on along the minus strand of SCVW01000030.1, from coordinate 6,814 downwards.
AATCCAAGTTTAAAATAGAGTAAAGTAAAATCGATAAGTCCAAATGCCTCTAACCGTTTCGCGGATAAATAATCCGCCAGAAAAAAGGCAAAAATAAGCAGTATCCAATATCGATTTTTTTTCATGTACCCTTTTTTAATGATTAAAAAAATATTGGCTAATATAACAGCCATGATTGTTAAGCGATCGAGAGAGAAAAAAATCTTGATCACTACAGCTACGATGGATACGATGCTTAAAATCTTTATCTTTTGCGTGTCAACTTTATTTAACGTTATAAAAGTTAAGAGTCCCAACGACATGAGATACACTGATAATGGAGCATATGCAAACATCTTAATGATACCGGGCAAGCCTCCTTCATCTGATGATAAAAGATAGGCATGTCGGATTCCTGTCTCAAAATCACTGCTAAATAATTTTGAAAAATATTCAATCGCTGGAACAAATAAAATAACCTGCAATATGGCTGTTATAAGTCCAACAATGATAAGCAAGCATGAGCAAAAATAAAAAGTGTTACCAAAAGAATATTGTTTGTCTTCTGTTTGATCCACCTTTTTTCTATCTTGCAAGGCGTAGGCAAATCTTGCGGTAAAATAGCCTATAGCGGACCAAAACAGGCCGATTACATGCATAAAAATTGCTTTATCCGTATTGATGGCATCGGAAATCAAGGGGGTGTGATAAAAATATATTGGGAAAAATATTAACTGGGGACAAAAATAATAGCAATAAATATTATTAAATCGCGCTATTTTCATCTTACAATTATTCCCGTGAGTAATCCCATAAGCTCTGACAAATAATAACGCGTTTTTCCAGGGGCGGCAACAATAGTATAAGGGATATATAAAATCACTTGTAGCAAACGCGTACAATATTTTCGATAAAGCTTATGCTTCACGCATAGATGCGCAAATCCACATCGGTATGAAAAAACGCGCCGGATGTCAGAACTATCAGAATGGCTGAGCACTTTTTGCGGGTGATACATTTTGATATCAGGTGTATAAAAAATAACCACCTTTTTATGGAGCATCCTTAAAACAAGATCATATCCTTCTTCAGCCCCATAAAATGTTCCAGGACCGAAGGATTCATCAAAAAGAAATCTTGAAAAAGTTTCTGTTTTTATGAACATTGTAAATTCGATAAACATTTTATCATGGTGCTTCAGTGATAAGTAACCACTTTTATCGGAAAAGCTTCCTACAGAATCTACGAATTTGCGATCTACGCTTTTACCGAATAATACATCAGCATGTGTGCTTTTTACGTTTCCAATAAATAATGCCAGCGTTTCTGGATATAATTCAGAGTCATCATCCGGGAAAAAGAGATATTGACCGTTTGCAAATTTAAATCCGTAATTGCGGGCTCTTGCTGCGCCTGTAAAATCGAATTTAATATGTTGAATGGATATAAGCTCACTATATTTCAAAATGATATCATCTAGCATCCTCGTCCGATTCTGATCGATGATTATTACTTCAAAAGACTTATACGTAGAGCATGTAATGGAATATAGTAATGCCTCAAGTTGGGCAGACCTGCCTATTGTCGGTATGATAATACTAATCAAGACATTCAGCATATAATTAATTTAATGGTTTCTTTTGCATCATCATTACTTTTATGTTCACCCACCAGCGCAGAGGATGGAAGCCAATGGCATGTGAAAAATTCGTGAGTACACCAATAAGAGTCGTAGTTAGAATTACATATATTTTATCGATCTTTGTACCGTATGTCGAGGCAATGCGAATATGGTCACGTCTTATTTGCTTAGCCTTTAAGAGAACCGTATTTTCTCCTGTATAATGATAATCAGCAACAATTATAGGTAGTAATGCGCATTTTGCTTCAAATTTAATTGCACGCGCCCAAAACTCATAATCGCTTAGCACATAATCTAATGCATGTAATCCAATACGTTCATACAATCGCCTATTCACAAAAGCACCTTGTGTAGGTGGCCCTGCTGATGTTCGAAAATACCTGCTTGGCCTTAAGGCATCAGCATCAAGATATTTGGTTACACCATATTGAGTAGGGACACCATTAATTGTTCTCCACAAGTTGACTTGTGCAAAAATAATGTCAACATCACCATTATTAGCTGCAAATTCACCCACTAACCTAAGTGAAGAAGGTATAAGAACATCATCATCAGTAAAATGCATGATATAATCACCCGTGGACCACATAATACCTTTATTCAGAGCAGCATACTCACCAGCATCCTGTTCAGATATCCATTTTGTAATACGATTACCATAAGATTTGATGATTTGAACAGTATCATCTGTCGAAGCGCCATCCATTACAATAATTTCGAGTTTTGGATAGTCCGATTCAATGATCTTATCCAAGCCCCGTTTGAGATAGCTTGCACGATTACGAGTGGGAATGATAATTGATATTCGTGGTAAATTTGTCATATTTGATACCTCGTAAATTTAAACGAAAACTGGGTACCTTTTACAAGGTGTGGTTTTAGTTTACAACTATCTAAGATAAATCTGTAATCAGGATAAAAGATCTTTCGCAGGAATCCCTTCATAATTTCACTAGGAACTTTCGGGATTAGATCTTCGATTTCATGACGAATTCGCATTTTATTGTTCTACCGCCACGTTATTTTCCAATTTCACTTCACATCTAATTTTGTTCGCAGATCAGTTATCATACGGCATAAGCCTTGTCGTAGATCTATTTGAGGCAACCAACCGGGAACACGACCTTTCATAGGCGTGAAAGGTGTAGTTCCTGTTTTTTTACCGGCAATAACTATTGCACCTGTTTCTTCAGCAATGGTTTGAGCAATCTCCCGCACACTAACCCATTCGAAACTGCTGATATCGTAAACACCTTCAAGTTTCTGATTTATAGCGCGGTGTAATGCCCGGCATACATCGTCAACATGAATAAATTGCCTTTTTTCCTCGCCAGTTGTCAGCATCTCTATTCGTCCGTTGAGAACAGCTTGATGAACAAAGTCGCTTACGACATGGGTACGTTGCGATGGTGTCTCTATGGGACCATATACGTTCCATAGCCTGACACGTATACCTTTTAATAGATGTGTCCAGACCTCACCTAATCTTTTTGTTACTCCGTACACAGTGTCATATTCCTCCGCTAATTGACTTGATACAAAAAGAAAAGGAATTTTAGCTGCCTGTAACTGTGGCATAATGTTGAGAAGAAGTTTGAGATTCCAATCCAGCTGCCGGAACTGTGATTCCGACTCGTACAGATATTTCGCACCCCCCACATCCCATGCAAGGAAATATACACGATCAATACCCGTAAAATCTAATTGCGCGTAACGAAGATCTTCTTTCACGTCACGCTTAATATCATACTCAACAACATCTTCTCCTAAATTCCTTAAGAAATGCGTGAAAGTTGTACCAACAAAACCTTCCGAACCAAATACCATGTTATGCATTAATATTTTTTCCTCATAATTTGTTATCGATATTTTCTCACCAACAAAGGAACTTGGTTTCTCAGATCAGGAGTTGCCAATATAGAAGTCACAATGACAATTGTCCATAACAAACTGACACTTACTACAATCCAAATTCCCGCAACAGCAGATAGAAAATATCGGCCTGCCAAACCGATTCCTATGGCTAATAACAATGGCCATAGTATGCCGATATAAAAGTGCCAAGCTTCTCCCTTCAATATGCGGGTATGCAATATGCTCACATGAATAAATGCATAAATACAATTTAAAGCAATCCAAACTGAAGCAGCCCCCACACCTTGATAGAAACGCGTGGCAACGACCAGTGCCGGCACAATCAAAAGAACAGCCGCCATATTCGTATAAACTCCTAATTTAACCCATCCTGACGCTATTTGAAGCGCAAATGGTAAACATGCCAGTTGATTTAATCCATATCCGATAACAAGAAGACTCAACATTAAGTGCGCGTGGTCGGCTATATCGGGGTTTTGTGTCCAGATCAACAGAGCCTCCTTAGAAAATAAAGCCAAAATAATTACTGTTGGAACCATAATGATCGCATTCAAACGACAACTAACACGATAAATAGTCTTCAGGCCTTCGTGGTCTCCAACAGCATACAATTGTGTATATTGGGGAAGAACTGTTTTAAAGAGGGGGTTTCCGAGATAGATTACGGCAGCTGCCGCTGTACTGGCTACTGCGTAATACCCGAAGATTTTTAGAGGCAAGATTTTAACTAAAATTATTTTATCCAATTGAAACAATATCAATCCGAGAATAGAAGTAATACTCATCCCTGCGGCAAATCGCCAGACTGATTTTAACTGTGAAAACTGAAAATGTGAAGGAATGCCGGTACTTGGCAAAAGCCACCAAAGAGTCATACCTGTGCATAAGGCCCCCATTGATGCGACACCAAACTGAAATACAAAAAAAGTATGTAAAGTAGAGGTGAATAGCGCTAAAGCCAGCACCACACCGCCGGAGCGCAAAACCGCCAAAACAATGTTAATCGCATTACCCAAAACATGCCGCTGAAGACCATAAACACCACCAAGATAAAGAATCATCGGCCCCTGCATCGCAGCGGTCATCCCCATAAGCATAACTGCATCTTGTACCTCAGCAACATTGAGAGAACCGGGATTTATCCAATACCTGGCAATCAGCGGGGCCAATGCAACAATAATTAACCCCACAAGGAAGGAAATTGCCCAGTATACAGTCTGAAGGGTCTTGAGCAGGCCGCGCATCTGTCGGGCAGAATCCGGCAATGCCGAGTATCGGGAAAACTCCCGAGAAAGGGTTGCAGACAATCCTAAATCAGCAATACTAAGCAGCGCGTTCAATGAAACTGTGAATCCGATAATGCCGTAACTTTCAATTCCGAGATACTTTATGTAAAAGGGGATAAACAGAAAACCTAATATCGCCTGGCAAAAAGTCCCGATATAATTGGCTACAGCATTTCGTCGAATAGATATTATTTTTGGCAACTTATTTTCCATTGGAGCACTATGCTTTTTCAGAATTAAGCATGAATATCAATCCCGTCTCTTGAACTCGCTAAATGTATTCTATCAAACTCCAATATTACTCACTCTTGCCTTGTTTTATGTTCTCGCTGCTGATACTGATTTAGTTGGTGCAGGCACCTGATTGGAATCGTAGAGGCTGTGCCAATCTAGACGAAAAGACACCTTTGCACGACTGCCCAATATCCGCAGTGACGCTATTGGTTGTTTTGTCTTTAAAAAAAGTCCTCACCTGTTATTTCTATGTGCGAGTTGATCATTTGTTTTTATAGTTAAATAATCTTTTTTTCACTTTACCCATGACAAATTTAAAACCATTCTTACGCCAGTATCTGAAGAAAGTGAAGGACAGTTCTGTTAAATTATGTGAAACAATAAACTCTCGTAGTTTTTTAGATTTTCGTTTTAATTTATGAAGTTTCAATGGCGATTTTTTAAAATACTCATCCCATTCACGGACAAAAACACCATCAAAATAAATCCAAGGTTTATCGTAGCTAATCAAATGGATAATGCAGGAATCTTTTTTTATATTATCCAAAGACGAATAATTTGTTCCAAAACATTTGTTTATATAATCAAGAGTATATTTATCTTTATACTGTAAAAAAAAATTATAAAAACAATTATATATCTCCGGCAATAATTTAACTTTCTTATCAAACAAGATGTTAAGGCAATCTTGATCCATATACGTAAAGTTATCTGCCGACTTGGCAATATTCAGCAATGCCGTGGACGTATGGTTTTCCCTCATCAATTTTAAATTCAAAAGCATTACTCCGGAATTAAAATAATTTTTAATCTTTAGATCATTATCAATCAACCCAATATCTTTTACCGCGCCCGCATAATAATCATTTATGTTTGTTTCAAACAGATCACTCAGATCTTTTTGTATTATTACATCACTATCCAAATACAGCACTTTATCCTGATTGGGAATTAAGTCCGGCAAATCAAATTTCAGATACGCCGCAGATGAAATGTGTAGAAATGTATGTATGTCTTTAAATTTTTTTAAAGAAACTTTTATTATATGAATATCGGCGTTGCTTCCTCTGAATTCATAGAATTTTTCAGTTTCCCTCTCTGATAAACCAGCCGCTATTATATAAATATCATAATATGTATTTTGGTTTTTATTATAAATTAAAGAAGTAATGGCCACAACCGTCGGTATGATGTAATGGCTGTCGCAAATAAAAGTTACCGCAACCTTTGTCAAGAGATCTTTGCACGACTGCCCAATATCCGCAGTGACGCCATTAGTAATTTTGTTACTTAAAAACATCTAATTATTGTCTACATGTTTGACATTATTAATAATTTTTATTGTAATCGCCCTGGTTTTGTGGTATATGTATAAGGTTCCCTATAAAGCAGACAGTTTAAAAGTAGAGTTTCCGGTATATTTTTGCATAACCTCGAGAGGCGTCATATTTTCCAGCGCGTCATGGGGGCGCCTCTCGTTGTAATCCATAATCCACCAATATGTTATTTCCCGCACCTCGTCAAGGTTACGAAAAAGATAAAGATTTAGAACTTCTTCACGGTACGTTCTGTTGAACCGCTCAATATACGCATTTTGGTTCGGTTCGCCGGGTTGGATGTACCGGATGAACATTCCGGCCGATTCAGCCCAGGCGACAAAATCACCACTTAAAAACTCAGGACCGTTATCAACCCTTAAAACATCCGGCAACCCTCGCTCATTGCGCAATCGTTCAAATACCCGGATCAGGCGTCTACCGGTGAGCGATGTGTTAATCTCTATAGCAAGACACTCCCT
>SCVW01000047.1 GCA_007244375.1 Smithella sp. | reverse complement strand
GGCCTGATTATCTAATGTCAGATCCGCAACGATATGTTTTAACCGTCGGTTCTCTTCCTCCAATACCTTCAGTTTCCTGGCATCGCTTACGCTCATTCCGCCATACTTGGCCTTCCAGTTGTAGTATGTCGCGTCGCTGATCCCATGTTTGCGGCATACTTCCATTACTTTCTCGCCTCTCTCAGCCTCCTGCAAAATACCGATGATCTGCTCCTCCGTAAATCGCTTCTTCATCCGTGCCTCCTTAAAGTGTTTTTCTATTCTACACTCTAATTAACTCTGGCACAACTTTCGGGGGGTATTCCCGTATCGCCAGCGGTCTGTACGACATCACCATGGCTGTGGGCGCCGAAAAATTGAACCATCCCAACAAATATGTGATTTTTGCCGGTTTCCTGGGAGGGTTGGATATCGAAGACCTTCCACACATATTAGCAAACTTTTCTCTATACGGAATGAACGATGAAGACAGGAATAAAATGAATGAGCATATACGGAAATATTCACGTCCGGATAAAGAGAAGAAAAACAAAAATAGATCTCTGAAAGAAGAAATCATCAAATATAGAAATCTTTTCGATGTTTATATGGTTCTGAAGAATTGGATTGACAGTGATACATTAAAAAAAATGAGAAAAATTTCTTCCGGCGATCATTCTCCGTTCATGGATGTGTATGGATTCGCGGCACGTCAGCATATGAAAAAATACGGAAGCACGATCGAACAGCTTGCCGTAATCTCGTCAAAAAACCACTTTCACTCTTCACTGAACCCCAATGCCCAGTATACCTTTACCTTAACACCGGAACAGGTTCTGGCCGACCGCCTGGTGACCTGGCCATTTACCAGAGCAATGTGCGCGCCCATTGGAGACGGGTCAGCATCGGCAATTCTTTGCGATGACAAAACTGTCAAGAAGCTTGGTCTGATGGCGCAAGCGGTCAAAATCAGGGCTTCGGTGCTCGGTTCCGGAGAGGAGCGTTCTTTTAGCGATATTGGTATCGGCGAGCGTTTAAGCAAGATAGCGTATGAAAAAGCGGGGCTTGGTCCTCAAGATATGCATTTTGCCGAGGTTCATGATGCGACAGCTTATGGCGAACTCCATCAGTCAGAGGCTTTGGGTTTCTGCAAGGAAGGAGAAGGGGGTATTTTTGCTGAAAGTGGCGCGACTAAGCTTGGCGGCAAAATTCCAATCAACATCAGTGGCGGGCTGGAGTCGCGCGGCCATCCCATCGGTGCCTCTGGACTCGCGCAGATTCACGAACTTGTAACACAACTCCGAGGTAATGCGGGTCAGAGGCAGGTCAGAGGCGCGAAAATAGCCATAGCCGAGAACGGTGGCGGAGCGCTTGGGCAGGAAGAGGCGGCCATGTGCATTCATATACTGGAAGCGCCATCGAAATAAACGACAAGTTTATTATGATATAAAAATATTGTTCCACTTTTATTAATTCAGAGACAAAGTGAAATGTACGTTATCCAGAATACGAAAAAATATTTCTTCCTGGTGAGAGCAATTATAAGATTCTGCGGAGCCGACTTAAGGCGCGGTACGCTCGGGAAAAATCTCCGGAGCTTGATAAAAACAAAAGAAATCGCCGAAGACATGTCCTGGGCTGAACTCTTGGAAGAAAATGCCCGCAAGCATGGAGACAAAGTATTTTTACTTTATGAAGATAAAGAATTTACCTTCAGGCAGATGGATGAGAACGCGAACCGGACAGCCAATCACTTATTGAGCCTGGGTGGCGGCAGAGGCAAAGGGGTCGCCATTATGATGGGCAACAGTCCCCAATATCTGGACATTTTTGTCGGGGCGCAGAAAATAGGCATGTATTCGATCCCTATAAACACATCGCTGCGCGGCGATAGCCTGCTCTATATACTAAACCACAGTGACGCGGAATTTATCGTCCTTGATGATGATTTTCTCGACGTATATAACAAAATAGCAGATAAAATCGAAAAAATAAAAACAATTATAGTGAATCATCCGTCGTCATCGGCAAAAATGCTACTTTCAAAGGGAATGCTCTCTCTGACCGGTGTGTACAGCCAATCTCCGAAAAAACCAATCGAGACATATGAAAAAAACGACATCTGTTTCATCCTGTATACGTCGGGGACAACCGGCCTGCCCAAAGGAGTGGTGTACCGTTACGGAAAGACCACGGTGAAACTTCTCTCCATTGCGGCATACATTCTATATGAAAAATCGGACATCCTCTATACTTGTCTACCCCTTTTCCACGGCAACGCTCTTTTCCTGACAATCACCCAGGCAATGCATATAGGAGCTAAAGTGGCGCTGGCAAAAAAATTCTCGGCGAGCCGTTTCTGGGACGACATACGAAAATACAATGTCACGGCGTTTAACACCATCGGTGCCATTATCCCCATCTTAATGAAACAACCCCAGCGTGAAACGGACAGTCAGAACAATGTTCGTTTCATCCTGTCGGCTGCCTGCCCGGTCGATGAATGGGGCAAGTTCGAGAAAAGGTTCGGTATTAAAATATTTGAGGCGTATGGAGCTGTTGACGGTGGCGGAAAGAGTATCATGAACATGGGCGATGCGCCAGTAGGTTCAATCGGTAAGCCGACGCCCAATACCGTATACCGGCTTGTAGACAAGGACGGAAATGACGTTCCCGTCGGCACACCAGGCCACCTTATCTTTGAATCGAAAGGAAAGAAGAAATCGGTTGAATACTTCAAGAATGAAAAGGCCTCCAATGATAAACTGCGCAACGGCTGGATATATACCGGAGACTTGGTAAGGCGTGATAAAAAAGGTTATCTCTATTTCGTGGGCCGCAATGCCGAATTCATGCGCATCAAAGGTGAAAACGTGTCTGCCTACGAGGTTGAACATACGATTCAGAAGCACCCTTCTGTGCTGGAAGCGGCTGTGTATGCCGTACCGTCTGAACTGGCCGAGGATGAAATCATGGCATGCGTTTCCCTTGTTGATGGGCATACACTGAAAGAATCTGATCTGGTTGAATCTTTAAAGGAAAATCTCGCGAAGTTTGCCGTTCCGCGATTTATTAAAATAGTCAAAGAATTTCCAAAAACAGAAACTCAGAGAATAATAAAAAAGGAACTGGAAAAAGAGGGCATTACGGCAATGACCTATGATGCGCAAAAACAACGGTATCTTGCCTAGTCAAAATTAGGCACGAATAATTTTGCTATTGAAGATTGATAGTATTCGAATCTTTTTAAATCTACGTATAAACCGGATGCTTGGCAGTACGAAAAAAGAGGAAGAGAGATATGGGAGAAATCAGGTTAACAAGAAAGGAAAAAGAAAAATATCTTTCACATGACCCGAAGATTACAGATGTTATAAACAGTCTGGTAACTCACTACAAGCTTCCAAAATCAAAGGCCCTTTATAAACAGATAGACACCGCAATTGCTTTGGCCAGAAAGTTCAACGAAGAGGTCGTCAAACCGGTTTATAAGCAGATTGATCTGAATGTTACACAGGATAATGAATATTTGTGCTGGGATGTTATCAATAAAGCCAACGAATGGGGTTTTAATACGTTGTTCATACCGAAGATGTTTGGCGGTCAAGGCATGAATTTAATTGCCATGTATCCGTTTGTCGAAGAAATAGCGTCTGTTTGCGTCGGGCTTGCCAATGTTGTTTGCGTTCATTATCTTGGATTCGCTACTCTCTGTGCGAGTTGGAATTTGAAACTAATGAATGAAATATCCCGGGAAGTTAAACGTGGAGAAAAAACCGGAAATCCATGTCTCATATCACTGGCTATTACCGAGCCGGGTGCAGGAACGGATGTTGAAGAGACAATGCTTATCGATAGAGGGAGAATTGAAACTATTGGGCAGAAGGTTGAAGGAGGTTATTCTGTAAATGGAAGTAAAATATTCATTTCCAACGGACACGTTTCAACCTGGCATATACTGATCTGTTACACGAATAAAAACAAACCTTCTGGAACCACCGTCATGCTGGCGGTTAAAAACGGAATGAAAGGATTCCGCTTCGGCCATCGCGAAAAAAAAATGGGTCAGAAGGCCTGCGTAGCCAGCGAACTAATATTTGAGAACTGCTTTGTTCCCGATAAGTATGTATGCATGCAATGGAGCGATTTGTCTGAGCGATCCTCCAAATCAGTGGTTGAGGTCATCCAAACTGTCATTGATAATGTCGTTTCATCCACCAGGGCCGGCGTTGCCGCATTTGCAGTCGGGGCGGCCAGGGGCGCATATGAAACTGCCCTGGCATATTCCAGAAAAAAAATCGTTAACGGTATCCCGCTTATAAATCACCAGTGGGCTCAGTCTATGCTTGCTGAAATGTATAAAAACGTCAACATGGGACGCGCCGCTTACATGGAATCAGCTTACGCGAACGCGATGCATGGATTGGCGAAGACGCTTTCTGTACGGCCGATATTTTATGCGGATATGCTCGTTCCCTCATGGTGCTTTACCATGATTTCTCCGATATTTAATTTAAAAATCATGACGTGGCTATTTAGATTGTTAAATTTCTACCGGTATCCCCAAGAATCAGCGGAAATCCAATCAGGATGGGCGTCTCTTACCAAGTTCGGCTGTACTGATCTGGGAATTATCAACACACAGAAGGCAATCCAGCTTATGGGTATTGATGGATGCCGGCATGATATCGGTGCGGAAAAATACCTGCGCGACGCAAAACTGCTCCAGATTTACGAGGGAACCAACCAACTTAACAGAATAAATCTTTTTAAGAATTTGGTGGGCCGCAGTATGCCCGAGGTAAAAGTTTTTTAGAAAGTAATAATCTTCATCAATAATGGTTTTATGGAGGAACACCATGAATATTCAAGCTACGGCCCAGATATTCACAGAAGAATTGCAGGCCATTAGCGACATGGCAAAAAACTTCGCGTCCAAAGAGCTTGTCGCGAAAAGGGAAGAAAACGACCATTATCCCTTCGGTGAACTTTTTACGGAAACAATAAAAAATGCCAGTGACGTCGGATTCTACGGAGTAAACCTTCCCGCCGAATATGGCGGAACAGGAATGGGCTACAGCGCACTTTCTTCCATACTCGAGAATCTGAGCATGGCTGACGCCAGCATGGCGGGAATAATCTTTACCAACGCGGCCGCAATTGAAATTATCAATCAGGCCTCGCGCGACACTGATTGCAGCGCCTTATACAACATGCTTTCCGCAAAGGAAGCACTTCCAATTGCCTTTTCCTCCTTTACCGGCATTGGTGAAATGGAGATACCCGGTGCTAGTGAAAAAGGAGAAATTACCGGAAGGATTAATTTCCTTTGTCTCGGCGGGATTTCCCGGTATGCGGTATTGCCAGCTCGCGAATCAACACACGGTGCAAGAATCTCGTATTATATTCTGGATCTCGACAAACATGGAATAAAAAAATCAGAGCCGGTTTACAGCTTGGGACTTCATGCGTGTCCGGGAGTGGATGTTTTTCTTGAAAAAGTTCCGGCGATCCTGATCGGTTTGTCTGGTAAAGGAATAAAATATTTTCAATCAATGCAGTCCCACCTGTCCCTTGGGGCCGCCGCCTTATCACTTGGTATTCTGAAGGGATCTTTCATGGAAGCTCTGCAATACACGAAAGACAGGTTTCAGGGCGGCCGCCAGATAATTAACTGGTCAGAAGTGCGAATGATTCTGGCAAACATGGCTATCGAGATTCAGGCCGGACAGAGCTGTCTGGCAGCAGCATGTAATGAACTGGAAAACGGAGTCACGGAATGGGAGAAAACCGCCTGCGCCATAGCGATTCACGTCGCAGAAATGGCCTGCCGCGCCACAGTTGATGGTGTACAACTTCTTGGCGGTAACGGCTATATGAAGGACTATGGTCAGGAAAAAAGAATGCGCGATGCCCACCAGGCTCAGTGCCTTCTGGGCATGGCACCGGTCAGGAAAATGGAACTGATCGATCTGATTATTAAAGAGAGTCAATGAGTGAAGCAAAGAAATTTCTAAAGATATATTATAGGTGTTTCCATTTGATATGTTTTTACCCTAGCCAGGGAAAGAGTTGTGAATATTAAAATTGAAGATACATCTCCAATAGGAAAATATGAAGAAAGCATGCCCTGGAACCAGATCGAAAAAATCATCTTGGAGCGGCGTAGTATTCGAGCATTTAAGAAAGAGCCTCTACCCAATAGCATGCTTCGCAGGATTTTGGAAGCTGGCAGATTCGCGCCGTCGGCAGGGAACTCACAGCCATGGAAATTCATCGTTGTGAAAAGTCCGGAAATCCTGGCTGAAATGGAAAAAGATGCGGTAAAAATGATTAAGCTTTTCATGTTTTTTATGGATTACACCAAAGGCAATATTCTGAGAAGGCTGTATATTTTAACTTACGCCAAGTGGGTCATACGGTTCATGAAAAACGAGTTGCATCCGGTGCCGATGGGGCTAATGTCGCAAATTGCCCATGGTAGAACTCTGGTATTTCACGGTGCCCCTACTTTGATTTTGCTGGCGGAGGACAGAAGAGGTGTTGGCAACCCACCCACGGATATAGGCATCTGCGGTCAGAATATGGTTCTTGCCGCTCACAGTATGGGAGCGGCAAGTTGTTGGATTGGACTCATCAAGGTACTGATGTATCTACCCAAATGGAGAAAAAGATTCGGCATCAAGTTTCCGTACCAGCTCAATAACTGTATTGCTTTGGGTTGGCCAAGCCCGCAGGCGGATGCTACCGTGCCCCGTGAAGTGCAACTGGTGCAGTGGTATGAAGGCGGAATGAAGGATGCTCCAAGAATTGAAAGGCAGGGGGAATGATATGCAAAAATTAAGTCTGCTAGATAGGTTACGGATACCGACATACGACAACATGATGCAAATGCAGACGGGCGATCTCATTTTCGATGAGATGAAATGTAGACAATGCGGAATATGTGTCAAAATATGTCCGGGCGGGTGCCTCGTAACAAACTCGGTAACGAAAATGGACATAATGAGCGGTAAGGAAAAAGGCACGAAAAGCGGAGTACCGCATGTGGACACATTGAAGTCGGGAATAACACTCTGTATAGCTTGTTACGACTGCGGAGCGGTATGTCCCCATAAAGCAATTTCGATAAAAAGAAACTTCAACCCTGGATATTTTTTTAAGAGACTCATTCAGACATCGGAAATGAGATATCCAAAAAATTATTAATGTTTGTTCTTAAATGTTTCGGAGATTTCAAAATCAGAAAGATATTCTGAGGGCTTTGAAAGGATTAATATAACATGCTTAATGCGGTTGTTACAGGCGCAGCATCTGGTTTGGGCAGAGCATTGGCTGTCGTTCTTGCACAGAGAGGCGCTCATATTCTTATTGTTGATATCGACAAAAATGGTGCGAACGAAACGCTTAAACTAGTATGTAAGGCAGGCGGATCGGGCGAGATATTCATATGCGATGTCAGCCGGAAAGAGGATGTGCAGAAAATGGCTGAACATAGTTTCTCTAAATGGAAAAGAGTTGACCTGCTGATAAATAATGCCGGCGTTGCCTCCAGTGGATTTGTTGGCGATGTGCCTCTTAAGGATTGGGAATGGATTATAGGCATCAGCTTCTGGGGTGTGATCTACGGTTGCCATTTCTTTATCCCGCGTATGAAAGCGCAAGGAACCGGAGGACACATCGTCAATGTGGCATCCGCTGCCGGGTTACTCTGTATGCCGGAGATGGCCCCCTATAATGTCGTAAAAGCAGGGATCATTTCACTTTCAGAAACCATGAAAACCGAGCTTGCTCCGTATGACATAGGTGTTACAGTTGTATGTCCGACTTTCTTTAATACCAATCTCTCCAAAACACTTAGATATGTTGATCCATTTCAAAAGACGTTCTCCACCGCTGCATTTGAAAATGGCCGCCTCAGCGCGGAAAAAATTGCAGGAATGATTCTGAAGACGGTTGATAAAAACAGACTCTATCTTATTCCTCAAATGACGGGCAGATTTGCGTGGGTTATTAAACGTTTTTCGCCCGGGCTTTTCTACTATATCATTGCATCTATGATGCGAAGAAAGATCGGCGAAAGGTTTTTGCTGTTTCTGGCTCGCAGGGGACTCACATGACCATTTTGGTTGATGTTTAAAGGAAGTACATAAATTTAAGGAGGTACTTCAAATATTAATGGTTCCATATAAAAGGGAGGTCAAGAAGCATGAAAGATGTAAATTCCAAGAAAAAGGCAAGTAAAGTCACAGGTGATACAAATCTTTATATAGTTGGAGGTGGAATGGCCGGTCTTTCCGCCGCCATTTTTGCTGTAAGGGACGCTCACATTCCCGGAAAGAATATTCATATCTTCGAGGTGCATAAGAGTACAGGAGGATCTTTATATGGAGAAGGCACGCCTGACACATTTTATTTTACACGGGGTGACTGGAAGGTGGGCATTCCAACCCATCATTGCATGTTTGATGTTTTATCAGAAATACCTTCGGCGGATGATCCGAATAAATCGGTGACGCAAGAGATTTTTGAATATAACAAAATACACAAAAAGAATACCAGAACCCGATTAATCCATGCAAATCAAAAGAGGGATAATTGTGAACATCTGGAATTGAAATTGAAGCACCTGGTAAAGTTTGTAGAGCTCCTGTTCATTCCCGAAAGCAAGATTGAAAATCGTCGGATTGATTCATGGTTTGACGCCTCATTCTTTAAGACCAATTTCTGGCAAATATTTTGCACGATGTTTGCTATTGAATATTGGAATGACCTTGTGGAAATGAAGCGTTATATGCGCAGATTCATGCACGGTTTTCATAATATGGTTAGTGGCCTGGAGGAAGTGGTTACGCCGTATAATAATTACGATTCCATGACTGTACCAATGACAAAATGGTTAAAAGAACAGGGTGTCAAATTTGAAATGGGATGCAAGGTCACGGACCTCGATTTCAAACCTGCGCAGAATGAATTAACCGTTGAACGGCTTTACTACTCCTCAAATGGAGAAAATAAGAAAATTAACATCAGAGATTGTGACTTTGTATTCGTTACTAACGGATCGATGATCGCAGATTCCAGACGAGGTACCATGACCGAAGTCCCGGCTCTTGAAAAAGGCAAGCTGGATGGATCCTGGACATTATGGGAAAATATTGTGAAAAAACGCCCCGGCTCCGACTTGGGGGATCCTTCTAGTTTTACCAGTCGTATAAAAGAGTCGGCATGGATGCTGATTATTGTTAATAGCAATGACCCGCTTTTCGTCAATTTGTATGAACGATTCACCGGCAATAAACCAGGGCAGACAAACATGGTAACGTTAACGAATTCGAACTGGAATTCGTCGGTACTCGTGCCGAATCATCCACACTTTCGCACCCAACCCAAGAATGTATATTTTTGGGGGGCAAACGGCCTGAGGCCATTTGAAAAGGGAAACTTTGTAAATAAGACTATGGCAGAATGCAACGGTGAGGAAATTATAACCGAACTGTGTCACCATTTCGGTTTTACTAAAGAGCTGCCACAGATACTCAAGTCTTCAAAATGTATTCCACAAATGATGCCGTATGAAATGGCTCACTTTTTACCAAGGAAAAGGAGCGACAGACCTCCGGTCGTGCCGGAAGGATCAACTAATCTGGCCTTTATGGGGCAATTCGTTGAAAGTGAAGAGTGTGTGATGCTGATTGAGTCTTCGATCAGGTGTGCGAAAATCGCCGTGTATTCGCTTTTGAATGTCGATAAAAAGGTCCCGCCGGTTTATACAGCGATCTATAATCCCATTACGTGGTTAAAGCTTATTCGTCCTGCATTCAGTTAAATTCGGGGGAGGTTTGGAGATGTCCATTGTAATTAATGTCAAGGGGGAAACGGACATCTCCCCTTACTCCCCATAGAGAAGTTCATAATGTTTTATTAAAGAATATTTCAGGAAGGAGATTTTTATGAAACGTAAGATTATGTGGCTTCTGTGCGCAGGGTTATTTGTGTTTTTTATGGGGGCCGCGTCTTTGTCTCAAGAAGCATGGGGCGCGTCGTCTCCAGGAGCAAGGGAAGCTGAGAGAATAGAAAGAGCGGAATTATTTAAAAGAATAGAGAACCTGGATAAGTTACCTCAAAAAGCAAGAGAAGCGGAGAGAGCGGAACTCGTAAAAAAAGTGACGAACTTTAGGAGATCATTGTCTTCAGAAGAAATAGAAGCGGAAAGAGCGGAGATCCTTAAAAAAATGGCGAACGTTAAAGGAGCAGAGAAATTTAAACAAACTATAAATGGTAAAACAGTATACGTTGTTAAGATGGCAACATTGGCTCCGGATGGAGTGGGCTGGGCGTCTTTAATCAGAGACATTGTAAATCCAGGAATACTTAAGGAAACAGATGGCCTAATATTATTGGATTGGTACTACGGCGCTACGATGGGTGATGACCAGGACATATTGGCCAAGATGCGCAATGAACAGTTGCAAGGCGGCGGATTTTCCGGACAAGGAATGGCAATTGCTTGTCCAGAGATAGCCTTACTGGAACTTCCGTTCTTGTTTGAGAGTTATGACGAAGTGGAATATGTTTATTCTAAATTAAGACCCCGCATTAATCAGTGGTTTGAGAAAAGAGGATACCATCTTGTCGTATTGGCGGAACAGGATTTTGATCAAATTTACTCCACGAAATACGAAATGAAGACGCCTGATGATTTTAAGAATAGCCGTGTTTTAACATGGTATGGACCGTTGGAAGAGAGGACTTTGAAGGCTTTGAGCGCCAGTCCTTTGCCTATTCGCGTGCCGGAGGTGGCCGCATCTATCCGTACGGGGGTTTGCGATGCTTTTATCAGTCCTTCTATCTGGGCGGTCGGTACTCAGATGTATACTATTATGAAATACATTAATCCTATTAAAATACGATATTCGCCGGCAGGCGGCATTATAACGACGAAGACATGGAACCT
Source organism: Smithella sp. (assembly GCA_007244375.1). Classification (GTDB taxonomy): domain Bacteria; phylum Desulfobacterota; class Syntrophia; order Syntrophales; family Smithellaceae; genus Smithella. The sequence goes on along the minus strand of SCVW01000047.1, from coordinate 67,894 downwards.
TCTACCTAAAGAGTTTCAATTTATTATTGATAATTATGTATTGTCAATAGAGAAGGATTTCAGGAAACAAGTCCGTGTCGGCAATGAAAAATGCCTGAAAGCCATGTACAAGTATGGGATGAAAGAAGTTAAAATGACACCGGCTGAACTCGATGTTTTTAAAAAGAGACTCCTTCCGCTTTGGGATAAATTTGCCGCAAAGGGATATTATTCCAAAGCTGAATTAGCTGAGGTTAAGGCTCTTTTAGCGGAATATCGAGCCAAAAATAAGAAATAAATAGTTTGTTTTTCTTTGGACCATGGCCATTTTGATTATTGCTTATTTCCCGCAGATATTATTGCGGTTAGTGGATTTTTGAAACAGCGTAAGGAGTCAATACATATCTGGCTTGTTAAAAAAATAATTAATTTATGGAGGCTGGAATAATGACAAGAAAGATTAGACTGCTTTTCAAGGGTATTTCAATCATCTGTTTGATTATTTTCCTGGCCGTGAATTTATACGGATGTGCAGCAACAAGGCATACGGTACAGAAAACCGCCATTCCCATGCTGGGTACGTCGGTCGATGATATTGTTGAAAAAATATTCAGACAGAAAAATAGTGCTTTTGCCCAAGAAGGCATTCCCGGGGTTCTGCTGTTGCTTACGGGGCTTACCGAACTGGCACCGACAGACTATAACCTGCTGGCAACGACATCTTTCGTATATCTGGCCTATGGTATATTTGTAGAAGACGAAAATAACAATTACGCCATATCCCTATACGAGATCGGAGCAGATTATGGCATGCGGGCCATAAAGATCAATAATGCCAAATTTCGTAATGCGATAGAGAGCGGAACCAAAGTTGCCGATGCGGTCAAGTTCCTGACTAAGGATGATTTGAAGGCCCTGACCTGGTGCGGACTCAACATTTCCAAGCGGTGCACGCTGCAGGTGTCTACCGTACATGAGACTACGGATATTCCAGACGGCATTGCCTTGATGAAGCGCTCTATCGAGCTCGATCCGAAGTATGCCTGGGGGCTCTGCTGGATGGCGATGGGCATCGTTCATTCAGTAATACCGGCCTTTGCCGGCTTGGGCGGTGGGTCGGAGGCGGCCTGGAAAGCTTTTGCTACCGCCAACAAGATGGAAAATGGTGAACTCGGATTGGTGGATATGTTTACGGCGAGGTATCTTGCTCCACTCCTCAAGGATCGGGACTGGTATGACCAGTTGAATAACCGGGTAATCGAGATGGATCCCTGTAAGCTGGAAGGCGGCCTGTGCATGCTCAATGAGCTGGCCAAACAGAAGGCGCGATACAACATGGAACATAAAGCCAGGTACTGTGGTTATTAAAGACAGCTTATTTCTTTGCATGAGACAGGTAGAAGCTGTCTTTCTAATACAAAATTATGTCAAAAGTGTAATTTTAGTATAAATGAACAGGAATTATAAATGAAAAAGAAAACAGAATATCAAATATCATCATCTGTGAGTGACGGAATTCTTGAAATTGTTGTGACAGGAGAATTAGCAGAGAGTGCACGTGATAATATGTTGTTAAATGAAGTGATCTCTATCACAAAAGCAAAAAGCTTAAAGAATGTGTTAGTGGATATCCGTGCCCTTAAGGGGCGTTCAGGGATTTTAGAAACCTATGAACGTGTCAGAAATTATCCTTCACATATGTATGAGCTCAACTTCGCCATAGTGGATATTATGGAAAACGCTGACTTCCAATCGTTTCATGAGACTACAGCAGTCAATGCCGGTATGTCATTGGAATGGTTTTCCAATATAAATGCTGCGAGAGCTTGGCTTAAGAGCAATGACCTCCCACTCCTACGCCACCTCACAAAAAGAAATTTCTTGTCAAAAAAATGATATTCGCCGGATGTGACATAGGTTCCCTTACGGGAAAAGCTGTTCTAATAAAGGACAACAGAATTATATCGACACAAATAATCAGAGTTCTGTCGGATCCCGTAAGGACAGCAAAAGTCTTGATGGATGCCACACTGGAAAAGGCGGGACTTGCTTACGACAGTATAACCCGCTGCTGCACAACCGGTTACGGAAGAGAGAATATCCCGTTTTCCAATATGAATATCAGTGAGATATCCTGTCACGGAATGGGAGCGCACTGGCTGGATAATTCAATACGGACCATTCTGGATATCGGGGCCGAGGACAGCAAGATTATCCTGATTGATGAAAAGGGCAGAGTCATTGATTTTGCAATGAATGACAAATGCGCCGCGGGAACGGGCAGATGTCTTGATAAGCTGTCCAAGGCAATCAACCTCAGAATTGAGGATATCGGCGGGGTATCGCTGAAATCACGCAATCCCGTGAATATGACCAACGTGTGCAGTATTTATATGGAGCTTGAAGTAATCCGTCACTTGTATGAGAAGACAAAGATAAAGGATATAGCATACGGAATACATGATGCTGTTGCGAGCAGAATCGCGTATCTGGCAAAGTCTGTAAAAATTGAAAGGGAGATAACCATGACCGGCGGAGTTTCCAGGAACAAGGGAATGATCAGATCGCTCGGAAAAATCCTGAATGTGAGATTCAAACAGCTTTCAGTAGAACCCCAACTTGCCGGCGCTGTCGGTGCGGCCATATTTGCCATGAAGGAAGAAAGTAATGGATAACGTATGATTACTGCCGGATTTGATATAGGAACGAGAGTTATAAAAGCATGTATTGTAGATCATGGGAAAATAGCCGGATGGTCGAAGTCTACGCTGGAGGACAGAATTGACAAGGTCATTAAAAAGACATACGTATCCGCACTCGATAAAGCCGGAGTCAAGAAGGGCAAAGTGGAAAAAGCTCTGGCAACGGGCTATTGTTCTGAAATGCTGAAAGGGAAAATACAACCCGTTACCGAGGCGTTATGCATAGCAAGGGCGACACATTTTTTAGACAGTAAAATAAGAACTGTTATTGATATAGGCGGCTTGTCCATAAATATTACAACACTAAATGATAAAGGCCATCTTCAAGAAACTATATCAAATGACAGGTGTGCTGCCGGTAGCGGTAAATTTCTCGAAATGGTCTCTGAAGCAACTGAAATATCCATGTCCTCGATTTCTTCAAGTGTTAATATATCAGGAAAGCCTTGCAACATTAAAAGCAACTGCGCTGTCTTTGCGGAAAGCGAGGTTATTTCAAGGATCAACGCCGGTCATAGCTCCAATGCTATAATAGCAAGCGTTTTATACTCGATAGCTTCAAGAGCAGTGACTCTTCTTGAAAAAATCAGCGCACCGGATGACATGGCGCTGATAGGAGGAGTTTCAAAAATCGGAGTTCTAAGATTAATACTTGAAGAACTGGTTGCAAGAAAGATTACAGAATTACCGGCAGATCCGCAGATCATATCGGCCTTTGGAGCGGCGCTTCTCGCGCAGGGGAAAATGATATGAAAAAACAATTAATTTATTCTGGAGATTAAATTGATAATAAAATGGTCAGATAACCATCCTGCTCACAGACATGTCAAAAGGATGATACAGTTAATTGGAATCTTAATCAGATTCGGAAAAATTACTCAATTATTTGTAAAATATATTCTGGAACCCCTGCTAAAAAAGAAAGAAACCAAATATAATAGCTGGCTGAGGCAAATAATTGTTTTTATCGGAGGCTCGAACCTGAGGCCTGAAGAGTATCCCGCAGCAGGACATTTAACAAAAGAGTTGGCCGACTATTTCAGACGGATTACACAATCAAAAAAGTTGGGAAAACCGGTTATATGGGTGGACTGGTGTTTCTCGACCGAGCTTCTAAGGGCGTTTGATGTAGTGACATATGTTTGTGAGGCCCCCGCACTGATAAGCAATTTTTTAGGCACACGAAAGGCCTCAATGCTGGTCGAGAAAGCCGAAATGGAAGGTGTCCCGATAGAGCTCTGCTCGGCTTCCAAAGGCGCTGTTGCAGCGTATTTACTCAAGGAGGCTCCCGATCCGGATCTTATTCTCAGCACTTCCCATCCCTGTGATTCGACGGCGTCATTATATAAACTGTTGCAATACATGACAGGTGCCACCACATATACAATCGATACCCCATACTGGGACGATAAAGAGTCTTTCGAATACTATACGAATAGCATGCGCAGACTCATACAATTCCTCGAAAAAAATCTTGATCAGAAGATAAACTGGGAAATATTGAAACATGTCTGCGAAAATATCAATACAGCGAATTATTATATGAGTGAACTTACTGAAATGTGCAGGGCCGTTCCGTCTCCGGTAAGCGTATTGCACCTGTTATTGCTATGGCTGGGAAGGACTGTTACGTATGGGTCTGATGGATTAGCGGAAGCGGCAAAAGGATTCTATACTGTGGCAAAGGCAAGGTTTGATAAAAAAGAGGGGCATTTGGCGAATGAGAGGATTCGTATTATCTGGTGGGACATATCGCTGGGATTTTATAATATACATACATGGCTTGAACAGGAATTCGGCGCAATAACCGTTGCCGACCTGATCGGGAGGGCAGAGCATCTCCATATCGATACCTCATCCAGGGAAAGCATGATTGAGGGTTTGGCGATGACGAACATTAACGCACCCATGGGCAGGCACATGCGCGGGCCTGCTGAATTTGTAACAGATGAGTTTGAAAGAATAATCAAGGGGTATACGGCCGATTGCTTTATTTTTTCCCAGCACACAGGATGTACCCACGAGTGGGCTATAATGAAAATAATTAAGGATATATGCGGAAAAACCGGTTTGCCGGCGCTTTTTCTGGATGCCGACAGCTTTGATGCAAGGCACACATCCGAGCAACAGATAAAAAAAATAATAAGGGAATTCTTCATGAATCACGGGCTGGCATAATGGACATATTTCAGACTATCGGAGAAATATCAGGGAAGGCTTACAACTCATACCTGCAGGCAGCGAAAGAAAACGGTGCGAAAATAGCCGGGTATTTCTGTCAGGTGCCTGTTGAAGTTATTCACGCGGCCGGACTTATACCGTACAGGATGAGGGCTGTCGGAAGTTCCGGAACCGCCAAGGGCGATATATATTATTCCCCCCTTAACTGCACGTTCACGCGCCACTGCTTCGACAGGGCGTTCCGGGGCGGCTTTGATTTTCTTGATGCGGTCATATTCATGAACGGATGCGACCACACCAGGAGAATGTACGACAACTGGAGACACGCCAGAAAAACCCAGAACATCAGTCCAGATTTTCTTTATATGTTTGTCACTCCTCATATAGTCGACGAATATTCCATGGACAGGTATATCGAAGAAATCAGAAAATTCAGTAAATGCCTGAGCGAAAGGTTCGGCACGAATATAACGAATGATCTCCTGTTAAACTCGATAAAGCTTTTTAACAAACAGCGGCGGCTAATCACAAAAATATACGAAAAGAGAAAAAGCATGGAAGCAACAGTGAAGGGAAGCGATATTTTATCAATGATGTTCGCTGTGACAGCCATGCCGGTCGATACGGCCAATGATCTGCTGGAGAAGATTGACGCATCAATAAGCGATAATCCTGTGCCGGAAAAGGCGGATATCAGGGTGTTGATTACAGGAGGGTGCATTGAGGAAATAGATATCATAAGAATTATTGAAGGATGCCATGCGGTTGTGGTGGCAGATAACCTATGCGTCGGTGCCAGGTATTTCGATATGGAAGTAGATGAATCGGGCGATCCTGCTGAATCTCTTGCCAAAAGGTATTTGAATAAACTTTCCTGCCCCAGAATACTTAATGCATTTGACGCTAGAATGAAGCATATATACGATACAATCAGAGATTATAGAATTGACGCCGTGATAACACAAAAATTAAAATTTTGTGATCTCTGGGGCGTCGAGAATTTAATGTTGAAAAAAGAATCACAAAGGACAGGGTTCCCTCTCCTCGCGCTGGAAAGAGAGCTCTATGGTGAAGGCATCGGGCAGTTAAAGACAAGGATTCAGGCCTTCATTGAGGAAGTGCACAACAGAAAAAACTGTCCCGGTTTTTTCTCTTAAAACAAAACATTTATGAATGTATTAGATGTACGCCTGTTCAGGTTCAAATCCCTGCTTTGGCACCTTTTTTGTCCGCACTGATTTTACATGCAATCATTAATTACGGTATTACCGGAATCACATCATGAATTAATTATGACCCGGCACGTGTGACCTTTAGGTTATTCGCCTGCCTTCACCGGGATTACGCTTTTTACTTGACGCCTGAAAGTAATTTTTCTATTCTGATAAAAAACAATGACAAAAAACAATGATTGAGAATCTGGTCAACAATTTATCTTTATATTTGAGTGATTCGACTTTTCTAGCGTTTGTAGCCGCTTATCTGGGTGGTGTTTTAATCAGCTTTACTCCCTGCACTTATCCTTTGATTCCGGTAACGGCGGGCTTTATAGGAACACACGTTTCATTATCTAAATACCGCGGATTCCTTCTCTCATTATTTTATGTCGGAGGCATGGCGTTAACCTATTCCATTCTCGGCGGAGCAGCAGCTTTATCAGGCAGACTGTTCGGACAGATGCAAACAACACCGTGGACGTACTTAATTATGGGTAACCTATGCCTTGTTATGGGATTATCCATGCTTGATATTTTTAGTATATCCCTGCCTGTTCCCAAAAAGTTTATCAACATATCAACAAGCAACAATAAAAAAGGTCTTGTTAGCAGTTTATTAATGGGTATCGTATCCGGTGTTGTTATAGGCCCTTGTACCACCCCCGTATTGGCTGTTTTACTGGGTTACGTTGCTGTAAAGACGAACGTTCTGCTGGGAATGACTCTTCTTTTTGTGTTCGCCTTTGGTATGGGAACATTATTGATTATAGTAGGTACTTTTGCCGGTGTTATTGCTTCTTTACCAAAATCGGGAGAATGGATGACCAAAATAAAATTTATCTTCGGATTGATATTAATTGGCGCTGCTGAATATTTCCTGTATACTGCGGGCGTTTTATCAATATAAAGAATGGGGCTTTGATGAATAAAAAAATAATTCTGCTAATTGCTACGACTTTTTTTATTTGTATTTCATTTACTTCATTATTCGGACAATACAGGTCAAGTGTCTTTTCCATTCCGGCACCGAATTTTTCATTATATGATATTAACGGAAAAATGTTTAAATTAAGCAGTCAAAAAGGCAATCCGGTAGTAATGTTTTTCGGCACGACCTGGTGCCAGGCCTGCCGTGGTGAAATGCCTTACTACAAAGCTCTTTATGAAAAATATGCCAAACTTGGATTAAAATTTCTTTATATTGATATAAACGAATCAACCAAAAGGGTTGCTCGTTTTGCCAAAGAAAATTCATTCCCTTATATTGTTTTGCTGGACTCAGATGGCAGCGTTGCCAACAATTATAATATAACCGGAGTACCGACATTATTCTTAATAGATAAGCAAAGCAACATCATTGGCATAAGCCATCGGACAACAGACTTGCCGATTGACGAACTTTTCCCTGCGAAATAATAATAGTCATGTGCAAAGAGGATTTGATTAATAGTTAAATGCAAAATTGTTATGGAGGGAAAAAACAATGACAGAAAAAAACTGGCTGCAAACTTTTACAAAGTCAGACAAAGACCGCTGGCTTGGGGGTATTTGCGGTGGCCTTGGCGAACACACGTCTATCCCTTCCTGGGCATGGCGTTTAATATTTGTTTTGCTCTCAGCTTTTTATTTCACGGGAGTATTCATATATATTTTATTGTGGATATTCGTACCGACTAAATCAAAAACAGAGGATCAATAAATGAGACTAAAAAACGATATTTATATTTACGAATGGACAAATCTCTTTGAAAACAATTGTAACAGCTACTTTATCGGAGGCGAAATAAATGCATTAATCGATCCGGGTTTAACCGGTTACGTGCCTGATTTATTAAATCGAATGTCTGCTGACGGTATTAAAAAAGAAGATATCCGTTATGTCATTAATACTCATTCTCATCCCGACCATTTTCAGGGCTCGGAATTTTTCGATCAGGAAAAAGTCAAGGTCGGTCTGCATACAAGAGAATTTGAATTTCTTAAAGGAGATGGTGGTGAATTGTACAGTCTCTTTGGCATTAGCGCTCCCAGGATGAATATAAACTTACCGCTGGAAGAAGGCGACGTGGTGTTAGGAAGCGAGATATTTAAAATAATTCTTGCTCCAGGTCATTCCCCGGGTTCCATCGGCCTTTACTGGCCCCAGCAAAAAGCACTGTTTTGCGGAGATGTGGTTTTTGATCAAAGTGTCGGAAGAACTGATTTCCCCGGCGGTAACGGCACGCTTTTAAAGAAAAGTATTCTCGCATTCTCCAAACTCGATCTGGAGTGGCTTTTCCCAGGACACATGGGCATCATCCACGGGAAAAACAACATTCAGGATAATTTTAATATTATCATTCAGGGCATATTCCCTTATATTTAAAATCTTTTTTTTTGTGGAGAATCAACATTTATGGCCAATGAAGGAAATAAAGTAATTTACTCCATGATCGGAGTAAGCAAAATCTACGAAAAAAAACCGGTGCTCAAAGACATTTATCTGTCTTATTTTTACGGAGCAAAAATCGGCGTCATCGGGTTAAACGGTTCCGGTAAAAGCTCTCTTTTGAAAATCCTGGCCGGTGTGGATGCGGAATTTTTGGGCAAGACCATTCTATCTCCCGGCTATACGGTGGGCTATCTGGAACAGGAACCGCATCTGGATGACAATAAAATGGTGCGGCAGATAGTGGAACAGGGCGTGCAAGGCACGATGGATTTAATCCAGGAATATAATGAAATAAACGAAAAGTTTGCCGAACCGATGTCAGATGACGAAATGGCCAAACTCTGCGAAAGACAAGGCGAGGTACAGGAAAAACTGGACGCCCTTGATGCCTGGGATATAGATTCCAGACTGGAAATGGCGATGGATGCTCTGCGTTGTCCTCCCGGCGATATACCAGTGAAAGTCCTTTCCGGCGGTGAAAGGCGTCGTGTAGCGCTGTGCCGTTTGCTTCTGCAAAAACCGGACATATTGCTTTTGGATGAACCGACCAATCATTTGGATGCTGAGTCGGTCGCCTGGCTGGAACACCATCTTCAAAAATATGAGGGCACCATAATTGCCGTTACCCATGATCGCTATTTTCTGGATAACGTTGCCGGATGGATTCTGGAACTGGACCGCGGACAAGGCATTCCCTGGCAGGGAAACTATTCTTCCTGGCTGGAACAAAAACAAAACCGCCTGAAAAATGAGGAAAAGGCGGAAACCGACCGCATCAAAACCCTGGAGCGTGAACTGGAATGGATTCGTATGTCACCTAAAGGCAGGCACGCCAAATCCAAGGCACGCATCAGCGCTTATGAGGAACTGCTGGGAAAAAATATGGAAAAAGAATCCGGCGCTCGAGAAATCTTTATCGCGCCGGGACCCCGTTTGGGCGATCTGGTAATCGAAACCAAAGATGTCAACAAAGGTTATGGTGATAAACTACTGGTGGAAAACATGAGTTTTTCCTTGCCGCCCGGCGGCATTATCGGCGTGATCGGCCCCAACGGCGCGGGAAAAACCACTCTTTCCCGTATGATTACCGGCCAGGAAAAACCGGATTCCGGAATGATCCGCATCGGCGATACGGTAAAACTGGCTTACGTTGACCAGAGCCGCGATTCGCTCGACCCCGATAAAAACATTTGGGAAATGATTTCCGGCGGACAGGATGTCATTCCCATCGGTAACCGGCAGATCAATTCCCGCGCGTATGTTTCACGCTTCAATTTCTCCGGCACCGATCAGCAGAAAAAAGTGGGAACGCTTTCCGGTGGCGAGCGCAACCGCGTTCATCTGGCGCGCATGCTCAAGGAAGGCGGCAACGTTCTTTTACTCGATGAACCGACCAATGATCTGGATGTCAACACCCTGCGCGCGCTGGAAGATGCATTGGAGGGTTTTGCCGGATGCGTCGTCGTCATCAGCCACGACCGTTGGTTTCTGGACAGAATCTGCACACATATTCTGGCGTTTGAAGGCGAAAGCAAAGTGCTTTTCTTCGATGGCAACTATTCCGAATATGAAGAAGATAGAAAGAGAAGGCTGGGCGCCGCCGCCAGCCATCCTCACCGCATAAAGTATCGGCAGTTAACCAGACGATAACCCTGTTTCTGAAACGTAGTACAATCGTTATTCCGACTGGTCTTTTTCTTCCTTTTGTTTCTTCTCTATCGACTTCCCGCCTACTTTTGTAATATTTATTTCACCCGGTTCTGCTGAAATGAACCAGTTATCCAAGTCAAACTGAATATTACTGATATGAGGTAAGCTCATCAAGTCCGCTATCAGAGTCTCAATGTTAGGAACACTCAATTCTTCCTGAGATAATTTACTCAAACTGCCATAAAAATATATTGTGCGTTTGACACAGGAGTAGTTGATTTTCGTAATATCAATATTGTGAATTACCAAAATTTGCTTAACCTTTCTGTTTGTCTCATATCTGAAAAACTCATCTGACATAAAAATTCTTCTACAAATAATGTGTCCTTAATTTAAAATTAACTAAATTTTGGAATAATGTCAATTTCTTATGTGTTTACTATAAATACAACACGATTATTTCCCCACATAATAAACATATATTGCCGAACATTTAGAGTAATACCCCCTCAGGAAAATTCTTATATAATCCGAAACTACTAAATTAAACCTATCAGCTATGACTTTATAACATAGACGAACAGCTGCCTGATATTCCAGATATAAAAGGCTTGATAAAAAACGTTGCATTATATTATAGGCAATGAAATCCTATTTTTTAGAAAGAGGAGGACTATTGGCACGCATACCATATTTTACTGCACAAGATGCTAAAACCGATCCTAACAAGCTTGCACTGCTGGGGAAAGAACCTCAAATGAATATCTTCAAGATTGTTACCCATGCCACATACCCGATTGCCCGTAAATTTATTACCTTGCCTGCGTCGGTGCTAATAAACGGTAAGGTCGATCCTATTCTTAGAGAAATGGCTATCGTCAGGGTAGGTATTCTTTGCCATTCGGAATACGAAGTACATCAGCATCTTAAAGTTTCCAGATGGGTGGGCATGCCGGAAGAAAAGATTGCAGCACTTACCGTAGGTTCAACCGCAACGGTTTTTTCAGAGGTCGAATGCCTAGTTCTGCGTTTTACCGAAGAAATGGTGCAATATTACAAAGTAAGCGACAAAACCTTTAACGCATTGAGCAAACATTTTTCCCATGAAGAACTGGTAGAACTTTCTATCGCTGTGGGATGTTACATGATGATAAGCATTTTTCTTAACACCTTCGAAGTCGACATTGAAGACCAGCCTTTAATTCCATAAAAATGAATCATTCAGACTTTTATTTTCGTTTTTCTCTAAAAATATTACAGCACAGGCAATTGAATGTGCCAGTGGTAATCATAAAAAAACGCCCTCACGGTGTGTTTTTGTAAACCATGAGGGCGTAATATCTAGACAATTGATAACTTAATTACCGGAATGGTTATTTAAATAACCATTCCGGTAAGGGTGAAAAAACTTTATCACTGAATCTTGGGAGTAAAAGGTATCTCTGTATTCAATAATTGAACCAGAAGCGGATTGAAAGCTTTCATCAGCCTGCTATTCATTAAAGAAGAAACCAACTTAGACTCATATACTTTCGTTAAAAATGTAGTGTATCGAGAATCACTAACCCCAAGACAGTTAGCTAAATTTTGACCAGTAGTTATTAATCCACTAATAAGCTGAGCACCGGTTATCTGAGCTGTAACCATTTCCATTTCATTTTCTGTCATCGCCTGCATTTCTGCTTTTGCACTTAATGGAACAATCGTTATTGCCAACACAAAAAATAAAACCATGACTCCCATAATTATTTTCTTCATTTTTCCTTCTCCTTTTGTTTTTTGTTTATAACACACCAAATTTCATTTCCTTGCGAAATTCTGAAGGATACTGAACAATGCAAACTAATAATGAACGACTTGAAATGGGTAGAAACGTACAATTTGAAATGAGCAACATCAGAAGGAAAAACGTACCGTTTGAAATAGCTTTCATATTTATGATAATATTATTTTCATTTATGTCAAGAAAAATGTGCAAATAATTGTATTATGGCAAATACCAACGTAATATTAAAAACATACGTCCTCATGGAGTTTCCTTTCCAAACCATGAGGACGATAATTTTTAACTAAAATATTATTGATTTACTTAATTAATTGTTACAAAAAGCCTTAAATATATCCCGGGGAACATCAAAATTCACTAATACGGTACTAGTAGACTGAAAAGTCATTACCAAACAATTGTTTGTGATAGGTGTTGCCACTGTAGTTCCAACTGTATAAACTAGCGCGGGACTAAGCCCCATTTTTAACATCGAAGACCTGTATATAGTATCACCCATTCCAACCAAGCCAGCTACGGATATCTGACCTGAAACCATTTGCATTTCACTGTCCGTCATAACTTTCATTTCCGCCCTGGCACTTAACGGAACGAACACCACGGACACAACACAGAACAAAATTATGATTCCTGTTATTATTTTCTTCATTATCGCTTCTCCTTATGATTTTTTTCTGTTTATTAAGAAGTTTACATCTATCCCTTATGCCACTTTTAAAGTAATATCAGCATAATACACATAACTTATAGACAACGTGAAATGGGTAGCAACGTACCGTTTGAGATAGGCCATCAGAAGGAAAAAACGTACAACATGAAACTTTATTCATATAGTAATAGTTATTTTACTTTTGTCAAGCAAAATAAGTTTTTAATTGTAGAAACATAATGTTATTCAATCGTTACATAAAAAACTTTTTCTACATGAAACAACAGGTCTTCATTTTCTACTAATTTGTGTAAAATATACTGATTGCACTAATCAACAAAATGGGGGAAAATAGAATTGTCATGAAGCAGGATTGCCTGCCTTCTATGACTTCCATACTACAATTATTCCGCTGATCACTTATACCATTTTCGGATTAAGCGGAATTCTGGTCATGGGACCGGACTCAGCAAGGGCCTGTTTTATTACTAAAACGTTAAGTAGCGTGGACTACTCTTACAATTTATCTGTTGCAAATCAGAAAAAATTTTGATCCAAAACTTATTTTAAGTTTCTATAAGAAAATAAAAATAAACAAGAAAAACTGATGATAAGAAATGTAAAGCCAGTTTGAATCGGCATTCGGACATTGATTTACCAGTACTCTATTTAAACGGCAGAGCATTTTTTTCTTGACAGAACTCTCTCAACAGGTATTTTTACGTAAAAATGCATTTTTTTTACAAAGGAAAATTTTTTGGACAAAAATAAATTTTTATTATTAGTAATTTTAATATTCCTTATTGTGTCTTTTTCTCTATATCAACCTTTGATAAATATTTTCAAAGAGGAACCGGTTCTTGTTCCTGAAATCACTTCTTTAAAATCTATCAACAATACAATTGAAGAAGGGGAAACCCTTTTTTCCATTTTTACAAAATACGGATTGCACATGGAAGAACTTTTCGAAATGAAAAGTGCAACTGCCAGTATTCACCCGTTACGGGAAATACAGGTTGGTAAACCTTACACATTTATCCTGGATAAACAAAATTATATTAATTCCTTTACCTACAGAATCGATGACGATACAATTCTTAAAATTGAACGCGTGGATGACTATTTCCTGGCACATAAATGCAATATACCTTACGAAACCCGTATTTTGACCATAGGCGGTTTCATTCAGGACTCTCTCGTCTCCGCTTTCGGTACGGAAAGAGAAGATTATTTGCTTGCTTTACAGGCAGCGGATATTTTAGCATGGGATATCGATTTCAATACCGATTTGCGTACCGGCGACACATTCAGAATTATTGTCGAAGGACTTTATTCAGACGGAGTATTTAAAAAATACGGACGAATATTATCAATTGAATTTGTCAACAATAATCAGACATATAACGCTTATCTTTTCGAACACAACGGTAAAACAGATTATTATAATGCTGAAGGTCAATCTCTGCGCAAGGCGTTTTTGAAAGCACCTCTCAGTTTCAGAAGAATAAGTTCTTGTTTCAGCAAAAGCCGCCTCCACCCTATCCTGAAGATTCGTCGGCCGCATCACGGCATTGATTATGCTGCTGCCACAGGAACGCCTGTCAGCGCAGTAGCTGATGGAAAGGTTTTTTTTGCCGGCTATAAAGGAGATTACGGCAAACTCATTATTCTAAAACACCACAACAGTTTTTCTACATATTACGGTCATCTTTCTCGCATCAAAAGTGGAATTCGAAAAGGCAAAAAAGTTCAGCAGGGTGATTTAATAGGTTATGTCGGAGCTACCGGTCTGGCTACGGGACCGCATCTTCACTACGAAATGAGAAAAAGTAAAACTCCAATTAATCCGCTCCGGGTTAAAAATGTTGCCGGGAAGCCCCTTCCTCCGGCACAAATGGCTGATTTTAAAAGACTGACCGCTTCCATGAATAAAATTTTCACCGTGGCAGTTTTTTATGACACCAACGATATAGAAAGAAAAAATCATTATCTGCAACCTACTTTATTATCAGCATTATCTATTTCCAAGACGCAGTAGAATATTTTTTTTCAAAACTATTATCAACCCAGAAAAAAACAGACTCATTAGTTGTACTCTGTTATTTCGGCAGCATTTTAGTTCTGTCCGACAACGCAGTTACTGTATTTTTATTTTTCTTCTTTCTGATTCGGAATGCTGACGATAGAATATTGCAATATTACCGATAAGACCTATAAGTTCGCTTTTAGTGGCTTTGGCAATTTCTTCGGAGATTTCTTTTTTTGCTTCCTTGAATTCGCCGAATTTTACCTTGATTAGTTCATGGTCATTAAGAGCCATATCAACCGAACCGATTAATCGGCTTGTCAAGCCTTTAGCGCCGATAATCACCAGAGGCTTAAGATGATGAGCCTGTGAACGCAGATATTTTCTTTGCGAACCTTTCAGTTTATCCATTTCATTTTCTCCTGAACTGAAAGTTATTACCATAAAAAACCGCTTATTAAAAGACTTTACAAAACAACCTTATTTGATAAAGTACAGACAAATTATCTGAGGAGGAATTCCCGTGAGCAAAGCGAATTTGCCTGAATATGACTACGATACTATTATTATTGGCGGCGGACCGGCAGGTTATACAGCGGGTATTTACGCCGCAAGAAGCGGTTTGAAAACGTTGCTTCTGGAAGGTGCGGCAACGGTCAGTCAGATAACTATTACCCATATGATTGAAAATTATCCGGGAATTCCCGACGGGATTAACGGCTTCGATTTGATGCAGCTTTTTAAAAAACAGGCGCTTAATTTCGGACTGGAAATTGTTGCCCACGATGTTCAGGCAATTAAAAAAGCCGAAGATAATCCGGTAGTCTGGGATATCGCTGTGGGAGACAAATCTTACAAAACCTTGAGTATTGTTATCGCAACCGGAGCGCGATGGGATAAACTAGGTGTTCCCGGCGAAGAGGAATTTGCCGGGAAAGGCGTGTCGTATTGCGCTACCTGCGACGGTCCGTTTTACCGCAACAAAGATGTTGTCGTCGTGGGCGGAGGAGACACCGCTATTCAGGAAGCGCTGTTTCTAACTCATTTCGCCAGAAAAGTTACAGTAATCCACCGCCGTGACAGGTTACGCGCAGCAGCAATTCTGCAGAAAAGAGCTTTTACGGAAAAAAAAATCGAATTTGTCTGGAAGGCAAAACTTACCGAAGTTGCGGGTACAGAATTTGTCACCGGCGTGAAAGTGGCTGAAGTTGAATCAGGAAAAATTAAAAATATTGAAGCGGAAGGTGTTTTTATCTTTATCGGACTGACTCCCAACACCTCTATTTTCCGGGGAATTTTAAACCTGGACAAAGGCGGTTACATTATTACAGATGACAATATGCACACATCCGCACCTGGAATATTTGCCGCGGGAGACTGCCGCACCAAGCTGTTCCGTCAGGTAGTAACGGCGGCAGGCGATGGCGCCAATGCCATCTACAGCGCAGAACGATACGTTGATGAGCTTAAAGGCCAAGCGTACTAAAGACTTAAATTGTCATATCGGCTGTATTGGCAATGGGAAACCCGAAAGACATACAGTGTCATTCCGAATCCCGACAACTCGGGATGACGAGGAATTTTTTTAACGTTGATAAGACTTCTCTTCCCGATTACCGGGCATGCCCAGGCATACCCGGCATACGTCGGGCAGGCTGCCGGGATTCCCTGCCCGGCTTTGAATCGGGATTCGAAGTGACAAAATCTACGAACTAGGCGGACATAAGCAAGACATGGAATCTTTCATCAATACCTGGCAGCACTTACCGGCTCACATAAATCCCTCTCTTTTCAGCATAGGCACATTCCAACTTCGTTACTACAGTTTGATGTATCTTGTCGCTTTCGCCATTGTATATTTTATCACCGTTTATCGTCTAAAAAGTGAAAATTACGAATATACAGCGGAAACGGTTCAGGATTATCTTGTCTGGGCAATGCTCGCTCTGATATTAGGAGGACGGTTTGGTTACGCTTTATTTTACAACTTCGGCTATTATCTGCAACATCCGCTGGAAATAATTCTGCCTTTAAATTTCTCCAATGGAGTCAAATTCGTGGGACTCAGCGGCATGTCTTATCATGGAGGACTTATTGGTATTGTTATTGCCACTATATTATTTTGCCGCAAACGTAAGATTAACCTTTTGCATTTTGTTGATCTTTTTTGTCCGGCCATACCGCTGGGTTATACTTTCGGCCGAATTGGTAATTTTATCAATGGTGAATTATACGGCCGCCTTGCCTCTGTCCCGTGGGGGATGTACTTCCCTTTAGATGCGACGCAAAGACTACGCCACCCTTCCCAGCTTTATGAAGCATTTTTTGAAGGTATTGTCCTGTTCATAATTCTTTGGTCAATCAGAAAAAAGATGTTGTTTAGCGGTTATTTAATCGGCATTTACATTTTCGGTTATGGTTTCGTGCGTTTCTTCATTGAATTTTTCCGTGAACCGGATTACCAACTCGGCTTGGTTCTAAGCTTTATGAGTATGGGACAGATACTTTGCCTGTTGATGATGATAGCAGGCATAATTATCATCATATGGCGCAGAAAAATCTCATCTTCTTAAAAACAACACCGGGGGTTATATGAGAAAGAATCTGATTGTTGTCGGTGGCGGTGCCGGCGGAGCTTCCGCGGCAGCAGAGGCAAAACGAAACAATCCTGAATTGAATGCCATCATTTTGCAGGCAGGAAAGTTTGTATCATATTCTTCCTGTCCAACTCCTTATTATATCGGCGATATTATTAAAGATGAAAATAAACTGGTGGCACGCACGCCCGAAGAATTCCGCAAACGAGGCGTGGAGGTGCAACTTGACACGGAAGTCGTCAATATCAATCCCAACGCAAATGTCGTCGAAACAAAGGACGGTCTTATGCTGCCCTATGATTTTCTAATCATCGGAACCGGCACAAGCCCTTTTGTTCCGGACATTCCCGGTAGAGATCTGCCCGGTGTCTATTTACTTAGAAATCTGGAAGATGCTATCCATATTAAATCCTTTCTGCATGAAAGAAATGCACGGCATGTGATTATTATCGGCGGCGGTTTTATCGGATTGGAAATGAGTGATTCTCTTTATGCGGCAGGTATATCTTCAACTATTATTCACAAATATTCTTTACCTGCCAACCGCTGGGACAAGAACCTTTCATCGGTGATGCTCGAAGAACTTCAGGCTCATGGTGTGAGATTCATCGGCAACACCCAGGCAAAAGCTATTGAAAAATCATCCAGCGATTCTTTGAAGGTGATAACTGACGCGGGAGAGTGGCAAGGCGATATGGTGTTACTGGCCGTCGGCGTCAGACCCAATGCCGTGCTGGCCAAAGCTGCTGGTCTCACCATCGGTAGAACCGGCGCGATTGCGGTCAACTTTGCCCAGCAGACATCTGTGGAAAATGTTTATGCAGCTGGCGACTGCTGCGAATCGTGGAATCGCGTCAGCCGCCGCTGGGTTAATATTCCTCTGGGCGACATTGCCAACAAACAAGGGCGCGTTGCCGGTCGGAACATCGGTGGAAGACCGCTGACTTTCGACGGTATCGTCGGAGCCCAATCCTTTCGTCTTTTTAACCTGGAATGCGCGGCAACAGGCCTTTCTGAAAACGAAGCCATTGCCGCCGGGTACGCACCAATAAGCAACATTACATGGGGCAACGCAATGGCACCGGCGATGGGCATGAAAAAAATTGGGCTGAAGCTGACTGCTGATAAATCATCGGGAAAGCTGCTGGGCGCGCAGGCTGTGGGTATCGCCGGAGTGGTGGGAAGAATCAACGCGCTTTCCGTCGCTCTCTGGACAGGTCTAAACATTGATGAAATCGGATACATCGATCTGGCTTATGCGCCGCCCTTCAGCGCGGCCTGGGATATTATTCACAACGCCGCCCAGGCACTGCGCCGGATGATCTAAAAGACAAGGATTTGTAAATGACCATCTGGTGGATAATTTTCGGTGTTTTTATCTTTGCAATGCTGGCGTTGGATCTGGGTGTTTTCAACCGCAAGGCTCACGTTATCAAAATGAAGGAAGCATTGCTCTGGACGTCCTTCTGGATAACCATGGCTTTATCGTTCGGCACGGGCGTCTATTATTTTTATGGTCACTCCAAGGCTCTGGAGTTTTTTACCGCTTATATTATTGAATACTCTCTGAGCATCGACAATCTTTTCGTTTTTTTGCTGATCTTTAGGTTTTTCAACGTGCCTCCCGCTTATGAACACAAGGCGCTTTTCTGGGGCATCCTGCTGGCATTGATTACCCGTGCCGCATTTATTTTCGCGGGCGTCGCGCTCATTAACAAATTCCACTGGATCATGTACGTTTTCGGTGCTTTTTTGATTTTCACCGGCATCAAAATGGCACTTAACAAAGAAACAGAAGTGCATCCCGACAAAAATATTGCGATAAAAATGCTTCGCTATGTCATTCCGGTAACCAAGGAATTTCAGGAAGCCAGATTTTTTATCATCAAAAACGGAAGACGTTTCGCCACACCCATGCTGGCCGTTCTTCTGGCGCTGGAGACCACGGATATCCTTTTTGCGGTTGATTCCATTCCTGCGGTTCTGGCCATTTCCACAGATCCCTTTATCGTTTACACCTCCAATGTATTTGCCATTCTGGGACTGCGTTCGCTTTTTTTCGCCATTTCCGGTCTGATGAAATTGTTCCACCTGTTGCACTATGGTCTGGCGGTAATCTTGAGTTTTGTCGGCGTGAAGATGCTTATCGCGGATTTCTTCCATATACCAACCGGAATTTCTTTGATTGTCATATCCTCTATTATTTTTATATCAATAATAGCGTCAATGATCTGGCCGGATACCAGATATGAAGACATTCCCAATATCACCATGAAGGATTAACGCCATGCGAACAGAATTTTTGACGCCTTCACAGATTCAGTTGAAAAAATGGTCCAGACTTGATAATGCGAAGGTGCGTCATGAAGAAGGGATTTTCCTGGCCGAAGGTGTCAAGGTTGCCGAAGAGCTGCTGAAAAGCGACTGGTCAATCAAGGCATTGCTCGTCATGCCTGAAAAAATAAAATTTTGGGAAAAGCTTGCTCTTCGCGCAGAGAAAGACATTCCCGCATATCAGTTGACGCGAACGCAGTGGGAAAAAATCGGACAGGACAGGGAGCCGGAAGGCATCATGGCGCTGGTTGAAATGAAAAAAAAACCGGCGTTTTATGCGTGGCTGACAAAAAATACCGGCAATGTGCTGATCCTGCACGAAATCAACAATCCGCTCAATCTCGGGGCGCTGGCCCGCAGCGCGCAGTGGTTTGGATTTAACAGTATCATCTTGAGCGCCAACTCTGTGGACTACACCAATCCGAAAGCCGTTCGTGCTTCGATGGGCAGCATTTTTCAATTGACGATTATCCCGGAGATTGATTTAATTGAAGCACTACCGGAAATTAGAAAACATTTTTTTGTTATCGGCTCTGATGTTCGTGAAGGAACACCGCCTCATCCGGCGCAAAAAAATGCCGCGCTGATTTTAGGCAACGAAAGTCACGGTCTGCCGGAAAATATTTTACGGATGGCCGATGAAAAGTGGAGCATACCCGGCAGCAGTAAAGCCGATTCGCTGAGTCTGCCGCAGGCGGCGGCGATTATGATGTATGAATGTATAAAGAAATGAAAACCTATATTCAAATATCCACAACAACCGAAACTAAGGAAGAAGCCCAAACGATTGCCCGGTATTTAGTAGAACAAAAACTTGCTGCCTGTGTGCAAGTGACCGGCCCAATTGAAAGCATCTATCGCTGGAAAGGTAAAATAGAAACGGCCACTGAGTGGCTTTGTCTGATTAAAACCCGGGAATCTTTATTCAAAAAAGTTGAGACCGCCATCAAAAAACTGCATCCCTACGAAACACCGGAAATTACCGCTATTCCGATTGTCAAAAGCAGCAAGGAATATTTAAGCTGGCTTGGTGAAGAAACAAGGAATAAAATCTAAAGAACAAGAATTTATAATCTCTTTAATCTGTCCTTAACAGAACGCTACCTTTCAATAATAGCCAGTACAAAATAATGAATGATGGATTAATATAATTATTTTTTTTACAACTCTATCGTTTCTATATCATCTTTTATTCGTGAGATTAAAATCTTGTCGACCCGTCTTCCATCCATGTCAATAACTTCGAATCGTAAATTTTTCCATTTGAAATATTGGCCCTCAGTGGGAACTTCTCCTAGTTTGGCCATGACAAAACCACCCACGGTATTCATGCCTTCTTGTTCTTCTTCGCTAAGTCTTCCAATGTCCATATAATCCATGAATTCATCCAATGGCAGACTTCCTGCTATCAGTAACGATCCATCTTCTCTTTTTATGATTTCTTTTTCACCTTCAATAGTATCCTCGGCGTCTTCAAAAACAGAACGCAATATGTCACCAAAAGTTAAAAGACCTGTTACCGTACCATATTCATCAACTACCAAGGCAATATGCACCTTCGATTTCTTAAATAACTCCATCGCCTTTACTGCCGGTGTTGTTTCAGAAACATAAAGGGGTTCAATATATATATCTTTTAAATTAAATGGTTTGCCCTCCAGTATCAGGGAAAGCAATTCTTTAGTTCTAATGACGCCCAAAGTGTCGTCAAGAGAATCCTTTGCCACCGGATAAGCCGAATATTTATTTCGGGCAATGATTCGCTTTGTTTCCTCTTCTTTTTCATTGATATCAAGCCAAACAATATCCGTCCTATGCGTCATCAGAACTTCAGCGCGGCGGTCAGCCAAGCGAAAAACACGTTCTATGGCATCCTGTTCAAATTCCTGAAAAGTTCCATCTTGTGTTCCTTTGTCAATGAGCAGTTTTATTTCTTCTTCTGTTACGGTTGGTTCGGAAGAATTTTTTAGGCGAAAGATACGAAGAATTATATTGGTAGAACTGCTCAGCAGCGTTACCAGTGGATGTGCTATCTTGGAAAGACGATAAATAGCAGGCGCGACGAGACGAGCTAAAAATTCCGGATTACTAAGGGCCACTCTTTTTGGAATAAGTTCACCAATGACCACAGATAGATATGTTATACAGATAACTACAATAACTACGCTTATCGGCTCATCATAAGGTGCAAGCAACGGATATGTTTGAATATACTGGGCAAGCAACTCTGCTACGGTTGCTCCTCCAAATGCGCCTGCTAGAATACCAATGAAAGTAATTCCTATTTGTATGGTGGATAAAAAACTGTCCGGTGAGTTGGCAAGCTTAAGCGCAATCTTTGCTTTGGCATCACCTTCCTTTGCCAGTTGCTCCAATCTTGTTTTTCTGGCTGACACAAGAGCCAATTCAGACAAGGCAAGTAAACCGTTTAAAAGGATAAGAAAAATGATTATTAATATCTCGATTAAAATTGAACTCATAGGTAAATTTTATCTTTCACAAAATATTATCAGAATATATAAATATAACGAAAAAATCAGATTCAAAATTAGTGTAACTTACCATAGAGCATTAAACCTTTCAAATAGTTATCATGAATTTGACCAAACCGCCATTATGAACTAATTAGCAGAACTCTTCTGAAGACTGTATGCTCGGTCAAATGCGTGGCGTGACATATCACCCTCAAGCGTTTTTCGTCTTCGGCAGTTTTCCGTATCGGCATTTCAGCTGCCCTTCCTCGATGGTGATCACGCAAAAATTGCATATGATACATTTTGATTCCGTCTGAGTCCGGTTTTTGAAATCATCGCCACACCTATTGTCAAAGGCAGCAGAGAATACCTGCGATGGATTGATGACTACGTACAATAGAACAACACCAATCCTTACCGATTATTATGCCTGGTAAAAAAAGGAATCGTTTGCTTATTTGCTCTATCAGATCGCGTGCTTTCTCACCCATGCGACATATTTTTCCATCCAGCTCTGCATGAATTTTTTGCTGTCCCCCCCGATATTGCCAACCTCATCAAACAGCCCGTCTTTCATCTGAATAAAAGCTTCAGGTTGACAAAGCGTTGGAACGTTCAATGTGGAGAGAATGTTACGTAAATGCTGCTGTGCCATGGCGGTGCCTGTGGTACCGGTTGAAACACCTAAAATACCGGCAGGCTTTCCAGCGAAAGAGTTCAGACCGTAAGGACGTGAAGCATGGTCGATAGCGTTTTTAAGAACACCAGGAACTGAACGATTGTATTCCGGCGTGACAAATAAAAGCCCCTGTGCACTTTTGATTTGAGTTTTCAGCCGCCTGACAGACTCGGCCTGATTCGCATCGTCGTCCTGATTATAAAGCGGCAGATCATTGATTTGCGCATGCTGGAAAAAGAACTCCGGTGGTGCCAATTTAATAACGGCATCAGCCAGTTTGCGATTGAATGAGTTCTTGCGAAGACTTCCGACTATAACGGTTATTTGATATATACCCATTTAGGCCTCCTTTCTAGATTAATGATCTATAACACGATGTATACGACTGGACATAAAAGGCCGACTAAGCCTTTGTTTTATAATACATTTTATTACCAGTTTATTTTATAATATTTTCGCCATAAATGAAATTTGAAATATTTTTCAAGAAAAGTTTTAAAAATTTTTCAAATATGTTAGTACATTTCTTATTCCGAACTAATAATATTTGTCCCTTCTTAAGGAGATCTCATGTCTGATAAAAACGACTTGGAAAAAAAATGCATTGATACTATACGTTTTCTGGCTGCTGATGCGATAGAAAAAGCCAAATCCGGCCATCCCGGCATGCCGCTGGGCGCTGCTGCCGCCGCTTTTACGCTATGGACAAAACACTTGAAACATAATCCCCAAAACCCGCAATGGCCCGACCGCGACCGTTTTGTTCTTTCAGCCGGTCATGCCTCCATGCTTTTATATTCTCTTCTGCATCTGACCGGTTACAATTTGACACTCGACGATATCAAAAACTTCCGGCAATGGGGCAGCCGCACACCGGGACATCCGGAATACAAACACACGCCCGGCGTGGAAGTGACCACCGGACCCCTTGGACAGGGACTGGCTAATGCCGTGGGCATGGCTATCGCCGAAGCGCATCTGGCAGTTCGTTTCAACCGCGAAGGAGAAAAGCTGATTGATCATTTCACCTACGTTATGGTCGGAGATGGCGATATGATGGAAGGCGTGGCTGCTGAAGCCTGTTCGCTGGCCGGTCATTTGCGTCTGGGAAAACTGATTGTCCTTTACGATGACAACCGGGTAACACTAGCCGGTTCCGCGGCACTATCCTGCACGGAAAATATCGAGCAGAGGTTCAAGGCTTACGGCTGGCAAGTGCAAAAAATTGCCGATGGCAATAACGTTGCCGCCATTGACCGGACCATCAAGAAAGCCAAACGCGAAACAGAAAAACCTTCGCTCATCTGCGTGCAATCGACCATTGGCTTTGGCGCACCATGTAAGCAGGGAAGTTGTGAGGCACACGGCTCACCCCTGGGAGCCGATGAACTGAAAAGGACAAAAGAATCCCTGTGCTGGCTGGGCGATGCACCCTTTTATGTCTCCGATGATGTCTACAAATTTTTTCGCAAAGCGCTTTCACGCGGTAAAAAATATGAGAAGCAGTGGCGGGAAACGGTAAACGAATACAAACAAAAATATCCTGCTTCTGTCGCTGAATTTGAACGTATTATGCGCGGCGATCTTCCGGAAAAATGGGAATCAGCTTTGAGTGAATTACCCGAAGGATCAAAAGATGTGGCTACACGCAAAGCTTCAGAAACAGTGATGCAGGCCATTGCTTCCAAAATTACCGAATTTGCAGGCGGCTCAGCCGACTTGAATCCTTCCTGCTTCACTTGGCTTAAAGGTCTGGGTGATTTTCAAAATCCTCGCTTATCCAAAGAAGGTTTGCACGGCATGGTGGGGGGACCGTGGAATTATACCGGCCGCAACATTCATTTCGGCATAAGGGAACACGCGATGGGCTCGATTACCGTGGGCATGGCCTTGCATGGCGGAATAATTCCCTATACAGCCACCTTTTTAACCTTTGCCGATTATATGCGCCCCCCTATGCGATTAGCCGCGTTAATGGGATTGCGTGTCGTTTTTATATTTACGCATGACAGCATCGGTGTGGGAGAAGACGGCCCCACACATCAGCCTGTTGAGCAGATTATGAATCTGAGGCAGGTGCCCAACATGACAGTTATCCGCCCTGCCGACGCCAATGAAACATTGGAAGCCTGGCGCATAGCCATAAAGAACACAAGTGGCCCGACCACACTTGTCTTCAGCCGGCAAAATCTTCCAGTGCTGGATAGAAGCATTTTCAGCACAGCATCTGGTGTGCAACACGGTGGTTATATTCTTTGGGAATCATCCCCTGATCCCGAATTGATTTTAATGGCCACGGGTTCGGAAGTATTTTTAACATTAAATGCCGCCCGTAAGCTTTCGGAACAAGGCATAAAAGTAAGACTTGTTTCTCTTCCCAGCTGGGAAATATTCGATAATCAACCGCAGGAATACCGCAATAGTGTTTTGCCACCTGCAATAACAGCCCGGATTGCCGTGGAAGCAGGAATAAAGCTGGGATGGGAACATTACACAGGTCTAAAAGGGGAAATTATCGGCATGAACAGTTTCGGAGCCAGTGCTCCCGGCCCGATGCTTTATGAAAAATACGGTTTTACCGTTGAAAAAATTATAGCGGCAGCAAAAAAATTACTCCTTTCTATGTAATGGGAGAAAAATAAATGGATAATGAATATATTTCTTTCTCTTTGGGAATATATCAGGATTCAGTCATAAGCGCGTTGGACAAAATGCGCCGCGACAATATTATCGGACGTATTTGGGCCAAAGATCATACCGTCTGGAAACCATTCCCTGTTGAAATTGTCAACCGGTTGGACTGGCTTAACGCCCCATTTGAAACATTAGAAAAGATAACCTATATTCGCCAAATTCTTGAACCATTCTTTGACGGCAGCATCAATGACGTCGTTTTACTCGGGATGGGTGGTTCAATTTTGGCAGCCGAAGTATTCAATAAAATATTCGGTAGTGAAACAGGCTATCCTGACTTGCATGTTATAGATACGACAGATCCTATTCTAATATCCAGCTTTACTAAACGCCTGAATCTGAAAAAAACTCTTTTTCTTGTTTCATCAAAATCAGGAAGAACGATGGAAGTTACATCTTTACTTCATTATTTCTACAACCTGGTATTCGAGAAATTAGGTGATACTGCCGGCAGTCACTTTATATTTATTACGGATAAAGGTAGCTTTCTGGAAGAATTTAGCAAAAATTCCCCCATACAGCATATATTCTCAAGCGATTCAAATATCGGAGGACGTTATTCTGCTCTTTCCGTAACGGGAATAGTTCCGGCAGCAATAATCGGTATTGATGTGGAAATACTCCTTTTATCAGCAATAGATGCACAGCAAAGGGAAAAGGCGGAAAATTTTTCAGGCAAGTTTGCAGCCACCGGAGCAGTATTAGGAGCTGCGCTGGGTACATTGGCGCAGAAAGGACGAAACAAAATTACATTTATTATGTCACCGTTGTGGGTTCCCTTCGGCAACTGGCTGGAACAACTTATCGCAGAGAGTACAGGCAAGGACGGAAAAGGAATCCTGCCTGTTCTGGGTGAACCTTTAGTAGAGCCCAGTGTGTACGGAGATGACCGCTTATTTGTCTTTTTTCAAAATGCAACCGGTGATGATTCGGCAAAAATCGACGGTCTTGCCGAAGCCGGACATCCTGTAATTACTGTTACAACCAATAATCGTTTTGATCTAGGCAGTCAAATGTTTCTTTGGGAAATGGCCACGGCTGTAGCCGGCCATTTTTTAGGCATCAATCCTTTTGATCAACCGGATGTGGAAATAACAAAAGCACATACCCGCCGAATGGTTACAATTTACCGCGAAAGCAAAGAGCTTCCTTACGAGTTATCTTCGCTAACAACACCGGAATGCGTTATTTACGGAGGACCGCAAGCTCTTACCCTGGCTGATAAGTTGAAAATTTTTCTTTCCGAAGCAAATAAACGCGATTACGTTTGTTTACAGGT
The DNA here is from genome assembly GCA_007244375.1 of Smithella sp. GTDB lineage: Bacteria > Desulfobacterota > Syntrophia > Syntrophales > Smithellaceae > Smithella. The sequence goes on along the minus strand of SCVW01000047.1, from coordinate 41,216 downwards.
CTACTTAAACCAGTCGCCGGAAGTGGATCAGTCTTTACAAACTTTGCGTGAAACAATTCTTATTAAATACGGTCTTGCTGTAACAACAGGTTATGGGCCGAGGTATTTGCATTCTACAGGCCAACTACACAAGGGTGATTCCGGTAATGGATTATTTATTCAGTTGACACAGGATAATCTCTGGGATGTTGATATTCCGGATGAAATCGGCAAGGAAAAATCTTCCCTCTCTTTTGGCACTCTTCAAGCTGCTCAAGCCCAGGGTGACTGGCTGGCACTAAAAGATGCAGGGCGAAGAATTATGCGTTTTCACTTCAGGATAAATCCGCTTGCCGGCATACAAAATCTTACCGAACTTCTATAAACTTTCATATCATTTATTCACTTTCCGATTTTTTTCTGACAAACGGCATATTTTTAGCTAATTACCCGAAGAATTTGCGGAGCGTGCCGCTCGGACACCGCGGGTATCTCTTTAGGATAGCCGATAATAATCGGTGCTACAATCCGACAGCCATCCGGAATTCCCAGCAGAGCTTTTGTTTTGGGATCGCGTATCTGTGAACCCAATGCAATCCAACAGGTACCTAATCCTCTCGATGCCGCCGAAAACATAATATAGCTTGCAGCCAGCGCGCAATCAACATCCAGAGAATACACCGCTTTGGAACCGCTAATGAAGATTACACAAGGTGCATTATAAAAAACATTGAAATTCTTATCTTTCAGCACATCAGCATAGACAGGATTAAAAGATGCTTTATTTTGGGCAAAATCATCGAGGAGATTCGCTTTGCTTTCATCGGAAAGTGCTTTAATGGTATTCTTACAATTGACTATGGAAAAACGGCAGGGTTGGTTGTTGCTGGCCGAAGGAGCCAGAGTAGATTCCTGCAAAATTTCTTCCACAATCTTCACAGGCACTTCTTTGTCCTGAAAATCACGAATGGATCTTCTGTTATTTAATAACTCTGTAAATGTCATCATAATAGATCCCCTCCCGTCAATAATGATTTTATCTTAAATGATTATTTATCATGTATCATGGTAAAAAAACAGATATAACCATGATGATTGCATACTTAAGTAAGTTTATCACAGGATTGAGGAGTCCCGAAATGAGCAAACCGATAACGATAAAAAATCCAAAAGGTTCAATTTGATTAAGAACTCTCGTTACGGAATCCGGCGCAAAACCCATTAGTATTTTAGAACCGTCAAGCGGAGGAATCGGAATCAAGTTAAATGCGGCCAATATAATGTTAATATGAGCCAGCAGAAATAAGATTTGTCCAGCCATTCCCGCAGCATCAGGAGATGTCAAACGGAACAATAAAATCGCTATAAAAGCAAAAATTATGTTTGCCGTAATGCCGGCTGCCGATACTAAAATAAGTCCTTTTCGTCTTTTATTGCCGGCAATGTTTTCCAGATTGACAGGAACGGGCTTTGCCCAACCGAATCCCACAATCAAAAGCATCAAAGTTCCGATAGGATCAAGATGCTTTATCGGATTGAGCGTTAGCCTACCCAGCCATTTAGCCGTGGGATCACCCATTTTATAAGCAATCCAACCATGAGCCAACTCGTGAAATATTACCGAATATAACAGAAGCACCGACAGTATTGCAAAAGCTGCCGGATCTTTTATTAATAGTTGTATTAATCCCATAGTAACATCATTATACCAATTTATTATAAATTTACACCCGCTTTGGCATTTTCTACAGCAGACCCCTCTGATCCGTTATCTGCCAGTCCGGAAAAATATCCGTATCTTAAACCTATGATCAATGCAACAATTACCATAAAAAGTTCAACAACGGTCAAAAGTAAACGTGTCACAATAGGCAGAATTAATGCGGCTTCAATACCGGAAAATTGTTTCAGCATGAAAAACATCGCTCCTTCCCGTACACCGAGCCCTCCCATACTGAAAAATGCAATATAACCGGCTATCGCCGATACGGAAATTGTTGCCATAATAGCAATCACACTGGTCAAAGGCATTTTTATGTTAACCCCCCCGGCAAGAAAGTACATTGCCACTCCCAAAAGAATATAAGAAAAAAAATAAAACATTTGTGTATATACAAAAATCATCTTTTTAGTCTTCAGTGGTTTTATTTCAACTTTAAACAAACGATTTACAGGAATTATCAGAAAATTTATTATAGACTCATTCCAGATAATAAAAATAAAATCCAAAGCAATTAATAAAGTAAACGTCAAAATGGAAATTCCCAGTGTTGTGATCCGCACACAAAAAAGATAGTAATAAGATGCAAACATGGCCGATACAAAAACCAGACAAATAAAACTTACCATATTGATGTAAATGATGATTAGTTTGGAAATCTTTTTTGATGACATTAACATTATTTGCGCTGCGTAAGTCCAAAATTTCCCGGGAATGTATTTAAACATCGTTGAAGTGCAGTAAAGAGCGTAACTTTCAGATAAATTCAGTTTCTCGTGGAGATAATTATTCACGTAAATTCTCCACACCAAAGGTCCCGATAGTAAAGCGATAATTCCAAGAAAAATTGATATAAAAATATAACAAGGTTTTATACTGAAGTCATATTCGCCTATCAAATCCGCGTTATTTCTGAATTGCAGATAGAAAAAATATATGGCCGCAATTACTACTGCCAGAGTAATGCTATAACGCAAAATTTTTCTAAAACGCACTTCGTCTATCCCCAAATTAAACTGTCAGTGCCTGTTTCTTGCCGTGCCCAGACTTCGTTATAAACGAACAAGCTGCATCATATACATAACAATATATAATAACTGATTTTTTTGTCAAAATAATTCTGGGAATAAAGCTTCGGAAAACACATAAACAAAAAATACTTGACAAAAAGAGCAAATATTCATACAGTTGTTTAAAACAATTGTTTGAATTATCTTTATGGAAGACAAAAAAACAAGTTCAAAAACACGTGCTGCCATAATGGAAGCAGCGGGAAAAGTTTTTGCCGAAGTTGGTTATTCCAAAGCAACGATACGGGATATCTGCCGAGAAGCCGGCGCCAACATTGCCGCAATAAACTATCATTTCGGAGATAAGAAAAGTTTATACCTTGCCGTCTTGAAACATTATCAGGAAATTGCTTTTAAAGCATACCCACCTGATCTCGGTATAAAAGAAACTCAAAAACCTGAAGAAAAACTGCGGGCATATATCCGGTCTTTCCTGACGCGAATTATGGATGATGTTCATCCCGCCTGGTTTGGCAGACTTCTGGCACGGGAATTTACCGAACCCACATGGGCTTTCGATATTCTAGTTGAAGAGACAATCCGTCCTTCTTTTCAACTTCTTACCGAAATTGTTGCAGAAATTATTGGGAAAAATTCCAAGGAAAGAATTGTACGGCTTTGTTCCATGAGTATAGTCGGTCAATGCCTTTACTTCCGGCATTCACATCCCGTAATTACCAGACTCTACCCAGGCGAATCTTTCGGTTTCAAACATATTAAAGAATTAACGGAACATATATCCTTTTTTTCTTTGCACGGACTCATCGCAGAAGGAAAGAACAAGCATTCAGAGGAGAATAAATGCAAAAAAAGATAATTCTGATTACAATTATTTTATTTATGCTGTCGCCTACAGCAAAAGCTGCCGACCAGTCAACGGGAACAGCATATAATCTGGAACAATGTATCGCCATTGCGCTGAAAAAGCACCCCAGCATAAAGGAATCAGCCGGTAACATCAAAGCAAGTGAAAGTAAAGTGGGACAGGCTAAAGCCAATTACTATCCTCAGATTAACCTGTCCACGAGTTATCAGAGAATCGGACCGGCATCATCTTACAACAGTAGCGCCGACACATATAACCAGTATTCAACAAGCGTCGATCTCGGAATAACCCTTTTCGATTTCGGCAAAACCTCCACCCATGTTGAAATTCAGGATTTAGGCGTCAACGCTTCCCGTGCCGATTATGATGATACTATAGTTCAAATCATTCTGAACGTGAAAAACGCATATTATAATCTTCTGCAAATCAAACGAAACCGCGATGTTGCTATAGACACGATGAATCAATTTCAACAACATCTGGACCAGGCCAACGCATTCTTTCGTATCGGCACAAAACCGAAATTTGATGTAACCAAAGCTGAAGTCGACTACGGCAATGCCCGTCTTAACGTGTTGAAGGTAGAAAATGCCCTGCGCATTGCCCGGATAACACTTAAAGACGTTATGGGAATTCCGGATAGTCCCGATTTTGCCATAGTGGACAATCTGATTTTTCAGAAAAGCACCCTGCAATTGAACGAAGCTCTGAATATGGCATATTCAAATCGCCCTAATCTCCGTTCCGTCGTCGCCAAACGTGAAGCCGCCCAACGTTCCATTGAACTTGCCAAGAAGGGATACTATCCCGTTTTATCGGGCAGTGCCGGATATGGCTTTTCAGGAACGGACTTTCCCATTGAAAAAGGTTGGAACGCAGGTGCATCGCTTAGTTTTCCCCTTTTCAACGGACTATCGACAAAATACCAAGTTGATGAAGCTAAAGCCAATCTGGAAATTAGCAAAGCCAGTGAAGATTTGATTCGGCAGGAAATTCGTCTGGATGTGCAGCAGGCCTATTTGAACGTTCAGGACGCTGCCGAACAGATTTCTATGGCCGAGATGACAGTGCTTCAAGCCAAGGAAAATTATGATTTGGCTTCAGGGCGTTACCGGACAGGCGTCGGCAATCCCATTGAGGTTGCTGATTCCATAATTACCCTAAATAATACCAGAGCTAGCCTAAACACGGCACTGTATAATTATAAAATAGCGCAGGCCGCACTGGATAAGGCTATAGGAGCTAAACAATGAAGAAAAAAGTATTTATTCTATCGATCACTGCCATAGTTTTAATTGCAGCAGCATTATTTCTTTATTTCAGGGAAAATGGAAAAAATATCGATTATAAAACCGAAAAAATTTCCCGTGGTGAAATTAAATCAGTTGTAACGGCAACAGGAACCGTAAACGCTGTTACAACCGTTTCTGTAGGCACGCAGGTTTCCGGTACAATCAAAAAGCTTTTTGTTGACTATAATTCTTCTGTGAAAAAAGGACAGTTACTTGCTCAAATCGATCCCTCCACTTTTCAGGCACAGGTTGATCAGGCCATGGCCAATCTTTTATCCGCAAAGGCCACTCTGGAAAAAGCCGCAATAAACACCTTTGATGCCCAGCGCACATATCAAAGAAATAAAGAACTTTTCGCCCGGAACTTCATAGCTAAAAGCGATTTGGATGCAGCAGAAACGAGTTTTAAATCAGCAGAAGCCCAACAAAAAGTAAATCAGGCGCAGGTCGAACAGGCCAAAGCCTCTCTTAAAATAGCGGAAACGAATCTACAATACACAAACATCGTTTCTCCGGTAAACGGAACCGTTATCTCGCGCAGCGTGGATGTCGGCCAGACAGTGGCTGCCAGTTTTCAGACACCTACTCTCTTTAGCATTGCACAGGATTTAACCAAGATGCAAATCGATACAAATGTAGATGAAGCGGATATCGGCGTGGTTAAAGCAGGGCAGGCAGTGTCTTTCACTGTTGATGCTTACCCCGATACTGTTTTTATAGGAAAAGTTTCTGTGGTACGTAACGCACCCATCACCGTTTCAAATGTTGTCACCTATGATGTAATTATAAATGTAGACAATTTACAGTTAAAACTGAAACCCGGAATGACAGCCAATGTTTCCATTACCATAGAAACCAGAGATAATGTTTTGCGGATTCCCAATGCCGCCTTACGCTTCAAACCGGATGAAGCGACAAGTAAAAGTGAACAAACATTGAATAAACAAAATATGAACGGAACAAAAGTCTGGATACTTGAAAAAGGCAAGCCAAAACCCGTACAAGTAACCATCGGACTGAGCGATGGAAATTACACAGAGGTCACTGCCGGTCAATTGGAGGCAGGGCAGGAAATAATCACTGACAGCTTAAATAACAAAAAAACAAGCAGTTCACGTCCGCCGAGGTTTATGCACTAATGGCTCTAATAGAAACACATAAACTCTCCAAAACATATGACGTCGGAGATGAAGGTGTTCACGCCTTGGAGGATGTGTCTGTCAAAATTGAAAAGGGCGAATTCGTTGCCATTATGGGGCCTTCCGGATCAGGCAAATCAACTTTCATGAATATCATTGGCTGCCTGGATCAGCCGACGGCCGGCGAATATTTACTGGATGACCGGAAAATCGGCGGCCTTTCCCGTGATGAACTGGCGGTAATCCGCAATCAAAAGATCGGTTTCGTCTTTCAGGGATTCAATCTTTTATCAAGAACCTCGGCTCTGGAGAATGTTGAACTCCCTCTTCTTTATAATCATGTCCCCACAAGTGAAAGAAAGAAGAAAGCTCTTGATGCGCTGAAAATGCTCGGATTGGAAGGAAGAGAACATCATCATTCCAATCAACTCTCCGGCGGCCAACAACAACGCGTGGCCATCGCCCGGGCGCTCGTTAATGAAGCTCCTATTTTGATGGCCGACGAGCCGACAGGAAATCTTGATACGAAAACAAGTATTGAGATCATGGATCTTCTTGTTCAACTGAACCGCAATTCAGGAACGACTATTATTCTGGTCACCCATGAAGCGGATATTGCCGCTTTCAGCAAACGAATCATCCGTTTTGTAGATGGACAGGTCATCGGCGATGAAGAGGTAAACCCCGTTAGAAGAACTTCGCCCTTCTAACGGGACGGATTACACGGGGCAGTAAACCTCGTGGACGATTCAAAAGGAATTTATTTTCATCCCCGCTGTAAGCAGCGGGGCTTTCTAACGGGGCAAAAAAAATATGATCAGTATTCTATCCACACTTCGAATTGCTCTGAGGGCTTTGTGGGTCAATAAAATGAGATCCGCTCTCACTATGTTGGGGATTATTATCGGCGTCAGCGCCGTCATTATCATGCTGGCTGTAGGTACAGGACTCAGCAAAAAAATTTCCGAGTCGATTTCCAGCATAGGCAGTAATCTGCTTATGGTCTTTCCTGGCAGTTCTACGCAGGGAGGTGTAAGAATCGGTGGAGGAAGTCAATCCACCCTGACTAAAGACGATGCCGATGCCATTGAGAAGGAATGTTCTGCTGTTTCTGCTGTAGCGCCTGAATATCACGGCGGCGCGCAGATTATATACGGAAATCAGAACTGGGCAACCAACATTCAAGGTACAACGCCCAGCATTCTGGAAGTTAAAGATTGTGGCCTTACAGCAGGAAGAAACATGACCGATCAGGATGTACGCAACGCAAATAAGGTATGTCTCCTTGGGAAGACGGTTGTCGACAATCTCTTCGGCAGTATTGATCCCATCGGCCAGATAATCAGGATTAAGAAAATTCCGTTTAAGGTCATTGGAGTTCTAGAATCAAAAGGTCAGTCCCCGGGAGGTCAGGATCAGGATGATACTATCTTAATCCCCCTGACCACAGCACAAAAAAAAATATTCGGTACAACCATTCCGGGCATGGTGCGAATGATTATGGTCAAAGCCAGAAACGCGGATGATATAGCAGTAGCGGAAAGACAGGTAACGGATCTCTTACGTCAGAGACATCGTATCGGCCCTAATAAGGAAGATGATTTCACTGTCATGAATTTAACCCAGATCCTGAAGATGGCGGAACAGACAACAAATTACCTGACTTTGCTTCTGGGGGCTATAGCATCTGTATCGCTTCTGGTAGGCGGAATAGGCATTATGAACATCATGCTTGTTTCCGTAACGGAAAGAACTCGCGAAATCGGCATCCGTATGGCCGTCGGGGCAAAGACCTGGGATATCCGGATTCAGTTTATAATTGAAGCGTTGACTCTTTCCATGATGGGAGGGATTATGGGAATTATAATCGGAAGCGGCGGTTCTGTAATCCTATCAACTATATTTGAATATCCATCCGTTGTTTCGCCTCTCTCTGTTTTCCTTGCTTTCAGTTTTTCCGGCGTGGTCGGTATTTTCTTCGGTTTCTACCCAGCCTATAAAGCATCTCTTCTTAATCCCATTGATGCATTAAGATTTGAATAACGTTTCAATAAAAATTGAATTCAAACTACTGGATGATTTCATAGCAGGTTTTGATATCCATGCCCGGTTCCAGCAAGGGAAAGAGTGTTTCCATATTTTTCATCAAATTGGCGGAATGCAGTTTAAGGGCATCCTTGTCACCGTATTTCTCATAAAAAATAATTGTCTTTTCATCGCCGCGGACAGAATGCGGAATATATTCCAGACAGCCCGGCTCGCTGGCTTTGACCCTCGGCACAATCTCTTTTAGGATTTTAATCGCCTCTTCCATCTTTCCGTCTTTTACTTTTAATGTCGCAATGAGTGTAATCATTACCAACCTCCTTTTTTAGAAAAGAACTTTTTTTACTGCGCCAGTATATGAATAAGATACTTGTGTGTCAATCATGGATAAGAAAATTTTAAATAAAAAAGCTATTGCAAAAACAGACATGAATGTGGAAAAGGCCTGAAAAATTTAAAACAGGTTAATCAAAAAGCTGTAGTCGACCAAATACATCATTTGGCGCGATTCAAATCGCGTCAGATGAATTCTCTGCCGAGAGCCATGCAAGATCATTCTTTTATCAAGAGTTTATTTCGTCATGTTTATTTCGTCATTGACATACATTTCCGTTATCCCTATACTTTTCACAATAAACCGATATACATTGACATCAATAAGGAGCCACAATATGACCGCACCGCTTGTTATCGCCATGTCACAGGGTAAGGAAATCACTTTATTGCCGCAAATGGCCAATCGACACGGATTGATTACCGGAGCAACAGGCACAGGAAAAACGGTTACTCTGCAAAAAATGGCCGAATCTTTCGCTTCCATCGGTGTTCCGGTTTTTATGGCTGATGTCAAGGGAGATCTTTCCGGTATAGGCACGGCAGGTGTTTCCTCTGATAAACTGCTCAAACGTCTGGAAGGCATAGGCATCAATGATTTCAAACCTCGGGCAAATACAACAGTCTTCTGGGATGTATACGGTAAATCCGGTCATCCGGTACGTGCTACAATCTCCGATATGGGACCGCTTCTCCTGGCGCGTCTGCTTAATTTAAACGAAACTCAATCCGGTGTTCTGGCGATCGTTTTTAAAATTGCTGACGATAACGGACTTTTACTGATTGACTTGAAAGACTTGAGGGCTATGGTTCAATTCGTCGGTGACAACGCCAAAAAATTCAAGACGGAATACGGCAATATTTCCGTTGCTTCCATTGGTGCGATTCAGCGGGGACTTTTGATTATCGAAGAACAGGGCGGCGATAAATTCTTCGGTGAACCGATGCTGGACATTTCGGACCTGATCCAGGTAGACAGCCAGGGACGCGGCGTTATGAATATTCTGGCCGCCGATCAGCTTTATAATAATCCGAAACTTTATTCGACATTTTTGCTCTGGATGCTGGCCGAACTGTTTGAACAACTGCCGGAAATAGGTGATCCGGAAAAACCAAAACTGGTGTTCTTTTTCGATGAAGCGCATCTTTTGTTTAATGACGCGCCCAAGGCGCTGCTGGAAAAAATAGAACAGGTTGTCCGATTGATTCGTTCCAAAGGCGTGGGTGTCTATTTTGTCACCCAGAATCCGCTCGACATTCCGGATACCGTTCTAGGCCAATTGGGCAATCGCGTCCAACATGCGTTGCGTGCGTTTACGCCGCGTGATCAGAAAGCAGTGCAAACGGCTGCCTCAACCATGCGCCAGAATCCGGCCTTTGATGCCGAAAAGGCCATTACCGAGCTGGGTGTCGGGGAAGCCCTGATTTCCTTCCTTGAAGAAAAAGGGCGACCGAACATCGTCGAACGATGCAATGTGATTGTTCCTTTCTCGCGTATGGGTGCCATGACGCCTGATGAGCGTATGAATGCCATCAAAGCATCTACAATTTACGGACACTACGAGAAAACAGTTGATCGCGAATCGGCTTATGAAAAATTGCGTGAAGCGCAACAGGAAGAAAGCGCGACCGAAGAAAAACCCGCCTTAAAAGAGGAACGTTCCGCTCCTCGTGCAAAAGATGAAGAAGAAAAGGACAGCGGAGGCATGGGGGATGCTCTCAGCAAAATTATTTTCGGAAGCACCGGCCCTCGCGGAGGACAAAGAGAAGGCATGGTGCAGGCCGCGGCCAAAAGTGCTGCCCGAAGCCTCGGATCTGCAATAATTCGCGGTGTTCTTGGATCCATCCTTGGTGGTTCACGCCGCAAGTAACGTAATTCAATAAATAGCATAAAGTGCTATATTACAATTTATTTTTAACAAGCGTTGCCACTTCAGGAAATGCCATGAAAATCAGCTGCTCATACAAGTTATTTTACATTATCACTTTTTTAATCATTGTCGCAGACTTCCTGCAAAATTTGGAAGATGTCAAAGTTTATAAACCAATTCATGCAAATATTATCAGGGGAAAAACAGAATCAGTAACAAAAGCAAATCTATTCTAACTATGAGGACATTGCTATGACCATCCCCGACATACGAATGTTTCTAACCGGATTCATTTTATCCATAGTTTTGTGCATTATAGTAATGTCGTCTCTCTGGTGGCAGAACAGGAAGCATTCCCCTGAAATCTTTCTTTGGCTTGTCAACTTTGTTCTACAATTTGCAGGTTTTTTCCTTATTGCTTATCGCGGAATTCTGCCGTATTTTTTTACAATCATTATTGCAAATATATTTATTATCGGAGGATTCGTCATCCTTTACATAGGACTAGGCCGTTATGTAGGGAAGGAAAGCCGTCAGTTACATAATTATGTGATGCTTATCGTCTTCGCGTTTGTGCATATGTATCTCACATATGCTCATCCGGATTTTAACTTACGCGTGATCAATTTCTCAGTTGCATTCATTTACATTTGTGCACAATGCTCCTGGCTTATGTTGCGCAGAGTAGAACTCCATCTGCGACCTGTCACAAGAGTTACGGGAATAATTTTTGCGGCATTTTGTCTTTTCGGTATAATTCAAATTACAGTCAATTTGACAATACCGAAAATTAGCAATCTGCTTGCATCCGGGTTGTGGGGTATACTTGCTATTCTCACTTATCAAGTCGCATTCATCGCATTGTCGATTGCGTTGTTTCTCATGGTCAGCCGCCGTTTGTCAACAGAGTTGGAATTTGAACTTTCTAAAAATATACTGGCAAAAGAGGAATTGCGTCAAAGCGAAGAAAAATTCGCCAGGGCTTTCCAGACATCACCCTATGCCATTGTCATTACACGTATGGAAGATGGTAAATTCATCGAGGTTAACGACGCCTTTACCAGCCTGACTGGTTATTCAAGAGAAGAAGTACTGGCTACATCATCAATAGAAATGAAACTATGGGTGGATCAAAAGAACCGGGAAAAAGTAGTATCTATTATTCGTCAGGGAATACCGGTAATTGGCAGGGAATTCCTTTTCAGAAAGAAAAACGGAGAAATCCTCACCGGCTTATTTTCTTCCCGATCAATTCATCTGGCTGAGCCATGCCTTTTATCCAGTATTGATGATATTTCCAAACGCAAACGTGCGGAATGGGCTTTAAATAAACGGTTTAAGGAATTGAATTGTCTTTACAGTATTGCGGATCTGATAGAAACACCGGACATTACATTAAATGAGATACTGAATAAAACCGTTATGCTGTTACCCCAGGCTATGCAGTTTACTGAAATAACCGAGTCTCGTATTATCCTGGAAGGACAGACATTTCAGACACAAAATTTTCAGGAAACACCCTGGTTGTTAACCGAAAATATTATCGTGAACGGCAAACCAACCGGACAAGTTGAAGTACGTTATCTCAAAGAACAGTCAATAAATAACGAAGAAACATTTTTAATAGAAGAACGACAACTGATCAAAGCCGTTGCTGAACGGCTTGGTCGTGTTATAGAGCGCAGTCGTGCTGAAGAGCAAATTCGCCTTAATGATGCGAGATTACAGAGTCTTCTGAAAATAATGCAGCATCGATCTAAGACAATTAAGGAATTTCTTGATTATGCGCTCGATGAAGCCATCAAAATTACCCAGAGTAGAATTGGCTATATTTTTTTCTACAATGAAAGCAGCCGACAGTTTATTCTTAATTCATGGTCTAAGGATGTAATGGAAGAATGCACGATAGCCAGTCCACAAACTTGCTATGAACTGGATAAAACCGGCGTTTGGGGTGAAGCTGTTCGTCAACGCAAACCTATCATTATAAATAACTTTCAAGATGCGCATCCTCTAAAGAAAGGATATCCGGAAGGCCATTCCCACCTCATCAGATTCATGACCATTCCCGTATTCAAAGATAATACCGTTGTCGCAGTTCTGGGTGTGGCCAACAAAACAAATGATTATAACGAAGCCGATGTGCTTCAACTAACCTTGTTAATGGATGCTGTCTGGAAATCTGTAGATATCAAAACAGCAGAAGAGAATTTGCGTGAAAGTGAAGAGCGCGCGCGTGCCATTACCAACTCCGCCCGCGATGCGATAATAGTCATAGATAATAACGGAAATGTATCTTTTTGGAATCCGGCAGCCGAGCGAATTCTTGGTTATACGGCGTCAGAAGTCATAGGAATTAATCTTCATGAACTTATAGCGCCACAGAGATTCCTTCCCGAGTATCGCGCGGCGTTCCCGGAGTTTAAAAAAAATGGAAAAGGAAATGCTATTGGTAAGACCTTGGAATTAGTCGCACTACGAAAAGACGGACAGGAAATTGATATAACGCTATCACTTTCGGCAGTTAATATTAAAGGGACTTGGAACGCTATAGGCGTGATCCAAGACATAACGGAACGCAAGAAAGCAGAAAGGGCTCTTGCTGAAAGTGAGGAACGATATAGATTCATTACCAATAACACCGCAGACCACATTTGGACAATGGATTTATCATTACATTTTATTTATTCAAGTCCTGCTATAACAAAGATACTCGGCTACACAGTTGACGAACTGAAAGCGTTAAAGCTTGATCAGCTTTTTACTCCTGAATCTCTTGCTGCAGTCACTGAAGCAATCATGGAAGAACTTGAAATAGATAAGGACACGCATACGGATATGAATCGTATCCGCACTTTTCAGTCTGAACATTACCACAAAAACGGCACCTTAATTTGGATAGAAAGTTCTTTAACTTTTATCCGTGATGCATACATGAAACCGATCGGCGTTTTGGGCGTTTCCCGAGATATCACCGAACGTAAAAAAGCAGAGGAAGCACTAAAGGAAACCAGGGATTACCTTAACAATCTTATCACATATGCAAACGCCCCTATAATAATATGGAATCCTGATTTTACTATCACCCGTTTCAATCATGCATTCGAACGTATGTCAGGAATGGAAGCTAAAGACGTGTTAGGGAAAAAACTGGATATTTTATTCCCGAAAGAAAGCAAAGAAGATTCCATTTCCAAGATACGTATGGCTCTCGCCGGTGAGTTTTGGGAATCAGTCGAAATACCGATACTCCGCAAGGATGGAATAGTGAGAACAGCGCTCTGGAACTCCGCAAATATCTATGGAGTGAACGGAAAGAACCTTGTATCTACTATTGCGCAAGGGTACGATATAACTGAACGTAAGCAAGCAGAGAAAGAACTAATCGATATCAATCGCCAATTAAAAGAGGCTATTGCCCTTGCTAATAACATGGCTGCACAAGCGAAAATGGCCAATGAAGCTAAAAGCGATTTTCTGGCAAACATCAGCCACGAAATTCGTACTCCCATGAATGCAATAATAGGCATGGCCGATTTGCTCTGGGATTCTCAACTGACAACCGATCAACGCCAGTACGTCCAGATATTCCGATCCGCCGGTGAAAATCTTCTCACCCTTATAAACGATATTCTTGACCTTTCCAAAATAGAATCAGGGCAGATGAACATTGAACATATAAACTTTGACCTAATTGACATCATCGAAAATACCTGTGAGGTCATGGCACTGCGCGCCCAAAGCAAGAATCTTGAACTTATCTGTCATATAACTCCTGATGTTCCTCAACATATACACGGAGACCCGACACGGCTTCGTCAGGTGCTGATTAACATTCTTGGCAATGCAGTTAAATTTACGGAAAAAGGAGAAATCATTCTGACAGTGCTTCCTGTTAAACAGGACGTCCCGGAAAAGAAGCCGGCGTTTCTGCAATTTTCCGTCCTTGATACGGGAATAGGTATCCCTGCTGAAAAACTTGACGCTATCTTCGAAAAATTCACCCAATCCGATACCTCTATTACCAGGAAATATGAGGGAACGGGTTTAGGTCTGTCTATTTCCAAACAACTCATTGAAATGATGGGCGGAAGAATCTGGGTGCAAAGCCGAAAAGGAGAAGGAAGTACATTCTACTTCACTATAACTTTGGAAGAGGCAAGTCCAGAAGAGGAAAGGAAACCGGCTTTAGTATCTGAATCAAATCTGCAAGGATTGAAAATTCTCATAGTTGACGATAATGCCACCAACCGACTTATTTTGCGGGAAATCCTGACTCAATGGGGATGCTCCGTGACTGAAACTACAAAAGGTAAGGATGCGCTGAAGGAATTGGAAAAAGCAAAGAAAAAAGGACAATTTTTTAATGTTGCTATCCTGGACGGCCAGATGCCTGAAATGGACGGTTTTTCTCTTGCCCAGAAAATTCGCAGCAACCCGGATTTTACAGCGATGAACATATTAATGCTGTCTTCAGAAAGACGCAGCAGCAACCGCATCAAATTGAAGGCTGATGATGTTATGGCGTATCTCATCAAGCCAGTGAAGCGAGATGCCTTGAGAAATGCTTTGCAAGTCGCTGTGGACAGAGAAGAAATTCTCCGTGAAGCAAAGATGCCACCGGTATCGGAAGAGCCCCCTGAGGAAGAAAGCTCTCGTCTGCACATCTTGCTGGTTGATGATTCCGAAGATAACCGCTTCCTGGTGCAGGCCTATCTTAAAAACACCAGTTATAAGCTGGACACAGCGGAAAACGGTCAGATGGCCATTGAAAAATTTCAATCTAATGTCTACGATATTATATTAATGGACGTGCAAATGCCTGTTATGGACGGCTATAACGCTACCAGGCAAATACGCACACTGGAAAGGAAAAATAAAAGCAAATCAACACCAATCATTGCCATGACCGCCCACGCACTGAAAGAAGACGAACAAAAGAGTTTAGACGCAGGTTGCGATGCACATCTGACAAAACCGATACGCAAACCGATTCTTTTGGAAACTATACAGAAATTTACATCTGGAAACTATACAGAAATTTACATCTCCTGATACTGCGGGAAAAGAATAGATTTTAAAAAAAATTATTTTATATGTTTAAAGGAGGAATTGCCGGCATGGAAGAAGAGCGGTCGGGAAAGATAATTGTACATGTGGATCACGATTTGGCTGATCTGATTCCAGGTTATCTGGCCAACAGGAAAAAAGATATAGCTGCGATTAAAGAAGCCCTTGACAAAAAAGACATGGCTACGATCCGAATCATAGGTCATAGTATGAAAGGTTCGGGCGGAGGTTATGGATTTGAATCCATCACCGATATCGGCAGAATAATGGAGAAAGCAGCAAAGGAAAACAATTCTGAAGATATTTATCTTCAAATGACAAGATTGGATGACTATCTGCATAGATTAGATATTGTCTATGAATGACAATATCGATAAGTAAAGCAACGCATTATGAATAAATCTAAAGACATTTATAAATGACCGGTCCATTAAAAGAGGAGAAAAAGGTGTCCGTAAATTCATCTTCAGGAACTACGATTCTGTGCATTGACGATGATCACGATATCCTGACCCTGCTGGAAAAAATTTTAATCGGTGCCGGTTATGCCGTCATCACAGCCTCAAATGGAAAGCAGGGACTCCGTGAAACACTGACCAGAAAGCCGGATTTGATTCTGCTGGATATCGTAATGCCGGATATGGACGGATACGAAGTCTGCAAAAAAATAAAAGATAAAGAAGAAACAAAGAACATCCCCATTATTTTTATTACGGCAAAGAAGGAAGATGAAGACGAAGCAAAAGGACTTAAAATAGGGGCGGTGGATTATATCCGGAAGCCTTTTTACCCCCCCATAATCAAATCACGGATAAGAACACAGCTGGATTTGAAACTGAAAACAGATATGCTGGAAAGGTTGGTTTCCATTGATGGTCTGACAAACATTTACAACCGTCGCAAGTTTGATGAAACATTGAAATTGGAGTGGAAGCGTGCCATGCGTAATAATAGCCCCTTGTCGCTGATCATGTCCGATATCGATCATTTCAAGGGATATAACGATCATTATGGTCATACAACAGGTGACGATTGCC
The DNA here is from genome assembly GCA_007244375.1 of Smithella sp. Lineage (GTDB taxonomy): Bacteria > Desulfobacterota > Syntrophia > Syntrophales > Smithellaceae > Smithella. Next base: position 24,833 of record SCVW01000047.1, on the reverse strand, counting down.
TGCGGAGAGTTTCCCAGGAAATGAAGAATCTGCTGCAAAGGCCGGCTGATTTGCTTGCTCGATATGGCGGAGAAGAATTTGCTGTTATACTTCCGGAAACGGATTATAATGGAGCAATATATATCTCCACAATTTTGCTCAATGGTATAGAAGATCTGAATATCTCATACCCGCATTCTCCGATTGCCGGACATGTCACAATCAGTATCGGTGTGGTAACATCAATCCCGGGTAAAAATTGTGACACACCACTGCAATTGATTGAAATCGCTGATTCCATGCTTTACGTTGCCAAGCAAAATGGTCGTAATCAGATTCAGGGAAAGGATTTAAGCTTTACCGGTAAATAATTGATCAGTAAAACAATTAAAAAATATTATGACTTGTTGCCGGAAATATTAAAAAAACAATATTAAAGAGGAGAAAAAAATGCCTGAAGAGTAATGTCTCGTTGAACCAAATATAACTGGCCTTAAACACTGTCGGTAAAAAATCGTGCTTTTAAAATACCTTCTGCCCACTCTCCTTCCGCTGTTGAATCCCATACGATACCACCACCAATGCCCATTTCTCCCTTTCCGTCTTCACGATTTATCAAAACCGTGCGTATCGGAATATTCATAAATAAATCTTTGTTGGGCTTGATATAGCCAATGGCACCGGTGTATATGTTGCGTGGTTCGCGTTCAAGTTCATGAATAATTTCCATAGCCCGTATTTTGGGCGCCCCGGTCACTGATCCCGAAGGAAACAGGCTTTTAAATAAATTGTATATCGATATATCCGGTGCAACGTCAGCGGTAACTGTTGAGGTCATTTGAAACAGTGTTTTATACGGAGTTATTTCATACAAATGCGGCACACGAATATTTTTCCCGATACGCCCCAAATCATTGCGCAGTAAATCAGTAATCATTACATTTTCAGCCCTGTTTTTTTCATCACGATAAAACTGGCGTCTGGCAGAGAGGTCACTAAAAATACTTTTCCCCCTTTGCCATGTACCTTTCATGGGTTTTGATAAAATAAAATTTCCCTTCTTGTACAGGAATAATTCCGGCGAGAGTGACACGATAATGTATTGATCGGTTTCGATAAAGGTGGCATATGGCACAGGTTGTACATCAAACAGTTTTTTATATAAATCAAATGCATTACCATTGAAGTCGAAAAGCATCTTCAGACAATAAGTAATCTGATACACATCACCTGATTGTAAATACGACCGAATAATATCAATATGCTTAAAATATTTTTCCTTGGAAATATTAAATCGCAGATTTCTTATCTTATTTGAATGACCATCTGCAATAAACTGATCATTATATTGTTGCGGTTTTTTATAACATCCTGCGTATATAAGAGGAAAACCGTTAAGAGAGTAAGAAGAAAATGCTTCTTCAAACGAGTAACCCAGTTCGTAGGAAAAAAAACCGGCGACATACAAGCCTTGCGCGAGGGCATCTTCGATCTTTTCAAAAGATCGCGGAACGTCTTCGAAAGAAAAACAAGCTATAACCGAAACAGGATTATCAAAATATAAAGCTGGTTTTTCAAAAGCAACGGCTATTTTCATAAAGCATCCCTCATAGATCTGGATGCCTTAATGTTCAGAGATCGTCTCTCATTCTTTTTAATGTCATTTCGACCGTAGGCGAAAGCCCAGCGCATGCCGGGGAGAAATCTTTCTTGATAATGATATCAATGCATTAAGATTCCTCGCATGCGCTCGGAATGACATCTATTCTAATTACGACATAGTCTCTCAGGCTAGAGCATAATCTTCATGATAATTATAATTTTTTCGGCGGAAGTATATGAATAAGAATTATATCTGTCAATCACGAATATGAACCCCGAAGCAAGCTGCGGGGCTCATATTCTTCGCGTTGAATTATGCATTTTTAAGAAAAACGATAATCTCTTCAATATCGGGTAGTTCTGAGACAGGATAAATCTTTACAAAACAGACTTTCCCCGACTCATCGAGAATAATGTTTGCCCGTTGAGAAAAACCATTCTGCTCCCGGAATAAACCGATTCCTTTGGCTACGTTCCCATGGGGCCAGAAATCTGCCAGAAGTTTTGTATTTTTTATTTTGATCGCTTTGGCCCATGCGGCTTTGCACGGAACACTATCCACACTTAAACCAACAGCAATTGTGTTGAGTTTATCGAATATTTTTTTATTCTTTTCCAGCGACTGCATCTGCAACTTACAAACAGGCGTCCAGGCAAGAGGATGAAACGACAATAAAACGCGTCGACCCCTCATCGTGGACAGGGTAAAATTCTGCCCTGATTGATCCGGCAAAATGAAATTTTTGACCACTTTTCCCAACTGAATAATAGTTTTTTCTGCCATAGAACACCTCTAATAATTTTTTTCATATCTTCTTTTCTATTAATAGACCCACTATCTGATAAACCTGAATAATAATTGCAGAAGTGAAACCCTGTCACGATAAGGAGGATAACGCAAAGATATATCCAGTAAATTTGACCGAAACAGAATACCGCGCTGGTGGGTAAAAGTATTGAAACTAGCTTTGCCGTGATAAGCACCCATGCCGCTTTCCCCGATGCCACCGAACGGAAGTTCCTGGCTGCCTATGTGGGAAATAGTGTCGTTAATACAACCTCCTCCGGCAGATGTTTCCCGGAGAATCCTGTTCTGTATTTTCTTATTTTTAGAAAAACAGTAAAGAGCCAAAGGACGTGGCCGCTGATTTACAAAAGCAATAGCCTCTTCAATATCGTTATATTCAACCAGGGGTAAAATGGGACCAAAGATTTCTTCCTGCATAACGGGATCGTTTGGAGAAACCTGATCAATTATTGTCGGTGCTATATATAAATCTTTTCTCTGACTATTGCCGCCGTAGATAACCCATCCACTTTTCATAAGTTGCAAGAGACGATTGAAATGCCGCTCGTTGATGATTCTAGCATAATCAGGACTCATCATAGGATTTTCGCCATAAAACGAATGAAGCGTGCCGACTATTTTCTCAATAAAGGAATCTTTTATTTTCCGGTGTACCAGAACATAATCAGGTGCAATACATGTCTGTCCGGCATTGAAAAATTTCCCCCAGGCAATTCTTTTTATTCCATAATTAAGGTCGACATCCTCATCAACAATAGTGGGGCTTTTCCCTCCCAATTCCAGCGTTACCGGTGTAAGGTGGCGGGCTGCAGCCGACATAATAACCCGACCGACCGCTGTGCTTCCGGTGAAGAAGATGTAGTCGAATTTTTCCTCCAACAGCTTTTTTGTCGCTTCGGTTTCACCCTGAAAAACCGCTACATAATCGGAAGCAAACAATTCCGTCATCATCTTTTCTATCGTTGCCGATGTGGAAGAGGAAAATTCGGAAGGTTTGATAAGCACACAATTACCTGCGGCTATGGCTCCGATCAGTGGCGCAATGGTCAACTGGAAAGGATAATTCCAGGGACTGATAATCAAAACAACGCCATAAGGATCATGATAGATGCGGCTTCGTGAAAGAAAATGAATCACAGGCGTCGCCACTCGCCGGGGACGCGACCAGGAATGAAGATGTCGTATAATATGATCAATTTCTGTGTAGAGAATTCCGATTTCACTGGCATAGGCTTCAAAGGGCGGTTTGTGCATATCGTCATAAAGAGAGGCCATGATTTCCGGCTCATATTTACGTATGCCTTCCTTGAGCTTTTTCAGTTGAGCAATACGAAAGTCGACATCCCTTGTTTTTCCCGTAGCGAAGAAATCTCTCAATCTACCTAACGTTTGTGGTATGGATTCCGGCATCATAAATACCCTCTACACTAAAAACTATTTCATTTAAGAAAAAAATCCAAACCTGTTCAGATCATTACATATTTGTTATGAATCTGCGATGTTAATCTAACGTTCTATTTCGAAGCATTCTGTTTTAATAATTTCCCGACTTGTTCCAAAGCTCCGAAGATTACCTGGTCCATATTATAATATTTATATTCAGCCAGACGGCCCCCGAATATAACATTTCTTTCATGACTCTCTGCCTTTTGATATTTGACCAGCATTTCCTGATCGGTTTTCAATCTTACCGGATAATAAGGTTCGGCCTGATCATCACAGGGATATTCTCTGACAATAACTGTGCCGCGCGACAAATCGGCTCTCTCACGATAAAAGTGTTTTGGTTCAACAATACGTGTATAGGGCACTTCCCGATCTGCATAGTTTATAATGCTGACCCCCTGGTAATCACTCAACTGCATTTTTTCAATCTCGAAACGGCAAGACCTCCATCGCAGTTTCCCATAGCAGTAATTAAAATAGCGGTCTATGGGACCGGTGTAAACAAGAGTCTTCGCGATAGATCTCCAGTAATCTTTTTTTTTAAAAAAATCCGTTTTCAGTTCAACCGATATATCCTTCAACAACTTTTCGAAAATATGCGTATATCCTCCGATGGGCATGCCTTGATAATCGTCGTCATAATAAACGTCATTATAAGTAGTTCTTACCGGAAGCCTGGTTATTACTTCAGCGGGAAGATCCCTTGGATCACAATTCCATTGTTTTATTGTGTACCCTTTAATAAACGTTTCGTAAAGTTCCCTGCCAATAAGACTTATTGCCTTTTCTTCCAGATTTTTAGGAAAAGGAATTGCAGGTATTTTGGATTTTAAAAATCCTACGGCTTCGTCCGGTGTTAAAGTAAGATTATAAAATTTATTAATTGTTGCCAGATTAATCGGCAGTGAATAAACCTTTCCTCCTGCCGTTGTAAGCACACGATGCCGATAATCATTAAAATCAGCAAAGGAGTTTATATATTGCCAGATTTTTTCAGACGATGTGTGAAAAATATGAGGTCCGTATTTATGGACGTTGATATCAGTTCCCGGATAATTATACGAATAACAATTGCCGCCGATATGATCACGTTTTTCAATTACTAAAACTTTTTTGCCGGCTTTCTTTGCTTCGTAGGCGAAAACAGCTCCAAAAAAACCTGCACCCACTATAATAAAATCATACATTATATAAATATATCCTTCTGGAAATGTGTGTGGGAAATGTTTGTATCAGAAACAGGCAACCCTTTCCATCAGAAGAGTTACTTATCTTTCTTCGTCTTATACCAATTTCAAATCAAAGCGCTATTTTTGTTGTTGTCGTTGTCGGCTTCCTCAACGTATGTATAATAATACGCTTCGTCGCCTCCGCCTAGCCGCCTCAATATCATCTTTGATTTGGAAATGGTATCACACCCTAAAACAAATATGTGTTTTTATCGATTTAGCCAGAAAAATGAGCATCAAATACAGGCAAAATCTGCGGATAGAGCTTTGGTTCATTCGTCAGACCTTCCAATGCTATTCTGACATTTACAGAAGTTCCGTGTGTATAAGTACGAAGGTCGGCTATCAATTTAGCTTTTTGAGTTTCAGGTGAGTTGTTGAATTGTTCGATCTCTTTCTCAACAAGAAAGGACTTGTTCTCCCAATTATATTTTCGCACTATGGCAAACGACAAACCTTTCATTCTCCAGTAGGTCTCCCACATCCATTCATACTTTTTTTCAAAAATAGCATCTATTTTTCTACACATTAATTTGAATCTGTCCAGCGCTTCCTTTTCTTCCTGTGAATCATCGGGATGAGGCACAAAATGAAGATTTGCAAGTTTTTCCAATCCTGTATGCCCGCGAATTTCTGAAAGATTGTAGTCTTCATTGAACCCTATTCTTAAACTCACTTTATCCTTATTAATCTTCCACGGCCACAGATCGACGACAATCCTGGCTTTCTTTACACGTAAACAAAGAGATTCACCCATCTCACGGGTAAGAATATTAATGTATTGTTCAATGACTTGATTCGGTGCCTGAAGGAGAAAAGTTTTGGTTTCGTGGTCCCATGTCCAAGCGAAATTTCCCTGAGGGACATCTGCAATCTTCTCGAGAAGAGATCGAAAGGCAGCTAATTCCAGACAAAGTTTGGATTGTACATTATCCGTCGGCATTTTTTCCATTTCTACTGGAAATGAGTTGGACTCATTTTGAATCTGATTACCATTTGCCGGTACAGAACCTCTTTGAGCTTCGGCTAGCCTCTCGCTCGCTGGATCTGATTTTTTAAAATTCATGATATCCCCGCTTTGTTATTGCAGCCTAACCCGAAGAATTTGCCTATTATTGCTCGCCGGCAAATATATTTCCCGTTACAATTCCATATGTTGCAGGTAATTTCATCATTTGAATGCAGTTGCCTCACAAAAAGAGACGTTGCGAACCGGTAAAGAAAAATTTTTGATATATGTGTTATCCTTTTATCAGGGAATTATAAGAAACTATGTTTTTTTTGTCAATTACAAAAAACTCTTTATAATCAAATAAGCTTCTTTCGTTTTTTTTATATTAGATTTACAAGAAGATGGAAAAAGCATGCAAACATTCTTTTTAAATGAATGGATAATTGGTTGCGAAAATTTGTAACTATTTTATTTTTATCTACTAAACGTTTTCGTTATACAATCAAAGTTTGTTTTGGCTGGCAAAGCCACATTATCGCGCCGCATATAATAGGATATTTGATTCCGAACATTTCCGTTATGGCTGTTTTCATTTTTGACCTGCTAAAATTTCAAATAATTATGTTATATCAATCAGCAACAACCAGAACATCGATATTTGTCGATGGCGGCATATGATCATCGTCTAATACTTTTGCAATATCGCTATATAGTCTTTCTTTTATTTTGCCGAAAATTCCCCGTTTTTTCTGAAAAGTCTTGGCAAAAGCTATGGCTGATGCCATCAGATCTTCCTGATTGGCGCAGGCTTTTACAATTATATTATTTTTTTCCAGTTCGGGGGCGGTGTAACGATTTCCGGTAAATTGCATTTGTGATAATATGTGTATAGGAACGGCCTTTTTCATAAAAGCATCCATGCCAAATCTAAAAGGAATGCCGATATTTACTTCCGGAAAGCAAAAGAATCCGCGGTCCGACCGCATGAAACGAAAATCACAGGCGCAGGACAATATCGAACCGTTGCCGAAAGCATGACCGTTAATTGCCGCAATTACCGGCACCGGATAAAGAAGCAGCGTTTTAAACACATCATCCATTCCATTGATAAAATCCCTGACCGGCTGATGTTCATTCTTCTGCATCTTCTCCATGATCCAGTTAACATCCACACCCTGAGAAAAATTCTTCTCATCGCTGGAAGTAACAATAAGGGCTGTTACTGATTTATCGGCAATTATCTCATCCAGCATCGCTTTAAATGTTTTGGCAAATTCAAGATTCTGCCTGTTTTCACCATTGCTCATAGTGATAATTGCTACAGTTTCATCTTTAGTCCATGTCATGATAGGCATATAATTTCTTCCTTTCTCTTTTAACAATGTATTTATTAACAATCCTGTCTTATCAAGATAAGTCTATATGAATTTTAATACATAGTATGCGTTAACTTAATGATGCAATCTTTAAAGATAAGCAAATTTATACCGTATGGATACTTCATCTGCGGACACGTATTGATTTCATCCGGTATTTTTTACAAAACCAACCTGTTTTGCGGACACACTTCTTCATTTGTCCTGTAAGCAAACCTTACGACATTCATAAACTGGAAACCGGGTTTATAAACTGTCCTCGACTCTATCAAACCACTTACAACGAGCGATTCAAAATCTATCCATTTATAACAACATTATCCGTCACAAAATCCTGTTTTAACTATCGGAGCTGATATTACAAACACGCTGTAGCTTGTCTGACCCTTATGGACATTTTAAAAAATTGTTTCTTATGTTTACCTGTTTCACCCGACTAAAATTTCAAAAAATACTGGTAGAAAATTCCAGTAATAATAACAACTACTAATATCGCTAATAAAACAAAATTAAACTTGCGTCTTTCTTTTATTTGCGCCATAGTTTCCCCCTGTGCTGTTATTTATCTGATATAATATTGTCCCCTGGCGGAGGAGTATAAAAAGTACATCTTTGTATGTCAAGAAAATATTAGCCGTTAATATTTATGGTATGATATTAAAAATACTGGCTATTTATTTCATAATTGACATGGAAAAACTTTTCTCCATAATTGCAATATTGAAAGAGGCACAAAGCAATGGCATTAAAAACCGCCGATCAATACGAAGACAGTCTGCGTAAAATGAACCTGAAAGTCTATCTGTTGGGTGAACCGGTGAAAAATCCGGTGGACCATCCGATAATCAGACCTTCCATGAATTCGGTTAAAATGACATATGCTTTAGCTCAGGATCCTCAGCACGAAGATCTTATGACCGCGAAATCCCATCTGACAGGAGAAAAGATAAACCGTTTTTGCCATTTACACCAAAGCACTGACGACCTGATCAAAAAAGTAAAAATGCAGCGATTACTGGGACAAAAAACAGCTTCCTGTTTTCAGAGATGTGTCGGTATGGATGCTATAAATGCCGTAGACAGTGTCACTTTTGAAATGGATCAGAAACTGGGCACGAAATATCATGAACGATTTATTAAATTTCTGAAAATGATGCAGGAGCAGGATTTGACCGTGGATGGCGCGATGACCGATCCCAAAGGCGACCGCGGTTTACCGCCCAGCAAACAGGCCGACCCGGACCTTTACACACGCGTGGTGGAAAAAAGAAAAGATGGAATTGTCGTGTGCGGAGCTAAAGCTCACCAGACCGGCGCCATTAATTCGCACTGGATTCTGGTTATGCCGACTATCGCCATGTCCAAAGAAGATGCCGATTACGCGCTTTCCTTCGCTGCACCGGCTGACGCGGAAGGGATTTCTTATATATATGGAAGACAATCCTGCGACACGCGGAAACTGGAAGGCGGAGAAATAGACGTAGGCAACCGTCAATTCGGCGGACACGAAGCATTGATGATTTTTGATAATCTTTTTGTTCCCTGGGAAAATGTATTTATGTGCGGGGAATATGAATTCAGCGGTGCTCTGGTCGAACGTTTTGCCGGCTATCATCGTCAGAGTTATGGTGGCTGCAAGGTTGGCGTAGGCGACGTGCTCATCGGCGCCGCAGCGCTGGCTGCCGAATACAACGGCGCAGCCAAAGCCTCCCACATAAAAGACAAACTTATTGAAATGATTCATTTGAACGAAACGCTGTTCTCCTGCGGCATCGCCTGCTCGGCACAGGGACACAAAACCGCTTCCGGTACTTATCTGATTGACTTACTGCTCGCCAATGTGTGCAAACAAAACATAACCAGATTTCCTTACGAGATTGCCAGACTGGCGGAAGATATCGCCGGCGGATTAATGGTGACGATGGCATCGGAAAAAGATTTGCGGCACCCGGAAATCGGCAAAATAGTCAAAAAATATTTTAAGGGAATCGCTACTGTGCCTACCGAACACCGCTGTCGCGTTTTGAGGCTGATAGAAAATATTACCCTGGGCACGGCCGCGGTCGGCTACCGCACTGAATCCATGCATGGCGCCGGTTCACCGCAGGCCCAGCGGATTATGATTTCCCGCCAGGGAAACCTGGAATACAAAAAGAAACTGGCCAAAGAAATTGCGGGGATTAAAGACTGAATCAGTGTTTTGTCCTCAGAATTCAAAAGTCAAGGATGATTGATAAATGATAATAATAGAAACATCGGAGGGAATTCGTCCATGATATTTCCCTTGACAAGCGTAACCTTATCGGTTACAGTATAGCCAATGATAAAATCTTTTATCCATAAAGGTCTGGAAGATTTTTTTACGATGGAACCATTAAAGGTATACAGGCCAAGCATGCTTCAAAATTAGGAGCGATATTGGATAGGCTTGATGCTTCAAATGAAATCAAGGATATGAACTACCCCGGTTCCGGCCTTCATTTGCTACTTCCTAAAAAGAAGAGGCGCTGGGCAATAAAGGTCTCCGCCAACTGGCGATTGACATTTGAATTTAAGGATGGAGACGCACTAAATATAAACATCGAAGATTATCATTAAAGAGGATTGTTTATGAGAACACGAAAAAGACCGCCATCTCATCCGGGATTGATTCTGAAGCTTCATTACTTGGAACCTTCAGGAATTAAAATTACAGATCTTGCGAAAGAGTTAAGACTGTCGAGAAAAACGGTATCTAAAATATTGAATGAACGAGGTGCTGTAACAACGGATGTTGCGTTGCGGTTGTCCAGAGCGCTTGATACTACTCCTGAATTATGGCTGAACCTTCAGAGAAATTACGATCTCTGGCATACGGCAAACGAGACGACTGATTGGCGGGCAATTAGAACCATATTGAAAATTGCACATGTAAGCGCATAAAGATATAAATAAAAGGTAAATTGCTATAAAAACAGTTATCACTATCGTCATCACGTTTATGGTTTTATTTTATTTATAACTTCTGACTCTAAGGGCAATTTTTTATAGGGTACGCTAAGACTATCCTTCATCCAATTTTCAAAAACTCTTAGTAATTGGAGTAAATCGGCAAAATAGTCGAAAAATATTTTAAGGGAATCGCTACCGTGCCTACCGAACACCGCTGCCGCGTTTTGAGGTTGATAGAAAATATTACCCTGGGCACAGCCGCCGTCGGCTACCGCATGGAATCCATGCATGGTGCCGGTTCACCGCAGGCCCAGCGGATTATGATCTCCCGTCAGGGAAACCTGGAATACAAAAAGAAACTGGCCAAAGAAATTGTGGGGATAAAAGACTAGAATTAAGTGTTATGTTCCTTAAATTCCAATGAAAATTTGCAAAAATTGTTTTCGTGAATTTGATGAGCAAGAAGATTACAATTCCAATCCTATGGTAGAATTGGGAAAGATATTTGTAGAACATACCGCAGAAGTTAATCCTGCCGATTATTGTCCTGAGTGTCGAGAAGAATTGGGAATGATGAATGTAGCCGGACTTGACAACTAAATAATTTCATCAACCCAACTTGGTTTCTCCGGTATCCAGTAATCATTATTATTTCGTATCGTCCGGAAACTGATATTTCAAGACCCGACCCTATTTCTTTCTTTAGGGCTTAATACTTGACCATAATCAAATAATACCGCTTGACATTACTATCGAGTAGCGATACTATATTAACATGATTTTATCCTTCAAATCAAAAGAAACGCATCTGATATGGAATGGAGAAATATCAAAAAAGTATCCGTCTCAGATACAGGAGACAGCACGCCGTAAGCTTAGAATGTTAAATAATTCATTTTCGCTGAATGATTTAAAAATACCTCCATCGAATCATCTTGAACCTTTGAAAGGAAAAAGAAAAGGTCAATACAGCATAAGAATAAATGATCAATGGCGTATTTGTTTTGAATGGATAAATGGAAATGCGCATAATGTTGAAATAATTGATTATCATTAAAGGAGATTTTATGAAAAGACTGCCCAACATACATCCCGGTGAAATTCTTGATAAAGAGTTTCTAATGCCGTTAAATATAACCGCTTATCGCTTGTCCAGGGAAATTAAGATTCCCCAAACAAGAGTTTCGGAAATTATTAAGGGCAAAAGAAGAATTACCGCCGACACTGCTTTAAGACTCGCTAAATATTTCGGAAATAGCCCGCAATTCTGGCTTGGTTTGCAAAATGATTATGATTTAGAAGAGGAAACAAATAGTCTTAAGACCGAATTGAAAAAAATTCATTCTTATAATGAATTAACTGGTAGCAACCGCAAACATGCAGCTGTGGCGTAGAATTGAAATTGCTCGGCCTTAAATACTGCGGTGGCTGCAATCCTGTTATTGATAGAACAAAACTGGCACAGGAAATTGAAAAACTGCTTTCGCCGGAATACAGTTTATCAAAAGATGAATCCTTTAATACTTGGGATATAGGAATTTTGATTTGCGGCTGCCTGACCGCATGTGCTGATAAACCGGATTTTAAGAATCTTGCCCGAAAATGGATTATCGTTGCCGGCAATTCCGTTGATCAGGACAGCGCGCCGGAAGAAATACTGGCCGATATAGTAACCGGAAAAATAAAGTCTTTTAAAACGGACAATAAGTAGAATAAATTAAATACCGACTAATTTCTTTTGCATTGATCAAAGCAACATGCACAGGAATGAAAATATAATTTATTTTTTCTTTAATGGTTTATCCGGTTTTACACAGACTTTATTGTATAGTACTTCCAGTATGGTTTCGCGTGGAATACTTTTCCACTCTTTATCGTTGCTGAATTTATGACTATTCAATACATTCCCCCTATCATCACAATGTTTAATTTCCTTAAGTCTTGTCAGTTTCTTTTTACAATCGATTTCATCCAGATATAAATTGTGGTCATAGTTTTGGTATTTCAGGGATGCCGCCTGGTTATAAAATTCTTTTACATCATCAATCATTTCTTTTTTACCGGCATCGGATACTATTTGATAGCTCCAGACCGATACAATATTGGATGATTTGGTAATGTTTTTTTTATTGTAGTAAAGATTTTTCCAATAATACTCCCACACTGTACTATCCGGTTTTGCGGATATGAAAACAAGTGGTTGCGTACCCTGTTGCGGTTTCATCGACTCCGGATAAACATAAACCGGATTTAAAAGTAAAAAAAGAAGTATAAACGATAAAGAAATAAAGGAATAAATCTTTTGCATTATCTTCCCTCCGCGATATTAATATCCAAACTTCGTTTTCTCCATTGAGTTGCTTACCATAATAACACAATTAATTTTTTTTAAAACAAATACTCCATTAGCAAAATCAATCAATGTTGTTTTATTTTTTTAATACTTGCTTTCATTATCAATATTTATACCGTGTATTACTTTGTAATTTTATTTTATTTCCTAGTTAGACTATGAAATAAAATAATTCTTGACAGTGTGACTATGAAGAGGTAGTCTAAATTATCTTTATGGGAGGATTTAATCATGACCGAGAAAAGCAGACCGAAGACCAGAAAAGACCGTATCATGGATGCCGCCCTGCGCATATTTGCTGAAAAAGGATTCCAGAACGCGACGATCACGGAAATAAGCAAAGAAGCCGGGGTTTCGGACGCAACCATTTATGAATATTTCGGCACAAAAGAAGATCTTCTTTTTGCCATTCCCGAGAAAATATCCAACGATACTTTCGAAGCATCGGCAAAAGTCATTCCCTATATCAAGGGAGTCGAAGGTAAGATAAGAGCGATCATGCTTTTTTACATTGAGCTCTACCAATCCAATCCGGATTACTCCGCTTTAGTTTTGCTTCAGCTCATGTCCAACAAACGATTCCGACAAACACCCGCCCATGCCGCGATACGCCGTTCGTCTCACGCTCTTTTAGATTGTATTAAAGAAGGAATCACAGACGGTACTTTCAAAAAAGACGCCAATCCTTATCTTATCCGCTCCATGCTGATGGGTACCATAGAACATTTATTTATTCACTGGCACATGCAGGGCCGGCCCAAAGGAAAAACGAGCATTACCGATCTGCTCGATCCTTTTATCGAAATTGTTTTTGACGGTATCAGAGCAAAAAAGGAATTTCCCGGCACGACTTTGTATCTGAAAATGGAGGATATCAAAGCACTGGGAAACCTTATTCAAAAGAAAGAAGGAGGAAATTCCTCTAAAGACAAGAACAAATGAGTTTTTTTAGAAAAGAAGGAGCATCATCATGAGAACAAAAGACGATTACATCAATGGTTTGAAAAAAATGAATCGTAACATTTATTATGACGGCCAATTAATCGACCGGACGGATGAGTTACAGATGGATTGTCTCAATACCATTGGCGTCACCTATGATGAAGCGGCCAAACCGGAAAATCAGGAACTTTGCACGGCAATTTCTCATCTCACGGGCGAACGGATTAACCGTTTCACTCACATTCATCAAAACAAACAGGATCTGCATAACAAACAGGACATGACCAGAATGTTGTGTCAGAAAGTCGGCGGCTGCATCCAGCGCTGCATGGGCATAGATGCGACCAATGCCATTTACAACGTCTCCTATGAAGCGGATAAATTAAATAACGGCGCTACGCAGTATCATGAAAATTTCAAGAAGTGGCTTGTCCGCTTTCAGACGGAAGATCTTGTCGGCTGCTGCGCCCAGACCGACACCAAGGGCGACCGGATGCTGCGTCCCTCTGAGCAGCCTGACCCATCGGCATATGTGCGGATTAAAGAACGGCGCAAGGACGGCATTATCGTTGAAGGCTGTAAGTTGCATATCTCGGAGGCTTCCGTCGCCGACGAGGTTCTGGTAGTGCCTACACGGGCATTGCGCTCTGATGATAAGGACTACGCGGTGGCTTTTGCCGTGCCGGGCGACTGGGACGGGATGAAACAGGTTGTTACTATTCACAACTACCGGCCGCGTGAATTTTACAAACGCGGATTTGTCCCGGGTTATACGGATTCTTATCTGATTTTTGAAAATTGTTTTGTTCCCTGGGAGAGAGTTTTTCTTGCCGGCGAAAATCTGATGGGCGGAGCGTGCGCGCTTCTCTTCGCCTTATTCCACAGGCATTCTTATTCGGGATGCAAACCGGCAATAGGCGATGTTATCCTGGGAGCGGCAGCCCTTGCCGCTGAGGTTAATAATATCCATAAAGAGTCTCATGTACGGGAAAAACTGGCTGAAATAATCATGACCATCGAACTGGGTTATGCCGCAGGCTACACGGCATCCGATCTGGGCAAGCCGGAATTATATGTTCCGGGTCTTGGTTCTGTTCCTTTCGGTCCCGGTTCCTACATTCCGCACTCGATTTACTGCAATGTCGGCCGTTGTCTTTCGGGCGAGGCGGTATATCGCGAAGCGGAAATTATCTGCGATCTGGCCGGTGGTGTCGTCGCTACTTTCCCGCATGAGAAAGATTTTAAGAATCCCGAAACGGGAGAACTTCTTCTCAAGTACACCAAACGCAATCAGAAAATGCCGGTGGAAGATCAGGCCAATTTCTGGAGATTTCTGGGAGACGGACTTTGTTCGGCAACAGGCGGTATCGCCAATGTCGGCAATTACCACGGCGGAGGATCGCCGGTTATGGAACAGATAGCCATCACCACTCAGTATGACATCGAATCCCGTAAAAAACTGGTGAAATTCCTGGCCGGGATGAGCGGCGGAGACAGTGAAGTTTTGGCAAAAAAAATAAGGGATGGGAAAAGATAATCCCTGCTAAAATGGAATAATTTTACTGGCAAAAATAAATGTTAGATATTAACATGAAACCGGATTTCAGCTTATTTGTGAAGCAGGAAGATTAACAATACATTTGAAAATTTGCTTTAATTGTCATTTCGAGTTGAGAAGCAACGAGAAATCCTGTTAAGATTCTCGCACAAGAGAAATACAAGATTCCTCATCCCGATCAATCGGGATTTCGGAATGACACAATGTATATAATTCAGAATTCAAATATTCCAGGAGAATCAAAATGTTCGATGTATCCCAATTTTCGCTAAAAGGAAAAGTAGCGGTCATCACCGGCGGAGGCCGCGGCATTGGTCAGGCTATTGCATTTGCTTTCGCCAAAGCCGGCGCGAAAGTCGTCATTACCAGCCGCAAAGCTCAGGATCTGGAAGCCACGGCAGAAGAAATTAAAGCTTTCGGCGGCGAAGCGTTTCCACTGCCGGCCCATCTGGGTAAAGCAGATGAAATAAAAAGAATGATCGACACCGTAATGAAAAAGTTCGGCCGGATTGATATTCTGGTCAATAATGCCGGAGCAAGCCCCGCGATGGGTACTGTCCTTGAATGTGACGACCGCCTTTGGGATAAACTCATGGACATTAATTTGAAAGGCGCTTACTTCGTCAGTCAGGCCGCTGCCAATATTATGGTCAAGCAAGGTGGCGGAAAAATAATCAACATCGCTTCAATCGATGGCCATAATCCGGAGCCTGGTCTGAGTATTTATTCTATTTCCAAAGCCGGCATAATAATGCTGACAAAAGCGTTTGCCAGCGAACTTATTCGTTATAACATTCAGGTAAATACGATTTCTCCCGGTCCAATAAGTACTAAAATGATGAATTCGCACTGGGGACAATTGCCTCCGGAAGAGGCTCAAAAAGTAAAAGAAGCAGTGGAAAAAGCGCTGCCTTCCGGACGTATCGGCAATCCCGATGAAATTGCCGGTGCCGCGCTTTATCTGGCATCGGATGCCTCCAGTTATGTAACAGGATCTGAAATTCTGATTGACGGTGGTTTATTACTGGGCACTCATTTATAAGACTAAAAAATGGCTTTGATATTTATATCCCTTAAGTATAAGATATCGACAAGATAATGTTGGGAACAGAGAGCTTTCCGAATAAATATGGCAGAAAAACGGATTATTGAAAGTATAAATTGCTTTATTCATCACAATGAACCGCGTGATGAAGAAGTTACTCTACTACTAAAAAAAGCCAGAACCATCGCGATTGTGGGACTTTCCGACACACCTACCCGTGACAGTCACAGCGTTGCCCTGTATATGATGGAAAAGGGATACAAAATCATTCCGGTTAATCCAAAATGTTCCGAAATACTGGGGGAAAAATCGTATCCCGATCTTCTATCAATACCGGACAAAGTTGACATTGTCGATATTTTCCGCAAAACCGAATTCATTGCCGAAATTGTAGATGAAGCAATAAAAATTAAGGCCGGTGCAGTCTGGATGCAACTGGATCTTTATCACGAACAGGCGGCACGAAAAGCGCGGGAAGCGGGTTTGACAGTCATAGAATCAAAATGTATTAAAATCGAACATGCGGTGTTGTTAGGATGACTTTATTTTTTAAAAATGACGCGCCTGTGAGAATATTTTTACAGCATGTCATTTCGAAACGAAGCGAGAAATCTTAATGATCATAAAAGTATACAAGATATCTCCCCTTGGTCGATATGACAAGGATTCATTGAGACACTATCCCAGAAGCCAGAGAAGAAAAGGAATACTCTATGAGCCTGAAGGATAAATACGCGATCGTTGGTATTGGCTACACACCGCAAGGCAAGGTTCCGGCAAGAACCTCTCTGAGCTTTCATCTGGAGGCTTGTGTAAACGCAATTGCCGATGCCGGTCTGAAGAAAAACGATATTGACGGATTGATTTGTTACCGGCATTTTCCCGCCTCATCGGACGAGAATGATCTTACTCCTTTCGTTGTGGCCGAACATCTGGGAATAGAACCAAAATATATCTATCAGGACGCAAACTGTTCGCGCAGTCATTTACAGAATGCCGTAAGCGCGCTGGATTCAGGTTTTTGTAATTACGTGCTGATTTCATTCGGTCATAATGCGCGTTCCAGCGACTCGCTTCTGACAATGCTTAATGAATTTACCGGAGACGATGCGGTATTCGGTCATTTCGGAGCGACAGGCGGATATGCCCTCGCAGCGCAAAGAGCGATGTACGAATACCATACCGGACCGGAAACATGGAAGCATATCGTAGTCGGCCAGAGAAAATGGGCATGCCTGAATCCGGACGCAATAATGCATGGAAAGCCGCTTACCTTCGAAGATTATTTAAACTATAAGTGGTTTGTGGAGCCGTTTCGTCTGCCGGATAACTGCCTTCTTAATGACGGAGGCAGAGCTGTCATTGTCACTTCTCTCGAGCGTGCCCGCGATCTTAGAAATCCTCCCGCAGTTATTATGGGCATTGGTGCGCACAACCTCTCGACGGACATAAAATATTCAACATCAATGACCGGTCCCACCGGAGCAAAAAAAGCGTCCGAAGACGCCTTCAAAATGGCCGGTATTACAATCAAGGATGTGGATGCGTGCGAAATATACGACTGTTTCACTTACACAGTTGAGATTACGCTGCAGGACTATGGTTTTTTCGGTCCGGGTGAAGGTGAAGACTGGTTTAAAGGCGGCACCATAGAGCCGGGTGGCAGAATGCCGGTGAACACTTCGGGCGGACTCTTATCTGAAGCCTACTACATGGGACTCACACCTCTGAGTGAAGCAGCCATGCAGATTATGGGCAGATGCGAACAACGCCAACTCGGCCCGCAAACGAACACAAAGAACCCGGAAATCATCTTATGCAGCGACAATGGCGCCATACTGCAATCGCACCTGTGCTACATTCTGAGGAGGTTATAATGTCCTACAACAAACCGCTGCCTAAAATAAATTCCGATGTGAAGCCTTTCTGGGACGGATGCAAAAACCGCGAGCTCAAATTTCAGAAGTGTCAGGCATGCGGCCATGTCCGCTGGCCGGCTTCCATTATATGCCCAAAGTGCTATAAGAAGGAAACCGAATGGGTAATTGCCGGCGGTCATGGAACCATCTACACGTACGCCGTATATCACACTGCATATCATGCCGGATTTGCAAATGAGATTCCCTATGTGGTCGCCATTGTAGAACTGGATGAAGGACCGCACCTGCTTACGAACATTATCGATTGCAACCATCAGGAAATTAAATGCGGCATGGATGTAACAGTTGCCTGGGATGATGTTACGCCGGAAATCACGCTGCCCAAATTCAAGCCTTGCCGATAGGATTACGAACGCCTCATTCTATTCCATAAAAAATGCTTGACGAATTAATGATTTTTCAGGAAATAATACTCCGCAAAATACTTGCGCGTATTATTCCAACAGGATTGAGAAGGAGAATTTCAGTATGATTAATAACGCTGACGCTGTTTTCATTATCGTTGACATCCAGGGCAGTCTGGCCCAGGTTATGTCCGACAAGGAAAATCTTTTTGCCAATGCCGTTAAGCTTATCAAGGGTTTAAAAATCCTGAATCTGCCTATCATCATCACCGAACAAATTCCGCAGAAGCTGGGGAAAACCTTGCCGCAGATAGCTGCGGAACTGGAAGGCGTTAATCCGATAGCCAAAGAATCTTTCAGTTGCTGGGGTGAAAATAACTTTAAAAAAGAACTGGAAACATTAAATCGCCGGCAAGTAATTCTAATTGGAATTGAATGCCACGTGTGTGTCTATCAAACCGCTCTTGATTTAATTTCCAACGGCTATACCGTTCATCTGGTTGCCGATGCAGTTTCATCACGCACACCGGAAAACCGTCAAATCGGAATAGACGCGATGAAAAGTGCCGGAACGAAAATAACATCGACAGAAATGATCTTATTTGAACTACTAAGTACCGCAGCAGATCCGAGGGCCAAAGAGTTTTTTAAAATTGTGAAGTAATCCGGAAGGCGCCTCAATATCTAACTTTGTTCACTGTGAACATTAAATGTAGTGAATAGTCAGCCAAACAGTAATATGGTCTTGGTCTGTCCGGATAACTTTATGTTTGATATGAGCCGGGACATTCAAATAATCGCCTTTTTTAAGGTTGAACTCAGATCCGTTTTCGAAGAGAATTGTTCCACTACCTTCCAGAACAAGAACCCATTCGTTTTCTTCTTGATCATACCAGCCACTCTTCGGAGAGGTATGGCCTTTGGAAACAATTCTTTCAATTTTTACACTTTTATGACGAAGTAATTCTTCGAAAAACTCTTGCTCAAATTTATCAGGCAGTGAAGAAAATATATTCCCCATCGGTTGATATTCCTGCTTCTTATGACAACTATTTATTTTAAACTTTTAATAGCATTAGATGCTTCCGTTACAGCAAGTTCGATCAATCCTGCGCATTTGTCCGAAGATGATATATGCTTTTGAAAGTCATTCCAGCCGAAGAATTTCTTACCTGTAATAAAACTACATTCCATTGACCCCGCTTTTTCAACAAATTTTTGAATGATATTCTTGCCTACACAAAACGGTTCAGGAGCACCAAAAGGTTTTTTTACAAGCAGATTAACATGGCCGACAATAAATGCTTTAATCGTTTGAAAATAATTTGAATCACGAACATTCATACCCAATAAAAGATTTATGCCTGCAACTGCGCCGACAAGAGCGCCACAAACTCCTCCTTTAAAACCCAACCCCCCGTCAAAAATAAAAGACAAACGCTCCAAAAGCGGATCACCTACTCCGGTACGATTTCTTATTTCTTTCAATACAGTCTGCGCGCAATGTACTGGTTCACTCCGCATTTCTTTTTTCTCAAGCTCCAATTCAGGCAAATCTTTCTTCTGATAACCATAAAGGTGTTTCATTGCACCCCTTATATGCAATAGACATTTACCTACTCTATCACCAGGTAATAGATAACGTAATTGTCCCCCTGTTTTATAAAAATTTACACCGCTTCTCTTTCTGCACAATGACGAACCATAATTATTTTCAAACCATTTGGTGTATTCACCTATCAGCGACATCACTCCTGCTTCCGCGACAATGCCTTTCTCCCGCAGCACATCATCATACATAAGTGCCAACCCCAGAGAACCGCCTGTCACCACCCCACATGTAGAACCGTTAGCCACAACACCACCTTCCAGCCCTGTAACAGCCTTCAGCACACTATCTTCTCTTCTACCAATCATATCTTGTACAACCTCATGAGAAGCCAGCGCGCAATTCAAATCTTTTAACAGACAAAAAGATCCCTTCCATCCCCAATATCCTTCGTTCTTTTCTACAGATTTATTCATCAAATACCCCCAACATTTCGCCCGATGTATTTTTATGGAGACTGAACTATTTCATCTTTGATTTTACTTTGATAGTTTTGCCGGCAACCATGAATTCCTCTTTTCCTTGATGATGAATAGTCAGAGGATCATTCACGAAGGGATCAGCCCATGCTTTGACAACTTCCACGACAAAGAAGCAGTATTTTTTAACCAGACTTGTGTCAACCACCCGGCATTCGAAATTAGCGTAGCATTCATCAATAAGCGGCGCCTTGACTTTTTCCGCAGGCTTGGGCGTTAAGTTAAATATTCTGAACTTGTCGATCTTAGCTCCGGACATATTACCGCAACCAACGACCTTTTCAACGATATTAACCGTCGGAATATTAATAACACATTCTCTGGTGGCCATCAGCGGTCCGAAGGAATAATTCTGATCACTCATGACGAAGCCGATCAAAGGCGGTTCAAATTCCATCATGGTGTGCCAGGACATCGGCATGACGTTCATCTTACTGGCCCATGCAGTTGTAACCATGACAACCGGACCCGATTCCAGTAAAATATAGACTTTGGAAAGAGGAAATGATCTTTTTGCCATTTTGTACCTCCTTTAGAATCTAATATATGCTCTTCTGAAATTTTACTAATGGCTTATTCATATATAAATGTAAATAGCTTTCCATGTATTGTAAACCATCTTTTCAAAAGTAAATCTATCACTGCTTATCATTTGGAAGCAAGTCAAATGAATTTTGCTAATCTAAAAGAAACCTTTATAGACTCGCTGAACAACACCGTGATAAATCCAATTTATCATCGATATATAATCCCATACCGGTAACTTAACTGCTCGCTGGACACTTCTGGCAACTGACGGGAATTCACTACATTCAAGCAAAATTGCATTTACGTTGGGATTTTCAACGACTAATTTTTGCGCACGTCCAACCACTTCATTTTCATATCTATCATAATTTAACTTTCCACTACATTCTAAAATATTACGAAACTCAGGCTGATCTTCCATTCCCACGCATACAATCGGCATCCCGGATGTAATTCCGCAAGCTTCCAGCATCTGCTGATTCAGCGCTTTGGAATCAGCAACCAATAAACCAACTTGTTGCCCTGGCTTTAATGCTCGAAGAATCACCGGCACTTGCAGCAAGCTGGAAAGAAAAACAGGAATATTCAAAGCCGCAGCCACTTCCCGCTGGTAGTTGGCAAAATAACCACACCCCCCTACAATGGCACGCACACCTTCTTGCTCAAGCTCACGTCCTGCCTTAATAATCATTTCAATCAGCACAGGATCTCCAGACATGATTTGTTCTACTTTAGCGTCTCTCAATATTTTCAAGCGCACCGGAAAATTAAACGTGGTTGCATTTGCCACACTACCCGGTAGCAAGGGATGCCACGTTTCTAAAAGCATAATCCCAATCGCATGCCCTGCCATCGATTGCCTGGACATATTGAGTTGCTTCCCACGAATATCATTGATCTCAAAACCGGCATATTCCATAATCCCACAGCTCCTTTATTGCAAATGTTTGCAAAGAATGATTCCTTCGGGCTAACGGCGGTGTTTAACCGCAATGTAAAAAAGAACAATTACAAAATTTGAATAATATTCAATTCTGCATCATATTTTCACAAACTCAATCTACATGAAAAAACAAAAATGAAACCAACACCTAACTGTTTATACGGTCTGTCTAAATCTTAAACGTTGGTTGCTGCTTTCTGCATAAATCATTTAATGACATGAAAAGGGTCACGCAATTTTCTATAATAAAAAATTGAATCTGATAATGTGAAAAGAATTTCATTTATAAAGCATGAATCGTCCCTGTTTGTCAATATCCATTGTAAAACGAATTGTCAAACAACTTGTTTTTGTTTATATAGTTAAGATGCAAGGAATATTAAATTGTTATAAATCAAGACTTCTCCCTTTGGTCGAAGTGACATAACGGAAAACGAAAATTAAAGGAGAAAGGATGACAACTGAAAACACCATTGGTCAGAACAGGTTCTGGGGAGAGACAACCGCCTTTCTTGCTCTTTTTTTAGACAATGTCGGAACCCTGATATTTTTCAGCGCTATTCTTGTTTTCACTTTCAACTATCCTGCGGACATCATTTTGACACGCATGATTCCCGGCACGGCAGTCGGAATTTGCATAGGTGATCTTATCTATACGTGGCTTGCCATCCGTTTAAGAAAAAAAACAGGGCGTACAGACGTCACGGCGATGCCTCTGGGAATTGATACGCCATCCACCATAGGTATTGCCTACGCTGTCATGGGGCCTGCTTATATAGCCACACATGATGCACAGCTCACTTGGTACATCGGCATGGCCACTCTATTTATGATCGGAACAGTAAAAATAATTACTTCTTTTTTTGGCGGCTGGATTCAGCGTGTCATTCCCACCGCAGGATTACTGGGACCTTTGGCCGGAATCGGTCTTTTACTGCTTGGGTTTTTACCATTGCTTGAGCTTTTTAGCGAGGCTGTAGTTGGCATGGTGGCATTGGGATTAATATTTACAGCGCTGATGAGCAAGATGCAACTACCTGCAAGGCTACCCGGTGTTCTTGTGGCCGTAGTCTTGGGCACGGGAATTCATTTTACCCTGGGTTTCGGCGGATACTTACCGGAATTTACCGCACCAACACTTGCAATGAATTTTTCTTTGCCGGTTTTTTCTATCGAATTTCTTAAAACACTACCGCACAGTATTCAGTATCTGACCATCGCCATACCTTTCGGAATTTTAACCATTATCGGCGGTATCAATAATACGGAAAGCGCACGTCTGGCCGGCGACAATTACCGCACGAGAGACATCCTGCTTACCGAAGCATTTTCATCTCTGATTGCTGCTTTTTTCGGCGGTGTGGCACAAACTACACCATACATTGGACATCCGGCATATAAAAAGATGGGAGCGACCTGGTGGTACACACTGTTGACGGGACTTCTGATCGGTATATTCTCTGTAATTGGACTTCTTTCACTTTTTGTAAGTCTGATTCCACGGGCAGTTATCGCGCCGATTTTTATGTTTATCGGATTTGAAATTATGCGTCAGGCCTATAACGATTCGCCGCAATCGCATTCACCGGCGGTGAGTTTAAGTTTACTGCCGGTCGTCGCCTCAATGGTACTCATAATCATGGGACAGTTTATGGGAGCAATCGGAGCTACTCCGGACAAACTACCCGTACGCTTACAAAACATGCACCAAACACTGATAATGCTAAGTAACGGTTTTATCATTACCGGACTTTTATGGGGCAGTATGCTGGCCTTTTTGATTGACCACAAATCGCGATTGGCCGCCTTATGCGCTGCTGTTTGCGCATTTCTGACTCTTTTCGGTATTATACATTCAGTCATGCCCACCGGCGAACTTTATCTTCCCTGGTGTATTAAATCACATGCTAACTATATGGTCGCGGCAGCTTATCTAATGTTATCAGGCGTGCTGGTTTTACTGACCAAACCTTTAGAATAGATTCAGTATCTCGCTCATTAACCAGCGGGCCATTTCCCGCCGTCTGCTTGATGCCGGATTCAAATTTTAATATCCGGATACCGGGGATGCATTAAGAAGCATCATCTTGGATTCGTAGAGTCAGTTGTTGAAAAAAAAGAGGCCCGGAGTTTTTTTACTCCAGGCCTCTCTAAAAAATTTATCCTTAGATTTACTTACTTCTTCCCGACAATAAGTTTGCCTTCATGCTCCAGTTCCTTGACCCATTTCGGATGAAGCATTCTCAATACCGGCAGTTCCATCTTCCCGCTGATCATCGCGGATACACTTCCGGGATTACCGATGGTGCCTAGATAAAGGTGAATAAAGAAAAAAGCAAAGATCACCACAAAGCCAAATACATGCAGTACATAGACCCAGTCCAGCAGATATGCCCCGAAAGGAAATTTCTCCGGATACCACATGAAAAAACCTGTACAGACCATCATTAAACCGCATAGCGCCACCGTCAGGAAAAACGCCTTCTGACCCGGATTGTACTTGCCCGTCTCAGGTACGTGGTCCAGATGCCACAGGTATCCGCCTGCCGCCTTGATCCATTCCCAGTCTTCCGGAAAAACAAATATTCCCGCTTCTTTCCACCACATCAGTATCGCCAATACCAATGATATGGCAAACACAATGGCCATAATGTCATGGACAGTGGCCAATCCTTTCAGCCCACCGAAAATGACGCCTAAAAAGTTCAGCTCTTTAAACAGTATCCCCAGTCCGGTATAGCACAGAAGAAGGCAGGAGATGGCCAGCAT
>SCVW01000001.1 GCA_007244375.1 Smithella sp. | reverse complement strand
GGTGACTGCCTTACTCAGTGAAGCATCCTTAATGCACGGGAAGCCGGAGAATATTGTTGTGGATAATGGTCCGGAGTTTATCAGTAATGCTATGGATGAATGGGCATACAACCGGAAAGTGAAGCTGCATTTTATCAGACCGGGGAAACCGGTGGATAATGCCTTTATGGAAAGTTTCAACGCCCGGCTCAGAGAAGAATGTTTGAACATCAACTGGTTTAGAAGCATAGAACATGCAAGAGAAGTGATTGAAGCATGGCGTATAGATTACAACGAAACCCGGCCGCACAGTACGCTGGGCTTTCTCACGCCAAAGGAATTTGCACAAAAAGAGGAAACTATGTTATTGGAAAACTCTAATTCAAGATGGCACTACAACTGGGGGTAGTCCAGGAGCAGTCAATGCGCCATTTACCATCAGTCTGGCAGCAGCCAGAACATTGTCTTTCTTTGCCTGATCCGAGGGTGAGTAAAAAGGCCATTCATTGATATGTATTCGAGGCATTTTTTTGTTCCTCCATATTAAAAGTCAATAGGTGGACGCGGATATGTCTCCGCCAGGATATGTCCGCCGTGGGCGGCCAACATTTCATTATTGCCGTCTTCGATCAGTGTTGCCCGTGCGTCACGGAATAATTTTTCCGTCAGATATTCTTCAGTTAGGCCATAACCGCCAAGAATCTGAATGGCATCATGAGCATTTTCATAAGCCATCTGAGTGTTTTGTGTTTTTGCCCAGAGAGAATATTCGACAAAAGGAGGCGAAATATTGAAATTCAGATTGGCCGCAGCCCTGCCTACTACCCTGCATGTTTCCACTCTGGAGAACATGGTAAAGAGTCGCTGCTTGATTGAATGATGCTCAATCAAAGGACGGCCTCCCTGAACGCGTTCCTTACAGTAATTGAAGGCTTCTTCGAAAGATGCCCGAGCCAGTCCTATAGCCCAGTTGGCCATACAGAGATTGGCAGCCGCTAAAATGATGTCCATCATGGGGACGTAGTAGTCGGGTTCAACAATAATAGAGTCTTTGGGAACTCTGACACCATCAAAGAAAATTTCTCCCTGATTGAGATCGCGCTGGCCGATCTTTCGCAAAGCCGGACCCTTGGTCACTCCCGGACTATCGAGGGGTATTACGAAGACGCCGTTTCCACCGAAACCCAAACTGGGGTCAATTTGTGCATGCAGCAGAGCATGGGTGGCTATGGTTCCGCCTGATACCCATTGTGACTTTTGCCCGTCAATAACCCATTCGTTTCCGTCGAGACGGATTTGCGTATTGCCACGCATCTTCGGACTGCGAAAATAATCTTCAGCGGTTGCGACATAATCGGATCCGTGGTCCGGTTCGGTAATCGCCCAGCAGCCCCTGATGCTCGCGTCCGTGCATTCGCAGAAAGGCTTGACATACGATTCGATCAAATGTTCCTGGTTGGCCAGACAGGCGCAATAAAACGGAAAGCAAAGAACTGTCATACCGACCGACATGCCAAAACTTCCCCAGCCAAGCTCTTCAAAAACCAGGGAGATTTGGAGCGGATTCAATCCCAATCCGCCGTAGTATTCGGGCATAAGGGCTTTATGGTAACCGAGCTCGTAAACTTTTTTCAGAAACGGCCAGAGAGGAGAGTCGGGAGCTACTACTTCGTCCGCTTTCATTCCATCAAATTGTTTGGCAACTGGCCGCATAACGTCCCGGGCGAATTTATGCACCTGATCCTTGAGTGCTATATCTTCTGCGGACAAATCTGTTTTCAAATCGAAGTAAGACATAGTCACCTCCTATACGTCCATGGGAAGATTATATTTTTTGCAGTATTCAGGGTAGATTTCCTGGCCGGGTTTAAGCAAAGGCAAAAGCTGAAGAATCGTCCCTACCGGGCCTTTCGCCCTGATCTGGCGCAGGGCCAGAGCCTTCGGCACATTGACCTTCCTTAACCAGAATTTGTGAACCGTGTCCCCGTCCATTTTTAAAGTCACAAGAGCTGTTTTTGCTTCGGCTTCCGCATCAAATATCGGCCCGTTAGCATCGACATACATTACAATATTCGGGTCATTGATGATAAAAAGGACGCTGATGTTGCCTTCCTTGATTTTGGGGCCAAATTCAGTGTCTTTGATCATTTTTCCCCACAGGTCACCGAAAATTTCTTTCACCATGGGAACATCCTTAAAAATAGCCATACTTCCCTACCTCCTTTTTTTAATTTGATGTTGATTCATAGATAACAAAACCCTAAATGATCTAAACAGGTCAAAGCAAGAAGCATGCTAAAAAGACAACAAAATGCAACACATTCATATTATTCAGTATTTGTGAGAGAATATTCTGGACTGATTTTAAAATGTTTTTATTTCGACATAAAATGTCTAAATAAAAACATTTTATGCTTGTAAAATGATGAGAGTTTAAATATAATTACTACACTTAATAATGCCTATGAGATTTTTTTAAAGAGATGACATTAGCTTTTACCAAAGAACAGTGGGAGTTTCTGGCAACACTGGAAGCATTAGGCGAGCCGGTTTCTGTAGATCTGGTAGGATTTTTATCACCGCTGATGCCTGGTCCTTTATTTGACTTGCTGGTCAAAACGGAAAAAGCCGGCTGGATAAAAAAAATTAATCAGGATCATTTTTCAATCAGTCCAAATCTTCCGGAAACGATTCGCAACAAAATCAGAAAAATAAACAATAAGGAACGTCTTGGCAAACTGGCACAACAACTATTAGATAGCGATTATGGAAATAACGCCGGTCCCTTCGTGATGGCAAAATTTATGGACAGAGCGGGACGGATTAAAGAAGCAACTCAATTCGGTTATACCCTTGCGTTCGAAAACCTTGACTTGCGAGATACTGATCAGGCTCTGGCTATATTTGCTGAATCCGTTGAGAGGCTTTTCCATCACAAAAAATTAGACAACGGAACGGGGGCATTGTTTGTTTCGGGTATCCTATACCTTTCCAATTTGTGTTTTGCACTTGGTCGGAATTTGCAGCAGCTTGAAAAATATCTCCATTATGGACACAAAGTGGCAGCGAAACTCGGAGACCGAAGATCACACGCATTAATCAACTTGCATTTAGGACGGCAATATTATTTTTCGGACCGTCGCGCGGATGCGATGGTGGCACTTTCCGCCGGTCTT
The DNA here is from genome assembly GCA_007244375.1 of Smithella sp. GTDB lineage: Bacteria > Desulfobacterota > Syntrophia > Syntrophales > Smithellaceae > Smithella. The sequence continues at coordinate 70,575 of SCVW01000001.1, read as the reverse complement.
GAAGAAATTAACGAATTGGGTGGCGACGAGGACCTTTTGATCCAATCCGCCGATTTTTCCGGTCTCTATTACTTCATGACCGGACATTTTCGGGAAGCCCTGAATTATCTGGAACGGATTGATGATACATTTGAACTGGGCGAAAAAAAATGGCTGATGAATCCGCTGGTTCCGATTTTACTGGGAGACTGCGCACTGTATCTGGGACAATTTCATCGGGCGATAGGATCGCTGGATTTTCACTGGCGTCTGGCGAAAGAAAAAGCGAATCCTGCCTTCTCTACAACCGTCAGGGCGGTTTTGGGTACTGCGCTAGCACTGGTAAAGAAAAACCGTGAGGCTTCGATACATCTGGAGGCTGCTTTAACCGAGTCTGCGAAAAATAACAATGCAATGGGTCATTATTTCGCTAGGGGAGGAAGAGCGCTGCTCTACCGGAATCTGGGGAAAATAGACAAAGCCTATGCCGAATCGAAGCAGGCGATGGAAGAAGGTCGTAGGGCGGGCCTGATCCGGCAGTTTTCGTCGCCATGGATTATGGAATTGAGTTACGATTTCCACAGGCTTGGATTTGATCCTGTACCTGATCTCGAATTTTCTCAACTAATAAAGCGGTCAATGGATGAGGCTAATGTGCACCTGCGGGGCGTGGCGCTTCGGCTGCAGGCACGCGAAAAAATGAATAAGGGAGAAGATAGTCGTTCCATAGAATCTGACCTTTCTCAAAGCAGGGAGTATTTGGAACAATCCGGAGACCCTATTCAATTAGCAAAGACAATACTGGAAACAGCAAGATATGCACTAAAGATCGGTAACCGCGAAAAGGCTTCATACCTCGCTAAAAAAGCCTGGCGTAAATTAGGTGGATACGCAGAAGATTTTTTCCCTGATGAATTAAGGCCGTTGCTTGAGGAGCAAGAAGAAATAGTTTTACAGGATGATTCCCGCCATGAATTTTTCCAAAACTATCTGGATATGTTGGAAGCGGTGGATCCTGATCAGGATCATCAGCAGGTTTTCAACAAAGTTGTGATTGAATCGTGTCGGCTTTTTAATGCTGAAAGAGGGGGTCTTTTCTGGTTCCATGAGGGTAAATTCACACTAAAACCTGAACTAAGGGCAACCAACAACCTCACTGTAAGTGACGCGGTGGCAGATCATTTCCGGCCGTTTCTTGACGCGGTTTTGAAAACATTCCGTACAAACAAACCCATGGTTATGAGAATACAGAATCCGAGCGAATCGGTAGCAACACGTCAGATACGAGCGGTTCTGTGTATTCCAATTGCGGATCAGGGTATGACGCATGGAGTTCTTTATCTTGACAACTCTTATCTCAGCGACACATTCGATTTTCTGGATACATCGACTTTGGTTCGTATAGCTCGTAACACAAGTGTCATGATCGGACGTATTGTTGAATACAGAAGATTAAAGGAGAAGTGGAAAACACTTTCTCTGGAAAAAATGAATTACCAGGAACAAATCGGAAAGGATCAAATAGTTACCGATTCGCAGTCGATGATCAAATTATTGAAAAAGGCGGATCATGCGGCAGGTTCCAAATCAACGATTCTGATTCTTGGAGAAACGGGTACTGGAAAAGAACTCCTCGCGCGCAGGATTCATCAGAGAAGTACACGGAGCCAGAATCCTTTCATTGTAATTGATGCCACAACCATTCCGGAAAACCTTATGGAGAGTGAGTTGTTCGGTTATGAAAAAGGCGCTTTCACCGGAGCGGATCAACGCAAAATAGGCCGCATTGAGCAAGCACATCAGGGATCGCTTTTTTTGGACGAAATTGGTGAGCTTTCCCTTGCGGCACAATCGAAACTCTTAAGAGCGTTACAGGAAAAGACGTTTACCAGAGTGGGTGGCATTCAAACATTGTCTTCGGATTTCAGACTTATTGCGGCAACTAATCGGGATCTCAACATGGATGTATCTGCAGGACGATTCCGCAAAGACCTTTTCTATCGGCTCAACGTTGTTCCCTTGACAATACCACCGTTACGTGAACGAAAAGACGATATAATCCCCTTGGCTTGCTATTTCTTAAATCTTTACGGACGAAAATATGGAAAGCCAGGTCTCAAACTGACTGGCAGGGATGAAAAAAATATGATTGACTATCCTTGGTCTGGTAACGTACGCGAGCTGGAAAATGTGATTGAAAGAGCGGTAATTATGTCAGAGACCGATCTTGTTGAACTCAGTTTACCATTGTCAAATTTCATATCAGAAACCTCATTCAGCGATAAACCGACTCTAGATGAACTTCAAAGGCGATACATAAAACGTGTACTTGAGATTACAGGTGGTAAAATTGGAGGGGATAATGGTGCCGCTGCCATTTTGGGCATGAAGAGGCCTACACTGTATTCAAGAATGCGGCAACTGGGGATGACCAAGCAGTAGAGATATGATTACTGTTTAGTATATTATCATGCCGATGATTTGTCGAAGAATGTATAATGAAACGTGCAGGTAAATAAAAACGCGCCTGAATGGCGCGCTTTTTATGAAATGGCTCCCCAGCGCGGACTCGAACCACGGACATGCTGGTTAACAGCCAGCCGCTCTACCGACTGAGCTACTGGGGAACATAATTATTTTTGTCCCGCGCTTCATAATACAAGAAGGAGCGAATGTCAACCTCAATTAAATGATTATACAAAAGGTTGAATTTATTTATTTAGTACCAAGCAAAAAACTTAATTATTTTGATAATATTAATAGTTTATAAAAGAAATATTTTCGCTGAATCATATCATTTTCTTGCCTCATAAATCACGATAGGATATAAAAACACACTTTTTGAGAGCGACTATAGGGAATGGGATCTAAAACCAAAGCAGGAAGCCAGGAATTTTTAAAAAAACACGTACTGGATAAAGGATTGTGCACCGGTTGCGGTGCCTGCGTTAATCTTTGCCCTTATCAGGTTATCTATAATGACCGTACAGTGCAATTGCATAAGTGTGATTTGGATGATGGCAAGTGCTATTCTTTTTGCCCGAGAACTCCTGCCGATCTGGCGGCTTTAAGAAAAATTTTATTCGAATCAGGCGATCTCACGCCGGAAATCGGCGCTGTAAAAGGTTATTATTTTGCTCAAGCTGTCGATCCTGCATTGCGTATAACCGCGCAGCATGGGGCAACGGTGACAGCTTTAATGGAACTGGCCCTGGCCGAAGGTTTGATTGATGCGGCAATTGTTTCTTCCCGCAGCAGGGAACTGTTGCAAAGCGGTGTTATATTGAATGACAAAGACGCGATTAGAAAGAATGCCGGGAGTAAATTTACGGTATCTCCCACGGTGGCTGCTTTTAATCAAATGGTCACGCACGAAGGTGGAAAAGTGGGAGTAGTGGCGACGCCTTGTCAGGCGCTGGCACTGGCCAAGATGAAATTAAAGTCTTTGCCGGAAGACAATGCCAAAATCAATCAATTGAATCTGGTCATCGGATTGTATTGCGGCTGGACGCTTTCTGCGGAAAAGTATACTAAGTTGTTGCGGGAGAAAAATATTGTCGCAGAATCGATTAAGGGGATGGATATCCCGGCGGGGAAAAATGTTTTGGAGATTTTTACTAATGATGGTGTGAGAACGATTTCCCTCGAAGAAGTACAGCACTGCATCAGGGATTCCTGTAATTATTGCATCGACAGTACTGCGGAATACGCGGATGTTTCTGTCGGTTCGGCAAGATTTGCCGGCGAGTGGGAAGATGTGCGTAATTGGAATCAGTTAATTGTGCGGACGGCAAGAGGAAAAGAATTGGTAGATTTGGCCATACAAAAGGGAATTCTCGAATTACGGGAAGCTCCCTTGGAAAGTCTGAACGAACTGAAAGCCGCAGCCGCCGGTAAGAAAAAGAAGGCCTTAAAGAATATTGTCCAAAAGAGTGGTTCAACAAAGAATCTGCTTTATTTAGACGACCGTGATCCTGTGGTACTCAAATATTTGGGGGTTGAAAAGAAAATAAGAAAGAGAAGATAATATCAAAATCGTCATACCGGCGAAGGCCGGTATACAAAACTTAAAAACTAGATTCCCGCCTACGCGGGAATAACGAAAGTGTGATATAGACGTGATAAAAATGAGCAGAAAATGATGAACAAGCTATTGTCACCGGCAAAAACAGAAGTTTTATTCATGGGCAATGAAGCCATCGCGCGAGGTGCACTCGAAGCGGGCGTAAGTGTAATTTCCGGTTATCCCGGCACTCCTTCATCGGAAGTAATCGAGCGCCTTTCCGAAGTTGCTCGTGAAAGAAATCTCTACGTGGAATGGTCGACCAATGAAAAGGTAGCGTTGGAAGTTGCCGCCGCTGCATCTTTTTCCGGTTTGCGTTCAATGTGTGTGATGAAACAAAACGGCGTCAATGTTGCATCTGATTTTCTTCTGCATGTGGCTTCCTCGGGAACACGCGGCGGAATAGTTCTGGTAGAATGTGAAGATCCCGGCGCTTTATCGAGTGTCAACGAGGGTGAATCGCGATATTTCGCGCGTATGCTGGAAGTTCCGCTACTGGAACCGGCCAATTTTCAGGAGGCAAAGGATTTGACAAAATGGGCGTTCGAATTGTCGGAAAAAATCAGAAACGTCGTTATCCTGCGCTCGGTCACACGCATGTCGCATGCGAGCGGCAACGTTATTTGCGGCAAACTTCCTCAGAAATTCCGCACCGCCCGTTTTATTTCCGACGGATCGGTCATGGATCCCCTGCGTGGACCGGTGGTCAGTACGCCGGTCGTCATCAAACACGATCTTCAACAGAAAAAATTAGAAACTGCAGCAGAACTTTTTGAAAAAAGTCCGTTCAACGGCTACTATGGTCCAAAACGGCCAGAGCTTCTCATCATAACCAGCAGCGCCTGTTTTCTCTATAGCAGGGAGGCCATTGAAATGTTGGGATTGCAGAAACGTGTCGGTATTTTGAAGCTTAGTTGCACCTGGCCGCTGTCGGTGAAGCTTCTGAAAAAGAATCTGCGTTTGACCGATAAAATAATGATTGTGGAAGAAGTTCTGCCATTCCTGGAAGAAAATGTCAAAGTCGCTGCAATTGGAATGCTCAAAGACATCGGCATCAAAACTTTTTACGGAAAAATGGATAAAACTTTTCCTTCTGTCGGCGAGTTGAATCCGGAAATTGTAGTTACTGCTCTTGGCAAAATAATGAAGGTCAAACCAAAATCATTGCCTGCCGGCTATTCCAGGGAAATAAAAAAAATAGCACCGAAAATACCGCCGCGGGAACAGACTTTCTGTCCCGGTTGTCCACACCGGGTATCGTTTTGGAATATCAATACTGCGCTGAAACTCGACGGACGTGAAGGAATTGTCTGCGGCGATATCGGCTGTTACGCGATGGCGTCGCTCTGGCCCGCAATAGGGTTTCATACCGTACGTACTCTTCATTCCATGGGTTCGGGAACGGGATTGGCCAGCGGCTTTGCGAAGCTTTCGGTTTTCGGTCTGGATAAACCGGTTATGGCGGTCTGCGGTGATTCCACCTTTTATCACGCCGTTATTCCGGCACTCATCAATGCCCATCATAACCAGGCGGATATTACCTTCATCGTTTTGGATAATGCGGGAACGGCGATGACCGGATTTCAACCGCATCCCGGAATTAACGAAAGCGCGGTTGGTGAACCGCTTCCGTCCGTCGAGATCGCCGAAATTTGCAAGGCGATAGGCGCGAAGGTCGCCGTCACCGATCCCTTTGATTTGGAAACAACCAGCAAAATACTGACTTCATTTATGGCCGAAAGCGGCTCGTTGAAGGTACTGATCATGAAACAGGCTTGCGCCCTGAGTCCCGAAAAGAAGGGCAAGAAACAGTACCAGATGAAAATAAACGAGGAACTGTGTCTGGGAGATAATTGCGGTTGCAACCGTTTGTGCACGAGAATTTTCCGCTGTCCAGCGCTGACTTGGGACAGAATAAAAAAGAAAGCCGTGATTGACGAAGTCATCTGCGCGGGCTGCGGCGTCTGCTATTCCATCTGTCCGCAGAAGGCGATTACCAGAACGGAAGTGACGCAATGAAAAAAAATTCCGTTACAAATTCGCAGTCAAAAGTATACCGAGGCGGCAAGGAAGAGGTGACGCAGGCGTATATGAACATACGTCGAGGAGCCGATGACGTAGCCCACAAAGGTAGACGAATGAATGCGAATTTGTACAAAGAACCGACAAATATTATTATCACCGGCGTCGGTGGACAGGGTAATGTCATGGCCTCCAGAGTACTTGCCGGAATGTTGGTGAACGCGGGTTTCATTGTCACCATCGGTGAAACATTCGGCATGTCCCAGCGCGGCGGTTCGGTGATGAGCCATCTGCGAGTGTCTTCATCATCCGTTTTAAGTCCGCAGATTCCGCAGGGGAGAGCTGATATTGTCATCGCGCTGGAGCCTGTGGAAGCGCTGAGGGTGCTGGGCAAATACGGCAATCCTGATATCGCGGTACTGGCCAATTCGCGCATGGTCTATCCGATGGGTGTGATTACCGGAGAGTTTAACTATCCGTCTATTGATGAAGTCAAAGCAATGTTTGAAAAAATATCGGCGAAGAACTGGATCATCGATGCCACGTCCCTTGCGGTGGAATTGGGAAATCCGGTGCTCAGCAATATTGTGATGATTGGAGCACTGGCCGGTACTTCACTTTTACCGATTGATCGCCACTCTTTTGAAAAAGAAATCGCCAAAAGCATTCCTGCCAATAAACGCGAGATAAATTTAACAGCCTTTGACGCCGGCATAAAAATGCTTTAATATGGTTTCACTTAATTAAAGATGGAATTAAAGTATGAAAGATGGGCGCTTTTCTTCAGAAAAGGTAATATACAATTACAAATTCAAATTCAAAAACGGTGTTGAAAAAGAATTTAATATCGAGCTAGAAAGCAACTCTCTTAATTTAATGAAAACAGATAAAGAGTCTTATCCTGACTGGACTAAGCTAAGCTGTTTCAAATGCCCTAACTGTACTTTGAATGATAAATACGAATTCTGCCCGGTTGCCGTAAATATGGTAGATGTCGTAGATTACTTCAGCAATTTTGCTTCTTACGAACCGGTAGAGGTTATTGTCAGTGCTCCGGAAAGAAAGTATATCAAACAGGTGGATTTGCAACATGGCGTAAGTTCCTTAATCGGTATATATATGGTTACCAGCGGCTGCCCTATTTTGGAAAAGTTAAAGCCGATGGTGCGTTTTCATCTACCGTTTGCCACGATACAGGAGACAGAGTATCGCGCCATTTCGATGTATTTATTGGCCCAGTATTTTCTGTATCAGCGCGGCATTGAACCGGACTGGGATTTGAAAAAACTGGCCGAAACCTATGAAAATATAAGATTGGTCAACGAAAGTTTTTGTAAAAGACTTAGAACTGTCGAAAGTAGGGATGCAAGTCTTAATGCCATTGTTGTGCTGGATGTTTTTGCCGACAGTGTAAATTTCTCCATAGACGGCCGGATGGCAGATGATTTGGATTATTTATTTAAAGGATATTTTTAAGATAGCAAACACTTCTCCTTGACAAGCATCAGATAAATTTGACAGCCTACCATGTGGTACGAAAATGCTTAAATACTCGCTTGTAAAATGATTAATATCAATAAAATTTAATCGGTACTTAACTTTCCGGGGAAAAAAAAGAAAGACAATTTTTTAAACTTGACTGGTCCGGTTATTTGTTTATAAGTTCAACGTCCCGTCCGGCCACCCAGAAGCATGCGCTACAGGCTGCGCTGAACTCAGCATCACCATGTCGAGTAGAACGTTGATGCTTTCATTAACAAAAGGTGCATATTGTTCTTTTGTTCTCTGCTTGAGTTCGGTCGATGTTTTATTTTCTTTGCTTCCTCCTTCCCTTTTCACTTCCTTGCGCAAGTCTGCAAGTTTTATAATTCCTTTTCTTTCGGCAGCCTCTTTGTTATTTTTTATAATTTCGGCAAATTTATCGTCTTTGGCAATCCTGATCCTGGACTTCACTGCCAGTGTTGTTAGCATGGGCTGTTCCACACTTGTCCAGGGCTGCGTGTGATTTATGTACCGGTCCAGAAAGGGTTTTATTGTTTGAGATGGTAGTGGATATTCCAATGCCGCTTCACCGATATCTTCAAGAGTGAAAAAGTTAGGCAACCGCACGTCTGCTTCTACACCTGTCTTTTGTGTGGAGTGGCCGCCGGGAAGAAAGAACAAAGACGTGGTAACTTTCATGCCTCCCAGATCCTGGGGTAGTGGTGTCAATACCTGTACGGAGCCCTTACCAAAGGTATGATCAGTACCGATGATAACAGCCCGATTATAGTCTTTTAGAGCGCCAGCTACGATTTCGCTGGCCGATGCACTTAAGCGGCTTGTCAATACGACAAGATGGCCTGTGTAAACCGAGCGTGGGTTTTCGGCGGGAAACTTAACCAATTTATATTTTCCCTTCATTTCCGGTGTGCCTGAACCATTGACATAAATCGTTATTCGTTCATGACTGTCTTTGGTTGCCACGATTGCACCTTCACCAAGAAAAAGACCTGCAATACGTACTGCTTCGGAGAGTAAACCTCCCCCGTTACGTGACAGATCCAGTACGATTCCGTCAACGTGCTGATGTCGGGCCTCGACCAGAAGGTTTTTCACGTCCTCATAGCAGGACTTGTTTCCCTTTTCATCGCCGTAAAAAGACGGAAGATCTATAATACCGAAGCGGTAATGCTTTCCGTCCACTTTTCGAGATTCATAGGTAATTTTAGCTTCCTGTTCCTTGATGTCGACCTTATCGCGTGTTATAGTCACATTTAAGCGGTATGTGCGTTCTGCCTGCCGCAAGATTGTCAAGGTTACCTGTGTTCCTTTTTTGCCACGGATCATTCTGACAACGTCATGCAGATCCATATCGATGATATTAACTGGAGTCTCTTTTGCCTGAGTCACAGCGATGATCTTATCCGCTGGCTTGAGCAGGCCTGAGCGTTCGGCGGCTCCTCCTGGAATCAACTCCTCGATGATGGTAAAACCGTTGTCGCTCCTAAGGACTGCCCCAATTCCTTCCAGAGAAAGTTGCATTTGAATCCGTAGATCTTCCAGATCTTCGGGGGACAGATAGGTCGTATGAGGATCTAAGGACTGAGCGAAAGCCTCTGCGGCAATGGTAATCAATTCTTCAGGATTACGTTCAACTACCCGCATAGTTTGCAGTTCATATCGGTGAACCTGTTTTTTCTTGGCTTCCGCCAAGTCGATACCTGCCAGCAAATCATTTTCAATCTGGAATTGTACAATTTTTTTCAGAAGAATTTGCTTTTCCGTTGTTGTCCTGGCATATGGCCGCTTTTTTACGTCGATGTTTAATTCCAGAGTTTCGTCAAGGTGATAGTCCGGCCCTAAAATCTTTTTTACAATAGTTTCATTTTCCTGTGCCCGTGTGACGAGCAAATTATAGACCGGATAGAGTGAAGCGCAGTTAGCATTTTGTATGCTTACGAACAAATCCTGCAGATATGATTTGAACCTTTCCAGATCAGATGCGTACAAAAGCGTTTTAGATGGGTCCAGTCGTTGAATCATATTGTTAACGGCATGATTTTTTACATCGCCCGTCAGGTTTTTTATTGCGTAGTGATTGTACAGAAGACTTTTCATCAGTACCGGCAGGCGGTTGCAGGTAAGGTTTTTGGCCACTGAGGAAAGAGGCAAAATCAAAATCAGCAGCAGAAGCAGCAGAAATCTTTCCCAATTGAATCTTTTTTTGCTACTGAAAATTATTCTGCTGCTACGGTGATTTTTCCCTGAACTGTATTCGTTGATATCGTTGGTATTTTTATCCGACATAATTATACTCTGTTTTGATTTAAGCCAAATATGAATAGGTTTGCCTTGTACTAAAAAATTACATTGATGACGATAAAAGGGTAAAATGATTATGTCAAGTAAAAAAGGGGTGTCGTATTCAGTGTTTTATTAATCTGTTTTAGCTCACCTCTAATGCGTTCACTCTTCCTGTGAATTTGTTTTCCAATTCGGTCTTTTTCTACAAAATTTTTACTGATAATTATTTTCTAAAAAAATTGACATATATATGGAATGAACATAAACTTATCTCAAAAGAAAGCAGCGTCTTACTAATATTAGATTCAGAAAAATTAAATGAGAGACGAAATATTATTAATGGATAATAATAAATTAACCGTCTTCCTTGCAGTTTATTTTATATTAATCATCTTAACCTGTTTGCCGGCGGCATCAATATCCTCTGATGAAGCAACCGGAAAACAAGAAGTTGGCAAAGAAACAAGACAACAAAACAATCCTTACATTAATGCAGAAATTTCTATCAGGATAATATCTTCTGTCAACAAAACTTTCGGGTATGATATTTTAATTAATGGGAAGCCATTAGTGCATCAACCAAGTATTCCGGCATTATCGGGCAATGAAGGGTTTAGCGCAAAAGACAAAGCACAGAAAGTCGCCGAATTTGTTGTGAAAAAGATCAGAAAAAATGAAATGCCTCCTACAGTGACGATCGATGATTTGAATAATATGGGTGTGTTGAAATAATAATAAATTAAAGAAAAAAGATGACAATAAAAAATCGGGATACAAATATGAAGAAGTTAATATTGATTGCCGTTGCATTGCTCGTAAGCTGTTCGGATTCCCGATCACCTTATGGTACATGGACTCAAAAGGCCGATTTTGGTGGAAAAGCACGAAATTCTGCTGTCGGTTTTTCTATCAGTGGCAAGGGTTACATAGGGCTAGGATACGATGGCTCCTATTCTAAAGATTTCTGGGAGTATGATTCTACACAAAATACCTGGACGCAGAAGGCCGATTTTGGGGGAGTGGCGCGAAACTCTGCTGTTGGTTTTTCTATTGGAGGCAAGGGTTACGTAGGGACAGGATATAACGGTATATATAACAAAGATTTCTGGGAGTATAATCCGGCGTTAAATACCTGGAAACAAAAGGCCGATTTTAGGGGGGCAGCGCGAGATTCTGCAGTAGGCTTTTCCATTGGCAATAAGGGTTACATAGGGACAGGATCCAGTGGCTCTTATTGCAAAGACTTCTGGGAGTACGACCCTGTAAAAAATATCTGGAAAAAGAAAGCCGATTTTAAGGGAGCAGCACGAAGTTCTGCTGTTGGTTTTTCAACCAATAACAAAGGTTATATAGGAACGGGATATGATGGTTCCTATTACAAAGATTTCTGGGAGTTTGATCCTGTTAAAAATATCTGGGAGAGGAAAGCTGATTTCGGGGGAACGGCAAGATATGGAGCCGTCGGTTTCTCCATAGGGACAAAGAGATACATAGGAACAGGATACGATAGTGTTCTTGTAAGAGATTTCTGGGCGTTCGATCCCGGCGGTATCAGCAAGAGCCCTAAACAGTTTACCTTTGACGATCAGATGAATGTAGCGCCAAGGACGACAGTTAAGTCAAATACCATAACAGTATCAGGGATAGATGCGGCAGTGCCTGTCTCTATTACAAGTGGCAAATATTCCATTAACGGTGGAGAATATACAAGTGACGACGGCACAGTTAAGAATAGAGATACCATCACCGTTCAACTGACTTCATCGGATAGTTCCAACATAATGTCGAGTGCGAAGCTTACCATCGGTGATGTATCTGCTGCCTTCAATGTGACCACTCAATTCATCTTTACTGATCAGACGAAAGTGGCATTGAACACGGCAATTACGTCGAATACAATAAAGGTATTTGGATTCAATGGAGCCGTACCTGTCTCTGTCACAGGCGGCAAATACTCCGTCAACGGCGGAGTATACACAAGTGCCGACGGAACAGTGAACGATGGAGATACTATAACCGTTCAACTTTTTTCATCGGAGAATAATTCAACGACAGTGAGCGCGAAGCTTACCGTTGGCAAAATATCTGACAACTTCGATGTGACCACGAAGGAGGCGCCCGGTAGTGGTGACGACATTTTTGTCGGCGGCAAAAAATGTTTCGTTGCCACGGCAGCATTTGATTCGCCGATGGCAGATCAGGTGGAAATTTTACGACAGCTTAGAGACAAATACTTGGTGACAAATGATTTTGGACGGAAATTTGTCGCCTGGTACTACCGTAATAGTCCTGTTGTTGCAAACTACATTAAGGACAAATCATTGGCAAAGACAGCGGTCAGGGCGGCACTTTATCCTTTGATTGGATTCTCCTGGTTACTGTTTGCCGGTTATCTGCCTTCAATGATGGTTGGACTTCTTCTGTGTATGTTTCTTTTCTTTTTGTTTCGAATAAAGAGATTAAATGCCAATTAACAGGAAAATTTGAATAAGAGTTATAAAGATGGAGCCGGACAAGGATTTGCTGGTAATTTGTTTATGATTTTCTCTGCTGAACATGTGCAGGTGGAAAAATAAATCCGGGGATTTTTTGTTTGGCTGTTCTTGAATCCTAAAAAAACAACCTCCATCCCGCGTATATTGATCCTGGTATAAAATCCAAAGCTCCGGATGCTTCGGCAACAGGTGTGAATCCGCAGGCATCACAGTTGATTTTACCGCGGTTTTTAACATAACAGCCTTTCGTGATGCTACCATCCGGCTCGACATTAATCAGGATATCATCATGACAGGTCCAGTGATTGTCAATAAAGGCCTTAAGTCTGTTTGCCGAATTTAAAATTGGCACCCCTCTTTTTTTTAGTTCCAGCAATTTTTCGATGACGGCGCGACGTTCTTCCGGCAAAAGGGAAAGATCATCTTCTCCCTGATTATAAGGGTAAAAAAACTGAACGGTCATTCCTTTTAATATCGGCATTTTCTTTACCCACTTCGCTAAAGATTCCAAATCACGCCAGTTGCGGCGATTCAGAGTACAGTGAATGAAAACCTTGGGGTGTTTAGTATTCTTGATGTTGAAACATATTCGGTCGAAGGAATCACTTCTTAAATAATCATGCGTTTCCTTCAGTCCGTCCAGACTCACCCACAATGTATGCGATGGAACATCGAGGGGCAGTGTGCCGTTGGTTGTCACCGCCACACGCAGGAAATATTTTCTGGCATAAAGGACAAGATCGTGAAAATAGCGGGAACCGTCACGCCATAGCAGCGGTTCGCCGCCTTCAAAAACGACCAAGCGGGTACCGAGCTGATGCAATGAGTTCAATTTCCTGATTGCCGTATTCCAGGACATGTGAGTCTTTTCATTATCAGAGTGCAGATGAAAGGGGCACGCCAGACAGGCCAGGTTGCAGCTGTAAGTAACCTTAAAGCTGGCTAAAAGCGGTAATTTGCGCCCCAGTATTTTTCGCTGGAGAAAAAACCACGAAAGGTCAAAAGGCCATGGTATATATGCAAATTTTAAAAACTTCTTATTTTGGAAATAATTTAACAACTATAATTTTCCTTTAAGAAAATTATAGGAACAAAAGAAAGGTATGTCAATATTGTAAAAAAAAAGAAGTTGGTTCTATTATTTGTTGCCAATATACTTCTCTGTGATAAATTATTTACACGTCCAGACGTGAAAACATTTGTCTTATCGTTAACTTCGCTACGGCATTAATATTTAATCTGACGGTTTGGGAATTACAGGCAAATTAATATAAGTATTGATTGACATTGCCTGCTTGGAACTTATATTATTTTCATCGTAAATTCAGAAAGAGGTGCAGTAATGAAGGATATCTATTCGGCTATAAAAGTGACTGACAATGTTTATTGGGTAGGTGCCATAGATTGGACAATCCGCGATTTTCATGGATACACGACGCCGCATGGCAGTACTTATAATGCTTATCTGGTGATGGCGGATGATATTACCTTAATAGATACGGTAAAGGCGCCGTTTATGGGTGAAATGCTGGCCCGTATTAAATCCGTAATCGAACCGTCTAAAATAAAATATATTGTTTCCAATCATTCCGAGATGGATCATTCCGGATGTCTGCCTGAGGTAATTGATTTCATCAAACCTCAAAAGGTATTTGCTTCGACAGTTGGTGTAAAAACGCTGAAAGAGTTGTTTCATGATGAGCATGAAATTATTCCGGTGAAAGACGGTGAGACGCTCAGCCTCGGTAATATGGAACTTACCTTCATGGAAACGCGCATGATTCATTGGCCGGACAGTATGTTTACTTATCTGGTCAAGGATGAACTTTTATTTTCGCAGGATACTTTCGGCATGCATCTGGCGACGCTCGAGCGTTTTGCCGATGAGATTCCGGCGGCGACTCTGGAATATGAAGGGGCAACTTATTACGCCAATATCATTCTGCCTTATTCCGCAATTGTCCTGAAGGCTCTGGAGAAGGTCGCGGCAGCGGGACTGAAAATCAAGATTATTGCTCCCGATCACGGACCGATCTGGCGCAAAGATATAGGGTGGATCATTGATCTTTATAAAAAATGGGCTCTGCAGAAACCGACTGCCAAGGCGGTTGTGGTTTACGCGACGATGTGGCACTCCACCGAGAAAATGGCTAGAATCATCAGTGAAGCACTGGCACAGGCTGGTGTAAAAGTAAGGCTCATGTCTATGAATGAAGTCCACCGTAGTGAGGTTGTTTATGAAGTATTGGATGCCGGTGCGTTAATTGTCGGTTCGCCGACACTTAACAACAATATTCTGCCGCAAATGGCGGACGTGATGACCTATCTGAAGGGATTGAAACCGGTAAATAAAATTGGTGCAGCATTCGGTTCTTACGGCTGGAGTGGAGAGTCGGTGAAACATCTGGAAGCAATGCTCAAAGAAATGAAAGTTGATATCGTAGCTGAATCAATTGCCGTAAAGAACGCTCCCGGGAGTGATGTTTTGGAAAAATGTCATGAGTTGGGTAAAACTATTGCTGCAGAGTTAATGAAAAGAGTAACTTCCTTACAAAAATAAACATTAAGGAGTGAATAATGAAAAAGTATGTTTGCGGTGTGTGCGGTTATGTTTATGATCCGGCAGAAGGCGATAAGGAAGGTGGAATTCCTCCCGGAACACCTTTTGAAGATTTACCGGACGATTGGACATGTCCTGTTTGCGGTGCCAGTAAAGATGAATTCTCACCGGAGTAAAATCTTATTAAGCCGAGGATAATTAAATGGATAAAATAAAAGAAGCATTGAGTCAGGCGTATACGGGTGAAGCGAAGGCTGCCTTACGGCTTAAGGTTTACGCACAGAAGGCGGAAGATGAAGGCTACGCGCAGATGGCGAAGCTTTTCCGCGTTATTGCTTTTTCGGAAGAAATTCACGGCGCAAGAGCTTTAAGGGTGCTGAAGGAAATTAAAAGTACGGAAGAGAATCTGGCCGCCAGCTTCGAGTCAGAAAAACAGGTTGCAGAAGTTGCTTACGATCAATTTGTCAAAATGGCGGAGGCCGAAGGTAACAAAGAAGCTGTATTGCATTTCAGCCAAAGCCGTGACGTAGAAGAAACTCATGCCAAGCTTTATAAAGAGGCAATGTCGCACTACATGGAAGAAAGACAAACGACTTACTATGTCTGCAAAGTATGCGGCTATGTTTCTGATGGAGTTTTGCCTGATGAGTGTCCTGTTTGCGGCGCCAAGGCTAAAATGTTCGTGTCATTCGCTGATTAAAGTTTTATTGATAAATGTTGACTATTTTGAGTTCACGGTAATAAAAAGCCTGCTCCGGCGCATAATCTGAGGGTCATGCATACGTGATAATAGATTATTAATTACAAGGTAAGAATATGCGCGTTAGATACTGGATATTAACAGCTTTAATATTTCTGAGTGTTTTATTGCCCGGTGTTACGATTTGTGAAGAAAAACCTCTATGGGAAATAGGTGTTGGTCTGGGACTTTTACAGATGCCTGATTATCGTGGTTCAGATGAAAACAGGCTTTATCTTCTGCCGTACCCGTACGCTGTTTATCGCGGTGATATATTTAAAATAGATGAGAATCGTATTTCCGGACAAATTTTTAAAACAGATAGAGTTTTGCTGGATTTCAGCATTTTTGGTTCCGTACCGGTAAAGAGTGATGATAATTCCGCACGTGCTGGCATGCCTGATCTTGATCCGACTTTTGAATTAGGTCCGGCTTTGAAAATTAAACTTTGGGAAAGCAAAGAAAATAATTTTAAATTAAGCCTGTCCTTGCCGGTGCGGGCTTTTTTTTCAACGGACTTTTCTTCCGTGCGTCATGAGGGGTGCGTGTTCAGCCCGCGAATTAATTTTATAAAAGATGATTTAATTTCCGGAACCGGTTTAAATTTGGGAATATCTGCGGGACCGATGTTTACCGACAGCGGCTATCATGATTACTACTATACTGTAGAGTCCGAATACGCGACTGCTGTTCGTCCTGTATATTCTGCTGGCGGTGGATACAGCGGTTCAACACTTACTGTTGGTTTGGGCAAGGAATATAAACAATTTATTTTTCACACTTTTGTCAGTGCCGATTTTCTTCAGGGTGCGTCTTTTGAGGACAGTCCTCTGGTAAAGAGGGAAACTTCCATAATGAGCGGGATAACGGTTTCGTGGTTTTTTTTCAAGTCGGCGACAAAAGTAAATGCAGAGAAATAAAAAGTTAAAAGTAATAGTGAATAGGGAAAAGTGTAATAGTGAAAAGTGATTTAAAGGAAATTATATGTTAGTGATTGTAACAAGGTGGCTGATAATAACAGGAGCAATACTGCTCGCTTCGCAGTTTGTGCCTGGTATCAAAGTGGACACTCTTTCGACCGCTGTTATCGCAGCTTGCGTTTTAGGCCTTATCAATATTTTCTTGAGGCCTATTTTGGTTTTTTTGACTCTGCCGTTGAGCATTCTGACGCTTGGGTTGTTTTATTTCGTTATTAACGCCCTTTTACTGGAGCTTGTATCAAAAATTGTGACAGGTTTTTACGTCAAAGATTTCTTCTCTGCTTTTTTAGGTTCTCTGATTATCAGCGTTGTCAGTTGGCTGGCCAATTCGTTTATTGCCGGTCATAAAATGGATAAGCCGGATGATCCTGACTATATTGACTTGAAAAAAGGGGACGATGGAAAATGGCGGTAGACGCGACACTCGATTTAACTCCGGCTATGAAGCAGTACGTGAAAATCAAGGAAAATCATCCTGATTGCATTTTGCTTTATCGCATGGGCGATTTCTACGAAATGTTTTTTGAAGACGCGGTAACTGCCGCACCTGTTTTGGAAATCACTCTTACCTCGCGTAACAAAGGCAAAGAAGACAGCGTGCCGCTTTGCGGTTTTCCTTATCATGCCGCCTCCGCTTACATTACCAAATTGGTGGAAAAAGGATTTAAAGTGGCAATATGCGAACAGGTCGAGGATCCCAAAAAGGCAAAGGGAATAGTCAAAAGAGAAGTTATCCGCGTCATTACTCCAGGACTTGTTGTAGATGAAGAAAATCTTTCTGCAGGTGAAAATAATTATCTGGCATGCTTGTATGTTCATAAGGATGTGCTGGGGTTGGCTTTTCTGGATATTTCCACGGGAGAATTTCAATTTAGCGAATTTATCGACAGGGAATTTTTCTTTATAGCCGTGGCCGGGCTGGATTTCAAAGAATTACTCTTGCCGCAAAATTTTTCTGACAAAATTTTTCTGAAGATGCTGGAGACGCAGATGCCTTCTCTTCGGATTAATTATCTGGAGGAAGATTGTTTTCAAGTAACATATGCGAAGGACATCTTAAATCAAAATTTTTCCGCCGAAGTTCTAGAAAGTTCGAAAATAAAAGAATATACGGCAGCGATGAAAGCGTCCGGAGCGATTTTAAGTTATGTTAATCAAACGCAAAAAATCAATCCCCGGCATGTAAAAGAAATAAAATGGTACTCCACGGAAAAATTCCTGCTTCTCGACGATACGGCTCGCCGTAACCTGGAGATATTTACGACAATTCAGAATGGTTCCAAGGCCGGTTCTCTGTTCTCTCTTATTAATGAAACGCTGACACCGATGGGGACACGTCGACTGCGCTGGTGGATGAATTATCCGCTTGTGGACGTGGAAAATATCAGAAACAGGCTGGCTGCTGTTGCCGAGATCAAAGATGATCATATTCTGCGGTCAAAATTGCGTAAAGTTTTATCGCGTGTTTATGACATGGAAAGGCTGGCCGGACGTGTTTCTTTACGTGTGGCGAATCCCCGCGATTTGGTCGCGTTGAAAGTTTCTCTCTTGGCCATACCGGAACTAAAATCAATGTTGAACGATTGCACATCTCCGGCTGTTGCCACGATACGTTCGCGATTTACGGAAATGTCTGCCGTTGTTGAACTGATTTCCAGGGCAATTATTGATGATCCTCCGCAAAAAACACAGGATGGCGGCTTCATTGCCTCGGGATATGATGACGAACTGGATAAGCTGCGTTCCATCAGCCGCGACGGTAAAAAATGGATAGCCGCTATGGAAGCCGAAGAAAGGAGAAAAACGGGGATCAATTCTCTGAAGATAGGTTTTAACAGTGTTTTTGGCTACTACATTGAGGTGACAAAAGCAAATGCCACGTTGGTTCCTGATTCTTATATCAGAAAGCAGACGCTGGTCAATGCCGAGAGATATATCAATCAGGAATTAAAAGAATTTGAACAAACTGTTTTAAATGCTGAAGAAAAAATCAGGGAAAAAGAGCAGGAATTGTTTATTGCCCTGCGCGACAGTCTTGACCGGTATATCGCGGACATTCAGAATAATTCAAATCTGGTGGCAGAGCTTGATGCTCTGGCCGCTCTTGCGGAAGTTGCTGAAAAATATCATTACATTTGCCCGGAAATTAATGACGACGACACCATCGAAATAAAAGACGGACGCCATCCTGTTGTGGAAGCGGCGTTAACAAAGGAGGGTTTTGTTCCTAACGATTGTTTAATGGATTTGCAGAGGAATAAACTGTTAATTATTACCGGTCCTAACATGGCTGGCAAATCCACTTATATCAGACAGGTAGCTCTAATTATTCTTCTGGCACAAATGGGAAGTTTCGTGCCGGCGTCAAAAGCTAAAATAGGCGTTGTGGATAAGATATTTACCCGCATTGGCGCTTCCGACAGTTTGATCAAGGGACATAGCACATTCATGGTGGAGATGACAGAAACAGCGGAAATTCTGAAGAACGCGACTACCCGTTCTCTCGTTGTTATTGATGAAGTAGGACGCGGTACTTCCACGTTTGACGGATTGAGCATTGCATGGGCGGTTGCCGAATATATTCATGATTTTCAGGGGAAAGGCGTTCGTGCTTTGTTTGCCACTCATTATCACCAGCTAACTGATTTGACAGTGACAAAATCAGGGACAAAAAATTATAATATTGCAGTTAAGGAATGGGGAGAAAAAATAATCTTCCTGCGCAAGATTATGGAAGGTGGGACAAGTCGCAGTTACGGCATCGAAGTAGCGCGCATTGCCGGTGTTCCTAAAGAAGTAATTGATCGCGCTAAAGAAATATTGCGTAATCTGGAAAAAGGAGAATTTGATGAAATCGGTATGCCCCGTATAGTCAGGGGAACCCGTGAAGGAAAAACCGCAAATCCGCAGTTGAATCTTTTCTCGAGAAAAGAAAGCGCAATTGCCCGGGAAAATAAAAATGAAGAGATTGTTACTGCACTTAGAACTCTCGATATTCATTCCATGTCGCCGCTGGAAGCTCTCAACAGGTTAAACGAACTTAAAAACAAGATATCTGATTGATACAGATATTATTTTTCAATTTCATTATTTAGACCGATAAATCCATCATATACATAAGGAGTTACGAAAAAAAGATAACGTTCAATAACATTAGAGGAGGATATTTTGTCAAAAGCCATGCAGCTTGCTAATAGTCCAAAGATAATCATGTCACAGACTGTAGGCTATCCGAAGTAATCAGGATAAGTTTAATATATCATTCCCGATAAATATTTGCTTGTAATGATGATGAATATTGGTTAATAAATAAACGCATTTTATCAATTTATAATACAGGACATAACAAATAACATAAGCTGATTTTGGAAAATTACTTATGCAGGAATGGCGGCCGTAACTCGTAAATTTTTCTGCAAAAAATAAGGAGGATAAAATGGGAGAAGAAATCAGTGATTATACAAAGAACTTCGTTGATTTAAGAAGACACATGTGGATGGAAGGTGTGGAGGTGGAGTTGCGGCGCCTTATTTGGCAAATTGCCGTTGTTGGTAAATATATTTCAGCAAAGATTCATGAGTCCAACAGAAAACTGGCTGGATTTAAAAACGTCTATGGTGATGAACAACTGGCGCTGGATCGTATTTCTGATGAAATATTAAAAAGTCAGCTTAAATTTTCCGGGTTTGTGCGGGAATATGCTTCGGAAGAACTGGAAAACATAGTTAAGATCGGAACAGGTACGGAAAAGTATATCGTAACGGCTGATCCGCTTGACGGTTCATCGCTCGTCGATACAAATCTGGCTATCGGAACGATTATTGGCATTCATAAAGATTCCATTCTGGATACCGGCAGAAAAACAATGGTAGCGGCGCTTTATATTACTTATGGTCCGCTGATTACGATGATCTATTCGGCAGGCAAGGGTGCACATGAATTTGTTCTGGATCGTGAAGGCGAGTATGTATTGTCTCAGGAAAATATCAGGCTGAAGGAGAAAGGTTCGATATTTTCACCTGGTGGTCTGCGTCGTGACTGGATGCCAGAACATTGTAAATTTGTCGAGCAATTGGAAAAAGACGGTTACAAATTACGCTACAGCGGCGGTTTTGTTCCCGACATTAATCAAATCCTCATAAAAAAGGGCGGAATATTTACATATCCCGCTTTAAAAAAATCCTCACAGGGGAAGCTACGTCTGTTGTTTGAGTTACAGCCGATGGCATTTATCATGGAACAGGCCGGAGGTCTTGCTACAGACGGCCATCAGGATATTTTGTCTGTAAAAGTGGACAATGTTAATCAACTCTCGCCGATTTACATTGGCAGTGTGACGGAAGTACAGATGGCGAAAAAGATGTTGTCATCATAATACAAATTATAAGGAGTATTTATGATTTACAAAGACAAAAATCAATTACAAGACGGTTATGCTAAAATAATCGAGATGGATGGTAATGATGTCCGCATTGTTGATGAAAATAAACTTAAAAGTAAACTAATTGATGATTTGATTTACACAGCGGTATTCAGTCCGGATCAGGCGATTCAGGACGCTGCCTGCTGGTTGATTCGGCGTGCCGGTGCCGCTTTGGGAATTTTTTCCGCTTCGATTCAATCTGTTTATGAAGCCATGGGAAGTGGTGAACTCAAAGGATTCACAGTTCCGGCTATTAACATTCGCGGAATAACCTATGATGCCGCTCAGGCTGTTTTCCGTGCTATGATGAAATGTCAGGCAGGTCCGGTTATTTTCGAAATTGCCCGTTCGGAAATAGGTTATACCTCACAAAAACCTCTCGAATATACCTGCGCTGTAACCGCTGCCGCAATCAAAACCGGATATCGCGGCCCGATTTTCCTGCAGGGAGATCATTTTCAAATTAATGCCAAAAAATTTGCCGCTGATGCTGCCAAGGAAACGCAGGCGGTAAAGAATTTAATTTGGGAAGCGATTGAAGCCGGATTTTATAATATTGATATAGACACATCCACATTGGTGGATTTGACAAAAGGAAGCATCAAAGAGCAGCAAAGAACAAATTATAGTCTCGCGGCAGAGCTGACCACCATGATACGCGACTTGGAGCCTGAAGGGATTACCATATCCGTAGGTGGTGAGATCGGTGAGGTCGGCGGGAAAAACAGTACGGTGGAAGAACTTCAGGCTTTTATGGAAGGTTATCTGGAAGAACTCAAAAAAAGCGGCGAGTCACTTAAAGGCATAAGCAAAATCAGCGTTCAGACCGGAACAACGCATGGAGGAGTTCCTCTGGCGGACGGCAGTATTGCCAAAGTTAAAATTGATTTTGCAGTTTTGGAAAAGTTATCGGCGATGGCACGTTCTCAATACGGTCTTGCCGGGGCGGTCCAGCACGGTGCGTCCACTCTTCCCGATGAAGCTTTTCATAACTTTCCGGCTATGGGCACAGCCGAAATTCATCTGGCGACCGGCTTCCAGAACATCATTTATGACAGTCCCAATTTTCCAAGGGATTTAAGAAATAAAATTTACGAATATATAAAGAAAGAAATGAAAGACGAATGGAAAGAAAAAGATACCGAAGAACAGTTTATTTACAAGACGCGTAAGAAAGGATTCGGCCCGTTTAAGCCGGATATGTGGAATCTGCCGGCGGGAACACGCAATAAACTGGGTACCGAACTGGAAAAGCAGTTTTCTTTCCTGTTTGAAAAACTCAAAGTGACTTCAACACAGGAAGTTATTAAAAAATATGTGAATTCTATAGAGGTGCCGATAGAGTTGCCTGCTGCGCTGAAAAGTTAATTGAATCAACTTTAGTTTTATCTGTAACCCGGTTAAATTAGTTGATGGAATGAAGGACTGAATGAAAGCGGCAATTTTGGAGAAGATAACCAGTTTAAAAGAAAACAAACAACCTTTGAGGATGGTTGAATTGCCCAAACCTGTAATCGGGGCAGAGGAAATCCTGGTAAAAATATCCACCTGCGGTGTTTGTCACACGGAATTGGATGAAATTGAAGGAAGAACCCGGCCGGCAATTTTGCCGATTATTCCAGGGCATCAGGTGGTAGGAATTGTTGCCGAACGTGGTAAGTTGACAAAGAAATTTGAAGTTGGTGCCAGAGTCGGAATAGGCTGGATTAACTATGCTTGCGGTCGTTGTCCGGCCTGTGTTTCCCAAAATGAAAATCTCTGTTCTGATTTCAGAGCAACCGGCAGGGATGTTCATGGCGGTTACGCTCAATATATGTCAGTCTCGGAGAATTTTGCTTTCGCTATTCCGGCTTTTTATTCCGACGTACAGGCGGCACCTTTATTATGTGCCGGAGCTATAGGCTATCGTTCTTTGCGTTTGGCTAATTTAGCCGACGGACAGCGTTTGGGATTGGCTGGATTCGGCGCGTCCGCTCATCTGGTGTTGAAGATGGTTCGTTACCGTTATCCACATACGGAAATCTTCGTTTTTGCGCGCAATAAAAATGAGCAGGCTTTTGCCCGTGAACTGGGAGCTGTTTGGGCAGGTGATATAAGTGCCCTGTCGCCGAAGAAGCTAAATGCCATTATTGATACAACACCTGTATGGAAAACCATAATGGACGCTTTAAAGAATCTGGAACCTGCCGGAAGATTGGTTATAAATGCGATACGTAAAGAAGACAAAGATAAGCATTATCTAACGCAACTGGATTATGGAGATCATCTATGGTTGGAAAAAGAAATAAAAAGCGTGGCCAATGTGACTCGCTTTGATATTGAAGAATTTCTGAATCTTGCCGCTCTGATACCAATAATACCCGAGGTGGAAGAATATCCGTTTGAGGAAGCTAATCGTGCTCTTGTAGAAATAAAAGAAGGTAAAATCCGCGGTGCCAAGGTTTTAAGGATTAACTAACCTTTTTCATTTGTACATGTTGTTCAATATCCCAGGTGAACAGATTATGAAGATAGCCAGTGTTGACGAAATGCGTTTCATGGATCGTCAGGCCATAGAGAAGGTAAATATTGCTGAAGAAATTCTCATGGAAAATGCCGGCATAGCAGCTATAAACGTGCTGAAAAATAAAATCGGTATTCGCGATAAGAAATTTATTATATTTTGCGGTTCCGGTAATAACGGTGGTGACGGACTTGTAATTGCCCGTCAGCTTCATTCCGGCGGCGGTCACGTAAAAATATTTTTTATAGGTGATGTCAATAAGTATCGGGGAGCAGCCAAAACAAACTTTTCGATAATTACGAAACTGCCTGTAGAAATGATAAAACCGGAGAATATTGCAGACGTTAAGAAAGACGTTGCCCATTGTGACGTGATTGTTGATGCCATTTTCGGTACAGGTCTTGATAGACCGGTTACCGGATTAGCGGAAGAAGTAATTGTACTTATCAACAAAAGTAAAAAAACAGTTTTATCACTTGATATTCCTTCCGGCATTAACGGCAATACCGGCGCAGTAATGGGAACAGCCATCAGTGCTGATTATACCGTTACTTTCGGGTTGCCCAAAATTGGTAACATTCTTTATCCTGGTTATGAACTGGGAGGGGAATTGTTTGTCAGTCACATTTCCTTTCCGCCATCTCTGACTGAAGATGATAAGTTAAAGGTTGCCACCAATGGTTACGTGGCAATTCCACAGCGGCCGGCCGAAGCTTATAAAGGTTCAATGGGAGATGTTCTCTTTATTGCGGGAGCGGCTAATTATTACGGTGCTCCTTATTTTGCGGCCATGTCCTTTTTAAAATCGGGAGGCGGTTACGCTCGCCTTGCCGCGCCCAAGAGTGTTGTTCCTGTTATTGCGAAGCGGGGCAGGGAAATAGTCTATCTGCCGCAGGAAGAGACTCATACGGGAAGTATTGCCCTGAAAAATAAGAAAGCTCTGTTGGATATGGCGGCAAGAGTCGATATGGTAGTGATCGGTCCCGGCCTATCCCTTCAGGAAGAGACAGCGGAGCTTGTCAGGGAACTGACGAAAGAAATAAAAGTACCTTTACTCATCGATGGGGACGGTCTTACGGCCATTGCAGAGAATCCCGGAATATTAAGCAGCCGTAAGGCGGCGACAAGCCTGACCCCGCACTTGGGGGAAATGGCGCGGCTTACCGGTTGTTCGGCAACGGAAATTAATCTTGATAAAGTTGAGTTGCTACGGGAAACGACGGCAAGGCTCAAAGCAACGATTGTTTTGAAAGGCGCGCATTCGCTGATTGGCATGCCGGATAGCAGCGTTTATATCAATTTGAGCGGTAATCCCGGAATGGCTACGGCTGGTTCCGGCGATGTTCTTACGGGGTGTATTGCGGCAATGTACGGCATGGGTCTAAAACCCGGGGAGGCTGTGCGCAAGGGGGTCTTCCTTCACGGCTATGCCGGGGACATGGCAGCAGCGCAAAAAGGTATCGATGGTATCACGGCAAAAAATATTATGGAATTTCTGCCGCAGGCGTTGAGACATGATCGCAGCGGGGTTGTCGACGCTAAATATTATAATCCGCCGGTAATATTTTAGAGACACAATAGCCTGCATTTGAAAACTTGTCTGTATGAGGTTGAAAACATTGATGTCGGCAGATAAAAAATTCTTTTATTGATGTGATTTAGATTGATTTGCGGACAACGGTAATGTATAATGTACCGCACGTCTAATTAAATAAAAAACAGGAGGTAGTCAATGAACAAGGCTCAATTGATCGATGAAGTAGCAAAAGTTACGTGTACCAAGAAAGAAGCAGAATTGGCAATAGACGCAACGTTTGCAGCGATCCAGAAAGCACTCAAAAAGGGCGCAGTTGTTACACTCGTTGGTTTTGGTACATTTCGTGTGAGCAAGAGAAAGGCCCGTACAGGCAGGAATCCCCAGACAGGAGCGACTATTAAAATAGCGGCGAAGAAGGTTCCTGTGTTTAAAGCAGGGAAGGGTCTGAAAGACGCGGTAAAGTAAATCGACAATTAATCATATCCGGATATGTATAGAAAGCCGTCTCGGTGTTCGTAGAGATGGCTTTTTTTATTTTAACGGTAATAATTTTAGTGTACAGACAGGGAAGGCTAATTTCTCATCTTTACTGATGTTTAACTACTCAGAAGTCTTTTAAAATGATCCGAATTATTTTAGATTTGTCCGCCATAGTAAGATACACGAGGCTTTTTAGGGGACACTAATGACTAATTATTATCCCTTGAAGGTAGCCGGACCAAAGATAATTACAAGGTTTAAGTTGGTATATAAATAAAAACATTATAAAAAGTGATAATTTATCGGTTGGCACTATCCTTGCTAATAAAATAAGATTGCATAATGTTTAAAGATGCGATTTAATATTTTTCGCTGTAAATATCAAATTAGGAAGGAGATTTAGTATGAGTCAGGTGTGGAATGTTGGGTATATATTGAGACAGCAGGCCAATATGATACCGAATAATAAAGCTATCATTTTTGAAGATGAGCCGGTAACTTTTAAAGAAATGAATGAACGCACCAATCAAGTGGCCCATTACTTGATGAGCACGGGAGTTAAAAAGGGAGATAGAATAGCTGTTTATCTTCAGAACTGTACTGAGTTTATTTACTTATTCTTTGCAGCGGCCAAAATTGGCTTGATTGTTGTCCCATTGAATCTGCGGTTGGTAGGTCGTGAACTTGAATATCAGCTCAACAACAGCGGGTCTCGAATGCTTTTTTTTCATGCCAAATTTTTCGACAATGTTAACAAAATTAAAGATAGTATTCAGGTAGACAAGGATAAATATATATGGCTTCCCGGACGTGATACAGATGATCCACCCTGTCCCGATTGGGCTGTTCGTTTCCACGATCACTTTGATAAGTTCCCTAGCACTGAACCTGTTCCGGAAGAGCAGGTATTTATGGACGATGCGCTGGGCATTATCTATACATCGGGTGTTACTGGTGCTCCCAAGGGTGCGGTCGTAAGTCATAGTCAGTCTTATTTCAAGATTTTAAGTTTATATCTTTCCGCTGCACACGGCATTGTGTTTCTTTCGCAGTTGCCGCTGTTCCATTCCGGCGGTCTTTTCATCAGCTTGTTGCAGTGTGTCGGTCGCGGTATGACCATGATCTTAAGAGAAAAATTCGATCCGGTACAGTTCTGTAATGATATTGAAAAATACAAAGCCAATATCGTTTTTGCCCTCACAACGATGTGGCGTCTTATTCTGGATTCAGAACAATTGGACAAAGTTGATCGCAGCAGCGTTATCATGTCCATCGGAGGCGGTGAGAGAACGCCCAAGGCTCTTTTGGATAAACTGAAAGAAAAAGGAATTAAGGTTGGAGTGGGTTACGGGCAGACAGAGAATTCGGCCATGACGCATCTAACATACGAAGAACTTCAGTTAAAACCGGCTTCTGTCGGCAAACCCAGAGAATGGAGTGACATGTGGATCGAAGACGCTGAAGGCAATAGACTGCCCCCGGGTGAAGTCGGTGAAATTGTTGCTGTTGGTCCGAAGGTAATGAGCGGATACTGGAATATGCCGGAAGCAACGGCAAAAGCCATCGTCAATGGTGTGCTTCATACAGGAGACTTGGGCTATATGGACGCGGAAGGTTATTTCTATATTGCGGACAGGGCCAAAGATATGTACAGAAGCGGTGGTGAAAACGTATATCCGGCAGAGATAGAGAAGGTACTCTATGATCATTCGAGAATCAAGCATGTTGCCATCATCGGTGTAGCTGATGACAAATGGGGGGAAACGGGTAAAGCCTTTATCGAAAGTACGGACGGGAAACCTATTAGTAAAGAAGAAATTCTTGAATTCCTCAAGGATAAAGTCAGCAGGTATAAATATCCTTCTCATGTAGAAATGATTGAAGAGATGCCCATGACAGCCACCGGCAAAATAATGAAGGTTGCTTTAAAGCAAAAACATGGTGTTCGTCTGGATAAGGTAGACTAAATAAATATAGGCAATTAAGAGATAAAAAAAACAGGGTAACTATTTTATCATTTTTAATGGTGGCTGCGGAACATGATTCATGTTCCGCAGCCTTATTTTTTTTTCAGAAACGTTCCGATTTTTCAGCATCAATAACTTTTACTGATTTCATGCCTTAATCCTGCCAATTATTTACAAGGTCTAAAACCCGATTTCCCGGGCGTAGGAAAACTGACAATGCCAGGGAACACCAGGATGAGCTTTTTCAAAAATATCTGCTCCTGTAATTTTCAGGGATTCCTCATCCACTTCTACAGGATGATAACCGCCAACGAAACCGAGATCCTCGTTGATGACAGGATTATTACCCGGCAAACAGTCACATTCTGCGGTAATATTAAGCAGGGCATTGATAACGATAGTCTTCTGTCCAATCTTTTTCCAAACGGCAGCCGCTGTTTCAACGAGCTTTTCCTGAAAAACAGTCATATCCGATTCCCAGAATATTTTTAGAGCCATTTCCGGACACATGGCAATACACTGGGCACAGCCAATGCACTTTTGTAAATCGTATTCGGGATAATCGGGTTCAGAGATGCTGGCCGCCTTTGTCGGGCAAATATTGACGCAAATACCGCATCTTGTGCATTTCTTTTTATTCAAAACAGGATGATAATCGGAATGCATGCGTTGTTTTTGGGCGCGGGATGCAAATCCCATGGAAATATTTTTAATGGCTCCGCCAAATAAAGATACCATATGTCCCTTAAAGTGAGAGAAGATGACAAAACCTTGTGTCTTGTCAAAGACAGATGCTACCTGGACTGTTTTAAAATGCTTATAGTTCGCAGGAAGGGAAACGATATTTTTGCCGTCGATGCCGTCAGCGATAATAACCGGGCATCCAAGAAAGTCTGCCGTGTATCCGTGATTGGCTGCCGTGTTTAAGGAATCTTCAGCAGTACGCCGGCCACCGGAATAAAGCACCGTTGTATCGAAAACATAAGGTTTGACTCCGTGTGCGGTAAGCCAGGATGAGATTTCTCTGGCATAATCAGGTGGCAGATAACCTTTATTCCCCCTTTCACCCCAGTGGAGCTTGATTCCAACGCTGTCTCCGGAAGTAAAAGGTGTCCTGAATTGTCCCAAAAGTTGTCGTAGCGCGTTGATGTATGGTTTTTCACTTGCCGCTATCGGTTCAAATAAAAAATCAGCCATTATAAGACCTCATTACATGCTATACATAAATGTTTTTACTATAATATTATAAACTAATAATTATACTTTTCGTGTTAGAATGTACTCGGCAACAGTTTTTAAATGATCTTTTTCCGGGCATTCTCTGAAAATATCAAGTTGTGATTTGGCTTTGCTGATATATCCGGATGCTATTTGGAATGAAGAATCAATTCCTTTATATTTTTCAATTAAGCTGAAAATTTCCCGCACCGCTTTTTTTGAACTTTTCCGGCTGGTTATTATTTCCTTGATTTTGTCTTTTTCTTTGTTTGTGCTTTGCCTGATGGCAAATATCAACGGAAGCGTTATTTTCCCTTCTTCCAGATCTTTACCAATGAACTTACCAAACTCTTCTCCTTTGGCCATGTAATCCAGAATATCGTCTGTTATCTGAAAGGCCATACCGGCGTTTTTGCCGAATTTTGCCAGAGCGTCGATTTTCTCACGTGAAGCAGAACTCAATATCGCTCCTGAAGCGCAGGATGCTGAAATGAGAACAGCAGTTTTCTTTTCTATTATTTTGAAATATTCTTTTTCGGACAAGTTAATATTACCGCATTTGGAAAGTTGAAAAACCTCGCCTTCGGACATAATATCTCCCATTTCAGAAATGATTTTCAGGATATCAAGAATGCCGATTCCGGTCATTAACGTGTAGGATTTAAAACAGAGAAAATCACCAACCAGGATACTGATGGCATTCCCGTAAATCTGGTTGGCTGATGTTTTGCCGCGTCTGATCGAAGCCTGATCTATAACATCGTCGTGCAGAAGAGTTGCAGTATGAATAAATTCCATAACCGTGGCCATGGGGAATCGATTTTCTCCATGATATCCGCAAAGACGGGCACAAATCAAAAGCAGAAGCGGCCGGAATCTTTTTCCTCCACTGTTGATCAGGTGTTGCGCCACTTCAGGAATCAATTTGATTTCGGAATGAATGTTATCGTTGATATATTTTTCGACCTGCTGAAGGTCGTCTTTATATGCGGAAAAAACATCCTGAATTAGCATTTATAACCGTACCTTAAATAGTTTGTTATTGCCGGACTTGATCCGGCAATCCAGTTCTTATTTTGTCATACCGGTCCCGCATACCCAGGCATTCGCCTGGTGGTTCCTGCGGAATAAACTCCGGCCGGTATCCATTTTACATTCCTCTAACTACACAGCACCATACTAAATTATTTAGCAGAAAACCATCATACTATTACTTTGTTCTTACCACGGATCAATAAAAGAGTGAAATGATTCCTGATCTTTTCTATTATGGCGTCAGCCAACGTATTATTTCAGTCTGAAATTTACACGGCTGTCTTTAACTTTATCTTTCTTCTCCGGAGAATGTGTTTTCGGTTCTACAATAAATACGCGGCTGGCTTCGATATTACCGGACTGAAGGAGCAATTCCTTAACGTTTTGGGCGCGCCGTTCAGCAAGTTGTCGCAAATCGCTATCCGTCACTTCAATACTGTTGAGCAGTAATTTTTCCATTTCCTCTGCCGGAATTTTTTTGGCTATACCCAAAAAATTACGCGGTTTGGTAAATTTCCCGGCATCATAAGTTTTTTTCAGATACTTATCATATTCCTCATGCGTGAGCTGAATTTGTTCAAGAGAGGTTTGTTCTGTGCCTTTTGACAATATTTCTTTGAGTTTGTAGGATTTAATTCTACGGTTTAATTCATCTTTCTTAAGACCGGTTTTATCATTTGCCGGATCAACATATCCTTCAATATCCAGTTTCAGGGCCGGCCTTTCATAGAGCACCTTTCCGATGGTTGTTATTTTTTTACGTCCTGCATCTGTAATTGCGGTGCTTCCATAATTAAATTCGACAAAACTCAATTCTTCACTGCCACCAGTAAGGGATGAGATTAGCGCAAATGGCGACGTAACAGCTTTAGTGATGAGATTTACAATAACCTGCCAAATGATCGGCCAGACTCTGAATTTGGGGTCATCAAGGCTGCCGGAAACGGGAATGTCCAGATTGATTTCTCCTTTGCGGTCGGTTAAAAGAGATACGGCCAAAGTGACCGGCGCTTTAATTGCATCAGGACTTTCCACTTTATCTCCAAAAGTAAGCTGGTCGATTTTTACTTTATTTTGAGATTCCAGTTTTCTTTTATCGATCAAATAGGACACATCAAAACTAAGCTTTCCCTTGGTAATAGGATAGCCGAGGTACTTGTTTGTGTATGGTGTCACAGGACTCAGTTCAATATCTTTAAAACTAACTTTAATGTCAGCAAACAAATCTTTGGTCAGTGGATTAATTTTCCCGGAAATATCAATAGGTGAGCCGTATCCCAGATTGCCTTTAAGCGCGACGTTGGCACGTGTCATATCCTGAGAAGAAAGTCCGGTGACGCTGCCGGTTAAATTGAGCATATTTGCCGAATAATTAGGTTTTATGTTCTTATCACTGAAATCAACGTGACCATTACGGAATATTATTTTGCCTATTTTGATATCTGCCGGTTTTTCAGAAGGCTTTGATTCTTTTTTCTTTGCTTCGGGTTTGACAGCAGGCTCCTTTTTCTCCTGCTCTTTTTTGTTTTCATCACTAAGGATGTCCTGAATATTAGTCGTCTTATCGGGATTGATAATGAAACGAGCATAGAAATCAGCAAGCGAGATAGTCTTAATATGCAGGAAAAAAGGATTGAAGCCCGTCTGAATCTGATCGAAGGAAAGCTTTTTCCACTTCAGAAAATCATTGGACTGAGCTTTGTCGATGGTAGCGAGGTTATTTACATAAGCTTTACCGAAGTATTTAATGACAGTTTCACCTTTTTTGTCTGTATCCAGAATAAGATTTCCGGAAGAGGAAATCGCGCCGCGCGTCACATCAATTTTGACTTTATCGGTAAAGTATGGCTGATATGCCCGGATGCCGATGTTTTTCAAATCCAATGCCAGTTTGGCGTTAAGCGGCTCCAGTCCCAACGGTCCATGCGCAGATATTTCACTTTTCTTGTCCAGAGTGAACGCGAGATCAATATTGCCCTGTGTACCTTTTTCCAGAGACAGGTTGGTTGCTTTCAATTGCAGCGGTACAATGTGAATATTTACCGGCTTATATGTTTTTGTGTCGTTAAAAGTAACATCTGCTTTGTCGATGAAAAGATTATCCAATCGGAACTTCAAATCGGTTTTCTTGGCGGGAGCAGCGGCTACGGTTTTCTTATGAACGGTCTTTTCTTTTTTGCTCTGCGTTTGCACCAGATTGAGTAAATTGATTTCGCCCTGATTGTTGCGTCGGATGACTAGTTCCGGTGACTGGATAGCAATCCCGGCAAGATGAATATCCGGAATAAGCGGCTCAACGGATGTCATATTTATGTTCAAAAAAGGAAGACGCAGAAGTTTATGCTTTTGCAAGTCGTCCAGATTTACTTTTTTGAAAGTTGCGTAACCCGATAGCGCAAGCGATGGTGATTTGTCCTTATACATGACAAAATTCAGTTTCATTTTCGTATCAAGAAGGGCGGAATTGAGCTTGAAGTTCAGTTTTACAGGAGAATATTGAAGATAAAAGGGGATATCCAGATCACGAATATCGATATCAAAACTTGTAGCGCGGGAAGTAAGAAAAGGCTGAGTCTTGCCGACAAGTTCAAATTTATTATCGTTGATAACGGCGGAAAACTTTGGCACGACGTATTCATTAAGATAGTATTGAATATTGGAGATGAAAGGAACGGAAAGGTTCATTTCCCGCACGGTATGGTTAGTTTGTTTGGGTTCATCGTGAAAATTGATTTTCCCGTTGATAATCTGAATATTATTCAAAGAGAAAAGAAAAGGTTTTTCTTCTTTAACCGGTTTTGGTTTTCCCTCGTCTTTGGGGATAAGATCGGTAAAGTTATATAAGCCGTCCTTTTTGCGGGTTATGCCGATGTAGGGATTTTTCAAACTGATTTTTTTCAGAATCAATGCTCTGCGGAAAATTGAAGAAGTCACATCGGCATTCACATAGAGCTCATCAAATGCAACGAATGGTAATTCTTTGCCGGGATCTTCCAGTGAAAATCCTTTGATGGTTGCGGAAAACGCATAAGGATTGATATTGATACTGGCAACTGTTGTTTTTCTGTGCAGAGACTCTGAAATATTTTCAATGATTAACGGCTTGATGACGACGGGTGCGATGAAAAAACCGATAATACCGAAAATAATTAAGAAAACAACAAAACCGATAAGAATTTTTTTGAAAGTACGCATAATATCTCCTTTCTTATTCTTACCATGGATCAATAAAACTATAGCCTCCCTCGTGGTATTGCTGAACAGGCACCGATTTAATACCCTGCATAATCCACTTGCGGGTATCAACCGGATCGATAACGGAATCTATTTCCAGATAAGAAGCCATATTGAAAGCCTTGCCGCGTTTATACAGCTAGTTCTTCGTATAGTTCTTTTTTGGGCATTTAGCCACTGCTTCAGTACGGTTTTCATCAAGACTGAAGGAATGCCGTCGTATCATTTCTGCCAATTCCGAGCGTAACATTTTTGTGTTAGGTTCTTTTATTGCGGAAAAAGAAGTACTTTCTTGTTCTGCTAATTCTTTGTCTTTTGCGGTTTTCATTTTACTGTGGGTTCCCTGACTTGCATGAACTTGTATTTAAATTAATACAACAATTATATGCGTATTTCAAAGGATAAAATCAACACATATTTCTTCAATTCCTCTTATAGCTCCTCTTCCTTGATGGGAGAGGTTGAATGAGGGTGAAGCTTTTCTTTTTTCATTGCGAATCCCGATTCATCGGGATGTGGCAATCTCTTCAACTTTCCGCTTTTATCGTCGTATCCTCTTTGCCCCGCTGAAGCGCGATCAAATAAAGAATATGTAGGGGCTGTTTCCCGAACGGCCCGCAACTTTAGGCGCGTTCAGGGGAACGCGCCCTACATAACTGTAATGCGAGTTTCACTGCACGCTGAAAAATCATCTTTAATTTTGAAATGGTACAATAAAAATGATACAGAACATTTCCATACACAAATCTAAACAGAGGTTTTATGCAGATATTTATTGATGCTGATGCGTTCCCGAATGTTATCAGAGACATCTTAATCAAAGCATCCTTGCGATTAAACGTGCCTCTTATCTTTGTAGCCAACAAACCGTTGCGCCTGGAGAAATTGCCAAATCTATCCCTGATCATGGTTCCGGAGGGGCCGGATGTGGCCGATGATAAAATTGCCCAATTAGTTCAGCCGGGCGATCTTGTGATAACCGCCGATATCCCGCTTGCAGATAGGGTAGTTGCCAAAAAAGCCTTTGCGATTAATCCTCGCGGTAAACTCTATACAGAACACAACATCAAAGACCGGTTGGCCATGCGTGATTTGCTCAACGAACTGAGAGATACCGGCATGATGACAGGCGGTCCTGCTGAATTCAGCAAAAAAGACCGTCAGGCATTTGCCAACCAACTGGACAGCTTTTTAATCCGGCAGTTAAAATTAGAAGACAAAGAGAAGGAATGAATGCCATGCTGTTGCAACTTCACAGGACATCACTCTTTTACGACCGCTTTTTATTGCCTTTTTATTGATTGACAAGCCGGATAAATCTGTTATTGTTGCATTGCATTAATGTATAGCGTTTGTTCCAAAATAAGGCACATATGATAAACAAAAATACGGTAAGCTCGCTGACTGGCAAAGAAGCCGAACTGGTGGCACGCATGTCTTACGAAAAAAAGGACATTGTCACCGCCGGGGAACTGGACAGTTATTTACCGCGCGGCTTTTCTTACAGGCGGAAATTAGTTTACAATCTCAGAAAGAAGAAAATATTAATTCCCATTAAAAACGGCGTTTACATTTTCGTTCCTCTTGAGGCGGTATCCACGGGACGCCGTATCAGCGAATTTCTGATCCCTGCCGTGTTTTTCCCGCGGAGCGATTACTATATCGGCTATTCCGTCATGTACAACTATTATAATTTCACCAGTCAGCAATTTCAGACAGTTTACGTTTTAAATACCAGAATGTCCCGCGAGAGAACCATTGCCGGCCTGTCGTTTAAATTCATTAAAATCGCCGCGCAAAGATTTTATGGGCTGGAAGAAATTGACATCAACGGCAAAAAGGCCGTTGTCAGCAGCAGAGAAAGAACGCTTGTTGATTTGTTTTATTACAGCAAACCGGTGGGAGGTCCGAACGCCGCCATCGATATTATGAATAGAACCATTAAAGCCGGTAAATGCGACATAAGAAAATTAATTGAATATGCAGTTAAATTTCCCGTCATTAAAACGCGCAAGCTCATAGGTCTAACCCTTGAAAAATCCGGCGTGAATGAAAAGATGCTCGCGCCGCTGGCTAAAAGCGTTAAGAAAACATCACTGATTTCTTTTACGGGCGATCGAAAAGGTAAAATCAATGAAAAATGGCGCGTCATCGTTTCTGCTGCACAAGGATAAAGAAAGCTTCCGTGACCTGGTTGACCGGACGGCAACGCGAGCCGGTTTTTACACGCCACTCATGGAAAAGGACTATTACCTAACCTTCATACTTTCCAAAATAAATGAACTCAGTCCGGATTTGATATTCAAGGGCGGAACCTGTCTTAACAAAATATATTATTCCTATTACCGGTTGAGCGAAGAATTGGATTTCATTTTGCGTTTGCCCGAAGCAACCGCAACAAGGGGTAACCGGCGCAAGGCCATGCAAACAGTTAAGAATAACATTGAGGCCTTTTCTGGTCATTTAGGCTTTCGGCTGATTGGCGCCGATCAGGCCGGGCGAAATGAATCAAGACAGTACATCTACCATTTTGAATATGATGCCGTGACGATTCCGGCGAAACAAACCATCAAACTGGAAATAAGTCTCCGCTTTAATCCGCTACTGGCGCCAGAAGCGCGCCGGATTCAACATCAATACATCCATCCCTTCACCGGCGCATCTCTCTTTGACGCAGGCACAGTCAACTGTCTGGCGTTGAATGAAATCATCAGCGAAAAACTGAGAGCGGCGGCCTTAAGAAAAGACATAGCGCCGCGTGATTTTTACGACCTCGATTTCATCCTGCGCAATAAGTTTAATCCGGCAAACCGGCAGGTAATGGATCTTTTCCGTCAAAAGCTGATTGAAGACGGCGGCGATGCGGACCTCAAGAAATATCTGGTGAATATGGGACGGACGGACACGGAAATAAAAGACATGCGCTCACGCGTTAAAGAGGAATTGTTTGAAGTGCTGACCAGGAACGAGAGAGACAAATTTGATTTAGAACGAGCATTAAAAAGGATTAACAAGGCCATGAAATCAGTTGTTGATGCGGATAACAAAAGATGAGGAACCAGAAGGAAGCTCAGCCTTGGATGGTGTTTTGCCACCAAGAAAAAATATTTTTTGTATGATATGAAACGTAGGCGTAAGAGACATCAAAATTTTAAAATAATATACAAAAGCGTACGGGTTGACACCCTTAACGCCAGAGAGTATATAAGCGACATTCGTGATCGTGCAGAATTAACAAAAAAATTAAGAATCTACTGTAAACAGAAAAACTTATATTTCAAGACCCTATTGTTTTTTTGAAGAATCAGCTAAAACGCTGCTACCTCTGATGGGATTAATAAAGATGACGGGAAAAAATAAGACATCTGGAATTAAAAGCTGGCCCGAGGACGATCGCCCAAGAGAAAAACTGATTAAAAATGGTGAGAAAGCATTGAGCGATTCTGAATTATTGGCTATTATTTTGCGCACTGGAGTTAGAGGACAAAGCGCATTGGATTTAGCTCGGGCAATCATGATGAAGTTTGGCTCTTTTCGTGAGTTGAGTCAAGCTGGATCGACGGATTGGAAAGATTTTAAAGGTTTAGGAAATGCTAAAATCGCTCAAATAAGAGCGGCGATAGAGATGGGTAAAAGATTCTATGAGGGAAAAGTTGTTCCAAGAAAGATAAAGATTGAGAAAGCCAAAGATGTGGCTGTATTATTGTCGCCACGAATGCGAGATTTGAAAAAGGAAGTATTTAAGGTACTCTATCTTGACACTAAAAACCGCTTGATAAATATTGTTGAATTGAGCAATGGCACCGTTGACGAGGTTAATCCTGTTATCAGAGAAATTTTTCACAAAGCATTGGAATGCTTCGCAAGCTCGTTTATTTGCGTACACAATCATCCATCAGGAAATTGCGAGCCAAGCGTTGATGATAGAGATTTAACCAAAGACATTCTAGACGTTAGCAAACCAATAAAAATCAGCTTTCTGGATCATGTGATTATTGGAGATAATACCTTTTTCAGTTTCGCTGATGAAGGATTGTTGGAAAGTTAAACAGGATTTAAAAAATGAAGAAAATCGATAAGACATTAAAAGTGCTTTCATTATTTTCAGGTTGCGGCGGC
Organism: Smithella sp.; assembly: GCA_007244375.1. Taxonomy (GTDB): domain Bacteria; phylum Desulfobacterota; class Syntrophia; order Syntrophales; family Smithellaceae; genus Smithella. The sequence goes on along the minus strand of SCVW01000001.1, from coordinate 33,435 downwards.
ATGGATTTAGGATTTGAAGGGGATTTTACGGTATTGCGAAAAGCGGTGAACGAAAAGTTACATCCTGAATGGGTAAAAAATCCGATTAATAAGTATTGGGTTAGATTGCCAAAGACATTTTTTAAGACAGTTTTTGCTAATGACATATTATCGGCAGCCAAAGCGTGTTGGGTGCCATATTTTGATAAGGAATCAAAAAATGGATCATTATTTCATTCCGAGAGTATAGTTGATTTAGTAAAAAAACATTCTTCGGGTAAATGTAATGTGTTTCCTTTGGCTGACATTGTAACCGGTGGGTTTCCCTGTCAAGATTTTAGCGTTGCTGGAAAGCGTAAAGGATTTAATTCCCATAAAGCGCATCATGGTGGCTTGCTGAACGGTAAAGAGACTTCAGAAGAAAATCGAGGGCAACTTTACATGTGGATGAGGGCTGTCGTTGAAATTGTGCGGCCTAAAATATTTATAGCGGAAAATGTTAAGGGCTTGGTGTCTTTAGCTGACGCAAAAAATATTATTGAGAATGATTTCCGATCAATTGGTCGCGACGGATACCTGGTTGTCGACGCAAAAGTCTTGCGGGCGCAGGATTATGGAGTGCCTCAAACGCGAGAGAGGATTATTTTTATTGGTTTCAAAAAAGAAGCACTAACAAAAACAGCTTTGGATCAATTAATGGTGTTAAGTGACGAATCGTCTTTTAACCCTTATCCGCGACAGACGCATGGTGCATCTAAATCGTCAGAATATTTATCGCCTTATGTTAAAGTTAAGGACGCCTTTATTGGATTAAAGGAGCCAGAAGGTTCAAACGATTACTCTCATAGGTTCTATTCAAAGGCGAAATGGTATGGAAAACATTGTCAGGGGCAGAGTGAGGTCGTCTTGCTGGGTTTAGGGCCTACAATTCGAGCTGAACATCATGGAAACATAGAATTTAGACGGTTATCAAAAAAACATGGTGGCAAATACGAAAAAGAACTTGCTTTAGGATTAAAAGAACGAAGGTTATCAGTTCGGGAATGTGCGAGAATCCAAACATTCCCGGATGACTTTGAATTCGTTCGCAATTCTTCTGTTCTAGGTGCGGATTTCGCCATAAGCCCTTCTGATGGCTACAGAGTGATTGGCAACGCAGTGCCTCCTTTGCTCGCTTTTAATGTGGCGTGGCGGTTGCAGGAGTTATGGCCAAAGCTTTTTAAGAAAGGATAATTATGATTATATCGAAACGTACAGAAGCTAACGGATCTTCTTTTGAGTCTTTATTAAACAGTGGGATTAATATCATTCAATCAGCGGCGACGAAGACGCCGATGCGTTATTGCGGATTGTCATTTTCAGACTTTGAAAAGGAAGTTTATAATTCATTATTGATTTCTTCAAAGAGCACAGAGTTTGAAGGTACAATACAGCTTGTCACGGGGCACAGGTTCCCAGATATAGTAGCCAAGCAATATTATGGTGTGGAAGTAAAAAAAACTCAGCAGGATCATTGGCGCAGTACCGGCAATAGCGTGCTTGAAACAACTAGAGTTGAAGGCGTTAAAAGAATATATTTATTCTTTGGTAAATTAGTTGCCCCACCAAAGTTTAAATTCAGAAAATATGAAGAGTGTCTTTACGATATAGCGGTTACCCATTCGCCGAGATATTTGATCGATATGGATTTGGGACAAGGCAATACCATCTTTGATAAAATGGGCACGGAGTATGATACTTTGCGAAATTTGGATAACCCAATAAAAGAAGTTGTTAGTTATTATCGTAAAATCGCAAAAAAAGGCGAAGAACCTTGGTGGATGGAGTCCGGTGATGAAGTAGATGCGATGTTAAACCCTACAGTCACTTTATGGAGTAATCTTCCGGTTGAAAAACAAAATCATCTTAGAAGTGAGGCGATGGCAAGATTTCCTGAGATTTTTGGCAGGAGCCAAACAAAATATCAGAAGTTCGCCACCTGGCTAGCGGCTCGATATGGCATTGTTGATTCATCCTTGAGAGATCGGTTTACCGCCGGTGGTCAACAGACCATAGAAATTAATGGCACCGCTTATAATAATATCCCGAAAATATTTTATTATCTTCAAAAAAACGCTAAAGCGATTATTGATATAGTTTCAGGATTGACCATTGATGACGTGCGGCACTACTGGGACTTAAAAGAGTATATCAAAACTAAAGATATTGTTGACAAATGGGTTCGCTTAGTCATTCAGCATTCTAGTGTTGTTTTACCAAAGACCGAAAAATTCATTGTTCATCTTTTAGGTGACGCTTTTGGTGAGCGTAAATCAACGAAGTCATTAAAAGAAGCGATGAAGCGATACGGGTTATCTTATTAAATATGGCGAAGAAAAAAATAAATAATTATTTGGGTAGAAATTTTAAAAAAAAGCGAGAAGCCGATAAGATTACAAAGGAACATCGGTCTACTCTGATGTCTAAGATCAAGTCTAAAGATACAAGGTTTGAAGAAGATTTTATTCGTGAGTTAAAAAAGAGAACAAGGCGGCGATTTACAAAAAATGTCCAGTTGATCAAAGGTAAACCGGACATTGTATTCGAGAGAATCAAAGTTTGTGTTTTCTTGGATAGTGATTTTTGGCATGGCTGGCAATACCCCCGGTGGAAGCATCTTTTAAAAAACGATTTTTGGCGTGAAAAAATTCAAAAGAACAGAATACGTGATAGAAAGACCTCCGCTTATTTGCGAAGAAATGGCTGGACAGTTCTTCGCATTTGGGAACATTCTATTAAAATGAATAATTCGAACCAGATTAAGAAAATACTTCAATTATTACAAGACGAGAAAGATTAACAAGTGATTAATAAAAGGTAACGTCTACCATTAACCTTTTCTAAATTTCATTTTTTATGTAACGCTAATAAACTAATTCTTAAATGATAATAGGATTGAATTGGAAAAATAGTAATATGTTAACAAATTAACAATAATATTTGTTGACATTTGTGTTTGTTTTAATTAATCTATTATAAATTCAATACAAGGAGAAATGGTGGGCAGATCGAAGTCATCTCAACTGAGTCCAAGGACGGACTTGAAACTATTCGGGGGCAGAATACCGCCTGAACTTGCCAAGGCTATTCGGATACTTTCCGTAACAAAAGAGATATCTGTTCAAGATTTAATGATTGAGGCATTGAGTGATGTCTTGATAAAACACGGGGAGAAACTACCGAAAAAAAGGTGATAGTGAGGTAGAAAATGAAAATAGGTGATATTGTCAAATTTTCAAGACCAAGAAATGATGATGAAGTAAACGCAAGGTTTGTTTTCGCTGGAGAACCGAATATTATGGGCAGAGTTAAAATCACACTTATAACGGATAAAATTTTTAAGTATTCATTCAGTGAATGGGTTCATATCTCCGAGATTAAACTGGTTTGACAACGGTAAAGATATTTTATGTAACGGAATTCAAAGGCACCTTATCAAATAAATTTATCTATAGGAGAAAACCAAGAGGTTCAAGTTATGAAAGCGCCGCTTTCCTGCCTGCAATGCGGCAAGTGTTGTTTTGTAGATTTGACTGCTTACGCGGAGCAGGAAGATTTCGACCGCTGGCGCGCTGAAAACAGGCAGGATATTCTGGACATGATTGAGCACCGCCATCTTATCTGGGTGGGGGATAGAATGATTTCGTCGGAGACCGGCGATACTCCGCGGGAATGTCCTTTCCTGTATAGTTCGGGTGATGTGTTTCTCTGCTCTATATATGAAACGCGACCACTGGTTTGCCGTAATTATCAGCCGGGATCATCCGAATTATGTCCGCAATGGAAGGGCAAAGATAGATGATTGGAAGTTTAGAAGTTTAGAAGATTAGAGGATTTTAAAAAACAGTGAAACGTGTCCCACTGCGCTTCGTCCCGACGATGTCGGGATTCCACCAGCGCTTCGCTTGCTTTCAGCGAGTGTCACTAAAAAGTGAAGGGTGAAAAAGTAGATGATTAGAAGATTAGAGGTTTGGAGGTTTTAGATATCCACCTCCGTCCCGATTGCATCGGAACACCTCTCGGAAATACTCCCGACTTCGCGCCAGCGGAGGATATGCAATGACATTTTCTTATGTTGTGACACATTTTCTCAATTGAGGCAGGTTAAAAAGGGAAAGAAATTCTTACCAATCCACGCTGATACCGCCGCCTGCAAACCACCCGCTGTAATCCAGCTCCGCTTTGGGATGTCCGGGCGAAAAAAAGTTTATACCGAAATCATCCATTTTGAGATACCGATATCCGCCTCCTGCTGTGATGTTGAAATATTTTGTAACTGCAAAACTTACCTTTCCCTCAAATCGGAAGCCAGGCGCCGAATCATCACCTTTCTGCTCCCATGAATTTTCTGATTCCTTAAAGTCTGCGAAGTAATAGCCGAGAGCAAATTCTCCGTTGAAGGAAAGACGTGAGGCCGCGACCGGATAGCGGACAGAGAAAATAGTCAGTACTCCATCCGCAGATGTCTCCATTTTATAAGCTCCCATACTATGCGAGCCCGAAGCTTCCGCCCAGAAACGTTCGTAACCGAGGCCGATGCCGATAATCGGGGTGATCCGGTAAATCGCACGAACGGAAAAACCATCGGCTGTATTAATTTTGGAAATGTTGCCGCCCCACGTGGTGTTTATCCATGAGATATAGTTGTTTGCTGCTGTCATGGAAATCCAGCTTCTTTCGAACTCTCCCATGATTTCCCAGCGCTGGCCGGCTTTTTCCTGTTCGATGGTAAAAAACGACAATGTGTCTGCTCTGCTTGCATCCGGCGCGCAGATGAACAGAGCAGATATTAGAAGAAACAGGAATATTTGCGGCAGATATTTTTTCATTTATCCACTTCTTTCGGTGTTACAGACATTATGACATCCTGTTTGCCGAGACCTTTGGATGTATCGAAAGTGAAGTCGGCAGGGAGCGCGTTGAGTTGGCCGGCGCTGGTTTCAAATGTCACCAGTCCTGGCGCTTGTTTGATGATGTTCCCGCCCTGTACGCTGACATCAAGTATGGGGTCGAAGGTTATGGTGACTTCAAGCGGAGTTGTTGCATCCACTCCCGTGACGGTTCCGTTTCCTGTAACAGGCACGCCGCGCATTACCTGCGGAGGGCTAAAAGTCAGTCCGTATGAGTAAACGGAGATTTTCTTTTCATCAACAACGTTTCCTTTGGGGTCGGTAAGTGTTAAACGTGTCGTACCCGCCGGAAGCTGTTCTCCGGCGGCAATATCATAGACAGCCGAAGCGGTGTTTGTTTTATTGTCTATCAGATACATATCCGGTGAACCGTAGCTGACGGGGTTGCCACCCGCTGTCGGTGTTGCTGTAAGGTGGTAATTGCCAAGATTGCCGATGTCCACGTTCGGTACGGTGGCTGTTACCGGCGGAGAGACTGTTACGTCATAAAAGCTGCTTGTGGCGATGCCGGACGGGGGAGTTGCTGCTTCACTTTTGCCTCCTGAAAGAATCGCTGTTATTACTCCTCCAGTCACTATGCCACCGGTAATTATTTTGGGAACTTTGCCGACAAAATAATCACCCTTCTTTTCCATCTCCTGAGTTTTTTTGCCTTCTTCGTTGATAAAGAAAGAAGAGCTTGCTCCGCGGGCTTTTACAGCAACAGTTGTATCCGGTGATATGACAAAACTACCCAATGCGCCACTGGCGGGAAGTTTAATTCCCTCGCGATATTCAGATCCTGTCTTTTTTGCTTCGTCCGCTTTCTTTGGTGGTGTTCCCTGTGTGGGAGTAGGAGTAGGAGTAGGAGTAGGAGTAGGAGTGGGAGTAGGTGTGACAATTGGTTCCGGAGTGAGTGGTGTCACGGTAGGTGTAGTTGAAACCGGGCCGCGATCTTCGTGATGACAGCAGGTACAACGGTGTATAACCTTCCACCCGCTTGATTTCCCCGTATACTCATACCGAAAACCGACAGGCATTCTCTGATCGTATGTGTATGTAAAAACTTCTTTATCTTCTTGCTCAGTAAAATGATCTTTTCTCGGTTCTCCGGTAATCGGGTCTTTGTAGATCAGATACTTAACAAGCTTAATGGTTATTTTTACATGCACTGTAACAGCATATTTTATCTGTTCATAAGATAATTCATTTTCACTTTTTTCACAGATTCCGGCATGACCCACAGCGCTTACCGTGATTTTACCTTTTTTCTCGCCCACTTTGGCAAAGTCGGGGTGGTCTTGCTCACCGTCTTTAATTGCATTACTGATGGCAGCGTCAAGTTTGGCGAGAATATTTCCATCATCACCGGATTTAAAGAGATATACACTTTTGCCTTTTGAAGATGTCAACTTCTTGTTTCGCAGATTGCTGAGTACCTGTTTTTTCGCCGCGGCCACAATCTGGCTGATAGTCCTTTCGCATTTCTTTATGGGAACCTCTTTCTCTCTGGAATGAACCTTGTTGCATTTGTCTTTTCCGGGGCCACCACACACGGGACAAGTCAAACAATGCCTTTCACAAGTTTCCTTGCCGAGACTGTATTGATACGTTCCAACTTTTTTGCTTTGCTCGTCACAGATGAAAAATTCGTTTTCAACATCAATGATAAGATCTTCAGTTGTTTCCTCTCCGGATTTTATATCCTTCATCGTGATGGGTTGTGAGCCTATGGGGATTGTTTCTGTTGTCGTTCCTGCGTAAAGGGATATGTTTGTAATGAAAAAGAATAAAAAGGAAAGAACAAGTCTGATGAGGATTACGGTCGGTCTATTTGCAAGCCGCATAAAAACCTCCTTGTCTGATAAGCAAAACTTATTGTTTGTTGGGAAAGAACATCCTTTTTTGTTGAATGAAATTATATGAAGAAGGTTTTCGTGTGTCAATGGAATATTTACAGAAAAGATAAAAAGCGATTATGCCAAAAAGAAACGCAAATCCTGTCTAGGCAAGGGATTTTGATCGCTATTATCATTGATTTAATTGATTATTTTGCCGAATAAATCGTATTCCTCAGCAGCGGTTATTTGACATTTTACAATGCTGCCGATTGGAGAGGAGGGACCCTTTATGTATGTTACGCCGTCTATCTCGGGTGATTGCCGGCGGCATCTGCCTGTATATGTGTAATTGCCGTGATCGCTTTTTTCTTCGATTAAAACTTCCTGAATGGTTCCGATAAGTGTCTTATTAATGGCGAGGGAAATGGCCGCCTGCTCATTCATGATTGTTTCGCGACGGCGTTCTTTTTCCTTTTCGGACACGTGAGCTTTTGATTTAGCGGCGCTTGTTCCTTCTTCCCTCGAATAAGTAAAAACACCGAGATGGTCAAATTTTGTTTCGTTGACAAAATCAAGCAGTCTGTTGAACCTTGTCGGTGTCTCTCCCGGAAATCCGACAATTAACGATGTTCTCAGAGCAACATCGGGAATTATTTGACGGATTTGCCCGATGACTTCTTTGATTTTGGTTCCGGTGACTTTACGGTTCATTGCTTTTAGAATATCATCTTCAATGTGCTGAATGGGCAGGTCAATATAGCGGCAGATTTTTTCATTGGCGGCAATGGTTTCCAGTAAATCAACGGTGACGCGTGCCGGATGGGTGTAGAGAAGCCGTATCCACTTGATGCCTTTGGCTTTTGCCATATCGTTTAACAGAGAAGATAAGTGCGGTCGGCCTTTTAAATCTCTTCCGTAAATTGTGGTATCCTGAGCTACAACTATGAGTTCTTTTATTCCTTTTTGGGTCAGCATTTCGAGTTCCTCCAGGATATCATCCGGTTTGCGGCTTCGTGCCGGTCCGCGAAGGGAAGGTATAACGCAGTAAGAACAACGGTTGGAACATCCTTCTGAAATTTTTAAATATGCGCTCGAAGATTCTGAAGATATAAGTCGGGGATGATGAAAGTTCATGAGAAAATCAGGTTTCGTGATTACGGATTGCCTTTTGAAATTTTCCTGATTTAATTTGTTCAGGTGAAAGACAATGTTGCCGACTTCTCCTGTGCCGATAAATAAATCAACCTCCGGTATTTGGGTGAAAAATTCCCGGCTGTAACGCTGGGCAAGACAACCGGCAACAACGATTCGAAGTTGTGTATTATTTTTCTTTTTCTCTTCGACCAGAGTTAATATCTCTTCAATGGCTTCTTCCTTGGCTGGTTTGATGAAAGCACACGTATTGACTATTACAACATCAGCGTGATCATTTTTATCAGTGATGTGATAGCCGGATTGATTTAACAGGCCTGCCATAACTTCCGAATCGATCAGATTTTTCGGACAGCCCAGACTGATTATTCGCACATTTTTCTTGTTTGTTTTTTTCAACTGGGGAGCTTTCTAATAAGAACTTTTCTTGGTTTTGCGCCGTCGGACGGTCCGACAATTCCTTCGGCCTCCATTTTTTCAATCATACGTGCTGCCCTGTTATAGCCGATTTTCATGTATCGTTGGACAAGTGATATGGATGCCTGTCCCAGTTCTCCGACCAGAGCCACAGCCTCGTCATATTTTTCATCAAAATCATCGTTACTATCATGCTGAGTTTGCGAAGCGGCCAAAGCGAATTTTTCAATGGATGTATCGTATGCCGGCTGAGCCTGCATTTTGATAAAATCAACAATTCGTGAAATTTCCTTGTCTGAAACATAGGCGCCATGTATTCGGGAAAGCTTGGATGTTCCCGGTGGAATGAAAAGCATATCTCCGGCGCCGAGAAGTTTTTCCGCTCCCTGCTGATCAATGATTGTGCGCGAATCAATTTTGGAGGAAACCTGGAACGAAATACGCGTGGGGAAGTTGGCTTTAATCAAACCGGTGATGACATCAACAGAAGGCCTTTGCGTGGCTATGATAAGGTGAATTCCCGCCGCCCGCGCCATTTGCGCCAGACGTGTCAATGATTCTTCCACGTCCCGCGGCGCAACCATCATCAAGTCGGCCAATTCATCGATAACTACAACAATGTAAGGAAGCTTTGTGTGTTTTATCTGTTGTTCAACATCGGTGTTTTCATTTGTATCGGTTGTTGTTTCAGGTTCAATGTCAGGATCGACCTGTTTAGGTAACGCCAGAATAGTTTTACTTTTCAGTCCTTTTAAAAGAAGTTCATTATAGGCGTCAATGCTTTTTGCCTTGAGATCGTTGAGTATCTGATAGCGTCTTTCCATTTCTTCCACTGTCCAGCGCAGAACCTGTGAAGCTTTTTTCGGATCAACAACAACAGGATGAATCAGATGCGGAATGCCTTCGTATGAGGAAAGTTCAAGTCTTTTGGGATCGATCATGAGGAATTTCACATCATCCGGATGAGCTTTAAAGAGAATACTGCAAATCATGGCATTGAGAGCGACACTTTTTCCCGAACCGGTAGTGCCGGCAATAAGCAAATGGGGCATTCTTGTCAGATCGGCGACAACGGGTGTGCCCACAAAATTAACACCAAGTGCAATCGGCAGACGGAAAGATGATTCCAGAAAAGCATCGTTGTCGATGACTTCTTTGAGAAAAACCTGCTCTCTCTTAAGATTGGGTATTTCAATACCGATGACAGATTTTCCGGGAATGGGAGCCAGAATGCGGATACTTGGTGCCATTAGTGCTAAAGCCAGATCATCGGAGAGATTAACTATTTTGTTGATTTTGACGCCAGGCGCCGGTTCCAGCTCATACATTGTAATGACAGGTCCCGGCATAACTTCCACAACGCGACCGTCGACACCGAAATCGGATAATTTCTTTTCCAGAATACGGGAATTGGTTACCAAAGCGTCGCGTTTTACCCGGACATCCTTATGTTGAACTTCTTCCAGCAAGGTAAGCGGAGGCATCTGGAATTTTTCATCAGCACTGGTCTTTTCAAAATTTAAATTGGTTTGTTCGATTTTTTTGAAATTAATTTTTTTAACAACCGGCGGAGTATCTTCGATTATCGTCGGTTGAGGTTTTTTTTCTGTTTTTACACTATTGTGAATATAACTAACAAAAGATGAAATGCGGCTTTTGCAGAGATTATACAGCGCTACAGTAAATTGTGAGATTTTTTCCGTTACAGACATAATGGAAAATTCAATCATAAAAGTCAGCGCTATTACAAAAGTCAGAATCAAGATGATATAAGTTCCCGCAACGTTGAAAGATATGCGGAGAAAGTCAACAATGGAAACACCTATTAAGCCGCCGATACCGTTCTTCAGCGATTCCCTGTAAACGGTTATACTCCCGGGAAAAAGAAGAGCTACAAGTCCTGAAAAGGATAGGATAAAAAATACAAATCCTACGATTCTTTTGGTGTTAATAATAAATGCCGGCCGCAAAAAGTATTTAAAACTGCATGCCAGAAGAATGAACGGAAAAATAAATGAGGAAATTCCTACAAGACGAATCAGAGAATCGGCAGCGTAAGATCCGACTTTACCTGTGAAGTTATGCGTTGATTTGCCGCTGACAACAAAGTGGGTAAATGAAGGATCTTGCGGACGGTAAGAAACGAGACACAAAAGTAAAAATAAAGCCAGAGAAAGACAAATCACTCCTTTAATCTCCCGGATTCTTTTATTATGCTTTTGTTGGTCGGTTATTTTTTCTTCCATGTTTTTGTTTTTTTACTTTAAAATAATAATTTGTCAACATCAAGAATTATTCCAGAAAAAAGGAGATTTGACAAGTAAAGTAAAGTTTAGTCTATGCATTCGGACTTTTGCTATTGTATTGCTGAAGAATTTTTTGAATCTTCTTTAGGCATGCTTTTCTTTTCATAAAGACTTACACAATTTTTCCCTCTATGTTTCGATGCATAAAGAGCATCATCGGCCGCGCCGATAAGAGCCTCCTTTTCATCGGTACTTTCCGGAAATGTGGAGACTCCCAGGCTGATAGTGACATGAAGTTTTTTCGATTCATAAGGAATTTCAAGATCAGCCACGCTTGCGCGGATTTTTTCGGCAACGGTCATGGCTTGCGGTGCATTTGTTTCGGGCAGAATGACAACGAATTCTTCACCGCCATAACGCGCTGTAATGTCTTCGGTACGTAATGTCTTTTTGACGGTGCTCGCTACGTCCTTCAGTACCCTGTCGCCAAGCTGATGACCGTAGGTATCGTTGAAATTTTTAAAATTATCGATATCCATCATGATTAATGAAAATTGTTTATTGTAACGAAGGGATCTTTTTATTTCCTGGTCCAGAAGAAGCTGGAAATAACGGTGTACGAAAAGTTTGGTTAGGCCATCTGTCGTGGCCAATTCAAAGAGTCTTGCATTTTCAATGGATATGGCGGCCTGAACGGAGAAGCTCCGTAGAATTCCAAGGCGTTCGGGAGTAAAAGCATTTTCAGTCAGGTTGTTTTCCATGTAGAGGATGCCCGATAGTTTGCCTTTACTCATAATGGGAGTGCAGAGAATGGACTTGCACTGTACCCGTATGATATACGGATCACTGGTGAAGAGGCCTTCTTTCGTCGCATTGCCGAGAACGATGTCTTCTCCGCTGTTATATACATAATTGACGATAGAACGGCAAATTTCGGAGCAATCCTTTAGCGGCATGGATTGCATAACCATAGATTCATTTTTATCGATATCTTCACTAGCTTCAATGGTTAGCTCACCATCAGATTCCAGAATAAGATAACCGCACTGAGCGCCGGCATTGGTAATGGATTCATGCATGAGCTTCTGCAAGAGACGGTCCAGCACAATTTCGCTGGAAATGATTTGAGAAACTTTCATGGCTGTGGACAAGTCGAGCAGTTTTGTACTACCTGTGGTTTCAGTGGCTCCGCTCATGGTCAAAGATCCCGAAGAACTGCTAATGGTTACTGATCCTGTTAAATCACTCGTAGTTATGGTTCCCGTGAATTGCTGCCTTTGCTCGCGAGGTATCAGAGCTACATATTTTTCCTCCAATTCTTTGGCCTTTTCCGAAGCTCCCCACGATAGATAGCATTTGTGTGCCTTCTGCATGAAAAATCCGGCTTCATCCTTACATGAGTAATTGAGGTAAAGAAGCGCCAGGCGTTCGCAGGCAATGGCTTTGATGTGCAGATATCCGTTCTGATGTGCACCTTCAATGGCAGAGTGATATAGTTTCTGTGCCTCACGGTAACGGTTTTTTATGGCCATTATTTCGGCTGCTATAAGATCATATTTGTGCCGGAAGTTTTCAGGACAGGATTTCGCCCACTTGAGCATCTTCATCTGGTTGGCTTGCAGACGTATAAGATATCTTGTTTTTTGCAGAGAGTCAGCTTCGGCATAAGATGCCGTAAGCGTCAGTGAATGAAATAAATAGAATTCTGGTATGTGCAGATTGCCCAAAGCAGTTTTTTTGTTAACAATTGTTTGCATATCTGAGGCGAGATTGAGGCATTTTGATAATTCGCCGAAAAGATAGTTTATTCTCAGCCGGACAAGAGATAAGTAGAAGGAGCCAAGCATGTTCTTTTCAGACTTATAATAGTTAGCCTGCTCTTCTTCATCAAAACCATCGCCGTTTAAACTGCCTCTACTTTCAGTCATGCCCTTAAGACAGAGGCACATCCGTCTGTTTTCCGTGTAATTACGTGCGCTAAAAGGATCTTTGCCTCCGAGCTGGAAATCTTTGTATTTGCCGTATTCTTCAAGGATGTCGTCAATGTTATCTCCCAGCATGATGCGGGTCATGCCTATCAGGTTAATATTGTGACCGCTGAAGATCAGATCACCATTCTCTATTCCAAACTTGTATGCGTTTCTAAAATAATCGAGATCGTATCGGGCATGTTTATTCCAGTGCTGGATGAACATCGGAAAAGCAAATTCGATACGGCATCTGTTCTTTTTATCGGCTATCTTTTCATTGACTTTTAACGCCGTTAACCCGAACCTGTAGCCGTGCTGATAAAAACCGAGGGATGAACCCACAATAGAGCCCATGGCAATGTAGGCAAAGGGAGAATATTCAAAGTTTATTTCATAGTCCAGCAGCCTGTAAACCCCGTTTATTACTATATAGGCAAATAAATTCGGATTGGCATAAAACGCCACGGTGCCGGTGTGAATGGCCAGATAAGCGTATGATAACATTTCCCACAACTCCAGCTCGGGATTATCAAAAGATTTTGACGGATGCCTGGCCAGATATTCGGTGGCGATCTGCTTTGCTTCATCCATATTATTCGGTATGGAAACATATTGCAGATCAATCAACTCTTCTATCTTCCTGCGGCCGAATTTTAATCTGAGTTTCAGCAATTCCAGACCAACTCTGGCGTCGCCTACCTTTTTCGGCAGATTGATACCCAGCATTTTCATTCCTTCGATACCAACCCTCAGTGCGTCTTCATAGTTGCCTTGTGTTGTGTATAATAAGATCATCAGCGTGTGAACATTGGCCCTGTCAATATTCGATCTTACGTTTTTCAACACGATATTGAATATTTTTTCGGCCTCGCTGAAGTTCAGGTTGAGATACTCGCATTCCAGGGCTTCCCTGTATATGGAATAGGTAAGGTCGTAGTGGCTTTTCCATGAGTATTCGGGCAGAAGTCCGATGGCTGTTTTTAAATAAAATGAAGCCGAAGCGTATGCTGTCGATTTTTTCGATTTCTGTGCGGCTTGCAGATTAAGTTTTGCCAGCCTGATTTCTTCATCTGTTCCGCTGACAAGTCTGATTCCACGATTTAGCTGATCGACAATATAAAATATTTTTTCATTAAGATTTTCAGGGTTAGTTTTCTCAAGTACATTGCTGCCGATACGATAATGCATTTCCTCTTTTTCATCTTCCGGAATCAGTGAATATGCCGCTTCCTGAATGCGGTCATGGTAAAATTTATATAAGTTACCATGAAGACCGATCATGTCCTCCTGAATTGCAGAGGTGAGATCGGCAAGAGTTTCGTCGATTGATTTTCCGGAAACAACAGACAATGATTCAAGATCAAATCTGTTTCCTATACAGGCGCACATTTTTAATATTTCCCGAGTTTTCTTCGGGAAACGGGAAATTTTTTCCGCCATCATATCTATAACATTTTCAGTCACCTGCATTTCCCGGATTCTATTTACATCCCACTCCCACCCGCTTTTCGGATTAAGTTCCAGAAGATGATTATCATAAATATTCTTTAAGAACTGAATAACAAAGAATGGATTGCCGGCAGTTTTTTTGCGAATGAGCTCGGCAAGGGGCAAGGATTTTTCCGCATCACACAAAAGAACGTTCATAATTATCAAGTTGATGCTGTTTACATCCAGAGGACCGAGCTCAATGTTGTGTATTTTTTTCCCTTTTTTGTGAATTTTATTGAGCGCCAAAGTGAGCGGATGGGCTTCATTCGTTTCATTATCTCTGTATGCTCCTATCAAAAACAAATATTTTGTTTCATAAGTAGTCATTAAGTTTTCCAGGAATTTTAAACTCGCCTGATCAGCCCACTGGAGATCATCCAGGAACAGCGCTATGGGATGTTCCTCCGTCAGAAAAACATTGACAAAGTTTTGAAATACCAGGTTGAATCTGTTCATTGATTCTTCCGGACCAAGCGATGGCAAGTCGGGCTGCTTGTGAATGATAAGTTCCAGTTCCGGTATTACATCGGTTATAACTTTTCCGTTCGGTCCCAGAGCAGCAAGCAGTTTTTTCCTCCATGATTGTATTTTCCCCGAACTTTCGGAGATTATCTGTCGGATGAGACCCTGAAAAGACTGAATAATAGCGCTGAAAGGAACATCCTTTCTGAACTGGTCGTACTTGCCAAAGATGAAATAACCTTTTTTGGCGATGATCGGTTTATAAATTTCGTTAACTAAAGCGGATTTGCCGATTCCCGGCGGGCCTGTTACAAGAATCATTTCACTGAGGCCCTTACATGTCCGCTCAAAGCATCTCATTAATTCAATTCGTTCATTGTCACGGTCCACAAGACGGCGAGGAATATTAAATCGTATGGAGATATCTTTTGTTGCTATGGTAAATTCGTCAATACTGCCTTTTTGATTTAACTGATTCAGGCACTCTTCCATATCTGCCATTAGTCCAAGGCAGTTCTGATATCTCTCTTCAGGATTTTTTGACAACAGCTTTAAAATAATGGAAGACAATACCGGCGGGACGGAATGATTCAAATCGGTCGGGGCCAGAGGCTGACGAGCAATGTGGGAATGAATCAATTCCATCGGATCATTTGATTTAAACGGAACCTCACCGGTCAACATTTCGTAGAATGTTGCGCCCAGAGAGTATATGTCTGTGCGGTAATCTACGCCTCTGTTCATTCTGCCGGTTTGCTCCGGGGACATGTATGATAGTGTACCCTCGATAACATCGGGATTATACAACTCTTCATTGGCATGCGTTAATACGGCGGAAATGCCGAAGTCGGTTATCTTTACTTCTTCCTTTTCCGGATTGATCAGAATATTATCAGGTTTTATATCCAGATGAATAATATTTTTTTTGTGAATCAATCCCAGCGTCTCAGATAATTTTGATGAAATCTGTAGAAATGACTTTAAGGGAAGTTTTTCTTTTTTTAATTTCTCTTTCAGCGATATGCCGCCGAAATCTTCCTCGATTATGGCATATTTGTTTTCATACTCAACAAGATCGAATATTTTGATGATGTTTTGTATATCAAGTTCTTTTACAAGATTATATTCCTGTTTGAATCGGGCAATTTCTGAAGGTGTCGGATACGCGGTTTTCAACAGTTTAATGATTAAAGACCGCGCTTCATCTTCTTTGTGACCGCGATAAACTATTGAATTCCTGGTTTCCTGAATTTTTTCCTGTAGAATGTAATCGGCAAATTTTTCCATTATTTATATCTTTATAATAACTTTTTTCATATAAAGCTACCGATATGATGAGAAAAATTGATCATCTGCCTTTATGTTGTAACCTTTTTTAGTATTTAATAATTTATCGATTAATTCAAGAGGAATTTATTTATAATATATATTAGCCAGTTTCCCGGAAAACAGTATTAAATGGTTTTTCTATTATCTATTAAGAAAAAGCAGAGTAAGCAATCCTAATGACCAGCAATAATAGGCAAAGAATTTTAAACGCGCTTCGCGGATCACAAGAAAAAAGAGCTTAAGGGATATTAAACCGGCTATCATGGAGCAAATAAAACCGACAAAGTAAAGCCAAATTTCCGAAGACGGAATTTGTTTGAAATAGCTGGATTCTAATATTACAGCCCCGCTGACGGCCGGTAGAGAAAGCAGAAAGGAAAAACGTGCCGCTGAAGTGCGGTTCAACCTGCGGAAAATACCGGCTGTTATTGTAGCGCCGGAACGGGAAATACCCGGCAAAAGAGCTGCTGCCTGGGCAAACCCGATTAAAATGCTGTCGGCAAGATTCATATCTTTTTCATCGCGCCGAGCATTTTTGACTTTATCGGAGAAAAACAATAAAAGTCCTGTGATGATTAAAAAAAATGCGGCTGCGTGAGCGGATTCAAAGATACTGTGAATATAGTCTTTGAATAGCAGACCGAAAAAGGCAGCGGGTATGGTACCGATAATCAAAAAGATGATGATTCTTCTTAAGTGAAGATTTTCCTTTTTGGCAAAAAGTGTCGTGTCCCGTTGCGGCAAAAGAGCCTTGAACATGTTGTGTATATCAAGACGGAAATAGAATACGACGGCAAACAGTGTTCCCATGTGAAGTATGGCATCAAACGCAACACCCGGTTGATGGAAATCCGGCAGGAAACTCTGAAGGATAACCAGATGGGCGGAACTGCTTACAGGGAAAAGTTCGGTTAATCCCTGAACGATTCCCAGAATTATAACGGTTGAAAGGTTCAAGTAGCCTCACTTCCCAGGGTTTGAACTGTTAAATTTTCCGTGTTTTGCCAGTAATTATAATTCTTAATGATAGTATTCCTGACCTTTTCTATCAACTCCTGACGGTTTTCAATATTAAAATTTTTTGTTTCTATTGGTTTGCCGATGATCAGTTTTATTTGGCAGGGAACTATTTTTAGCGATTTTTGTGGCATAATTCCGTCACTGCCGATTATAGAAACAGGTACAATAGGTGCACCTGACTCAATGGCAAGATAAAAAGCTCCCTTTTTAAAAGGTTTGATTTCGCCTTTACGGCTTCTAGTGTCTTCCGGAAAGGTCATGATTGATTTTCCTTTCCATATTTGCAAAACGGCTTTATCGATATTTTTCATTGCTTCTTCTAAGTTTTTCCGGTCTATTCCAATGTATCCTGCGCTTTTCAATGCCGTGCCGAATATAGGAATACTGAATAATTCTTTCTTGGCGATCCAGCGGAATTGTGTGGGAATGTACGCCAGAGCAATTAAAATATCGAAATCGCTCTGATGATTAGCCATAAAAATTTGCGGTTTACCGTGTAAAAGATTTTCTTTGCCGATTACTTTGACTTTTATGTTGCATATCAAAAGTAAAATCCTGGCCCAAAGAGTAGCTACTTTGTGAACTTTGTTATCGGAATCGGAAAAGATTGAGAAAATTATCGACCAGAAGGACATGAATGCGGTTAAAACTAAACCTAAAGTTAGCAATAGTACTGAATAAATCATAAACATCTTTACTCCTGAGACTGATTATTTACGTCGCATCGCTTATTCATGATAATTTATTTAACAAGATATTATTGTGCTTTGCTTGTAAATGCCGGGCTTTAATAAAGTTGAAAATTCACGGGTGATTTTTTACTTGATAATTTTATTGAAGTCAATAATGAAATATATTTTAGGAAAAGTAAGATGTGTATTTCATCATTCTAATATCTTTTGTGAAAAATTATCTACGGATTATTGTTTGAGTTCAGGTTGTCAAGGAACTGACAAAAAATGTGAAAGAAAAGAAGCAAGGGGTAATATCGGACTGTAGTCATTCGAGCTTGAATCTGTTTTCCCTGAAAAGCTTTAAGCAAGTGTCCACAACAATGCGATCATAAAGAATTCCCGCATTGTCTTCAATCTCTCTAAGAGCGTTCTGCACGCCTAAAGAAGGTCTGTAAGGACGATAAGATGCCATGGCTTCGACAACATCGGCAACGGCCAGAATACGTGCTTCAATGAGAATATTTTCACCTTTTAATCCCTGCGGATAACCGGAGCCGTTTATTCTCTCATGATGTTGGTAGACAATGTCGGCCAGCGGCCAGGGGGATTCAACGTCTTTCATTATTTCGTAACTGTATTGGGTGTGAGCTTGGACCAGAGAGTATTCAAGGTCGGTTAGTTTTGTAGGTTTGCATAAAATCTCCGATGGTATGGAAATTTTCCCGATATCGTGAATGGCACCGGCCATGCGGATTGCTTCAATTGAATCTTGGGGAAGTCCCATCTCAGTGGCAATAGTACGTGCCAAATCGGCGACTCTCTTCTGATGTCCGGCCGTGTATGGATCTCTTGCTTCCGATGCCGTGCCTAATACCTGAATGGTTGTCCTGATAGATTTTCGTAAATTCCCAAGTATCTGATTAAGCTTCTCTTCGGCCAATCTACGCAATGTTATATCTTCATATATTACCTGAGATTGTTTTTTACCATTCCAGAAAATTTCTTTGCGGAAAACATGCAAATGGCGTATTTCACCGTTTTTTCTCACAATGCTTATTTCATATTCGGATGGGCCAAACTCACCCAGTAATCTTTTTTCTTTTCTTGCCAGAAACTGATTATAACTTTCCGGCGTATAGCGCTTCTCTATGGGTATTTTTTTTAATTCTTCAATACTTTCATACCCATACATATCCAGAATAACCTTGTTGGCATAAATAGTTTCTCCTTCTGCTGTAGATATTCTTACTCCCAGCGGTGAATCGTCAAGAGAGTGACGGAAATTTTCTTCGCTTTTTTGCAAAAAATCTTCTATTTGCTTGCGCTGGGTAATTTCTCTGCCTTCGCCCAGTATGGACATAGGTTTTCCGTTCTCATCCAGTATGAAACCAAACGAAGCTTCAATCCATATAATCCGGCTGTCTTTACAACGACATTCTAGCTCGAGCATGATGTTGCGGGATGAATTATTCAACTCTTTAAAGAAGGTATCCATCGCTTTCTGTAAAGATTTTTTTGTAAGAATTTTATTAATCGGAAGCTTTAACAATTCTTCCGTTGAGTATCCCAGTAATTTTTCCACGGACGGACTGACATATGTCACTTTCAGGTTTGGATCCATTAGCCATACCTGGTCTTTCATGTGGTCGGCCAGCAGACGGTACTGAGCTTCGCTCTGTTTTAGCAACTCTTCCGTTTTTCTTCGCTCCGTAATATCGCGTATAGTTCCCCTAAAACCGATTGGTTTGCCTGATGGATCTTTTTGTAATAATATAGATTGTTCGATATATCTCTTGTTTCCGTCTTTTCTAATTATTTGCCAATCGAATTCTTTGGTGGGTTCTCCCGTTCGATAAACTTTATTAAAAGTTTGAAAAACTCTTTTCGCGGTTTCTTTATCCATATACTTCCGGTTGTTCATTCCCATTAATTCTTTTCTCGAGTAACCGAGAAGTCTGCAAACAGAATCGTTGAAGAATGTAAAATTACCGGCAAGGTCTATTTCGTAATATCCTTCCTCGGTGGTTTCAAGAATAGAACGGTATTTTTCTTCGCTTTCACGCTGAGCTCTTTCAGACAGTTTATGGGAAGTCAGGTCTATCATGGTAGCGAGAATGTATTTTTTGCCGTTATTTCCGAACACTTCTCCGGCGAAGATTATGTCTATTAATTTACCATCTTTGCTTCTGAGCGTAAGCTCGTAATTATTAATGTAACCTTTTGATATAAGTTTTTTATATAACTTTGTTCTGTCGTCCTCTTTCAAATGGACTTTCAAGTCATCATTAGTATGTCCGATCAATTCTTTTCTTTTAAATCCGGATAATTTTATAGTTGCTTCATTGACGTCGATGATTTTTCTGTCCGGCAGGCTATATATGACCATTGGGGCCGGATTAAGTTTGAAAAGTAAATTTAATTTTTTCAGCCAGTCTTCCAGCTCATGGGCATTATTTTTTTTGACGTTCTTGATTTTGGAAACGGGATTATTTTTCAATTTTTTTGTCTTGATGGCTGCTGATTTATGGGAAGTTGTGTTTTTATTCTGCAGGGAGCTCTTCTTTGCTGCTTTGATTGCTTTCATCCTTTCATCAATTCCGTTTATTTGGATTCTTAAAGAATATTTCGCAATAGTATTATTTTTTTTTGAATCATAAAAGAATTTAATGATTGTGTCAATAAATAATTGAAAATTAAAACTAATTCTATTCAATAGACATCAAAGAATTCCAACGTTCCCACTCTGATAAATAAGGAAGTTTGTTTTCTCTGATTATATTAACAATTGTTTCTTCATTAAAGCGTAAATACGGATTAATCCGGCGTTCGTCGGTCATGGTTGAGTAAACATGATTGCGGTTGTATGACTTAAGGAAACTATCAATATGTTCGTTGTTCGGTTCCAGATGTTTTGCAAATACGAGGGCGTCGTGGATATAATCATGACCGGCGTAAATTATTGTTTCATCGGGCAAGGCCATTAACCGCCTGATGGTTAGGTAAAAATTTTTCAGATTGCCGGAAAAGCAATTGCCGACTGTTCCGTTAAAGATAGTATCGCCGGTGATTAGAGTGTTCCCCGTATGAAAACAGACAGAGTCGGCTGTATGTCCGGGAGTTTTATAAACAATTATGTTCTCGCCATCAATAGTGATATTATGATTGTCCAAAAGATCTCCGGAATTAAGAAAACGTGCCCCTGTAGCCTCGAGCAGATAATCATTTCCCAGTGTATGATCATAATGAGAATGCGTGTTAGTAATATATTTAAGTATCAGGTTATTGGTTTTCAGAAAAGACAATAATTCTTTCCATGCTCCGCCATCGATAACCATTGCCTGTGTTTTTCCATGTATTATATAAGCGAAATTATCAGCCCCATATCTAAATTGTCTAACATTCAACATAGAAAGCCTTATCATACTAAACGTATTTATTAAGATATTTCTAACTGGTTGTTTAATAAATTCAATATAATGGTAGTAACTCCTGTGTGTCAAGGTAATCATAAAAATCAAAACCCGTTTTTTTACATGTATTTCATAATTTTAGAAAACATTTGACAAAATAAGGTCTTGATAATAGTATTATCAAGCTTTTTTATGATGAGGGCGCTATAAGCGCTTTTTTTAGTTTTCAGAGTTGATTGTAAGACTCATATCCGTGATTTTTAGAGGGGTTGTTTTCAAAACGTGCATAGATTTCTAACAAAAAAAAGAGCATTAGAAATTATTGCTAATTTTTCCGGCGCAGGAGTCCTTGTGGTCGGAGATGTAATGGTCGATCATTTCATATGGGGAAATGTTTCCCGCATTTCTCCTGAAGCACCCGTACCTGTCGTTGATGTACAGAAAGACAGTATTATGCTGGGTGGTTGTGCCAATGTTCTGAACAACATTTATGCCATGGGTGGTAAAGTTTATGTTGCCGGAGTTATTGGCGCGGATAACATTGGGAAAAAGTTACTCGCGGAGTTACGTGGGCGGAAAATTGAAACAAAGGGCATCGTTGTGGAAAGAAGGCGCCCAACAACTCTAAAAACAAGGATTGTTGCGCATGGTCAGCAAATGGTGCGTTTTGATAAGGAAAATAGAAAACCGATTCCTCAAACCAGCATTGATGAAGTTCTTAAATATGTTAAAACTTTGCGCAAAAAAATCGGAGCAATTGTTATCTCCGATTATAATAAGGGAGTTGTTTCGAGAGAGCTTATTGAAGGAATCAAGAAAATAACGGAAGATTCAAATATAGTCATTTGTGTTGATCCGAAACAAAACAATTTTTCCATATATAAAGGTGTACACGTAATTACTCCCAACCATCATGAGGCCCAGCGTGCTGCCGGTATGGAAATAACAAACGCCGATGACCTTCAAAGATTAAGCGAAGCTCTTTTGAAAAAATATGCTTTTCAAACGATGCTTATCACGCGCGGGGAAGAAGGTATGAGCCTTTTTGAGAACGGCAGGAAAATTGTTCACACTTATTTCCCTGCTCAAGCCAAGGAAGTTTATGATGTGACTGGTGCAGGCGATACGGTTATCGGCATGCTTGCTTTGGGTCTGGCAGCGCGGGCCGATATTAAGGAAGCAACTTGTCTGGCTAATTTAGCGGCAGGTATTGTGGTCGGGAAAATCGGCACTGCCACTGTTTCACAGAAAGAACTGTTAGAAGTATTATGAGCAAACCGAATCCGATGGAACCGGTAAAGTTGTTTTTCAGCATTTTTGCTAAAGAGACAACCCTGTTAAATGATACTATAGAAGTTTTATCTTCCATATATGGGCAGCCGGATTTCGTAAGCGAGATAATGCTCTTTGATTATACAAATTATTATAGCGCCGAAATGGGTGAAAATCTTGTCCGGCGTTTTTTGTCTATGGAAAAGTTAATCCGGCCGGAAATATTGCCTGATATTAAACTGGCGACAAATGAGATTGAAGATAAATTGGTGCTGAATTTGCGGCGGCAGGTAAATATTGATCCCGGTTATATATCAAAGGCGCATTTGATTTTAGCGACGGGTAAAGCATACACCCACCGTCCTTACTTACGGGATGGAATTTATGCTGACTTAACACTGGTTTATCAGGGAAAGAAATTTTGCTCTCTGCCCTGGACTTATCCGGATTATGCAGATGAAAAACAAATTTTAATGCTTGGTAAAATCAGGAACAGATATTTATTGCAGTTGAAAATGACACAATAATTATAGAACCATACAAAGTTTGTTGAATTAAGCATGGTGTGTAAATGATAAAAAGCATGACCGGTTATGGCCGGGCGGAAACAGTTCAAGACGGCAGAAATATTGTTGTGGAGGCTAAATCTGTAAATCATCGTTTTCTGGAAATATTACTGAGAATGCCTTCGGTACTTTCTCCTCTGGAAATGGATTTTAAAAAGAAAGTGAGTGAAAGATTTAAACGCGGGCGTATAGAAGTATCTCTCCGGTTGGAGGGAGAAAATACTTACGCTTTCCCCGTCAGTTTAAATTTAGACATTGCCCGTAATTATATTGATGTTTTAAAACGGCTCAAAAAAGAATTTAATTTGCAATCTTCAATAACTTTGAAGACTTTGGCTGGTTTTCGTGATATTTTTACTCCGCCTGCCGAAACTCAATTGAGTCCGGATTTTTTGAGTCATGTGGAAAAAACGTTTTTGGAGTCGTTGACTATTTTAAGTAATATGCGGCAGGAAGAAGGATTGGTTTTGTATCAGGACATGGATATGAGGCTGAAGAGCATTAAAGGAATCCTGGAAGCTATTAATTTGCGTGCGCCGCAAGTAGTTGTTGAGTATCAAAAGCGTCTTTCTGAAAGGATTAAAGAATTAACCGAAGGATTGGAACTGGACGAATCCCGTCTGGTTCAGGAAGTTGCAATTATGGCTGAAAGAAGTGATATTACGGAGGAAATCGTGCGGATGCATAGTCACATCAGCCAGTTTGAGGAATTCTTGTTAAGTGAGGGAACTGAAGGAAGGAAAATTGATTTCCTGCTGCAGGAAATGAATCGTGAAATTAACACGATTGGTTCAAAAGTCAGCGATGTCGAAATAACTCGTCAAGTGATTGAGGTTAAAAGTGAATTAGGTAAGTTGCGTGAGCAAGCGCAAAATATTGAGTAATTATTATGCCAAGAGGATTATTCATAGTTGTTTCTGCGCCTTCGGGAACAGGAAAAAGCACTATCTGCCAAAAGTTGCTGCAGGCCTGTCCGGAAATAAAATTTTCTGTTTCCTATACATCGAGGCCTCCACGTCCCAATGAAGTAAACGGAAAAGATTACCATTTTATTTCCCGTCAGGAATTTCAATCTCGTATTGATCAGGGTGAATTTGTCGAATGGGTGGAGAATTATGGCAATTTATACGGATCTTCCAGGAAAATAATGGAATCAATTCTTCATAACGGTCAGGATTTGTTGCTGGATATCGAACCACGGGGGGCAAAGAATATAAAACAAAAGCTTAGGGGAGGTGTTTATGTTTTTGTGCTTCCTCCGTCACTGGATGAACTTTTAAGACGCTTGGAAGAACGAGGATGCGAAACCGGTAAAGTTATCAAAGATCGATTCGATCATGCCGAAAGTGAATTAAAAGAAATTTCATGGTATGATTACATAATTTTTAACAAGGATTTAGAAACAGCAGTCGATCAATTGATTTCTATTTATAAAGCCGAAAAATGCAAAAGAAGAAGATTGCGAAGTGAAATTAAAAAGTTTATTAAAAAAAATAATATATTTTAAGGAGATTTGGACCCATGGCTAGAATTACAATAGAAGATTCTTTACTTTCTGCCAAAACCAGATTTGGGCTTGTGTCGCTGGCATCAAAGCGCGCGCATCAATTGTTGAAAGGATCAACACCATTGGTAGTCAGTAAAAACAGAGAGATTGTGTTGTCTTTGCGCGAAATTGCCGCGGGTAAGGTCGTTTACGCCAATCCTGAGTATTTAAACGGAACGAAAGAAGATTTTAAACCAATTCCGGATAGTTCTGAGTTCATCGGTGATGAGGAATACGTTGATTGAGACGGCAAGGAATAAATTAATCTTTGCTCTTGATGCTGACAATTATGAAGAAGCTTTATCATGGATAAAGCTTCTCTCTGGATATGTCGGTATGTTTAAAGTCGGCAAGGAATTGTTTACCGCTGTCGGGCCGAAAATAATTGAAAGCATTAAAGATAGAGGTCAAAAAGTATTTTTAGACCTGAAATTTCATGATATTCCTAACACAGTAGCCCGTGCGGCCAAAGCCGTGGTCAGATTGAATATTGATATGTTTAATTTTCATGCTTCTGGTGGCAGCCAAATGATGAAAGAAGCTGTTACCGCAGCAAGGACTTGTGTTGATGAAATTGCCGGTGTGCAACCGATTATCCTGGCTGTTACGGTGCTTACCAGTTTGAATAACGCTGATTTGGCAGAGATTGGATTTTCCAGAACAACCGGGGAGCAGGTGCTTCATCTGGCCAGATTAGCACAAGATGCGGGCGCGTCGGGAGTCGTAGCTTCAGCACAGGATATCGAACTTTTGCGCTCGAATTTTGGTAATGAATTTATTATCGTGACCCCAGGTATACGCAGTGTCGGCTCAACAGCAAAAGACGATCAAAAAAGAACTCTCAGTGCCTATGAAGCTATAAAAAAAGGTGCCGATTATATTGTTGTGGGAAGGCCTATTAGTACCGCCCCCGAACCTCTGGAAGCTTGCCGGCAAATTGTCCACGAAATTGCTGATGGTTTAGAATCAAAATAATTAAGTCACGAAATTGGGAAGCAGAAAATGGAGGTAGTTTACGGTATAAATTCCATTAAGGCCCTCCTTCAACAGCAGAAAGGCCGGTTAAGAAAAATTATCATTGCTTCCGGCCGAGGTGGATCATCCATTGAAGAAATAATAGAATTATCCGGACAAAAAGTAATTCCAGTTGAGTTTAATCAACGAAAATATTTGGATGAACTGGCGGGGACTTCTGATCATCAGGGAGTTATCGGCTTGTGCAGACCGTTTGTTTATGCTGATTTGGATGGAATAGAAAGAAACCGCAATAGATCTTTTAATTCGGACTTAATTTTAGTTCTTGACAGTATTATGGATCCCCATAATCTGGGGTCAATAATTCGTACTGCTCATTGTTTGGGTGCAAACGGTATAATAATTCCTGAAGACAGAGCTGCTTCGGTTACCGCGGTTGTTAATAAAGCTTCCGCGGGAAGTGTTACGCAAATACCTGTTGCCAAAGTTGTTAATATAGCGCAAACGATTGATTACCTTAAAGATAAAGGATTTTGGGTTTTTGGAGCTGAAACTCGTGGTGGAAGTAACTTACAGGAGATGGATTTCAACTGTCCTGTAGTTCTGGTATTAGGGGGAGAAGCCAAAGGTATCAGACCTTTAGTGAAAAAAAAATGTGATTTTTTACTGACAATTCCCATGACTGGTGAATTTGACTCATTAAATGTTGCGGTAGCTTCCGGTATTATTCTTTATGAGATACTTTGTCAGCGCCACCGGAGAATTGAACTTAAAGAATAAACAATTAACTGGTTACAACACATTTTCTAATTTAACTTGTTGAATTTATATGGAAGTTGTTTTAAAGTATTATGTAATTAAGTTTATTCCAATGTAAGAAAAGGATTTAAGATATGCCGATTTTTATTTGGGAAGGTACAACAAAAAAGAATGAAGTAAAAAAAGGAGAGATGGACGCTGCCGATGAGCTTGCCGTTCGCGGATTATTACGCCGGCAGGGATATAAATCCATTGAAGTTAAATTAAAACCTAAGGATATTTCAGAATACTTACCCTTTTTAAAAGGGAAGGTAAAAGAAAAAAGTGTAGTTGTCTTCTGCCGGGTCTTCTCCACGATGATCAACGCTGGTCTGCCGCTTATTCAGTGTCTTGATCTTTTAGCCCAACAAGAGCAAAATAAGAACTTTGCTAAAATTATTCGGTCGATAAAAGAAGATATAGAAGGGGGTACCAGTCTGACCAATGCTTTAAAAAAATACCCGCAAATATTTGATGAACTTTTTGTGAATTTAATTGCTGCCGGCGAAGCAGGCGGTATGCTGGATGTCATTCTGGAACGTCTTTCCAATTATATGGAAAAAGCATTACGTTTGAAACGAAGAGTTAAGGGAGCAATGACTTATCCGATTGCTGTTTTGGTTATATCTATTTCTGTAGTCGCTTTATTACTTCTTAAGGTTATTCCTGTATTCAAGAAAATGTTTGAGGGCATGGGTGGACAATTACCTGGTCCTACTCAATTCTTAATTACTGCAAGTGAATTCACCCAGCATTATTTCCTATACATGTTAGCTGTAGGTGTTGTAATTTATATCGCCTTTTTGAGATTTTATAAAACGGAGAAAGGCCGCCTTGCTGTTGATTCCATGTTACTTAAACTGCCGATATTCGGGATATTGTTAAAAAAAGTTGCTGTGGCCAAATTTTCGCGAACACTCTCGACAATGATGACTTCCGGTGTTCCTATTTTGGAAGGATTAAGCATTGTCAGTAAAACTTCCGGCAATAAAGTTGTCGAAAATGCTTTAATGAAAACACGCCAAGGTATCAGTGAAGGCCGTTCCATAGCTGAACCATTGGCGGAAACCGAACTTTTCCCCCCCATGGTCATACAGATGATTTCCGTGGGAGAGGCCACAGGTGCTCTTGATTCTATGCTTAGTAAAATTGCCAATTTTTACGACGAAGAAATTGATGTTGCGGTGGATTCAATGACTGCGCTTCTGGAGCCGGTAATGATGGTTTTCCTAGGGGGAATTGTTGGCGGTATGATTATAGCGATGTATCTGCCGATCTTCAAACTTGCATCCGTTGTCGGCTAATGGAAATATTATATCAGAACAGGATGCAATCACGGGCATGTTTCGGGATATCCTTCTGCGCTATGCACAAGGGATAGTTTCACTGACTCTTCAAATTCCACGTCTCTTCACTCCTGGGATAATTCGATCAACAAGTTTCAGTGCGCTACGCTTCTGAAATTTGAATCTCATTAAAATGGTCGGGATGGCGCGATTTGAACGCGCGACTCCTGCGTCCCGAACGCAGTGCCCTACCAAGCTGGGCCACATCCCGACACGGCACGGAAGATATAAAATTTCTTTCCAATTGTCCACTTTTTTATTCAGTAATCAGTCTAACTAATACTATAATAAAAAATAATCGTTTAATTCCAAACTCTTTAGCCATAAATCCTTTTATATATAATTGTATTTTATTTAATGGCATGTTATAAGTAATACAAATTATTGTGCAAAGGATAGTCAGCCGGTGATTATTTACGATTTAAAATGTGAAAAAGGACATTCATTCGAAGGCTGGTTTAAGGATCGGCAAGCCTGGATTTCACAAAATTCGCAAAAACTTGTTTCCTGTCCTGTGTGTAATAGTTCGAGTATCGAAATAGTTCCTTCTTCAGTTGCCTTTATAGGGAAGGATTCACGGACGTCGGAAAAAATTACAGAAAAAGGGCATTCTCTTGCTAATGCACTTAAGATGTTGAATCAATATTTGGATAATAATTTCGAAGATGTGGGTAATAAATTTGCCGAAACTGCCTTAAAGATACATTACGGGGATGAAGAAAGACGAAATATCAAAGGCACCAGTACGCCGCAAGAAGAAGAAAATTTAAGAGAAGAAGGCGTTCATTTTTTAAAAATTTCTTTACCCAAAATGGATAGTTAATAAATCCCAATGATTTGGAATTAGCCGGCTCCAGCCGATGTTGCACTATATTATCCGGCAAGCATTTTGCCGGTATAACCGGGGTCTCGTCCGGCTTAAGCAGGATATATATTTTTTTGGAAAAATTATGCATAAACTTTACAAAAGCATTATTGAAAGTATTGGCAATACACCTTTGGTGGAAATCTCCCGGCTTAATCACAATAAAAAAGTAAAGATTTTTGCGAAAGTTGAAGGTGTTAATCCCGGCGGATCCATTAAGGATCGAACCGCATTATTTATGATCGAGAATGCAGAAAAAAGAGGTGATTTGACACCGTCAAAAACCATTTTGGAGGCTACCAGCGGCAATACGGGAATCGGCCTGGCAATGATTGCCGCAGCGAAGGGCTATAAACTTTGCTTGACCATGTCGGAAGCGGCGAGCGATGAGAGAAAGAAAATTCTGCGTGCCATGGGTGCCGAACTGTACTTTACCCCTGCTAATCAGGGTACCGACGGAGCGATTGAGATCGCTTATAAGATGTTACGCGAAAATCCTGATAAATATTTTGGTACCGATCAATTCAATAATGAGGATAATATTGCCGCTCATTATTATGGAACGGCGCAGGAAATTTGGGAACAAACAGACGGTAAAGTTACAATGGTGGTATGCAGCCTCGGTACTACAGGCACGGCTATGGGAATTTCCAAGCGGCTTAAAGAACTAAATCCGGAAATTAAAATTATAGGTGTTGAACCCTATCTCCAGCATAAAATTCAGGGGCTGAAAAATATGCGGGAATCTTATCGTCCGGGAATATATGACAAAACCAGGCTCGACGAAAAAGTTAATATTTTAGATGAAGATGCTTTTGAAATGTCCCGGCGGCTGGCTCGTGAAGAAGGCATTCTGGTCGGAATGAGCTCCGGTGCGGCCATGTTTGTTGCAGCGCAGAAGGCAAAACTTTTGGAAGAAGGGATGATTGTTGTTATCCTTCCTGACAGCGGGGAGCGCTACTTAAGTACGGAATTATTTGCTTTTAAAAGAGAAGTTTCCACATTTAACCTTTACAATGCTTTCACGCGCCAGAAAACTCTTTTCAATCCAATCAAATCCGATGAAATAAGTATGCGCACATGCGGACCGACCATTCATGATACTCCTCATCTGGGGAATTACCGACGTTTGGTGGTATCCGATTTAATAAGCCGTTATCTAAGTTATAAAGGATACAATGTAAAGCATGTCCTGGATATTGTTGATTTCGGTGATAAATCAATAAGAGGTTCGGAAAAAGAGGCGATAGCACTTGCTGATTATTCCCAAAAATATATGCGGATTTTTATGGAGGACACACAGTTTCTGAATATTCGTCAGGAAAATATCTACGTTAAAGCCTCTGAAAATGTGGACACGATGCTTAAGATTGTTGAGAAACTGGTCGATAAGGAGTACGCGTATGAAAAACTGCATTCGGTTTATTATAATATTGCCAAACTGAACGATTATGGAGTACTTTCCAAAATAGACCTGGGAAAAAACAGACAAGGTAAATCCATTGATCTTGACGATTATGAGAAGGATAGCCCGGCAGATTTTGCGCTGCTAAAAAGATCGAGTCTGTCCGAATTGAAAAGAGGCATTTATTATAAGACATTATGGGGAAATGTAAGACCAAGTTGGCATCTTGAATGTGCTTCGATTGCTCATAAGTATCTTGGTGTTGCTTATGACATTCACGTGAGTGGAGCTGACGAGATATTTCCTCATTGTGAAAATGTTCTAGCCATCAATAAGGCTTTTTCCGGTCACAATGGTCCTAATTACTGGGTTAATGCCGAACTGGTAATGGTTGACGGACGCAAAATGTCCCGTTCTTTAAATAATGCTCTGCCTCTGTCACAATTACGGGAAAATGGTTACACCGGGATGGACATCCGTTTTTTCCTGATGGGAGTGCATTATCGCAAACCAGTTAATTATTCTGAAGGTGCTCTGCAAACGGCAAAGAATACGGCAAAAAAAATAAATATATTCATTAGCCGGTTGAATGCCGTCAACGATGAGGGTAAAGAAGTTTTTACGGAACTCGACCAGTTGATATACGATCTAAAACATGATTTCACAGCGGCTTTGGACGATGATTTAAATATTGCCGGAGCACTGGCGGCACTTTTTAATCTGATTGGCAAGATAAACATTCCTCTAACCCGGCGTATGATAAATAAAATTAATGCCCAAAAAATACTTGATGCGCTGAAAAGTATAAACGAAGTGTTAGGCATAATGGATTTTGATACGCGGGTTGCGGAAGGGGAAATAAGAATGTTGATCGATAAAAGAGAAGCGGCAAGAAAGGTTCGTAACTGGAAGGAGGCAGATTCCTATCGAACGCAATTGGCGGAACTTGGTGTGGATGTTTTAGACACGCCACAAGGGGTAATTTGGCGATTTAAGTGAGGTAGCTATGAATACCGTAAGAAAGTCAGTAATAGCCGGTTCATGGTATCCGGGAAATCCGTCAGTTTTGAAAAAAAATGTTGAAAAATTTTTTGAGTCGGTTCCTGATCTGGCATCGCCAGGCGAAATTGTAGGTTTGATCGCTCCTCATGCAGGTTACGTTTACTCCGGACAGGTTGCGGCAAACGCTTACAAACTTATTCGTGGCAATAAGTATGATGTCGTTATTGTTGTAGGACCAAGTCACAGAGTTGCTTTTAACGGTGTGTCCATTTTCAGCAAGGGCGGTTATGAGACACCTCTTGGTGTAATACCTGTAGCTGAAGAGTTTGCTGAGAAAATTAAAAATTTAAGTAAAATAACGGTTGATATTCCGGAGGCACACCGTCAGGAACATTCCGTAGAAATTCAGATTCCTTTTTTGCAGGTAGCATTGGGTAAATTTTCATTTGTACCTTTGGTGATGGGTAATCAAGATATGGAAACCTGCAAGGAACTGGCGGCGGCCATATATGAAACCGTACGCGACAAAAAAATGTTGATAGTGGGCAGTTCCGATTTGTCTCATTTTTATAGTTATAATACAGCAAAGAAAATGGATACCGTTGCTCTGGAATATCTGAAGAATGGCGATGCCGTCGGTCTTATACAAGCTATGGAAAATGGAACTGTTGAAGCGTGCGGCGGCGGACCTATGGCAGTGACAATGCTGGTGGCACATATGATGAAAGCAGATAAAGCACATCTTTTGAAATACGCCAATTCAGGAGATGTAACCGGCGACAAAAGTTCGGTTGTCGGGTATGCGGCAGCAGTTTACTGTAAATAATGGAGCTGTTGAAAAAAGCTTCCGGCATGCGCCGGACAGGCATCTGCGGAGTTTATCCCGGCGCAGGCCGGGGTTGCGCTGCAAACCGTACCGCTCAACGTATGTAAATACTTGTGACCTTTAGGTTATACGCCTCGCGGTTCGGCTTTTTGCCCCGATAAAGCGGCACAGTTCAACTAACGAATTCCGGTTCACTTCGTTCCTGTAATTCGAGTTTTACTGCGCGTCTTGCGTCTGAACATCCCGTAACAAGTACGGGACAAGCTTTTGAACAGCTCCCAAACATTATGAAAGTTCAGATGCAATAAAGGAGCATAAAATGGAATTAACAGCGAAAGAAAAAAATATCCTCCTGGAAATAGCCAAAAACGCGATTGCGGCAAAAATAGGTAATAAAAAAATGCCTCAACTGAAAATGGATTCGGAAAACCTCAGATCGAAGAGCGGTGCTTTTGTGACTTTAAAAAAGCACGGTTACCTCCGCGGTTGTATAGGTTATATAAAAGCGTATAAACCGCTCGCTGAAACAGTGCAGGAAATGGCTGTCGCCGCCGCTTTTCATGATTCGCGATTTCCTTCCTTAAAACCGGAAGAAGTTAAAGATTTGACTTTTGAAATATCGGTATTGAGCCCGTTGAAACGGATCAAAGATATCAATGAGATTGAAGTAGGGAAGCATGGGTTGTACATTATTCGCGGATATAACTCGGGTTTATTATTGCCGCAGGTTGCTGTCGAATATAAATGGGACAGAGAAACTTTTCTTCAGGAAACCTGCCATAAAGCCGGGTTGCCGGCACAGGCGTGGAAGGATAAAGAAACGGAGATATTCATTTTTTCTGCGGATTATTTCGGCGATACGGATTGATTGCTGAATATTCCTTCGTGATATTCAATACAGACAATTGTTTGAAGGATATTGTTTGTGAAAAAAGTTGGTAAATATTTTATTGTCGTAATTTTGTGTTTGGTGCTGGTGACAGGATTTGTTTTATATTCGCCAAGGTTTTTGCTTTATTCTTCAGAATACAGGAAGGCGAATGCTGTGATACTTATTCTGGGTCCGGATTTTAAAGCACGTCAGAAAGAAGCTTATGAATTAATAGACGAAGGAATGGCTGATTACTTGATTATTCCGGCCTATCATAAGGTTTATAGAGTTTATGAAAAGGAGATGAAGAAATACCTGTCACCTAATTTGAATTTTTTAAAATCAGGGCAAAATAATGTTAATGCAAATAAGAAATTTTACGAGGACACACATCTGGAGATAATAGAAGCAAAAGAAATAATGTCTGATTTAAGGCTGAAATCCGCAATATTTGTCAGTTCCCCATATCATATGCGACGTATTAAATTAATAGCCGGGAATGTATTTGATTCGAATAAAAACATCTTTTATTTTGTGCCGACGCATTACGAAAAAGCCCCGGCGGACTTCCGGGAGTTATCATCGGCAGACTGGAAAAAAGTGAGAAGGGAATATAGTAAAATACTATGGTTTCTTCTTTACTCTCCGTGGTCAAAATAATATTAACAACCCTGGTTTTATTAAGTACTGTGGTATTTGAAGATTGAACTAATGGTAGATATCCTTACGCTATTTGATCCTCGACGTTTACTACGGCTGGACTACCCCCAGTTGTAGTGCCATCTTGAATTAGAGTTTTCCAATAACATAGTTTCCTCTTTTTGTGCAAATTCCTTTGGCGTGAGAAAGCCCAGCGTACTGTGCGGCCGGGTTTCGTTGTAATCTATACGCCATGCTTCAATCACTTCTCTTGCATGTTCTATGCTTCTAAACCAGTTGATGTTCAAACATTCTTCTCTGAGCCGGGCGTTGAAACTTTCCATAAAGGCATTATCCACCGGTTTCCCCGGTCTGATAAAATGCAGCTTCACTTTCCGGTTGTAT
>SCVW01000042.1 GCA_007244375.1 Smithella sp. | reverse complement strand
TCCTACGTCCCACAATATTTGATTTGAACAGTCCCAAGTAATCTGATCCCGCCTATCCCGCTATACCTCGCCATGCTTTTGCACTTTACCCTGCCTACCCCGCGCGCCGGGCGCTAACCGGTCCCAAGACCACGCCGGATAACGGCTGGGCATCAGCGGGGGCGCCGAAGCACCTCCGGAATGTCAACATTACTGGTTGTCGCAGCGCCACGAGCCTCGCCGACCACCTGCAGGCCATGGCTCGGCTGCAAGATCTATTCTGCTGATGACGATGCAGACTCCAGTTCAGAGGCTTTCTTCAGAGCCCATTCAATGGCTTCGTTGTCAAATCCTGGCCTTGAGCGCATAAAAGCGGCCGCCTTTCGGTAGTACTCAGCGGCCATCCTATTCTGCCCCTTGGCTTCATAGACCGTTGCCAGTCTGTCGAGCCCGTCAACATCGTCCGGATATTGCTCCAATAGCTTGTGACACTGAGCTTCCGCTTCGTCCAGTTTCCCGGCTTGGATGAGATCAATGACACTATTCGATAGGTTGTCCAACTCCTCCATTTGGGCATGGATCTGTTTGAAGACATCTGAAGGAGCCTGCGGCGGCCGTGTCGCTGAGACCTGTTCGCGCAACAAACAGCATTTTTTGTACTTCTTTCCACTTCCACAAGGGCAGGGCGCATTGCGGGATATCTTACTCATGGGTAACGCAACTCCTTTGTTGAAAAACCGTTGCCAAACATAGCATCTGGCGCGTCGGGCGCCGGCGGTTTTGCGCTTGCGGGCGGCGCCAGGTTGGAGTAAACGAACGGCTTTTTCGGAAACCTCTTCGATCATGACTATTCGCTCAAGTGGGAGACGCCATGTTTGCTCCATTTACCCGCTCAGATATTAGAAAATACAGCTTGAATGTGCTGCGAAACAAGATCCGCTGCGGTTTGCCCTCCTGCCCCGTCTGCAATACTCAACCGGATTTGTTCAGGCGGCATCAGGCACGCCCCCGCAAATTCCGCATTCTATGCGACGCATTGGTCCAGGTGGTAAAATGCCTTGTCATTCGGTGGAAATGCCCCGGCTGCCATAAGACCTTCACCGAACAGCCTCCTTTCGCGCTTCCCTTCAAGCGTTACACCAGCGACGCGATACTTCATCGCTCGGCAAGCTATCTGGAAGATGAGACGTCGACCTATCGGAAGACAGTCCTGGAAGAAGGCTCGGAGATCTTCCATGCCTCGACGGACGAAGGAAATACGCCGGTCGATAAAGTCCTCTCCCACACAACCCCTTACCGCTGGATCGACACTCTTGGCCGCTTCAAAGAAATCCCGCGCCGCGCTCTGGACCTCATCTTACAGAAGGATCCGGCGACAAAAGTCTACCGGGATCTCGCCGCGCTAACGATCTCCCCCAATAAGTTCGTGAAAACCGCTCGGGAAGAAACCCTCAAACGCTCTCGCCGGCTCGTCCACCTGGAGGCGGTATTCCGAGTTGTTTTTGGTGCTTCAATTTTCCCCTTCTTTGCAACAGGCTGCGCCTGGCAATGATTTATGCTCGCCTCCAACCATAAAACAAAGGAGGCGTTATGAAGCAAAAAGATGAAAAATGGGCCCTGTTCTGGTGCGATCTCCTTCGCCCCGTTCTCTTCGACGAGGTGGAGCCGGAATCGATCCAGGATTTTCTCAAAGAGATCTCTCAAAAGGAGATGGTCTTTCCCGGCGGACGTACCGGCAAGCCCTCCCTTTCCACCCTCAGGCGAAAGCTGAAGCGCTATCGAACCGGAGGATTCGATGCTCTCGCAAGAAAAGACCGCCATGACCGCGGCCATGCCAGGGCCGCACCCGCAGAAATCATTGCAACCGCCATCGAGCTTAAATGCGAGCAGCCCAAGCGCTCCCCTGCCACCATCAACCGATTCCTAAAGGACCTCTATGGCGTTACGCTCTCCCGCTCTACTTTGTATCGCCATCTTAAAGGTGCGGGCGCAACCCGCCTCAAGCTCGGCGTTGTCAAAAACAAGGTGAGAAAACGTTGGACCAGAGACCATACCCATGATCTCTGGGTTGGGGACTTCGAGGAAGGCCCCTATGTTGTTTTCGGCCGGGAGGTCCTGCCCACCTATCTTTCCGCTTTCATCGACTGCCACAGCAGGTATATCGTCGAGGCCCGCTACTACCTGCGCCAAAGCCTCGATATCCTCATCGACTCGCTGCTGCGCGCCCTGGCCAAGCATGGCGCCCCCGGCGAACTCTACCTCGATAACGCCAAGGTCTATCACGCAATCGGCCTCAAGGCTGCCTGCTACCGGCTCCACATCCGGCTTCGCCACCGGCCGGCCGGGGACCCTTCCCCGGGAGGACTCATTGAGCGCTTCTTTGAGACCGCCCAAGACCGGTTTGAATCCGAGGTGCGGGCACAAGATGCCATAAGCCTCGATGATCTCAACCGAGCTCTCAGCGCATGGATCTCGGTGGATTATCATAGCTCCATTCATTCCGAGACCGGCGAGACTCCCAAGGACCGCTATCATACCGGACTTTCCGTCATCCGCCACGTGGAAATGGACCAGGTGCTCGCTTCCTTTCTTAGAAAGGTCACTCGGGTCGTCCACAAGGATTTTTCCGACATTAGCCTCGATAAGCGGCTCTACCGGGTCGATCCAGCTTTAAGGGGAGACAAGGTCTGGGTCCACTACGATCCCTTCTCGTCTTCAGATAGCGTGAAGATCTTTTCCCTGAAAGGCGAATACCAGGGATCGGGCGTGCTCCATCACCGCGAGGCCGAGCAACCGCCCCTTCCCGCACAAGCTCGGGGAAAACCCAAGCATAACCTCATCGATCTCCTCGTTCGCGAGCACCGGGAGCAGCTCGCCGCAAACACTCGCGGCATCGATTACCGCAAGGTCGTCTCCGTGCGGCCGTGGCCGTTTCATGCCTTTGTCAAAGCCTTTGCCCGGCTGCTCGGAAAAGAAGTGGGCATCTCCGCCTTCACGGCACAGGAGCTCGAAACGCTCAAAAAACTCTACAATCAAAACGTTCAGCTCACAGAATCCGTGCTCACGCAGGCCTTTGCCCGAGTGCCTAACAAGTCGTTCCCCCACCTCGTCGGTGAGCTCAAACAAATCCTACAGCAAAAGGAGTAACCACCATGTTCCTCGATCATTTCAAAATGAACAGCCATCCCTTCCAGGAACGCCCTCCCGTGGAATGGATCCTCAACGACCACCGCATCTCCCAGTCCCTGGCCAGACTCGACTACTTTGCCCGGCAAGGGACCCTGGCCCTCCTCATCGGACCAACCGGTGCCGGAAAATCCACACTCTTAAGGCTCTTCATCCATAACCTCTCTAAAAACCGCTACCGCCCCGTTTATCTCCACTTCACCGGAATCCCGTCATCCAGCCTGCTTCGCCTAATCGTGACTCAGTTGGGAGAAGCCCCCCGGCGAGGCAAGGATCATCTCTTTTTACAAATT
The DNA here is from genome assembly GCA_007244375.1 of Smithella sp. GTDB lineage: Bacteria > Desulfobacterota > Syntrophia > Syntrophales > Smithellaceae > Smithella. Next base: position 121 of record SCVW01000042.1, on the reverse strand, counting down.
CTCGATCGCACCGCAAAAGAAGATCTCTCAACGGTGCTTATCATCGACGAAGCCCACCTTATAGATCCGCAAGCTTTGACCGATCTGCGCCTCCTGGTTAGCTCAGCCCTCGATACCGATA
>SCVW01000044.1 GCA_007244375.1 Smithella sp. | reverse complement strand
GACTGCGTTCAAAGAGTGGTTGATCCAAGACAAGCTTACTACAAAGCAAAACCGGTAGGAGCAAATATGGATGCGAGTTCGTGCTCTTCATTTGAGAAGAAATAAAAACAGATCATATGCTTACCCGTATTAAAAGGGGAGTCAGCTGAAAAGCCAAAGGTTAAGAAGGGAGGAAATTTTATGGCAGAACCAGCAAAAAATGCTAGTATTCAAGATCTAGAAAAGAAACAAGAATGGTGGTGGGCCGCCGAGAAAAAGCGGTCGAAGAGATTGGATTATCTCAGAAAAGCCATCTGGAAAAAAGGAGCAATCGGTGGACTTTATCCGGCCGGATTGCAGGTTGATTTAGAGCAGGCTAAATTACATACACAGGCATCGCGTGATATGGAGTATTCACCCGATCCGTTTGTCGTTAAACAGGCCAAAGTTTTTGCTCATTACCTGGATAACAAAACGATATTCATCACTGATAAATCACAACTTGTGGGATACGTAGGCAGCGCACCACAGACGATAGGTTGGAATCCGACTCTGGCCACGATCCTGAACGCGGAGGTTCTCAATGATTCTACAGCTATTCCTGAGCCACTTGATGATAGTATAAAGGTCATCAATGATGTAATCGCTTACTGGTCCGGCAAAGCCGATGCCGACAGGATGATACCTCTCGCGGACATGACTGATATATCGAAAATTCTTTCCGGCACGATCGGGTGGGGCGTACCGCTGGCGAGAGGTGGTTATTCCGGTAAGGATTACGAGTACATTATGTCTGGCAAACGGGCATTTGAGGATGTTCTTGCTGAAATCAACAAGAATCTGGATGAGGCAGACGCCAAGGCCCATGAGCCCGGTGCTAATGAAGAAATTACAGCTTTGTACAAGAAAATGGTCAATTGGGAGGCAATGGCGATCACCCTGGAGGCCTGTATTCGTCATGGACAGCGCTTTGCGCGACTGGCCAGAATCATTGCGGAGAATTACGAAACCGACAATAAACGCAAGGAAGAACTATTGCAGATTGCCGATTGCTGCGAAAGTGTACCGGCCAAAACGCCCAGAACTTTGCAGGAGTCGCTGCAATATGACCTCTTCATCCAGCTCTTCAGTCGGAGCGAGGCTATTGAAGGCGCCTGGCCGGCGAGGCCGGACTACTATCACGGTCCGTATTATGAAAAAGACGTCAATATTGACAAGCGCATTACCAAGGAAGAGGCTTTGGATCTGGTCGGTGAGTTCCTGATCAGAGCTGCTGAAGTTTCTCAGTACAAACCAAAATGGGTTCGTGAAGGCTTGCAGGGTATCGAAGGAACCTGGGTCTGGACCTTGGGCGGGGTCAATGAGCATGGCGACGATGCCTGCAACGGTATGACGACAGCTCTACTGCAGGCCGCCCGTCTGGTAAGAGTGGCCAATCCGACTTTCGGGTTCCGTTGGCATCCCAAGGTCAAGGAAGAAGTCCTGCGCGAATGTTTTGAGTGTATCCGTCAGGGTCTGGGTTATCCCTCTATGCGCAACGATCCTCTTCTGATTTCCAATTCCATGTATTGGCACGGACATCCCATTGAAGAAGCCCGTTTGTGGGTGCATCAGGCCTGCATGTCACCGTCTCCTACGACCAAGAAAGGTTTCCAGCCGATGCGCATGGCCAATGCTACAATCAACTGTGCCAAGATAATAGAGTATGTCTTCACTAGCGGATTCGACCCCATAATCAGCATGCAGATCGGAGCGGAAACACCGGACGCGGCGACATTCACCGATTTCGAGCAGGTATACGATGCCTGGGTTACCCAGATGAAGACAATCTTCTCCGTTCTGGTCCGTGCGGTTAATGCCGCCAGAACAATGGCTCCGGACATGACTCCTCGACCGTTTCTGTCGGCTATTTCCGAGCGTTCAGTAGAGAGTGGTCTGGATGTCATGACTCCTTCGCTCAGCCGCGGTAATTCCTGGATCACGGCATTTACCTGGGTGGAAAACGCCGATAGTCTGGCCGCAATCAAGAAACTGGTCTTCGAAGAGAAGAAATACACCATGGCTCAGTTGAAGAAGGCTATCACCGATGATTGGCAGGGTCATGAAGAGATGCGTCTGGACTTCGTCAAAAATGCACCCAAGTGGGGCAATGATGACGATTATGTCGATAACATTATGCTCCGATGCCTGCGGTCTTGTGCTGTTTTTGCACGTGAACTAAGAGATCCCATGGGGAATACATGGCCGATTCTGCCGGAAAACGTCAGCGGTAATATTCACTATGCCAATGTCGTAGGTGCTCTGCCCAGCGGCCGCAGAAGAGGAGACGCTCTGTATGACGGTGGTATTTCACCCGGTCCCGGTCTGGATAAGAAGGGACCGACCGCAGTTCTGAAATCATGTGGCAAGATAGATCATATCTCTGATGGCCGTGCCTTCCTGTTGAACCAGAGATTGTCTCCGACCCAGCTTGCCGGAGAGAAGGGATACTCACTCTGGAAAGCATACATGGATACCTGGTACAATCTGGGACTGGATCACATTCAGTTTAACTGCGTATCCGATGAGACGCTGAGAAGCGCCCAGAGAGAGCCTGAAAAATATCAGGAAGTTATTGTTCGTGTTGCTGGATACAGTGCGCATTTTGTGGATATCAGCCGCAAGACGCAGGATAACATCATCCAGCGTACCGTTCAGGGAATTGGTTAGAACTTTAAGGGAGCGGGGGGATGTCCTTTGGGCATTCCCCCACTTGTAATTAAAGTGAATAATAACAGAAAGGAGATACTATCATGGCAAGAATGAGCAGAGATAGTTTTGCAAAGGCAACAGGTGCATTTGGCAGGACGGCGGAGGATCTGGAGAAGGAAGCCCATGCGGATAAGATTCCTGAGAAGAATTGTGGTGTATGCAAGCACTATCTGGAAAACACCTATGCAAGCGATGGAAGAGGTACCTGTAGCATGTTGAAAGATGGTTCGGATATCACGAGTGATCCGCCGGTCTTCGTACTGGAGGGGAAAAACGGATACATGTTA
>SCVW01000040.1 GCA_007244375.1 Smithella sp. | reverse complement strand
GGCCTGATTATCTAATGTCAGATCCGCAACGATATGTTTTAACCGTCGGTTCTCTTCCTCCAATACCTTCAGTTTCCTGGCATCGCTTACGCTCATTCCGCCATACTTGGCCTTCCAGTTGTAGTATGTCGCGTCGCTGATCCCATGTTTGCGGCATACTTCCATTACTTTCTCGCCTCTCTCAGCCTCCTGCAAAATACCGATGATCTGCTCCTCCGTAAATCGCTTCTTCATCCGTGCCTCCTTAAAGTGTTTTTCTATTCTACACTCTAATTAACTCTGGCACAACTTTCGGGGGGTATTCCCCCCTCAGTAAAACTCGAAAAATTACAAAACGCCAAATTAGTTTTTTGTCAAGCAATTTTTTGAACGGGAATATATTTACAGGGAGCTGGAGGTTGCTGTTCCAATATTCAGGCGACAAGATTGGAATAAACTCTATAAATCATGGCATAATGTAAAATTCCGCCAATCAATACCATTATATGAAATAGTTCATGGAAACTGAAAATACCGGGAAACATTCTTGGTTTTTTTACGGCATAAATAATGCCACCCACTGTGAAAGCAACACCGCCGGAAAATAGAAGGACTCCCTGACAAAAAGGCATATTGGCGAGAACCTGTTTAATAACGAAAAGCCCTGACCAGCCCATTGATATATATATTGCCGCATATAGTTTGCGTGGAGCTCTCGGGGAAAAGATCTGCAAAAACAAACCGACACCCACAAGACTCCACTGGAAGGCAATCATAGACCATCTGTAAGCACCTTCCAGATAAAAATAACATACGGGAGTAAATGTTCCTGCGATCATGAAAAATATTGCCAGTTTATCCATTCTTCTCCAGAAGGATATCTCATTTTCTTCCTTTTTGAAGGCATGGTAAAGAGAACTTGCTAAAAAAAGGAAAACAACAGAAATTCCATAAATAAGCGCCGTAACAAGACCGGATGCCGACTGACCGGCCACCATTACCAGAAAGACAGTGCCGATGACAGCAGCAATCATCCCTGCAAGATGAGAATAAAAATTAAAAAGCTCTTGAGTTTTTATTTTCATAATTATATCCGTTGGGGGGGGAAAAATTATTTTCTGTATGGCATACTTATTCACAAATCCGTTTTAAAAACAAGCATTTAATCGCTATATTTATTAGTATCGCATAAACATTTATTATTTATAGTTTTATTCGCTGTTGAAAATAATTGGCGAATTTGCATGAATGCTCGGCAATACAAACTCTCACAGAAATTACTTTTATTATTTTTTTATAAAACGTCGTCCAAGACGGGTAAGGCGTCGATAAAGTGGAAGGGATGCGTGTATTTCTTTCAAAGACTCTCTGACAGCTTTCTCTCCAATCTTAACCAATTCACCTATCCTAGTGAAATCCATCCAGTGGAGATTTCCGACCTGTGGACGTATGATAACATCCGCACTTTCCAGTTCTCTGACCTGAAGAGCGCTGCTTGTAATTTCTCCAGCCCGATACAAAACATCCTTTCCCGTTTCAATATTAATGAACGCGGGCTCTTCACGATCTACTGTCACGGCAATGACAACATCGGCACCAGCTTCACGCGCTGCATATACGGGGACTACACTTGTAATGCCGCCATCAGCCAGAATCAATTCTCCATAACGCACCGGCTCCACCGCACCGGGAACGGAAGAACTTGCCAATATTGCCTGACGAAGCGAACCTTCGGATAGGACAATTTTTCTGCCTGTAACAAGATCAGTAGATACCGCACGGAAAGGAATTTTTGTCTCACGAATATCCATATCCGGAATAAAATAATTAATCAAAGATTGGAAATCACCGGAAGGGACTATGGAAGGTTTATAGAATGCCCGGGCAAACCAAAAACGGTTCATAACAAAGTTTTGTGCTTTTCTGAAAAAATTCTTGTTTTCCGATGAAAAGGTCTGACCAATTGACTTGATCGTTGAATCATCAAATTCAGAACTGGCAAGATAAGCATCAATTTTATCCTGAATTTCCCGAAGAGACTGACCGCTGGCATAAGCACCACCGATCAAAGCTCCGGCACTTGTTCCTACAATCAGATCTACAGCAATACATTCCTCTTCCAGTACTTTAAGGACACCGATATGAGAAAATCCCCGGACACCGCCTCCGCCCAAGGCCAAGCCAACTTTTTTACCTGTCCACTTCATAAACCGTTACCTTCTATTTGACAAAGGGAAAACGTGGCTATAACTATTAGTAATTGCTTAAAATCTCATTTATTTAAGTTGAGAATTCATTTTTGAGTATAAAAACAATACTTGGGTGTGTCAATGAAATACTGATTCCTGTAAATACTGATTCCAGATTAGCCATGGGAATTATCCATTGCTTCAAAATTAAAACAGGTCTTGAACTTTTTATAATAAGATTTAATTGACATATAAAATCTTACTTTTTATAGTTTATTAGTTGTGATTTTATTTATTCCGATATAATCAGGTTAAAATCACCTGATTATCAAGTTGAAGAAACAAGTAAGAAGGTCACTATTCTATGATCGAAGAAAAAATAATCTTATATGCTTCCGGATCCAACATAATTGTCGATTTTGAAGAAGTCTGTTTGAAAAACAACATTTCCATTGCCGCAATAATTAATAATCAGAAAGGCTCTCCTTCTTACGCAACCTTTCAAGAAAAGGTAACCGATATCTCTAAAATTTCTTCAATCGATTTATCTATACCTTTTTTATGCCCTTTATTTACTCCCTGCAACAGGCTTGTTGCCGTAACTGAAGCCTTGAATTTAGGTCTACAACCATATAAGATTTTAAGCGATAGAAATAATGATCTTCCTTACAACTTTAAGCACGGAGAAGGATGTTTTATTAACAAGAGGGTTGTTATCGGTTCTCAGTCGAAAATCGAAAATTTTGTTTTCATCAACAGGAGTGCATCTCTCGGGCACCATCTTTATCTTGATAATTTTGTTTCTATCGGTCCGGGAGTTATCACCGGCGGAAACGTTACGATTGAGAGAGGTTCATTAATTGGCACAGGAGCTGTGATTTTACCTGAAGTTAAAATCGGCAAACATGCAATTGTTGGAGCAGGATCCGTAGTTACCAAAGACGTCAACGATTATTCCGTAGTTGTTGGAAATCCAGCGAAGAAAATCAAAGAAAACAATATTAAATTTTAACATGAATAAACCGTTAATACATTTATATTCCATTTGCTGGAACGAAGAAAGGATGCTGCCTTTTTTCTTTAAGCACTACGATAAATTTGTCGATCGATATATTTTTTTCGATGATAAGTCAGATGATCGGACAATCGAATTAATCAATAATCATCCTCGTGCAGAAGTACGACCTTTTCCGGAATCAGATAATAATTCTTTCGTCCTTTCCGCCCAGTCAGTACATAACAGTTGCTGGAAGGAAAGCAAGGGAACTGCCGACTGGGTGATTATTACCGCCGTTGATGAATTTCTTTATCATCCCGATCTAATTAAATTTTTGATTAAATGCAAAAGTGAAGAAATCACAGCCATTCCCGCTTTAGGATATCAAATGTTATCCGAAGAATTTCCCTGTGATAATTTCGATTTGATCAACGACGTTCCTCATGGTGCTCCTTCTCAACCTTTCAACAAACTGAGTTTATTCGATCCCAATACAACAACAGAAACTAATTTTCAAAAGGGCAGACATGAAGCTTGTCCTGAAGGCAAACTCAAATATCCTGAACGAGACGAATTGCTGAATCTTCATTTTAAATATTTATCATTTGATTTCGTGTTTGAACGGCACAAACAATTGTTCAATAAATTACGCCGCTCGGATATTAAAAACAAATGGGGTTCTCATTACAAATTTAATGAAGAAGAACTCCGAAACGATTGGAATAAAACCAGAACATCTTTAAAATATAACATTGTAACAAAATGGGATAAAGCTATTCGATCCCATTCACCAAAAAATAAACGATGGTGGCGACTGGAAGAAAAATCGCGTTTCCCTTTCTTTTGGCGTTAAATTCTGACAAATAATCTAAATCTATATCGTATGGTCAGGTTTTTCTTGACAGGTGAAATCGCCTGCTATATTTTTACCTGCATTAAAATTATTATTAAATCAGGCAATTTTGACTCCTGTTGATTTAGCTATTTTAAAAATCGATAACTACTTTTTATTATGATTACTGAAAAAAATAACGATTTAATTGTAAATCTTGCTCCGACCGGTTTAATTCCACAGCGTAAGATGACCATGCATGTTCCAATGACACCAGCGGAGATCGTCTCTGATGTTTTACATTGCCGAACGTTGGGTATCACCAGTGTGCATCTACACGCGCGTGATGATAACGAAGAGAATACATATAATAAAGATACATATGCTGAAATCATCAGCGGTATACGAAACAAAGATAAAGATCTCGTGATTTGTGTTTCTACAAGCGGGCGCAATTTCAACGAATTTGAAAAACGCGCTGACGTTCTCGACCTTGAAGATGATTTGAAACCGGACATGGCCTCTTTAACGCTAAGCTCTTTGAATTTTAATAAGACATCCAGCGTAAATACTCCGGATTTGATTCAGGCTCTGGCGAAAAAAATGTTGAAAAAAAACATTAAACCCGAGTTGGAGGCTTTTGACGTTGGCATGATTAATTATGCAAAATATTTGATCAAAAAGGGATTACTCACTAAACCATATTATTTTACTCTGCTGCTTGGCAACATTGCCTGCGCGCAGGCTAACCTGATGCATCTGGGTTATATGATTAATGAACTCCCGGAGGGATCTTTTTATTCTGTTGCCGGCATCGGTAATTCGCAACTTCCCATGAACGCCGTTTCCATTGCTTACGGAGGAGGAGTCAGGACAGGGCTTGAAGATAATATCTGGTTCGACGATGAGCGTACAATCCTTGCTACAAACCATGATTTTGTTCAACGAATTGTTTCCCTGGCCAAAGCCAGGGGACGCGCAATAATGGAACCACGAAAGTTACGAAAGCTTCTCGGACTTTCTTCATCATGAAGTTAAAATGATTCCCGACATCGGAAAATCTTTGGTTATTTTGATGCAATGATTTCTATCAATTATAATTGGTGGGCGATGTGAGATTCGAACTCACGGCACCTGGCTTCGGAGGCCAGTACTCTATCCAACTGAGCTAATCGCCCACGACTCGACCTTCTACACTATCTAAATCCAATGTTCAATCAATAATCGTGATGTTTTTAATATTTGATATTTGTGCTGGTATAGGTAAAATAAAATTCTTAATTTCCGGAGGAATTACCACCACGTTTTTTCGATGAATGGTCTTTCCCTAAATAGTAATTGATCCATGATGAGGTTTGATAAAGGTCCCAATTACATGGCTCGACAATATTGCTAGACAATTGCGCTTCTTCACCGTGCTTCTTCAAGCGGGCATAGGCGCGCACGTAGACGCATTTTTTCTTCCCCGGATAGACTTCGCACCATCCTTCAAAGCTTCCCCCGCAGGCCCCGTTGCGTTGATTCTTCGGACACTGTGACATCGGACAAAGATACGCCACATCTATCAAGGCACAGTCCCCGCAATCCTTACAGTCAAAGAGCACTACTTTGGTCCAATGTTCCAGCTTATGAATAAGCTTCTCCATTTTTTTCCCTGTCACTTTGCCACTTAATCCTTTCATGGGACCATAGAGTTTTTTGCCAGGCTCAAATATGAGATTATGGAAAAAGCGTGAAAAACCGTAAGTTAATTCTATTTTCGCATCAAGTGGCCGCGACTCTCTGGCCATAGGCTTATCCAGATTGAGGCCTGTTTTTGGATCACGATCAAAGTAATAAAAGCCACCGGGAATGGGGTAATCAAAATACTGAACCAAATCTTTCCATTGAGAGGTAAGTTCTTCACCCTGCGCAATAATCTTTTCCACCTGTTCATATTTAATATTGTGTCCGCCGATATGAACACCGTTATAACCTATACCCTTTAATATAGCATACATTCGGGCCGCACGCAGTATTCTGGCCCCTTCTCCCTTATCGGAATTAGTTCTCTCCTTGTCCACCTCCGTCAGAAGCTTGTCCGTAACAACAGAACCCGGCAGTTCGTTACGATTCATCATCTTGGCCGCACCATACGGAAGGATATAGATGTTCCCGATCAGCGGTAAATTAAAACCGCTTTGTTTCATAAATAGGAATGCTTCATGAAATTTTCTTGCATCGTATCCCAGTTGCGTAATTATGAATTGAGCGCCTGCGTCAATTTTCTTTTTCAGTTTGTAATACTGGAGCATCTGTTCCGATTCCGTTGCCTTGAAGGGAGAAACGACAGCTCCCGGGAAAAAATTGCTGGGCTGATGACGAATATCACCTTTGATTCCCGGATATGTGAGCCCCTTATTCATCTCCGATATCAATTGCAAAGTATGAATCGGGTCCAGATCAAAAACAGGTGCCGGTCTACCCCGGTAACCGGACACCGGATAATCGCCGCTCATAACCAGAACGTTTTTCACTCCCGCCCTGTCCAGAGCATAAAGCTGGCTTTCGATTTGATTACGGTTTTTGTCTTTGCAGGTAAAATGGACAAGCGGCTCAATGCCCAGTTTTACAATTTCAGTACCCATAAAATCTGCGGACATAGCCGGGGTTCCACCCGGATTATCCGTCAAAGTAACGGCGCATATCTTTCCGCCTCCGGCTGCCTGTCTGGCCAGGGTTACGGTTTTTTCCTGAACCGATTCTTTTGCACCTCTACCCGGCACCAACTCCCAGGTTACGGCAAACGCTGACTGATTTAATAAAGTTTCCTTAAAAATATTTTCGATCATAGATACTTTCAATTATCCACTTATTATTCTCTTTGCTGAGAAAATGACACTATCAATTAAGCTTGTCAATATCTTTTCTATCTAACAGTTGCAGTTCCTTAACAAATTTGTTATTTTTTATTCATGATGTATAAAGAAAATAAAATTTTAAAAGAATTCATTTATTCCCTGACAATTTTGATCTTAAGTTTGATTTCTACCACTTGTTATGCCTCCATGGAAATACTAAATGTTCGCCATTGGGCAGCACCGGATCACACAAGAATTGTCTTGGATGTTGACAGCGTGCCGGTTTATGAAGTCAAGGAAAGTGAAAATTTTCTCGTTTTGAATTTCAGGGAATCCTCAGTCCATAAATCAATATCTCCTGAAGTTTTCATCGACAAACCCGGAATAAAAAAGATTGTTTTTCATCACACTGCTGAGGATGTGGTTGAAATTGAATTTTTTTTGGATAAACGCCAAAAAATTGAAGTTTTTAAATTAAAGAAATTTCAGGATAAGCCTGACAGGGTTGTAGTGGATATTATTCTGGAACAGATATCCAAAGAAGAAAAAACAATTGGTCGGCTACCAACCTTAAAACAGAAAAAAATAATTGTCATTGATCCCGGTCATGGCGGTGAAGATCCCGGTGCCATAGGAAAAAACGGAACTTATGAAAAAAATATCGTGCTTTCCATTGGCCGTGAAATCAAAAAATCCATTAATAAAATCCCCGGCTACCGGGCAGTCCTGACACGTGATGGCGATTATTATGTTTCCTTCAAAAAACGTTTACAAAAAGCCAAAGACCTGGGTGCAAGCTTATTTATAAGTGTTCATGCGGACGCGGCCAGAAACCGCAGTGCCAAAGGCAGTTCGGTATATTGTCTTTCTACCGGGGCTGCCAGTAATGAAGCCGCAAGACTACTGGCCAGAAATGAAAACTTGTCGGACATTCTCGGCGGCGTACCCGACAGCGAAGGAAATAATGAATCCAATCAAATTATAATGAACATGTTTCAGACCAATACAATTAACCTGTCGAAAATTTATGCCGGCATTTTAATGAAATACCTCGATGTAGTTAATTGCCTGAAATATAAAAGTGTTCAGGAAGCGCCTTTTCGTGTATTGAAATTACCGGATATTCCGGCGGTATTAGTCGAAACAGCATACATATCCAACCCGGAGGAAGAAAGATTACTGAAAAAACCCAAGTTTCAGAAAACACTTGCTGCATCTATAACATCCTCAGTAGCGGAATATCTATCAGGAACGGCCGCTGCTTCTAAAAGTAACGAAGTTATAACAAATTATTATAAGGTAAAGCGAGGCGATACACTTTTTTCATTGGCAAGACTTTTTAATACAAAAGTCGGGATTCTTTTGGAGCTTAACAATATGAAACCGGAAGACCCTCTTTACATAGACCAAAGAATTATCGTACCTGCAAACAAAGATGAAGATAACGAAAAGATAACTGATAACGTACCGGACAAAAAGGATAACTCTTCCGACCGGAAAAAGGCTTATAGAATTTATACAGTTAAAAAAGGAGATACGCTATTTTTCTTGGCGAAAGATAATTCGACGACGGTGCAGGAATTACTCAAAATTAATAATATGAAGAGCAACGATCCGTTGTTATACGGACAAAAGATAAAGCTACCTCAAAAAGCAGGAAATATTTGATGAAGTGTATAAAAAAATTTATAGAATTAAAAGTCTTCATAATAATTCCCTGCCTCTTTCAAACATTAGCTATATCGGCTAATGCTGCCGGCTTCATTTTCAGTTGGCAGCCCTTTAGGGCGGACATTAATTTAGTACTGGATAATTCAGACAAGGAAATTTTAATTAAAAATATACCTGTTGTTGACATAAACTCTCATATTTCTGAAGACTTCAGAGATATGGATATGTTTCCCGCGCCCGTCGATCGGGACAAAACTTTGCCGCAAAAATCGGGGAAAAAGTTCTTACCGGATGCCATTAAATTTACTTTTCACCAGCCAGGCTCGTTTATGCCGGACAGATTCGAAAAGTATTCTAACAGCGATGATGAACAATTATCAAAAATGATAAATGCTATGACATCTTTGATTTACAGTGATTTAAAAATCAAATCATTGGAAACAATCGGCGGAATAATTGAACCGCAGGTAAATTTCTATTTCGAGTTTTAAAAGTAATTCAACTAAATTATGGTTAAGCACATCAGTCTGATGCTCCCCGGTAAACTCTCTTAATTTTATAATCAACAACAGCGCGACTAAGGGACGGAAGCCAGCGGTTGCCTAAATCCAGTAGCCGCGAGATGCGTCCGGGAATGATAAGATAATGATCCCGCATGATGCCGGTGAAAACTTCATCGGCTGTTTGTTCAATAGATAAAACAGTAGTGGTTTGTGCCACGGCACGATTTTCTTCCGTACGATATGTATTCAGATCATCTACCATCGGCGAGTCGAATTCGGGCGGACAAACCAGTTGGATTTTTATTTTTAATGGTTTTAGTTCGCAACGCAAAGTGTCTGAAAGACCGGCAACCGCAAATTTTGAAGAACAATAAGCGGCATATCCGAAACAACCGAATCTACCACCCAAGGAAGCGATATTAACGATTCTGCCTCCACCCTGCTTTTTTAAAAACGGTATAACCGCCTGAATGCAATTAAGCGTACCAAAATAATTAATGTCCATGATTTCATGGAAAATTTTAATTGGCAGTTTCTCAAAATAACCTTCCCTTAAAATACCTGCGGAATTAATTAATATGTCTATCTTACCAATACTGTCGATAATATCTTTGAATGTTTTCTCAATTGCAGAGAAATCCGCAACATCGCAGTTGAATGTCGCAACTTTACTACTGTCTTCACAGGATCTCAAGAGCTCATCCTTCGCTACCGCTAATTTTTGCTTATTCCGGGCAACTAACACTACAGTGGCACCGTCTTTAATAAAACGTTGTGCCAATGCCTTACCCAATCCACTCGACCCTCCTGTAATTATAACAACCATGTTTTCAGACATATTATCTCTCCGTTATAAAATTTTAGATTTTATTTTTACCTCTCAAAAATTAATTGCCTTTAATATCTTTTTTAAATGACAGGCAACTGGACAGAAGGAAGTGTATCGGTATTTACTTTGTGATGTATCTGAGCAATTTATACATGTCAACGAATTATTAAAACGGTTTCATCCTTTTTATATTGACACCGGAATGTCCGGCATGTTACTTAGCTACCTGTTATTTTTGGGTATTATACTGTCAATTTTGACGAATTTTTCGTTTCAGACTTGAAGGAGAAAATTGTGACTTTTCAGGAATTAATTTTTGCCCTCGAAAAATACTGGGATTCTCAAGGATGTGTTATTCAACAGCCTTACGATATGGAAGTGGGAGCCGGAACATTTCACCCCGCAACCTGTCTGCGCGCGCTGGGACCGGAGCCGTGGAACGTTGCCTATGTTCAGCCATCCCGTCGTCCTACTGACGGACGTTACGGCGAAAATCCCAACCGCCTGCAGCACTACTACCAGTATCAGGTCATCATGAAACCATCGCCTGTCAACATTCAGGAACTTTATCTTGATTCGTTAAAAAGTTTCGGTATTGATCCGCTCAATCATGACATACGTTTTGTAGAGGACGACTGGGAATCTCCGACATTGGGCGCGTGGGGACTGGGCTGGGAAGTATGGCTCGATGGCATGGAAATTTCTCAGTTCACTTATTTTCAACAGGTTGGCGGTTTCGACTGCAATCCTGTCTGCGCCGAACTGACTTATGGCACTGAACGCATTGCCATGTACATCCAGGGTGTTAATAATGTTTATGATTTGCAGTGGACGGATAAAATTAAATACGGAGATGTTCACCACCGCAGCGAAGTGGAGTTTTCCACTTACAACTTCGAAATAGCTGACATTCCCATGCTGCGCAGGCTTTTCGATACTTATGAAGAAGAAGCCATGCGTATCGCCGAAAAAAATCTTCCCCTGCCCGCTTATGATTACTGTTTGAAATGCTCACATACATTCAATTTGCTTAACGCCCGCGGCGCAATCAGCGTGGCCGAACGAACCAGTTACATCGGCCGGGTGAGAAATCTGGCCAGAATCAGCGCTGAACTTTATATGAAACAACGTGAAGAAATGGGGTATCCCCTTCTGAAGACTTTATAAATATCCGGAGATAAAATGAGTAACGAACTGCTTTTTGAAATCGGCACAGAAGAAATTCCCGCGGGATTTCTATCCAGAGCCATTGTTGATATGGAAGAAATTATCCGTAAAACACTTGCGGAAAAACGTATTGCTTTTGAAGGCATCAAATGTATGGCCACGCCGCGCCGCCTGGTTCTTTACATAACTGACTTGTCCCCTAAACAGGAAGATCAGACGATTGAGAAATTGGGACCGGCAAAAAAGGCAGCCTTTGATGAAAACGGTCAACCGACAAAAGCCGCCGTCGGCTTCGCCCGGGGGCAGGGGCTGGAGATTTCCCAACTGGAAACCATCACAACCGAAAAGGGCGAATATATCGGTGCGCGCAAAACCATCACCGGACAACCCACAAAAGAACTTCTTCCTGATATTCTTAAGAATTTCATGCTGGCTATTCCCTTCCGCAAATCTATGCGCTGGGCAAGTTACAATTTGCGCTTCGCCCGTCCGGTACACTGGATTCTGGCGTTATACGGCGGAAATGTTATTTTTCTGAAAATTGAGGATATTGAAAGCGGCAATGTTTCACGGGGGCACCGTTTTATGAGTCCGGATTCCTTTGCCGTTAATGACTTTGAAAATTATCTAAAAAAGACCAGAGAGAATTATGTGATTGCCGATCATACTGAAAGAAAAAATATGATTCTGGACGAAGCTCAAAAAGCTGCTGCTGAAATCGGAGGAAATCTTTATTATACCGACGATTTGCTGGAAACAGTCAGTTTTTTGGTTGAGTTTCCCGTAATAGTTCGCGGTAATTTTGACGAAGATTTTTTAAAAATCCCCAAAGAAGTTCTGACAACAACGATGATCTCTCATCAAAAATATTTTCCCGTCGTCAATAAAGAGGGAAAACTTCTGCCGTATTTTATCGCTGTCAGCAACACCAGACCTAACGATATCCGTGTCGTGGCAAAAGGCAATGAAAGAGTATTAAGGGCGCGTCTTGCTGACGCATCTTTCTTTTTTGAAGAAGATAAAAAAGTTTCTCTGGAAGACAGAGTGGAATCGCTTAAAAAAGTTGTTTTCCACACGCTTCTGGGAACATCACATAAAAAAGTTATGCGTTTCCGCAAACTGGCCGTAAAAATTGCTGCCAAAGTAAAACCATCCGTCAAGAAGAATGTTGATCGTGCAGCGCTGCTGGCCAAGGCTGATCTGGAGTCTTTGATGGTTGGTGAATTTTCCGAGCTTCAGGGTATTATGGGCCGTGAATACGCCCTCATTGCCGGAGAGAAACCAGAAATCGCCAATGCCATTTATGAACATTATTTACCAATCGTCGCGGGCGGTGACCTGCCGCAAACAGATGAAGGAGCGATTGTCGGCATCGCCGATAAAATCGACACTATCGCCGGTTTCTTTGGCGTAGGTATGCCGCCGACCGGGACAGCCGACCCTTATGCGCTGCGCCGCCAGGCTTTAGGCATCATTAATATTATTTTATCCCGCGGCTATTTTTTAAGCTTGAGTTTTCTGATTGACGAAAGCCTGAATCAACTCAAAGACGTTCTGAAAAAACCGGCCGACGAAGTTAAAAAGGATATTCTGGAATTCTTTAAGGGACGCCTTCAGAACCAACTTATCAGCCAGGGATACGCTTATGATACGGTGGATGCGGTTTTATCTACGGATATTGATGAACTTGTCGAGGTTATTGAAAAGGTCAAGGCTTTGCAGTCTTTCCGTCAAAATCCCGATTTCGAACCTGTTTCCACCGCTTTTAAGCGCGTGGATAATATTTTGAAAGATTTCCAAAATGGTCAGGTTGATGTAAATCTGCTTTCCCAGGAAGCGGAAATAAAACTTTTCTCTTCTTTTGATGATATCAAAACCCGGGTGGAAAAGGGAATAATTGAAAAAGATTTCATTGCCGCTCTGAATAGACTGGCTGCTTTGCGTCCGTATGTGGATGTTTTTTTTGATAACGTAATGGTTATGGATAAGGATGAAAAGATTCGTTTTAACCGTCTATCGCTTTTGGCGGAAATATCAGCCCTTTTCCATAAAATTGCCGATTTTTCTAAAATTGTTACTTCTGACTGATTTTTTTCTGTTCTCCATGCTCGAAACATAAGGCGAATTGACATTAATATAAATCCTTGTTAATATAAATTAAGTTTCTTAATTTTAAGGAAAAATAATTCATGAACGGCCAGTTAACTCCACCTTCGGCATCAGGTATAAACGGAACTTCCCGAACACGCAAGGAATTATTGGATATAACCAATCGTATTCATGCCGCGCAGAACATCAAACAAATTCTTATCGATTTAAAGAGTGGCATTCTCAACCTTTTCAATGCCAATTCAATAACAACGTATGTCGTCGATAAAACACGCAACGAAATTTATTCCATGTTTCTGGCCGGAACACAACTCAAGGAAATCAGATTGCCAATAAATAACAGAAGCATCGCCGGCTACGTAGCGAACACGGGCACGATAATCAATATCGAAAACGCTTACAATCTAAAGGAACTAAAAAGTATCGAACCGGAATTAACTTTTGATGACAGTTGGGATAAAAAATCAGGATTTAAAACCAGGCAAATTCTTGCCGCTCCGATATACCACAGCAGCCAACTCATGGGTGTTATCCAGATTATCAATAAAAAAGTCGGCGAGGGAAAATTCTCTGAAGAGGAGATAGCCCTTGCTCTGGAAATTGCCGAAGTTCTCGGTGTTGCTTTCTACAATCAACAACGTTTTGTCCGTCACCGGAAAACACGTTTTGATTACTTGATAACTCACGACCTGATGAAGGAAGAAGAACTGGAAAGCGCCTGGAAAGAAGCACGTGAAAAAAAAGAATCCATGGAAAATTTCCTCATGAAGAAATATAAGATATCCAAAGAGGATATTGGCCGCGCTTTCGAGGAATTTTACAATTGTCGTTTCATCAGATACAATGAGAAAATACCTATCCCGGGTCATTTAATCAAAGATTTGAAAAAAAATTATCTGCGCCGTGAACTCTGGGTACCGCTGGAAAAAATTGGTGACAAAATTCACGTAATCATGGATGATCCGAACAACATCATCAAAAAAGATACTATCGAAACTCTTTTAAAAACCAAGCAGATAATTTACGACGTTGCATTAGAAGAAGACATAATAAAGTATATTAATCTTTTTTATAATTCTCCCGAAGATGAACACTCTTTTACAGAAATATTAGGGCGAATGGAAGGTGACGACTCAGCACATGAAGACGAAGAAGGCGACGAGGTTGTTACCGAATCCGATAGTGTCATCATGCAGCTGGTTAATAAAATTATTAACGATGCCTATAACCGCCGCGCTTCGGATATACATGTCGAACCCAATGTAGACAGAAAGAACGTAGAAATCAGGTTTCGCATTGATGGAGACTGCGGTCTTTATCAAACGGTCCCTTTCAGCTACCGCGCCGCCCTTATTTCGAGAATCAAAATCATGTCGAATCTTGATATTACCATTAAAAGACTGCCACAGGACGGGAAAATTAAATTCAGACGCTCTACAGGAGAGGAAATTGAATTACGTGTAGCGACAATTCCGACCCAGGGTGGCGTGGAAGATGTTGTAATGCGAATACTCGCTAAAGGCGAAACAATGCCTCTGGAAGAGATGGCTTTATCACCACGCAATTATAATGAACTGACTAATATTATTTCCAAACCTTACGGCATGATTTTGTGCGTTGGTCCTACCGGCTCCGGTAAAACGACAACATTACATGCCGCACTACATCACATTAACCGGCCGGACAGAAAAATCTGGACAGCGGAAGATCCCGTAGAAATTACCCAATACGGTTTGCGTCAGGTACAGGTACACCCCAAGATAGGATTCGATTTTGCTGCCGCTATGCGTGCGTTTCTGCGTGCCGATCCTGACATTATAATGGTCGGTGAAATGCGCGACTACGAAACGGCAAAGACAGGTGTTGAGGCATCGCTTACCGGTCACTTGGTATTCAGCACCCTGCACACCAACAGCGCTCCGGAAACTATTGTACGCTTGCTGGATATGGGCATTGATCCTCTTAATTTCGCAGATGCTTTACTGGGTATTCTCGCTCAGCGTCTTGTACGAACTCTCTGTAAAAAGTGCAAGGAACAATATCATCCGACAAGAGAAGAATACGACGAAATCTCCTATAGTTACAATAAGGAAGAATTTGATAAACTGAATATTCCTTACAATGATGACTTTAAACTTTATCAGCCAAAAGGCTGCGATTTCTGCAATAATACCGGATATAGAGGAAGAATGAGTATTCACGAACTCTTAATCGGAACCGAAGATATCAAGAGAATGGTACAAAAGCACGAAACTGTAGAGGTTTTGAGAGACAAGGCAAAAAGCGAAGGTATGACAACACTTCTTCAAGACGGTATTCTGAAGGCTATCAAAGGTTTTACCGATTTTAAACAGGTGCGCCGCGTTTGCATCAAATAATCGGACATTAAATAATTTGTAGGCCGGGGAATACCCCCCGAAAGTTGTGCCAGAGTTAATTAGAGTGTAGAATAGAAAAACACTTTAAGGAGGCACGGATGAAGAAGCGATTTACGGAGGAGCAGATCATCGGTATTTTGCAGGAGGCTGAGAGAGGCGAGAAAGTAATGGAAGTATGCCGCAAACATGGGATCAGCGACGCGACATACTACAACTGGAAGGCCAAGTATGGCGGAATGAGCGTAAGCGATGCCAGGAAACTGAAGGTATTGGAGGAAGAGAACCGACGGTTAAAACA
>SCVW01000028.1 GCA_007244375.1 Smithella sp. | reverse complement strand
GACTGCGTTCAAAGAGTGGTTGATCCAAGACAAGCTTACTACAAAGCAAAACCGGTAGGAGCAAATATGGATGCGAGTTCGTGCTCTTCATTTGAGAAGAAATAAAAACAGATCATATGCTTACCCGTATTAAAAGGGGAGTCAGCTGAAAAGCCAAAGGTTAAGAAGGGAGGAAATTTTATGGCAGAACCAGCAAAAAATGCTAGTATTCAAGATCTAGAAAAGAAACAAGAATGGTGGTGGGCCGCCGAGAAAAAGCGGTCGAAGAGATTGGATTATCTCAGAAAAGCCATCTGGAAGAAAGGAGCAATCGGTGGACTTTATCCGGCCGGATTGCAGGTTGATTTGGAACAGGCTGTATTGCAGACACAGAAGGCACGTGAATTAGAGGCTTCACCGGATCCGTTTGTCGTTAAACAAGCAAAGATTTTTGCAGATTATCTGGACAGCAAAACCATCTTCATCACCGATCATGCTCAAATTGTAAGCTACGTAGGTAGCTTGCCCAACACAATTGGCTGGGATCCAACTTTGGCCACGATCCTGAACGCGGAGGTTCTCAATGATTCTACAGTTATTCCAGAGCCACTTGATGAAAGTCTAAAAGTTATCAATGAGGTTATCGCTTACTGGTCGGGGAAAGGTGATGCGGACAGGGTGATGCCTTTGGTAGATGTGTCAGACTTAATGAAGATTCTTTCCGGTACGATCGGGTGGGGCACTCCGATGGCTAGAGGAGGTTATTCGGGCAAGGATTACGAGTACATTATGACCGGCAAGCGGGCATTTGAAGATGTTCTTGCCGAAATTGACAAGAATCTCGATGAAGCGGATGCCAATGCCCATGAACCTACTGCCAATCAAGAAATTATCAAATTGTATGAAAAAATGAATAATTGGGAGGCTTACAAAATAACTCTTGAAGCCGGTATCCGCCATGCTCAACGCTACGCCCGTCTAGCCAAGATCATTGCGGAGAATTACGAAACCGACAATAAACGCAAGGAAGAACTATTGCAGATTGCCGATTGCTGCGAGAGAGTACCGGCCAAGCCGCCCCGGACTTTGCAGGAGTCGCTGCAATATGACCTCTTCATCCAACTCTTCAGTCGGAGCGAGGCTATTGAAGGCGCCTGGCCGGCGAGGCCGGACTACTATCATGGTCCGTATTACGAAAAAGACGTCAATATTGACAAGCGCATTACCAAGGAAGCGGCTTTGGACCTGGTCGGTGAGTTCCTGATCAGAGCCGCTGAAGTTTCTCAGTACAAAGTTAAGTGGGTTCGTGAAGGATTGCAGGGTATTGAAGGAACCTGGGTCTGGACCTTGGGCGGGGTCAATCAGCACGGCGACGATGCCTGCAACGGTATGACGACAGCATTACTGCAAGCCGCCCGTCTGGTGAGAGTGGCCAACCCGACTTTCAGTTTCCGTTGGCATCCCAAAGTCAAGGAAGAAGTTCTGCGCGAATGTTTCGAGTGTATCCGTCAGGGTCTGGGTTATCCATCGATGCGCAACGATCCTCTTCTGATTGCCAACTCCATGTATTGGCACGGACATCCCATTGAAGAGGCCCGTACCTGGGTGCATCAGGCCTGTATGTCGCCTAGTCCCACGACCAAGCGCGGATTCCAGCCGATGCGTATGGCCAATGCCACGGCCAACTGCGCCAAGATCATAGAATATGTCTTTACCAGTGGATTCGATCCCATAGTCAACATGCAGATCGGAGCGGAAACACCGGATGCGGCGACGTTTACCGATTTCGAGCAGGTATACGATGCCTGGGTTACCCAGATGAAGACGATCTTCTCTGTTCTCGTCCGTGCGGTCAATGCAGGCAGAGCATATGCTCCTTTCTTTACCCCACGACCGTTCCTGTCGGCCATTTCCGAGCGTTCAGTAGAAAGCGGTCTTGACGTTTTAACGCCTAAGCTCAGCCGCGGTAATTCCTGGATAACAGCATTTACCTGGGTGGAAAACGCCGATAGTCTGGCCGCAATCAAGAAACTGGTCTTCGAAGAGAAGAAATACACCATGGCTCAATTAAAGAAGGCTCTTGCTGATGACTGGCAGGGTCATGAAGAGATGCGTCTGGACTTCGTCAAAAATGCACCCAAGTGGGGCAATGATGACGATTATGTCGATAACATTATGCTCCGATGCCTGAGGGATTGTGCCATTTTCGGACACGAGTTGAAAGATCCTATGGGTAACAACTGGCCGATTCTGCCGGAAAACGTCAGTGGTAATATTCACTATGCCAATGTCGTGGGTGCTCTGCCCAGCGGCCGCAGAAGAGGAGACGCCCTATATGACGGTGGTATTTCACCCGGTCCTGGTCTGGACAAGAAGGGACCGACCGCAGTTCTGAAATCATGTGGCAAGATAGATCACATCTCTGATGGCCGGGCCTTCCTGTTGAACCAGAGATTGTCGCCCACGCAAATGGCCGGAGAGAAGGGATACTCACTCTGGAAAGCATACATGGATACCTGGTACAATCTGGGACTGGATCACATTCAGTTTAACTGCGTATCCGATGAGACGCTGAGAAGCGCCCAGAGAGAGCCCGAGAAGTATCAGGAAGTTATTGTTCGTGTTGCCGGATACAGCGCGCACTTTGTGGATATCAGCCGCAAGACGCAGGATAACATCATCCAGCGTACCGTTCAGGGAATTGGTTAGAACTTTAAGGGAGTGGGGGGGATGTCCTTTGGGCATTCCCCCACTTGTAATTAAAGTGAATAATAACAGAAAGGAGATACTATCATGGCAAGAATGAGCAGAGATAGTTTTGCAAAGGCAACAGGTGCATTTGGCAGGACGGCGGAGGATCTGGAGAAGGAAGCCCATGCGGATAAGATTCCTGAGAAGAATTGTGGTGTATGCAAGCACTATCTGGAAAACACCTATGCAAGCGATGGAAGAGGTACCTGTAGCATGTTGAAAGATGGTTCGGATATCACGAGTGATCCGCCGGTCTTCGTACTGGAGGGGAAAAACGGATACATGTTAAGAATTCTTACTGATGCGTCCAAGTGCAAATACTTTGAGAAAATGGAATTCATTGATCATGACGGCACGGAATGCAGCGATCCCATGTACCGTCGCTCGATGAGGCAGCTCCAGGATAAGTAAAAATTCAACTCACAGATATACAAAGGAGAATAAA
>SCVW01000058.1 GCA_007244375.1 Smithella sp. | reverse complement strand
GAGAGTTCGACTCTGGAAGATCGAGTTGCAGAAGTTCGCCAACGAAACTGGTCTTGTCATATCGGTTTGCCATTTCCCACCGGGCACCAGCAAGTGGAACAAGATCGAGCATCGACTCTTTTCCTTCATCAGTCAGAATTGGCGGGGTAAACCTCTTGTGAGTCATGAAGTGATCGTCAACCTCATTGCTTCAACGAAGACCCGCACAGGCCTGACAGTCAAGTGCGAGCTCGATACCAATAAGTATCCCAAAGGAATTAAGGTTTCGGACAAGGAGTTGCGCCAGGTCAACATCGTCCGTGACGAATTCCATGGCGAGTGGAACTATGCTATACGCCCACAATCCGCATAAACTGTAAATGTTATTTTGTGACACGCACTAAGGCAGCAATTCCACTAATAATTCAATCGGATTACAGATCGTAGCTGGGAGAGTATATACGGCTCATCGAGCCGCATTTTCCAATTTCATTTAGGCAGTCTAATATTATGTTCGGGCAATCGTCCTCATTAGTGTAACGTAAAAAAGGAAGGGTCTGATGAAATCAATTTTTGTAATCTTTTTCAGTTTATGTTTTCTCATAATAGTAAATTCCTCAAATGCTGCCAACTCTGTTTTGTCGCTTGCAAATAAAGCGAACTCCGATGAATTGAAAGTGATGGTAAATAATGGAGAAATGCTTTCTCACATAAATAAAGAAATTCTTAATCAAATCACAATGCACGGTAATGAAGAACTATTGTTTGACATAACGAAAAAAGAACTAATCAGAGAAAACACAGTAACAACCTTTTCCAGAGATGAGCAAATTCCGCTTTTAAGCATTACAGAAAAGACCCCGTTCATACAGGAGGGAGATAGTGGTGTCACCACCTTGGAATTCCAAATTTCACTCTCAGAGATTTCCAATGACACAGTCTCAGTAACTTTTTTTACAGAAGACTCCAGTGCGATATCAGGTGAAGATTTCGAGGGTGTGGAAACTATTGTGACATTCTT
>SCVW01000027.1 GCA_007244375.1 Smithella sp. | reverse complement strand
CATTTCATGTTTTTTATTCTCCTTTGTATATCTGTGAGTTGAATTTTTACTTATCCTGGAGCTGCCTCATCGAGCGACGGTACATGGGATCGCTGCATTCCGTGCCGTCATGATCAATGAATTCCATTTTCTCAAAGTATTTGCACTTGGACGCATCAGTAAGAATTCTTAACATGTATCCGTTTTTCCCCTCCAGTACGAAGACCGGCGGATCACTCGTGATATCCGAACCATCTTTCAACATGCTACAGGTACCTCTTCCATCGCTTGCATAGGTGTTTTCCAGATAGTGCTTGCATACACCACAATTCTTCTCAGGAATCTTATCCGCATGGGCTTCCTTCTCCAGATCCTCCGCCGTCCTGCCAAATGCACCTGTTGCCTTTGCAAAACTATCTCTGCTCATTCTTGCCATGATAGTATTTCCTTTTTTATTTTATTTCAGTCTGAGAATGGGGGAATGCCCAAAGGACATCCCCCCCACTCCCTTAAAGTTCTAACCAATTCCCTGAACGGTACGCTGGATGATGTTATCCTGCGTCTTGCGGCTGATATCCACAAAATGCGCACTGTATCCAGCAACACGAACAATAACTTCCTGATATTTTTCAGGCTCTCTCTGGGCACTTCTCAGCGTCTCATCGGATACGCAGTTAAACTGAATGTGATCCAGTCCCAGATTGTACCAGGTATCCATGTATGCCTTCCAAAGTGAGTATCCCTTCTCTCCGGCCATTTGCGTGGGCGACAATCTCTGGTTCAACAGAAAGGCCCGGCCATCGGAGATGTGATCTATCTTGCCACATGATTTCAGAACTGCGGTCGGTCCCTTCTTATCCAGACCGGGACCGGGAGAAATACCACCGTCATACAGAGCGTCTCCTCTTCTGCGGCCGCTGGGCAGAGCACCCACGACATTGGCATAGTGAATATTACCACTGACGTTTTCCGGAAGAATCGGCCAGTTGTTACCCATAGGATCTTTCAACTCGTGTCCGAAAATGGCACAATCCCGCAGGCATCGGAGCATAATGTTATCGACATAATCGTCATCATTGCCCCACTTGGGTGCATTTTTGACGAAGTCCAGACGCATCTCTTCATGACCCTGCCAATCATCGGTGATAGCCTTCTTCAACTGAGCCATGGTGTATTTCTTCTCTTCGAAGACCAGTTTCTTGATTGCGGCCAGACTATCGGCGTTTTCCACCCAGGTAAATGCCGTGATCCAGGAATTACCGCGGCTGAGCGAAGGCGTCATGACATCCAGACCACTCTCTACTGAACGCTCGGAAATAGCCGACAGGAACGGTCGCGGGGTAAGTCCAGGGGCATAAGCCCTTGCCGCATTTATCATGCGGGTTAAAATACTGAAAATTGTTTTCATTTGAATAACCCAGACATCGTATACCTGCTCGAAATCGGTGAATGTCGCCGCATCCGGTGTTTCCGCTCCGATCTGCATGTTGACCACGGGATCAAATCCACTGGTAAAGACGTATTCTATGATCTTGGCGCAGTTGGCCGTAGCATTGGCCATACGCATCGGTTGGAAACCTTTCTTGGTGGTAGGACACGGTGACATGCAGGCCTGATGCACCCAGGTACGAGCCTCCTCAATGGGATGTCCGTGCCAATACATGGAGTTGGCAATCAGAAGAGGATCGTTGCGCATCGATGGATAACCCAGACCCTGACGGATACACTCAAAACATTCGCGCAGAACTTCTTCCTTGACCTTGGGATGCCAACGGAATCCGAAAGTAGGATTGGAAACTCTCACCAGACGGGCGGCTTGCAGTAATGCTGTCGTCATACCGTTGCAGGCGTCGTCGCCGTGCTGATTGACCCCGCCCAAGGTCCAGACCCAGGTTCCTTCAATACCCTGCAATCCTTCACGAACCCACTTAACTTTGTACTGAGAAACCTCAGCAGCTCTGATCAGAAACTCACCGGCCAGATCCAAGGCCTCTTCCTTGGTAATGCGCTTGTCAATATTGACGTCTTTTTCATAATACGGACCGTGATAGTAATCCGGTCTGGCCGGCCAGGCGCCTTCAACAGCCTCAGTCCGGCTGAAGAGTTGGATGAAGAGATCGTACTGCAGCGATTCCTGTAAAGTCCGGGGCGTTTTGGCTGGTACTCTCTCGCAGCAATCGGCAATCTGCAGGAGCTCTTCCTTGCGCTTATTGTCGGTCTCATAATTTTCCGCGATGATTCTGGCCAGACGGGCATAGCGCTGACCATGACGGATACAAGCTTCGAGAGCTATCTTATAAGCCTCCCAATTATTCATCTTTTCATACAATTTGATAATTTCTTGATTGGCAGTAGGTTCATGGGCACTGGCATCCGCTTCATCGAGATTCTTGTCGATTTCGGCAAGAACATCTTCAAATGCCCGTTTGCCGGACATAATGTACTCGTAATCTTTGCCCGAATAACCGCCTCTGGCGAGCGGGATACCCCATCCGATAGTGCCGGAGAGGATCTTCATTATATCGGCCATATCTGTTTGGGACATTATCCTGTCGGCATCAGTTTTTCCTGACCAGTAAGCAATCACTTCATTGATAACCTTAAGACTCTCGTCAAGAGGTTCCGGAATAACCGTAGGATCATTGATAACCTCTGCGTTTAGAATCGTCGCCATTGTTGGGTTCCAATTAATTGTGTTGGGCAAGCTGCCTACGTAACTTACAAGCTGAGCATGATCGGTGATGAAGATGGTTTTGCTGTCCAGATAATCTGCAAAAATCTTTGCTTGTTTAACGACAAACGGGTCCGGTGAAGTCTCTAGTTCACGTGCCTTCTGTGTCTGCAATACAGCCTGTTCCAGATCAACCTGCAATCCGGCTGGATAAAGTCCACCGATTGCTCCCTTCTTCCACATACCCTTTCGGAGATAATCCAGTCTCTTCGACCGCTTTTTCTCTGCGGCCCACCACCATTCTTGCTTCTTTTCTAGTTCTGCAACACTGTTATTTTTTGCTGGTTCAGCCATAAAATTTCTCCTTTCTTGCCTATCATTTTTCAGCTGACTTTCGTCTTTAATACGGGTAAGCAAATATTTTTTTTACTTCTTTTCAAATGAAGAGCACGAACTCGCATCCATATCCGCTCCTACCGGTTTTGCTTTGTAGTAAGCTTGTCTCGGATCAACCACTCTTTGAACGCAGTCCCCCTTGTTTGGATCTTCCTTTATTGGGAAGAACTTCTTACATTCCTTGCATAACGGCATTAAATATCACCTCCTCATAATTGTTTATTTTTTAATCTTGGGCTTTATGCCTTAAATTCATCTTTTATAAGTTTTTATGTTCTTTCTGGTCTAATGTTTGCACTCTTTCACTTGCATAACCTTATCTGTTCGTTATATTTTATTCTTTTTATGATCTTTTATTTTCATATATATTACCATAATCCGTTCAAAAGGAACTTTTCAGCGAGGATTTACATTTGTTTTAATCCATTCCACAATAGAATCGAGAGAAGCACCGGGAGTGAAAATAGCTTTTATGCCTGAATCATAAAGCAGTGATAAATCCTGTTCGGGAATTATTCCTCCGCCAATTACTGTAATATCATCGGCATCTTTTTCGCGTAGAAGTTCCACAACGCGCGGGAAGAGCATGCGGTGAGCACCGGAAAGACAGCTTAATCCCACTAAATCAACATCTTCCTGAACAGCTGCTGCTGCGATTTGTTCAGGGGTTTGATGACAACCTGTATAAACAACTTCAAATCCGGCATCGCGAAAACAACGGGATAGAATTCGGGCACCACGATCATGACCATCCAGTCCCGGTTTGGCAACCATTACACGAATTTTTCTTTCCGGCATATTTATCTCCTCAAAGACCATTGTTTTTATGTGTCATTTCGACCGTAGGGAGAAATCTTTATTTAATTATTTTTTAGATTTCTCGTCATCCCGACTCGTCGGGATTCCTCGAAATGACAAACAAGGAAAACATTTTTTAATTTTATATCATTATCCTATGCGCTTTGCTCAGGGATAGTTCGTCCAACAAATTTCAGTGCGCTACGCTTCTGAAACTTCGGACTCACTAATACAGTCCCGGGTCTTTGTATTCCCCATAAACCTCCCGGTAAACGTCACATATTTCCTGCAGTGAAGCCAGATTTTTTACCGCTTCTATGCACTGCGGCATGACGTTTTCGCCTTTCTTGCAGGCATTTTTTATATTATTCAACGAAGTCATGGCAGCACGGCTATCACGTTTACGGCGCACATTATTGAGCCT
>SCVW01000057.1 GCA_007244375.1 Smithella sp. | reverse complement strand
GTAAGAGTCATAGTCTCTGTCGGTTCTGGTGGCATTGAGATTGTTAATCCAACTCCAGGAGTTGGTGCTGACAGCGCTCCAACTGTTGTCTTCTTCCTTCGCGTAACAGAGAATAACTTTGACCGGTCCCGCAGCAGCTACATATTTAATCTGACCCTGAGTTGGTCCATTTGCTCTGTTGCCGAAAACTGTTCCCCATGTGTAGTCAGGCATGTAACCGACCAGGAACAGACCGATAGGAGAAGTGTAGTCGATGTAAACTATATCAACCGCGATGTTTTCGTTTTCCGCCCTTGTTCCGGCAGAGGTGCTGAAATAATCTGACTGATTGACCTGCCAGACATTGGACCTGGCACCGCCCCAGATTCTTTCCATAGCATCAAAACGGGTTACCAGTTTCAAGCAGGGGGATACAACAAAATCTGTTCCTACGCGCAGTCTCTGATAAAAGAAGGCTGTGCTGGGGTAATGCCAGTCTTCTCGACTCTTACCGCCGCCAATACCAGACTCTACGCCGGTTTTATTTAAATACAAACCGCCGACATAATATTCGGCGCCTACTTTAACATCAACCGCGAGGGCTGATACACTGAAGGCCATGATCAACCCCAGTGACAACAAAACTAACCAAAATTTCTTCATTCTTTCCTCCTTAATTAGAAAAGACTTTTAAATTACCACTTCTGGAAAACGGGCATTTTCCAAAAACCACTTCACTACTTGCTGAATATTTACTGGTATTCAGTTTATCATAATTTTAAAATTTATAAGAAAAATGGCAGGAAATGTCAAGGATATAAAATTTACGACAGAGTCGTAAATTTTAACGAATATCTTTCAGGAGGCTCTTAGCGAGTGTCACTCCCCACGTCGCTTTGTTTCTGGGATAATTCCACTTACGCTTCGAACTTCGCTTTGCTCGTTCTTAGCGAGTGTCATTAAAAAAAACCCCGGAAGGTTGCCCGCCCTTCCGGGGTATAGTTTAAATTAAAGGTTTAATCCGGCATTCGCCGGAGCAAGCCACTCTCTTAGAAGCTGAGAGTAAGTTTGTTGATAAGGATGAAATCATCATCAACTTCTGCGTTTGAACCGGGGAAATCATGACCCTTGAACAAATCACCGGTGAAGAGATAACCTGCGCCCAGCATATAGGACAGGTTATTGGTGATTTTGTAGGTACCGGTAAGATCAACTTCCCAACCATACGTGCCGTTCGGGAATGCTCCAGGACCCCACGAAGGTTTCTGATCCGCCTGTGCCCAGGAAAGTGATGCCATAACGTCTAACTGAGGAGTGGGTTTTACACCAACTCTTCCCTGAACAAACCAGGCATTCTGCATTTCCTGATTGACGACTGAACCGCTGTGCCCGGGAATATTTCCTACCCAGTAACCCAGTGTTTCGGTGTTAAACAGAATCAGGCAGGGATTCCAATCCAAACCGGCTGAGTTGACACGGAGACCAAAGGCACTGCCTTCTGCTTTGTCTGTAGTTGAAGGATCGTCACCGGACAGATAAGCAAAAGAACCGCCTACAGAAACCGGACCGAAATTGGCTTCAGCATCAACAAACACATCAATCGTGCTTATGCTGACATCGTTGTTGGGAATGCCATATTCCATTTTAACCAGATCACCAAAACCAAAGCCTGCTTCAGCCTGAATAGCTACAGGACCAATATTGGCTTTAGCATAAGGAACAATCTTGTATGCTTTTGTAATGTAAGGACCGCTTGCCATACCTCTGTTGCTGGCGTCACGGTTGTAGAGCAACAAAGCACCGGTTTCACCCTT
>SCVW01000056.1 GCA_007244375.1 Smithella sp. | reverse complement strand
CTCGATTACCCGGTTATTCAATTCATCATACCAGCGCTCATCCTTAAGGAGTGGAGCAAGATATCTCGCCGTAAACATATCACACAATCCAAATTCACCATTTCTTGCCTTGTTGCCACTAGCAAATGCATTCCAGGACGGTTCTGCACCACCACCCAAATCGCAATAGGGTGGTAAAACCGCATAAACAATGCCCATAGCCATCCAGGGAGCACCCCAGGCATATTTCGGATCGAATTCAATGGAGCGCTTTATCAAGGCAATGCCATCCTGGATATCGGTAATCAGCTCCACTCTATCCAACTGCAATGTACACCGCTTGGCAAGATTGAGACCAGCCCAGGTTAGAGCCTTCATATCATCCTTTGTCAGTAACTTAACCGCCTTATAAACAGGCGTTCCACTTTCTACCGCTTTACGAAATTTGGAATTATTGACCTTCAATGCCCGTATTCCATAATCTGTTCCAACCTTGTACAAAGATATGGCGTACTCGTTATTTTCGTCCTCTACAAACAGACCATAAGCGCAATACAAGAACGATGTTGTTGCCAGCAGATCATAATCTGTCGGTGCCAGTTCGGTTAATCCCGTAATTACCAGCAATGCCCCAGGAAGACCATCCTTGATAAAAGCTCCATTTTTCTGCTTGAGAAGATGACCCACAAGATCGTCCACCGATGTATCCAGCAGGGGAATGACTGTTTTCTGTACCGTATGGCGTGTTGCCGTACAGCCTAATAAACCCATGACAAAGAAAACAATCAAACAGAAGATTGAAATACCCCTGAGACATATTTTAATCTTTCCTGTCATTGCTCTGACCTCCTCGTGAATTATTTTTTAAGCTGCATGTGTATTGACTACTTGCACAGTTTCAAAAATCCACTAATTACATAAAGTCCCTAAAACGAAGCCGCCACTTGTTACGAAAAGAAACTCACTATGAAATTACACAAAGCTCTTTTGCCTCTTCTATGGTAAAAGGACTCACTGACTTTAAATATTTAGAATCACATTCAGTCCAATAAAAAAATTTCTTACTGCAGAAGGTAAGATGACATATAATAACTCCCTGCAGTCTTTGTCACATAGGCAATTTATTTGTATTTCTTATTCTTGCTTCGAAATTCCGCCAAATATCCTTTAATCTCTTCTAATTCAGCTTTGGAATAATACTTTCCAACAAACTCATCCCAAACAGGAAGGAGCCTCTTCTTCCAAACGTCAATCTCAGCCGGCGTCATCTTAATTTCAGTCATGCCGTACTTAATCATGGCTTTAATGCAATTTTCATTACTCTCTCGAACTTTCTGCCTCAAATATTTCTCTATTGACATTGTAAAATTATCAATAGCAATTTGATATTCCTTCGGCAATTGGTTCCATGCCTCCATCGTTATAAGGCCCGCTGCCGGCGAATATCGTATGCGAACGGGATTTATGTATTTCATCATAGTATACATCTGAGTGCCTACTGCCCAGATAGCCGGGCTGACAAAGGCATCGCATACTCCTGTATGGATTGACGAAGCTACCTCGGGTACGCGAATCGGTACAGGACTGGCACCCAAAGCCTTTAAAGCCCTTTCTTCCATTGGCCCATACCATGTTAAAATTCGGCTACTCTTAAAATCTTCAGGTGTCCTGAGTTCGTGTTTTGTAGAATAAAGTTGGTCAAAATCCTGTTCTGCCAACACAATAAAGTGGTAGCCTCTTTTTTCATACCACTGATTAATGCGGGGTCTTAGTTTAGAATAAATGTATTCTACTTCATCATAATTATCAAACATAAACGGAAGTTCCATTAATGCCATTTCCGGACAAGCCATCACCACTCCCTGTCCGGAAAATCCGCCTCCATGCAACTGCCCGTTGCGCATCTTGGATAATATATCCTGGTCATCACCCATCGTACCACCGTAATACCAATCCAAAATTACTTGGCCATTTGTCACTTTCAATATTCCGGGATTTACTACAGTTTTGATTAAGGCAGCCCACCCTACTCCGTTTGGAGCCAATGTACCCATCTTAAAAACATATACCGTTTTACCATTTTTGATTTGCTTAATATTCGCACCCCATGCTTCTTGGAACAAAGACGCAGACCCTATAAAAAACATAACGATTCCCATGCATAGAAACTTTACAATCTTACTTTTCATAAAATCTCCTTTCGAAAGAAAGAATACTGTGATGGAACCTCTTCGCAAACTAACTTTTATTAATTATTAATCTGTTGCCAAACCTTCAATACCAGCCGACTTGCCCCAAGGTGCCTCACCCAAACCGACCTTCTGTTTGACTGCGCCGGTCAGTTCATCCACGGCCAACCAGGCCTGACAGTTGGGACACTGCCTTAATGTAAGTGACGAATCGATCCGGGCATTGTACAGGTAACGGAATTTATCGATAGGACCATCGAAATTACACTCTACGCATTTCATGTTTTTTATTCTCCTTTGTATATCTGTGAGTTGAATTTTTACTTATCCTGGAGCTGCCTCATCGAGCGACGGTACATGGGATCGCTGCATTCCGTGCCGTCATGATCAATGAATTCCATTTTCTCAAAGTATTTGCACTTGGACGCATCAGTAAGAATTCTTAACATGTATCCGTTTTTCCCCTCCAGTACGAAGACCGGCGGATCACTCGTGATATCCGAACCATCTTTCAACATGCTACAGGTACCTCTTCCATCGCTTGCATAGGTGTTTTCCAGATAGTGCTTGCATACACCACAATTCTTCTCAGGAATCTTATCCGCATGGGCTTCCTTCTCCAGATCCTCCGCCGTCCTGCCAAATGCACCTGTTGCCTTTGCAAAACTATCTCTGCTCATTCTTGCCATGATAGTAT
>SCVW01000014.1 GCA_007244375.1 Smithella sp. | reverse complement strand
GGTGACTGCCTTACTCAGTGAAGCATCCTTAATGCACGGGAAGCCGGAGAATATTGTTGTGGATAATGGTCCGGAGTTTATCAGTAATGCTATGGATGAATGGGCATACAACCGGAAAGTGAAGCTGCATTTTATCAGACCGGGGAAACCGGTGGATAATGCCTTTATGGAAAGTTTCAACGCCCGGCTCAGAGAAGAATGTTTGAACATCAACTGGTTTAGAAGCATAGAACATGCAAGAGAAGTGATTGAAGCATGGCGTATAGATTACAACGAAACCCGGCCGCACAGTACGCTGGGCTTTCTCACGCCAAAGGAATTTGCACAAAAAGAGGAAACTATGTTATTGGAAAACTCTAATTCAAGATGGCACTACAACTGGGGGTAGTCCAGTATCAACAACTTGCTTCCATTTCTCTCCCTTTTCGGGAGTAGGTGGTGCAGGTTCTCCTTTTACTAAAGTAGATTTCTGGTGCGATACTGTGCTTTTATAAATTCCAGAATCTTCTACTTTTTGGCCTGGTTTAATTGTAGGATGTTTTGACATATATATTCTCCTTTATTATTAGCCACAGGGGGCTTAATTTAATATTTCTTCTAGCGACCAAATATGATCTGTAATGTTCGCCGCCATAGCAGGAGTCACCCTAAGCACCCCATGAACTCGAACAAAGTTATAATAGGTAAAATATAAGGCAACAGCCGTAAGCTTCCCTTAAAATAGTACATGTTAAAAATAGAGCTTTCTGGCAAAATAAAAGTCAGGAGGTTCATATGAAAGGGTCACGATTTACCGAGACACAGATTTTTGCAATTCTGAAGGAAGCGGAAAGCGGTATACTGGTTAAGGATGTTTGCCGGAATCACGGCATCAGTGATGCAACCTATTACAATTGGAAATCCAAGTATGGTGGGATGACGGTTCCCGATCTCAAGAAAATGAAAGAGATGGAGGGTGAGTTGGGACGCCTTAAGCGCTTGTATGCTGATTTGGCTTTAGAAAACCGTGCCCTGAAGGATTTGATTGAAAAAAAATTATAAAGCTGTCCGAGAAACGGGAAGCGGTTAATTTTCTGATTGGCACGCATCATTTGTCCATTCAGCGAAGTTGTCGATGCATCGGCTTATCCCGGGCAGCTTATTACGAAGTTCCACAGGATGACCTTAGACGTGATGCCGATATTATCCTGGCATTGAATAAAATAGTTGAGCGGCATGCCCGTTGGGGATTTTGGAAGTGTTTTCGTGCCCTGCGCAGGATGGGCTATCCTTGGAATCATAAACGTGTTTATCGGATTTATTGT
>SCVW01000026.1 GCA_007244375.1 Smithella sp. | reverse complement strand
AGTCAAGTCCAAATTTGTGTGTAAATTCCTCATATTGGATTTCACGCAATATTCTTGATTAGATATTTTTTATTTTCTTTCTTTGATTCATAATACTCATCCATTATAAAATACTTTTTACCAGTAATCCATTTTTCGTGATGCTCAATTAACAAAGCACCTATTAATCTGATCACCGAACCTTCATTAGGAAAAATCCTTATTACTCTTTCCCTCCTTCTGATCTCTTCATTTAACCGCTCAATACTATTGCTTGTTCTCAGTCGCTTCCGATACTTCAAGGGAAGACAAAGAACAGCGGTTACATCATCAAATCCATTCTCTAAAACATCCATCGCCTTTGGAGCTGATGTCTCAAAACTCTTCATCATTTCTTCCTTAATGGCTCTGGCTTTTTCTATGTCTGAAGCTTCGTATAAAGAATGAAGCCAGAGTTTCAGTTCCGGCTGTAAACGCTTTGGAGCAGCATCGAGAATGTTGTGACTGAAATGGGTCTGGCAACGTTGCCAGACCGTGCCCTGAAAATTCTTATGAAGTGATTTGCTTAAACCTGAATGATTATCAGATACTGCTAAATCAACATTTTTCAATCCTCTACATTTTAAAGACTTAAATAAACAATCCCAACTGACTTCCGATTCACTATCTGCCAAAGAAAATCCCAATACTTCTCGATGACCATCTTCATTTACTCCAGTTGCGATGAGAAGTCCCATTGATATTATCCGACCATCTCGCCTAACCTTGATGTACATTGCATCTAATATCATAAACGGATAGTGCTTCTCTAACGGACGATTACGGAACTTTGCTACTTCTGGATCCAAAAGTTTACAAAGTGAAGATACCGTTGACTTAGAAAAACTTGTACCGCAAAGCTCTTCCGTAACTGATTTGATCTTCCTGGTTGATACTCCATTGATCACCATGTCGATCATTGCCAGAACCAAGGCTTGCTCGCTTCTCTGATAACGATTGAAAAGACTTGTACTGAATTCACCGCTGCGAAAGCGGGGAACCGATAAGGTGATCGTCCCAATACGGGTATGAAGACAACGATTTCGATTACCATTGCGATAACCTCTGCGATCTTCGTTGCGTTCATAAGGTTCCGCTTGTAATTGCTCACTCGCCTGATGAGATAATACCTGGTTCAAAATCGTCTCCAATAAACGACTAAAAGCCTCATCTCTTCCTTCCTTAGAAAAAAGTCCGTGCAATAATTCACTATCCATATTAATTTGTATCTGAGCCATTATTCTCCTCCTTGTTATGGCTTTTGCAAAATCCAATTTACAAGGGTTGAATTTTGGCTCAACTATTTTTACACCACTTTTTGGACTCTATC
>SCVW01000025.1:262500-304899 GCA_007244375.1 Smithella sp. | reverse complement strand
GTGTGATTGCCCGGTTTGCCGAGGCAGTTAAGCCGGAAGCCAGGCCATTAAGAACAGAGGAAGAAGATCGGCTTGATTCCCTCAATGCCAGACGTTTTCAGATTGTTGAGATGCTCACAGCAGAGAGAAATCGTTTGAGTCATGCCACAAAGTGGACGAAAAAAGGGATACAGGGGCATATCAGGATGCTGGAGCGGCTATTAGAGGAGATCAACGGGGAGATGGATGATCTGATCAAGAACAGTCCCATCTGGCGCCAGAAGGACAAGATCCTGCAAAGTATTCCGGGCATAGGAAAAGTGATGGCTCGGACCGTTTTGGCAGACGTTCCTGAGATTGGAACCATGAACCGTAAACAGATATCGGCTTTGGTGGGAGTTGCACCCTTGAATCGTGACAGTGGCAAGTATAAAGGCAGACGCTCAATTTGGGGCGGAAGATCCAAAGTTCGTACCGTTTTATACATGTGCGCTGTTACAGCTATTCGTTGCAATTCCAAGATCAAAGTGTTCTATAAGAGACTTCGAGAAGCGGGCAAATGCTTTAAAGTTGCTATCACTGCGTGTATGAGAAAGCTATTGGTCATAATAAACTCGATGATAAAGACCGAAACGTGCTGGAATTCGTGAGTTGTTGATTTGGCTTGACACACAGTTGCTTGCATCTGAGCGTTTTTGAACAGTCTCAAAAATTTAGATATTTTAATAAATTGATAAACTTATTTTATGCTGTCAGATAGCATTTGACTTTCTAAGTTCTATTATGACATATAAACCAACGATAGAATAATCATGGAGGAAATAAAATGACCAGTCAATTATTAGGTATTGCAACCGACGATAATTTTGAAGGTGAGGTTCTAAAAAGTGATAAGCCGGTACTTATTGATTTCTGGGCACCATGGTGCGGGCCATGTAAAGCCATAGGTCCTATTGTTGAAGAAATTGCCGAACAATTAAAAGATAGTGTCAAGATAATGAAGTTAAATGTTGATGAAAATCAGAAAACAGCTATCAAGTATGGTGTGCGCAGCATACCGACTCTTATTATTTTTAAGGACGGCAAAGTTTCGGATACGCTCATTGGTCTTGTTCCGAAAGAAAGACTGGAAGGTTTTGTGAAAAAAAGTTTATAAATCGCGGATTTTTCGCGAGAGGTTTTGATAAATGAATTTAAAAATATTCCAAAAGATAGCGGGATTAAATACAGTTTTATTAATTTTATTGCTGGCGTTGATATGCAATGGTTGTGCATTGCTCGAAATTTTCGGTAAACACGAACGAACCAGGCAGACTCCCGAAAGACTTTATTCGAATGCTTCTGTCGAGTTTAATGCAGGCCATTATAAAAAAGCGCGGGAATATTTCATGCGACTCAAGGAAGAATATCCACTGCACGATTTAGCTATTTTGGCGGAAATAGGAATAGCCGATTCTTTTTATAGTGATAAAGAATACGTGGATGCAGAAAATGCTTACAGCGATTTTATTTCTCTCCATCCGATTAACGAAAATATTCCCTACTGTATTTTTCAATTGGGGATGTGTCATTATAATCAGATAGGAGATATTGATCGCGATCAGACGGAGACAATTCTGGCTAATAAAGAATGGGAAAAACTCGTTGCGCGTTATCCGGAAAGTAAATTTTCCGCCATGGCTGAAAAACTGATTCGGGAATGCAAACAGAAGCTGGCAGAACATGAATTTTATGTGGCTAAATTTTATTTAAGACAGAAAAAATATCATGCCGCTCTCTCGCGTTTTGAGGAACTGACGCGTGCCTATCCCAATGTTGGTCTCGATTATAAGGTGGAATATTATATTAATGAAACAAAGGCTAAAATTGCCGAAGAAGAAAAGTTAAGACTAAAGAGGATAGAGAAACAGAGACGTAAAGAAGAAAGAAGGACGAAAGAGGAAGAAAAGAAGGCTTCAAAAAAATAGTGAGACTCACTGATAGTGAGCCAAGTTGAAAACGAACGAAGTGAAGTTTAAAACGTAAGGCGAACTATACCAGACGCGTAGCGCCGCGGTAAAACGAATCCCGACGAGTCGGGATGAAGTTTGTTCCAACCACCTGAAGGTGGCGGGATAATTCGCTCTAAGATTTTCTGGGAACTACGCTTCGACACAGTGCCCTTTAAAGTGAAAATCACGGCCCATTGAAGCGTAAATCGTAGCGGGAATTTCTGAAAATTAGTTTTCCATTTTAATTTTTCTGATAATTTCCTGCCTGGTGACTTCGGGATTGTCGGAAGTATCAATCTTTAAGTAACAATCTGACGGTATTTCATTAATTACATCAAAATCGTTTTTTTGCTGCCGAAACAATTCCCAGCGTCCATCGGAAGCGTTGTCGTTTTCACGTACTCTCTTCTGCAATCTTTGTCTCGTGATTTCATCCGGACAGACACATTCCAGAATATAAAAACGTATTCCGAGTTTTTTCGCCATTTCCATGGCTTTTTGGCGCTCTGTCCGCCTCTTGAAAGAAGCGTCGATTATTACAGGTTTGTCCTGCCGTATTTGTTGAGCAGCCAGTTCATAAGTTTTGTCGTAAATAAGACGGGAGGTATCATCGGAATAAATTCCTTTACCGAAATCTTCGTAACGCCGTTCGGTCGGTTTCATGTCGAATAATTTTTTGCGCAATATGTCGGTGCGGATGATTTTCGCTCCCAGACGGGGAGCTAGTTTTCGTGCCTGGTAGCTTTTTCCCGAACCCATTAATCCTGCGGTTAAAATCAATACGGGTTTATCCAGGCGGGTGGTGTAAGTGTATGCAAGATCAAAATATTTTGTTGCGGTTTCTATAATCTGCGTGCGTTCATTTTCCTGAAGTTCCTCTTCATTAAGACGGAAACTTGTTACTTTGCCGCGTACGTAGGCATAGTGACAACGATAGAAATTAAGCAATGCAGTCAGATCAGTATCACCGGAGAACCGTATATAAGAGTTTATAAAGGCATCGGCGTACTTATTATAACCGTTAAAATCGATATCCATGGTTAGAAAGGCTATGTCTTCTGCTATATCGCCGCACCGAAAACGTTCGTTAAATTCGATGCAATCGAAAATGATTATTTCATCGGCAATACAGATATGGTCAAGATGCAAATCACCGTGACAATCCCTGATTTTATGATCGGTAACTCTTTTTTCGAAAAGAGATTTGTTTTTGATTAGAAATCTTTCCATATAATCTTTAATAAATTTATATTGATATTCAGGGATGGTTATATTGATATAGTCCAATGTTTCGGAAAAATTTTCCTCGCTGTTGTGACTAATATTTTCGATATTTCCCATTTCATCAATGTGACCGCCGGTTAGAGCTTCTTGGTGAAAGACAGCAATTTTTTTAGCCAGATTATCCATGGTTTTTTCATCTGCTAATCCATTGGAAAGCAGTGTCTTGAGCATTTTGTCGAGGGGGAGTTTTTTCATTACCACTGCATAATCAATTACTTCAACTCCTCGGCCGAGCATGATATTTCCCCGGGCATCAAGAGATATAGCCACGACATCCAGATATGTGTCAGGGGCAAGGCGTTTATTAAGTCTTACCTCTTCTTCACAATAGAATTTTCTTTTTTCCAGGGTGGTGAAATCGAGGAAATCGAATTTAACCGGTTTCTTGACTTTATAGACGAGATTTCCGGTAATGAAAACATAAGAAATGTGTGTTTCGATAAGCTCAATCTCCGCCGGATGGTGGGAATAGAAATCCGGCATTTTCATGGTTTCAATTAACAGAGAATGAGTCATAAAATTTTCTCGAAAAAATTGTGTCCGGTAAAGCTACACTTACATTATACCATTTCGATTTCAAAGGATAACGCGGCGGCAAGGAGGATGCCCGACATGCGCCGGGCAAGATGCCGACAATCCCGATGAATCGGGACCAACAAAGTTAGCCAAAGAAAGCGAATTGGTATTGAATTATGTAAACCAATCATCTGTTGATAATCAAGTCAAAAATCACACTTGCGCTAAAAAGTTATTCATGATTATTTTAAAAACATAAGAAACGGAGAAATATATGTTTAAAAAACTGCGTAATGTGGCGAGAACAAAATTTGGGGGAGTTGTTCTTTACCGTCTTCTGCGTCTGTATTGCGTTTTAATATGCATGAAAATAGAAAACGAAAATGAATGGTCCCAATATCTGGAAAAAGGCGGGAGGGTATTGATTTGTTTATGGCATCAGCAGTTGCT
Source organism: Smithella sp. (assembly GCA_007244375.1). Classification (GTDB taxonomy): domain Bacteria; phylum Desulfobacterota; class Syntrophia; order Syntrophales; family Smithellaceae; genus Smithella. Next base: position 300,679 of record SCVW01000025.1, on the reverse strand, counting down.
TATGTCGATTATCTTTTTTCCTAAATATAAAAAATATCAGCCTTGTGTCATGACTTCCAAGAGTCGTGACGGAGATGTGTCCACCGGAATTGTTGAAGCCGGTGGGGTTACTGCTGTAAGAGGTTCATCTTCGCGCGGAGGTATTACTGCGTTAAGAGAAATGATTCATAGAATAAAAACATATCGTCTGGGTGCTCATACATTGGATGGGCCTCAGGGTCCGATGGGAATTGTTAAACTGGGGGCTATTGCCATTGCCAGTGACGCTGGTGCTGTAATGGTTCCGGCTGTTATAATCGCTGATCGTGCCTGGTATTTACACAGTTGGGACAAATTTATGATTCCCAAACCTTTTTCACATGTTACTATAAAATTTCTGCCGAAAATTGAATTGCCATCGGTGATGGATAAAGCAGAATATGAAAATCAGAGAAAAAAACTGGAAGATATTATGCGACCCTACCTGCATCTTTAAATCCTACTTCTAAATCAAAGCGATATCTTTGTTGGTCCCGATTCATCGGGATTGTCGGCTTCCTCAACGTATGTTCAATATGTCTCGTCGCCTCCGCCTAGCCGCCTCGATATAGTCTTTGATTTAGAAGTAGGGTTAGCGGTGTTCCAGCCATTTCTTCAATAGCTTCTTTTCCTTCTCTTCCCATTGCGGCGAATAGCGGATTTGTAAAAAAGAATCATAGATACTGTCAACTGCCTTTACTGCTTCTTCAATCAGATAAATACGTTCCAGGATTTTTCCCGACTGATCCTCATCGTTTTCCTGCCAGTCTGTCACGGGCAATTTCAATGATTGAAAATGGAAAGAGTCCGCTTTAAGAATAAATTCCCATTCATTTTTATCATGAATTAGTTTAATTCCTGCCTCTTTGACTTTCTTGCCTTGGCGGATTGCTTCCTTGCCTTCTTTGTGCTCAGCATGAATTCCGTGACAGACTACTCCTTGCGAATATTCACCTTCTCCTGCTTCCAGGACTATCTTTTTAAGAAAATGCAATTCGACTTCTTTTGTTTCGGAAATCTTTATTCTGCCGTTTCGTTCTTCCGATTTGAACCACAGCCAGGTTAAAAATTCCCGACCGGTCAATGAAACAGTATCTGCCGATTCGGGGTCTTTTGTTATCAGATTGTTTTCTTGCGGCGAAAAAGGTTTAAGATCCAGGGCAAATGATTTTTTAAACATATCGGCAAAGTCGTCAACGACCTTTTCGGCAAGTGAAGAAAAATAGATAGTCTTTTGTCCAACGGCCCAGCAAACATCGTAAAAGGATGGTATGGCATCAAATTTGGTCAGAAGTTCCAATTTTACCTTGTTTTTAATATCCGCGGCTGTTGCTTTGTTGAGTCTGTTTTTACCGCTTTGGGCAAGAAATCGCCTTTCTTCTTCCATTAGTTTTATTTTTATCAGCTTTGGCGAAATAAGCTTGCGGTCAATGCGTAAAGAAAAAATAAGATAATCGCCCAGCGCATAATTGGCTTTTTCAAAATCGGCATCCAAAATGTCAGTTAGAGAAACCCAGCCCAGTCTTTTTTCTTCGGTTGATTTTGGTACGTCCCTGTAGGAATTGGCTTTAATTCGGCTGTTGACGAAATTTAAAAATGCCTGTGGCAACTGGCCTTCTACATGAAAACGGGAAAAAGTAAAACTGCCTTTAAGTAAACCCATGGTAATCACCTCGACGGGCTGCACCGTATATTATTCAGTCCGAATGTGTCAAGGATTTATGTCTGTATTGCATTAAAAAAATAAATATTTTATAGGTTCAGCCATAAACACAAGGATTTGTATGTTAATGAACTTTGAAATCCAAGTCAATTAAGGTGGAAATCGGCAACGTTGTTTTATAAAAAACTTTATGACATGTATGATTGAAATACAGGAGTAATTATTATGAACATGCTTCTGATTTTATTTCTTGCAGGGATAATAACTATTTTGTTTTTATTATCTCGCGTTTTTATGTTGTGTCGGGTTCGGGGAAATTCCATGCTTCCGTTTCTCGACAGTGGTAGCCTTATTTTCGTGGATAAAATTTTTTATCGTTATTATGGTCTGAAGTGCGGTGCGGTTGTCTTATTTCAAAAATCGGGTATACCTTTGCTTGTCAAACGCATTTCTAAGGTATGTGCGGAGAAGAAAATATTCTTCCTACAGGGTGATAATTTGCGCGAAAGCCTGGACAGCCGTGTTTTCGGAGATGTGAACATGTCTGATTTGAAGGGGAAGGTTCTTTTTGTAATAAGCTTCCCGTTATTCTTTCAGAGAATTCTGATGCGCATCGAAAGATATTTGGGATTGAAGTTCAAAGTTTGTCATGCGTGGGGAAGCCGAACGCATGTTTATATTGCCAATCTGATTCTCTGGGAGGTGAATTGTTTTGATTCTGCTCAAGAGAATGGACAATATAATTTTCTTTTTCAAAACAGATCAAATCCGGCTCTGCCGAATCTTACATGTCCCGTCGCTCCCAAAATCATAAAAGCTTTACAGGACTATCCCGAATATTTCCGTGCCGGTTCGGTTGGTCCCGACGGCACGCCCGATCTGCCTTTTGCTCTTATTCCTACCCATGAATTTGGCAATGCTCAGATGATAAATCATAAACCGGTTCGTGCCTACTGTGCTTTGCATATGCTTGATTGTATGTGGGATGGACAGCAGTGGGATGGGCAAACGTATAGCGAAATGAGTGAGGATGACCTTAAGGCTTTGGCATATTGGTGCGGCTGGTTGGTGCATTTTGCATGTGACGCGTATGGTCATCACTGGGTAGGGGAATTTGCCGGCGGTCCTTTTGAAACATTTTTTGATCTTGAAATAGCGCGTAAGCATCTGGCTATGGAACATCATTTCGACAAGTTTATTGCCGAAAGCCGCATATTTTTCCGTCCCGGATTTGCAGATTTGACCGAGGAAGAGGAATATGAACTGAAAGAAACAAAAACCAAGGCGCCTTATGTTTACCTTATTGAGCAATTTCTGGATACAGGAGGAGCGATGTTTCTTGACCACCTACAGAATCAATTTGGTTTCGACATACAGATAGATCTGAATAATCTTTCCACAGATGATTTAACTGCCGTTCTGCCTTCAGGAATAGCTTATCGTCTTTCCCGTGCCTATTGGTTGCATGGGCAATGGAGCGCTCAGGCGGATCAAAATCGTAGCAATTGTTCCCGATTGAATCCTATGCGTCTGTTCTGGCGTCTGGTAAGAGATTTTCATGATTCCCGCATACACTCCACTAGGAATTTGTTGGAGGCATACCTGAAATGCGGTCAGACCTTTTTAAAAAAAATGGCTGAAAGCAGCAGCGTTGCATGGACATCTCTTGATGTTGTCTGGCACTTCAAAGGGTTTTACAAGGAATTGGAGGATTATCTTAATCCGTTGGATAATTTAGGCGATGCTGTTTTTGGCAATGCTTTCTCCACTATTGAAGATTTGATTGACGATATCGATGATTTTCTCTTGTCTCTCATTCCTGATGAAGTAAAAGACTTGGCTGAAGAAGCGGCAGAGACCGTAGGTATCCTTTCAGAAAATATCTCTGACTATACAGATAATCTTAAAAGGGCTATCTGGACTATGGCCGGAATTCCTCCTGACATACAGGAATTAATAAGAACGATGCCGATCAGTCTGACACCTATTGAGTATCTGGATTTTATCAGTCGTATTCCGTTTGCGCAGGACGGCATTAACTACGGCATTGACCTTGCTAATTTGCCCGCCTTTTATAATTCCTGGTGTTTATCCAAGCTTTTGCTTGCTCAGGATACCAATGAACTGACGAGAAGCGCGTGGCTTAACCGCATTCCGGGAAACAGAAACTACAATACAGATGATCCAAATTCAATTGAACCGTCAGACCATTCGGGTGTATGGAATATAGACGGTTTGCGACAGTTTGAAGCAACGGGATTTTTCGGACATCAGGATTACATGCCTTACTTTTTGGATATGGCATATAATGTGCCGCCGATAATATTCATCGGAAATGTCAGATCGCATGAATTACATCTCCCCATTTGCCCTTTCAGCAGGGCCATCCGTCAGGATCGTCGTCACATTTTCCAAACAATCGACGAGGCGCTGGCTCAAGGTTACAACGGCTGTGCATTCTGCCTGCCGGACTACGACACAGATATTTTTAACCGCTAGGCACGAATATTTTTTTGACAAGGAAGATTAGATTACAGACCGAAAAATTTGTTTTCATTTCATTCCAAAGTGGTTATTCTTTTCTTTATTAGAAGAGTGACGTTTTTGAAATTTATACGGGTAATTCTACAAAAAATATTAAGTATATCATGAACATATTTGTGCAATATTATACGTAGACAGAGAGTTTTTTTTATGTTAGGGAGCTCAGTATTCCGAGGTCTAAGTAAATGAAAATTAAAAGAATAGGCATTATTGCCAACCTTGAAAAAGAAAATATTGCCGACCATGTCCGGTCATTGAAAAAATGGCTGGAAGAAAAGAGTGTGAAAGTGTTTTTGGAAATGGAAATTTCCAGAAAAGCTGCTCTTGATGGAGGGATGGATAGATCCGACTTGGCAAAAAAAACGGAACTTATTGTTGTTTTGGGCGGAGACGGCACAATGTTGCGAGCGGCGCGTTATGTGGCCGGGCATAAAGTTCCAATTCTGGGAATAAACATGGGTAGTTTTGGTTATCTTACCGAAGTAAATTTAAACGAAATCCATTCGGCGCTGGAGTTGGTTATCAGAGGTGAATTCGAAACGGAAAAAAGGATGATGCTTGATGTAAGCATCAGACATGGAAAAACGATTACTAATGTGGGTGGTGTTCTAAACGACGTGGTAATTAATCGCGGCAGTCTTTCCCGTATGAATGAACTGGAACTGGATGTAAACGGCAAATATCTGACAACTTATAAAGGAGACGGGTTGATTGTTTCCACTCCCACCGGTTCCACTGCCTATTCGCTTTCCGCCGGTGGTCCCATTGTCTTTCCCGGGAAAGACCTGATTATTATTAATCCTATTTGTCCCCATACTCTGACTAATCGCCCGATTATTTTTTCTGAAGATTCGAATTTGAAGATAACGCTCTGGTCCAAGGATAAAGGCGCTATGTTGACTTTGGACGGACAGGAAGCCTACAAAATAGTATCCGGCGATGTCGTAACTGTTAAAAGATCAAAAAATACGACAATGCTGGTTCTTTCTCCGTACCGCAGCTATGGTGAAATTCTGCGTTCCAAGCTCGGTTGGGGTGACTTACCTCCGGGAGCTAGAAAAAAGAAAAATGCTTAATGAATTGAGCATTAAAAATTTTGCCATCATTGATGAACTCCACGTTTCTTTCGGCGACGGTTTGAATATTATTTCCGGTGAAACCGGTGCCGGTAAATCAATAATTATCGGTGCGGTAAGTCTTCTTTTAGGAGACAGGGCTACAACCGAAATAATAAGGGCTCAGGCGGACACGGCTACTGTTGAAGCAGTTTTTGATATCTCCGCCAATAAACAGATGCGGGATAAAATTGCGGATATGGGTTTCCCTGATGAAGAAGATTTGATTATTCGCCGGATTATCTCGCACACAGGTAAGAACAGGGCATTTATCAACGGACAAACAGCGACTTTGGCCAATCTGGCTTCCGTCAGTGAAAATCTTATTAATATATGCGGTCAGCGTGAACATCAGGTAATTCTGAATGCCGAAAATCATGTTAACATTCTGGATGAATTCGGCGGATGTCTGCCTGACAGATTGGACTATGAAGGTATTTATAACCAATATCGCAATATCAGGACTCAGATAGAAAAATTACAGAACTTGAATAAAAGACGGGAAGAAAAAACTGATTTATTGAAATTCCAGTTAAAAGAAATTCAGGATGTTGATCCTCAGCCTGAAGAAGATACCGTTCTGGCAGACGAAAAAAAAGTTCTGGTTAATTTTCAAAAATTGTCCCGTTGGGCTAATTGCTCATACGATTTACTATATGGAGAAAAGGATTCTGTCATTGTTAAATTGAAAGATGTTCAGAATCAGATAAAAGAAATAAAGAAAATAGACGGCGGATTGAAAATTGCCGACAAGGATATTGAAGATAGCTTTATAACTTTGCAGGAAGCGGCACTGGCGATGCGCGATTACGGCAAAAGCCTTTTTTTTGATGCTCAACGACTGGCAGTTATTGATGAACGTCTTGAACTTTTAAACAGGCTGAAACGCAAGCACGGTGGCTCTCTGGAAAGCGTTCTGCGCCGGAAACAGGAAATAGAAGAGGATTTGAACAAGGTTTATTCTCTGGAAGAAGATCTGGAGAAATTAAGTAAGGAAGAAGAAAAAATAAAAGATGATTTGCGCCAGAAAGCTCTTAGGCTTTCCGAAATCAGAAAACAGGCGGCGAAGAAATTGCAGGAGGCCGTGAACAAAGAAATACACGAACTGAATATGCCCAATGCGTTTTTCCATGTTAATTTTAATAAGTGTGCTACGGATAAAAGCATTGAGTTATTCGAACAAACAGGGGGCGATGAGATTGAATTTTATCTCACTGCCAATAAAGGAGAAGAATCGAAACCACTAAACAGTATTGCCTCCGGTGGTGAATTATCGCGGATAATTCTGGCGTTGAAAAACGTATTGTCACGCACCGGTTCCGTGGCATCGATTGTTTTTGATGAGGTGGATAACGGCATTGGAGGAGCAGTGGCGGAAATCGTCGGCCGGAAATTGAAAGCTGTGTCCGCCAATCATCAGGTTATTTGTATCACCCATTTACCCCAGATTGCCTGTTTTGGAGATAGTCATCTGCATGTTTACAAAAAGGTTATGAAAGGCAGAACGATTACATATGTGGAAGAACTTGATGATGAACAGAAAGTTGAAGAAATCAGTCGCATGCTTGGCGGCGTGAATGTAACCGAAACAACACGGAAGCACGCCCGTGAAATGATAAAAGAGTCCAAAATATCCAAATTTTAAATTAGGAGAAAGAAAATGCTGAGAAAAGCGCGCATTGATGATGTGAAAACTATTCACCGCCTGATAAATCTGTCGTCAGGAAAAGGTGAAATGCTGCCACGTTCTCTGATGGATATTTATAATTCTTTGAGGGATTTTTTTGTTTATTATGATGAAAACAATTCGCAGGTTACCGGTATTTGCGCAATGAATATCATCTGGGAAAATCTTGCGGAAATTCGTTCGCTTTATGTGGATGAAAATTATCGGGGCAGGGGTATCGGCAGGGAGCTTGTGGAAGCGTGTATTTCCGAAGCCATTACCTTAGGCCTTTTTAAGGTATTTACTCTTACTTACAAAAGAGATTTTTTTCTTAAATTAGGATTTAAAGAAATTGACAAGAACATGCTGCCGGAAAAGATTTGGGCGGACTGTTTTCGTTGTTCCAAATATCCCGACTATTGCGATGAAACGGCGATGATTGTGGAATTATGAAACATTCGTTTAAAGTCTATTTGCTTCTGATAATTGCCCTTTCCCTGAACGGTTGCTTACGCGGTGTTCCCAAATATCATGTAAAACCTTCCGAAGCTTTTATTCCGATTACGGCTGCCGATATTAGTTTTGCCGATGACCTCGATACGGATTCGCTGGAGTTGGCGATCGAACGCAGCATTAATTATTATGAAAATTCCGGACGCGATAAAGTCTACCATGTTGCGGACAGGTTAATCAGTTCGCGACAATTAAAAGCAACACTTACAGAATTTCGCACGATTCTGCGTCAGACGGTAAATAAGGCTGAACTAAACAAAAAAATTGCAGCGGAATTTAATGTGTATCGTGTCGCCGGATCAGGCAGCAATTCCAATGCGCTTTTTACAGGCTATTACGAACCATTGCTGGAAGGTTCGCTGGAGCGAACTGAAAAATATAAATATCCTCTCTATAGAGTGCCCCCCGACTTAATTAAAAAAGACAATCAGATTGGTCGGATGAAGGACGGCAAATTTGTTCCCTATTACAGCCGGCGTGAAATTGATGTTGACAGAGTTTTGCAGGGCAAAAATCTGGAGCTTGTCTGGGTGTCCGATTCGGTAGAATTATTTTCGCTGCATATTCAGGGTTCCGGAAAAATCGAGCTGGAAAACGGGGATGTTCTAACGGTTGGTTTTGCGCAGACCAACGGCCGTCCTTTTCGCAGTGTCACTAAATACATGCTGGAAAACGGCAAAATAAAAAGCAGCGAGGCTTCTTATCGCCATGAGTTCTTGCGAGGGAAAAGTGATCAGGAAATTTATGATGTACTGAGCCATAACGAAAGATACACTTTCTTCCGCTTTCTGGAGAAGGAACCGATCGGGTCGCTGGGCGAGCCGGTAACTCCGGGCAGAACAATTGCAACAGATCCCGATTTTTTTCCAGAGGGAGCACTGGCGTTTATTCGCTTGCGCAAACCTGTCTTCGATGAAAATGGGAATATTAAAGGCAAAGTCGATTTCTCCCGTTTTGTTCTCAATCAGGACAAAGGCTCGGCAATTATGGGCCCCGGCAGAGTCGACCTTTTCTGCGGATTTGGCATGGAAGCGGAATACACCGCCGGCACTCTCAAAGAGAATGGGGAGTTGTATTTATTGCTGAAGAAATAAAACTTTCTTCCTGTAAAAAGCATTCGATGATTTTGGCAAACATACTTCTTTTTAAATCGTAATTGTTAATTATGTAAATAAAAAAAGGCAGGTCAAATAAAAGCTTGTATACATATTCACCATACTCATGTGCACACCGTTGTGTAAATTGATGAAGGTCTGAAAGGGATAAAAGAGGCGCTTTTTCTTTTAAGGGTTTTGTCCAACCAACTTTTATGGAGGTTAAAAGATGTGGGATGCTTTAAAGTGTGATTTTTGTGGTGATTGTCTGGTAAAGTGCCGTTATGTTAATTACGATAAAGACAAGGCCGTCAGCGAAATAAAACTTCTCATGGAGGGAAAAGCGGCTGATATATTGGACAAGTGCATTACCTGTAATGCATGCTTTCAATACTGCCCGGCTGGCGCCGATCCAGCTAACCTAATCTACAAGATGCAGGAGAAGTTCGGGAGTCCGATCTCTGTGAGTTTTAAACCTTTTACTGATGCAGTGATAAAGACATTTGAACACGGCAGCAAGGACGTCCAAGTGATAGAAGGAGAGCCTGATAAGCCTGCCCTCTCCTTTGATTCCTTCCTGTTCACCCAGTTTCCGGACGGTACGCTTGAAAGCAAGATGTTCAAGGGCATGACCGTGATTCGCGGAAGAAAGTATGTTTCTTTAGTCGGCATGGCCCATATGGGCGGCGCGAGCCTTGCGGAAAGATATGGTCAAAAGGTAATCGATGCATTTGCTGAACTGGGCAAAGATATCGTTTACATTCATAACGAAGGATATATTCTGGCACATGTCAAAGCCAAGGAGCTTGGTATAGATGTGCCCTTCAATTATATGCACCTGTTCGAATACATGCGTGATTATCTTATGAACAATAAAATCGATATAATCAGGTTGAACAAAAAAGTCGCCTATCAGCCGAACTGTGCCATCAGGTGGTTACCGGAACAGGATGTCTGGCTTGATGAAATATTCGGGCTTATAGGAGTACAACGCGTTTCAAGAAAATATGAGGGCGTGAATGCCCTTTGCTGCGGTGGGCCGGCTCTCTTCGTAAACAGAGATATCGCGATGAACATCCAGGGCGACAATATCAAAGACGCGATGGATAACCGTGCCGAGGCCATGATAACGATCTGCCCTATGTGCGATACTGTGATGCGCGGCGAGACTTCAAAGGCCGGTTTGCCACAGATATTTATTACCGATCTGTGCCGGATGGCCTTAGGCGAGGTGCCATGGCCTGTAAGCTAAAGTGTTAGTGTTTTTTATCTTCAAGTTTTAAATTGAAGTGTATGTTACAATCCATACTACTAAGGTTCTGTTAATTCCCTTTACTGAAACTTAGTATGTGTAATCGAGAACAAGACAAGACTTAATTAATTCAAATTGTAGTTGATGATAGTTTACTAGTTTCCAAAGAAGTTCGCGCAGGCATATTTTATTTTTTTCGTTCACGTAAGAAACAACGAGGGTCTTCCGCCAGGTAATCTCCGCTGTAGGCCAGAGCTCTTCCGCGGCAGCCGCCGCATACCGTTTTATAGTTGCATTCGCCGCAAACACCTTTTAAGAGTTTTTCCCTGTTGCGTAAATTTTGGAAAACATCAGATTCATAGTAAATATTTTTGAAATCTGTTTGTTTGACATTACCGGCGCTTACTTCTACAAATGGACAAGGCCAGACATCGCCGTTGGCTTTAACATAGACAAAGCCCCTGCCAGCCGCGCAGCCGTGAAAAACTTTACCGGCGAGTTTGAGCATGAGGCCGTCGCGGATGCCGTTTTTCTCCAGCAGATGCGGCCAGTATTGAGGGCCGGCTACCGGTTCGATTATTGTATGTGCAGTTTTTTGTTTAAGGGCAATCAGTTCACTCAGATATTGATTTGCTGCTTTCTTTAATGTGGCCGTTTCAATTTTTTCTCCTCTGCCCACAGCGACGAGCTGGTACATAAGCATGATTCCGGCACCGCAGTTATCGACGAAATCGATGAGATCGGGCAAATACTGCACATTGTATTCCATTGCCGTAGTATTTATTTGCAGAAGGATGCCTGCCTTTTTAGTAGCTTCGATAGCGCGAAGCGCCAGTTCAAATGAACCGGTTTTATTACGTACCATGTCGTGAACATCAGGATTTGCGGCGTCAATGCTGATGGCATTGCAGACTACTCCGTGATCCTTCAATTTAAAGGCCATTTCTTCATCAATTAATGTACCGTTAGTGGCGATGATATTGGCCAGTCCCGCCTGTTGAGAGTGTTTAAGCAGAGTAAATATATCCGGCCTGACCAGCGGTTCTCCGCCTGTATAAATCAGAGTGCGGAATTCACTGACAGAGGCAATCATGTCGATGAGTCTTTTGCCTTCATCAGTAGTAAGTTCGTCGGGATCGGCATTACCGCTCACGGCGTGGCAATGAATACACTTTAGATTGCATGCGCTAGTTACTTCCCAGGCAGGATGTCCGGGATAACCAATACAACCCATACCCCAGGAGCCGTTGGCCACAGGTATGGTTCGAAAGCCGTATTTAAATACCCAGCCGGGGAAATTCTGCCATCGGTTTAAATACCCCATGAGTAGTGCACTGCCTAACTGCTTGAACAGAAGGGATGGGGGATTGTAAAATGATTTGACTTTGTTTTTAGTTTTCATAACTTGAGTCTTAAATGTAAGCCAGAATATAAACAAGAGATGTTCCCAGATTGACCGCTATGTTTAAACCGCATAATTTCTCCAAAATTTTCTTGTCTTCATATTGGCCGTGTAGCATCATAACAACAATATATAAAGATATAATTAAAACGGGCAGGTAAAAATAAACAATCTTAAAGGGGATTCCCCAAAAAGGTGAAGCGAATACAGTCACTGAAGCCAGTAAAGAAAAGGTTGTGTATAGAAATTTACCATTTTCCTTGTCTATTCGACATAAAAGATTTTTTTTGCCGGTAGCTTTGTCGGCTTCGTAGTCCGGGTACTCATTTAGAAAGATGACATTAAAAATTGTAAGACCTATCGGGATTGCCATCCAATGAATAACCGGGTGGATAACACCCGTTTGTATATAGTAGGCCGAGGCTACGGGAAGCCAGCCATAACAGAATCCGATGAAAATCTCACCGACTCCCCTTTGCACCAGTCTGACCGGCTTAGTGGAATAAAAAAAACCAGGGAAAGCTCCCAGACAGCCTAAAAGCAAAGTATAGGGACCTGTTTTTAGAACAAATTGCAGAATAATGCCAATAACACCGGCAAGAAAAAAGGAAATAAGACCAGTCCATAATGCCACAGAACGGGGCATTGTCCCGGCCGGAATGACGCCTGAACCGCCGGCAAAATTACTTTTATACAGGCGTTGGGATATTTCATCCTCCTTATAATCGAAATATTCTCCAAGATGGTAGGTTGAGAGCATAATCAGGATGACCGCAATAACTCCGAGCAGAAATATCTCCATGCTGAAGGAGAAATTTATTTTGTGTGCCAGAATTGTTCCCAGTATAAAAGGCAGGATACCAACCGTGTGAAAGGGCGGACGGGACAAGGCAAACCATGTCTTTATTTTTTTTATGTTAGAACTTTGCATGAAATATCCCTCTACATCGCGATGGCTTATTGTGAGACTCAAATTTTAAAAGTAAAACGCATTAAAGTTTTTAAGTCGTAATCAGGCTAAAGTTTCAACAACAAATAACCTAATAGTCACCATAGGCGCATTGAAGTTTTTGTAGCCGAATTGTCTAATAGCCAAATGCTATTAGGATCAATCCGGCCGCCAAAGGCGGAGGGTAATTAGACACAAACTTTAGAAAGAAGCGAATAATAGTTCGTTGATCTAATTCTACCACATAAACATGTTTCGCATCCGTGATTAACATAAAGGTTCTTTTTTGTAAAGAAGTGTGCATTTGATCCAAATATAGTATATTCTTTTTGATGATATTATCGCTGTAACAAATATAATTAACCGAACCGACTCCTTAAGGATGGAAATATTGACAAGAAAAAAAGTTAAAAAACGAGAAAATTATTAATAAAAAAACATTTTTTTCTTGATTGTTAATTTTAGTTGTGTTAGGGATAGCGCTAATTTTAGAGATCGTATACTTATCTTGAACGAGTAATAAGCTGGTTAAAAGGATGCATCAAATTTGTTTCGGATGAGAGTTCAAGAAGCTTGAGTTTTTCTGATGAAATTGATAGAGGTGTTTTGTCGAGTCGAATGTTTGAGGCTTTTGAGATGGCCGCAAAACGGTTCGTTATAAAAAAGGAAATTGATTTTATGAAAGGGGGGTTTTAGAAAATGACGAAGGCAGAATTAGTCGGGGTTATAGCAAAATCAGCAGAAGTCACCAAAGACAAAGCAGCAAAAGCACTGGATGCGTTTGAAACATCAATTGCCAAAGAACTCAAGAAGAGTGGTAAACTTGTTCTTGTAGGATTTGGTACATTCTCTGTAGTGAAAAGGAAGGCTAGAGAAGGCAGGAATCCTCAGACCGGCAAAGCCATTAAGATTCCCGCAAAGAAAGTCGTAAAATTCAAGGCAGGCAAGGAATTGGCCAGTAAAGTAAAATAATACATTGTTTAGTTACAGTAAAGCTAAGGCCTCCGCATTTTCAGTGCAATATCCGGAGGCCTTAGTGCATTTGTTATGAAAAATAATTTACAAGGAGTTTTTTGTTTTGGTATTTAAAAGAATTCTCAGTGGAATGCGACCGACAGGGAAATTGCATCTGGGCAATCTGCATGGAGCCTTGCAAAACTGGATTGATTTGCAGGAAAGCGGCAAATACGATTGTTTTTATTTTGTTGCTGATTGGCATGCGATTACCAGTGAGTACAGTTCCACTGAAAGCATCAGAGATAACATTATCAATATGGTGATAGACTGGGTCAGCACCGGTCTGGATCCGCAAAAAAGTACGCTTTTTGTGCAATCGGCTGTTAAAGAACATGCCGAATTGTTTTTGCTGCTTTCCATGATTACTCCATTGGCCTGGCTGGAAAGAAATCCGACATATAAGGAGATGAGATCGGAACTGTCCAACAAGGATTTATCTACTTTTGGTTTTCTGGGCTATCCTGTGCTGCAAGCCGCCGATATTATCATGTATAAAGCTTACGGTGTGCCTGTCGGTATTGATCAGCTTCCTCATGTTGAACTGACCCGCGAGATCGCACGCCGTTTTAATTTTCTTTACAAAGAAATATTTCCTATTCCGGAACCGCTTTTAACCAGTGTGCCCAAATTACTTGGAATCGATGGAAGAAAAATGAGTAAGTCTTATGATAACTCTATATACATCGGAGACCGCGGAAAAATTCTTCAGCATAAAATCGGGTCCATGTTCACCGACCCTCAGCGGATGAGAAAGAGCGATCCCGGAAATCCTGAAGTATGTAATGTGTTCACTTTTCACGGATTATATTCTTCACCGGAGAAAGTCAAAGAGATTGATATGGAATGCCGGAAGGCCGGAATAGGATGCACTGACTGCAAAAAGATGCTGGCCAAACGGGTTGCCGAGGAACTTCATCCTGTTCATGAACGTATGGATTACTATATGAGTCATATGGATGAAATTAACTCAATTATAGAAGAAGGAAACAAAAAAGCGAGGAAAATAGCGCAGCAGACGATGAATGAAGTACGCGCTGCGATTAATATATAATTAATTAAGAGAAAAATATTGTCCGGTTGGATGTAATTTGTTGGTGTAAAGATAAAGTCTCGGCTCAAGTATATAATTAGTACGATATTGCTATACCTATAAAATAATTATACCCTCATAAAATATGGATAATGAACAAACACTAAATTATGCTATTAAGCTGGATATCTTTGAGGGTCCGCTGGATCTACTTCTTTTTTTGATAAAAAAGAATGAAATCGATATCTATAATATTCCAATAGCTCTGGTTACCGAGCAGTATCTTCAATATCTCAAAATGATTAAAGAGCTTAACCTCGATCTGGCCGGAGAATATCTGGTTATGGCGTCGACTCTCATTCATATAAAATCCAAAATGCTTTTGCCTCCACCTGAGGAACCGGAAGAAGAAGAGGAAGAAGATCCCCGTGCCGAACTGGTACGGCAGCTTCTTGAGCATCAGAGATTTAAGGAAGCTGCGCTGAGTCTGAAAGAAAGACCGCTCTTGGAAAGAGACGTATTTACCCGTGCAGTACTACCGCCGGAAGAAGCTGAAAAGATAACTGTGGATGAAGAGGAACTTATAGAAGTAAGCGTGTTTGAGCTTATCGAGGCTTTTCATCGCGTTGTTTCACAATTGGATAGAAAGGAACTTTTGGAAATTGATTTGGAGAAACTGTCTCTTACTGATATAATCAACGAAATAATGGATCAATTATCCGTAACAAAAAGCTCGACTTTTGAAGATTTGCTTAAAGGGAAAAAAGATCGTCGGCGCGTCATCTATACTTTTTTGGCTATACTGGAATTAATTAAACTGAGAATGATTAAAGCTTATCAAACTTCAGTTTTTGGGATTATCCGGATATTTCCGGCCGTGGAGTCATAATGGAAAAAATTAAAGCAGTAATTGAATCTCTGATTTTCGCTTCCGATACGCCGTTAGCGCCCGAGAAAATACGCGTTGTTTTACCCGATGTGGAAAAAAAGGAGATTAAAGAAATCATCGATCAGCTTATATCGGAATATAATGAGCGGAATGGCGGTATTTTTTTGCAGGAAATTGCCGGCGGTTTTCAGTTCCGTACTAATCCCGAACTTGGCCAGTGGATTAAAAAGTTAAAAAGTACAAAGCCACAGTCCTTATCGCCCCAGGCAATGGAAACGCTGGCGATAATCGCCTATAAACAGCCGATTGTTAAATCTGAAATTGAAAGCATCCGCGGAGTAGACGTGGGAGCTCCTATAAAAAGTCTTCTGGAGAAAAAACTTATCCGCATTGTAGGACGGAAGGATGTGCCCGGCAAACCCATAATTTACGGAACAACCAGAAAATTTCTGGAAGTTTTTAATCTAAAGGACCTCCTTGATTTACCGAGTTTACGTGAATTGAAAGAATTGAACAGGGACCAGGAAATTGCCCGACAGGAAACAATAGATCAGGAAATTGAAGAGTTGGAAATTGAAGAGCAAAAGATTGAGGAGCAGGAAATTGCAAAACAGGAAGTCATAGAACAGAAAGCTGTCGAACAGGAAATCGATGAAATTGAAACTGAAGATGTTCCTGATTTATGAAAGAGCGTTTACAAAAAATCATTGCGACCGCAGGCATTACTTCAAGACGCCATGCCGAAGAACTGATGGTTCAAGGCCGGGTCAGTGTTAATAATGTTGTAGTAACCAAGCTGGGAGAGAAGGCCGACGCAGAAAAAGACGTTATTCGAATTGACGGTAAAACTATCTCCGTGGGGAAAACAAAATACTATATTGCATTAAATAAACCTGCCGGAGTTGTTACTACCCTTCATGATCCTCAAAACAGACCAACTGTTGTTGATTTGCTCAGTGATCTTCCGGAAAGGGTTTATCCGGTAGGAAGACTTGATTATGACTCCAGGGGGCTTTTGCTTTTAACAAATGACGGCGATTTTGCTCAAAAAGTGCAGCATCCCCGTTTTCAAAAACCAAAAGTATATAAAGTAAAAGTTCAAGGACATTTATCCAGGGAAGGATTGGGAATATTAAGAAAAGGAATTAGGTTGTCGGACGGTATTTTTAAACCGGAAAATCTGAGATTAGAAAAGATTAATGATCGAAGTTGTTGGTTGCAACTTACGCTGAGAGAGGGAAAGAACAGAATCATCAGAAGAGGATTTGAAGCTGCCGGTTATCGGGTAGCCATGTTGGTGCGAGAATCTATTGGAGGCCTGAAATTGGGCAATTTAAAGGAAGGCAGTTGGAGGCATTTGACTAAAAAAGAAATAGTCCAGTTGCTGGATAACGCATCAAATGAAAATAGTTAAAAAATTCTTGACATTCGGCGAAAAATAAATAATAAATTTTAAAACAGAGAAAATAAACATATATTGTAATCTTAGCGATTTATTGTTGTAAATAGTATTAAGGAGGGTCTATGAATAAATCCGGTCTTATTGAAACTTTAAGTAGTAAGTTAAATTTAACAGAAAAAAAGGCAATTGATGTTGTTAATCTTATTTTTAAAGGCTTTACGGATGAATTGAAAAAAAATGGACGTATCGAGATCAGAGGTTTTGGCAGTTTTGTAGTAAAGAAATATGGTGCTTATACGGGCAGAAATCCAAAAACCGGTACTAAGATACAGGTTGAACCTAAAAAATTACCCTTCTTTAAAGTCGGCAAAGAGCTTAAATCACGCGTAGATAAAAAGAAATAACAGAATCCATCTGTTTCTATAAATAAAAAAGGAGGCTTGATTCAAGCCCCCTTTTTTTTATTAAATATCACCAATTCTAAATCAAAGCGCTATCTTTGTTGGTCCCGATTAATCGGGATTGTCGGCTTCTTGCCCAGCGTATGCCGGGTCCTCAACGTATATGTAATACGTTTCAGAGTTTACCCGACACATGCCGAGCCTCCGCCTAGCCCCGCTGAAGCGGGACAGTTCAACTAACGAATTCCAGTTTACTGCGTAACTGTAATTCGAGTTTTACTGCCGCCTCGATATCATCTTTGATTTAGAAATGGCAAAGTTAAATCAACTTAAATTGGCATTTACAAAGTCCCAGTTAATCAAATTCTGAATCACCGAAGCAAGATAATCAGGCCGCCGGTTTTGATAATCCAGATAATAAGCATGTTCCCACACATCAATTGTCAGGAGTGCTTTCTGACTATGGGCAAGAGGTGTATCAGCATTCGCTGTCTTTGTTATTTTTAACTGATCTCCTTCCAGAACCAACCATGCCCATCCGCTGCCGAACTGAGTAGCGCCGGCATTTTTCAGTTCTTCAACAAATTTTTCATAGTTTCCCCACACGGCATTAATTTTTGCTGCAATTGCGCCGATTGGAACTCCTCCACCTGCTTTTTTCATACATTGCCAGTAAAAGGAATGATTCCAGACCTGGGCAGCATTGTTAAAGATACCGGCCTTTGACTGATCTTTAGCTGCAATTTTGATGATTTCTTCCAACGATTTTTTTTCAAGATCGGTACCGGTGATTAATTTGTTTAAATTGTCAACGTAAGCTTTGTGATGTTTGTCGTAGTGAAAATCCAGAGTATTGGCACTGATAAAAGGCGCTAATGCATCTTTCCCGTAAGGGAGGTCCGGTAGTGTTATGGCCATAGTTATTCTCCTTTCTATTTTATTATAAAATCAAAAAATTTTTTTATAATATGTCGGTTTTTTAGTTTGTCAAATTAAGATCATGTTTTTTTTAAATTATTACTTGATACCGGTATAATACGACTTATCCTGTATTTAAGCCAGTTTATGTAAACAAAAGTAAAAACAGCGAAAATCAGTGATGGAAGAGCAACTTTACGGCCGAATAGAATAAGCGCAATACCACCGGCTAAACCGCAGTCTTTCATCGTGCCCATAAGAAGAAGGGAAGTAATCCTCTTTTCATTAATGCGGAAATAAAATCCGATTTTTCTGATGATAAAAGCGAAGAAAAAAGTGCTGACAAGAGCAATTATGACGATAACGAGAAGATCAGAAGACCTGCGCATAAGAATATCTTTACTGCTTGCTGTTATCGTATAAAATACTATGAAGTAACAATAATCAATAATTGTTTCTTCGTACGGTTCAATAATTCTATCCCAATCTTTGTCGATGGCAAGCCTGGACAGAATGAGTGGTAAAAAAATTAATCCCAGAACTATTACGATAATATTCCAGTAGTTTGGAATTATGTATTTTAGAAATCCCAATCCTATCAGCGGAATAATAAGCAGTGCGCCCAGGTAAGCCCCGGCCAGACTTGTAAAAACTGAATTTTTTTCGATATTCGATAAATTGCCCAGAAGAATTATGTCTAATGACGGCGGCATAGCGGCGATTAATATCATGCCTATCCAAAAATCCTGTTTTTGAATGAAAAAAATACTTGTCAGAATAATGAAGTTTCCCAAAACGAGATAATTCATGACATTACCCTGAATGGAAGCTGATAAAAGCGGACCAGGATGGCGGAAAAACCCTCTGGGAAATCTTAGCAGGGTAATTGTAAGAATTATAATCAATGCCGGAAAGATCAGTACGTTGCCCAGGAAAAATCCCTGTGGCAGGAATACACCGCAAATAAGAGCCAATAAAAAAATTAAATTAGAACGGTAAGAAAGACTTGTAGAAAGAGTCATTTTTGTTGCCCCGTTAGAATCTAATTACTCATTTCCCTGCGTAGGCTTTGCTCCTGTTTGCCGTGAGGATTTCGCGTGAATTGTCCGTTAAATGGCCGGAAACCACCTAACGGGTTTACCTCGGCAAGGACAATATATTTTTAGCTCCGAAAGTAAGCAGGAAAAAGCCGATATTTAATATAACTATAGTGCCTCCTGCCGGTAAATTCAATAAAAAAGCCAAAATAATGCCGCAAATTACTGAAGCAATAGAAAAACAAACAGCGGCAATAATTGTCTTCTTAAAGCTCATGGATAGCTGCAAAGCGGTTAATGGTGGTAAAATCAGCATTGCAGAAACGAGCATAATGCCGGCCACTTTCATGGATAAAACCGCCGCGACTGCTGTTAACAGAAAAAGAATTACATTGAATCTTTTTGTTTTGATGCCCATTGTCTGGGCGAGTTCTTCATCGAAAGTAATTGCGAAAAAGTCGTTATAGAAGATAATCACCGTGACTGCTGTGGTTAAGAAAACAATAAATGAAAGCCAGAGTTCGGTTTTTGTTACTGTAAGGATGTTACCGAAAAGATAACTGAATAGATCAACATTATACCCGTTGGATAAGCTTACCAGAATAATACCAATGGCGATGCCGATGGAAGAGACAATGCCGATAGCCGCGTCGCCCTGAATGCGTTTGGAACGGGTTAATTTTAAGATAGCCAGAGATGAAAGCATTACTAAAGGCAGCGTGGCCAGTGTAATGTACAGGGGGCTGATTCCGATCAGCATCACAATGGCTACACTGCCGAATGTAGTGTGAGCAAGCCCATCGCCTATCAGGGAGAAGCGCCGTAAGACAAGAAAAACTCCCAGTATGGAAGAAAATGAAGCGATAAACATACCTGCCAAAATGGCGCGTTGAACAAAGTCATAACTTAATATATCATTCAAACTCATCAAATGTTGTTCTCCGCTGTGTCATGCTGATGACATATTATATGCTGAGTAGTCATGCCAAAAAAACCGGTCATATCAGGCGAAGAGCAGAAATCTTTGAATGTCCCGTGAAAAATTATTTTCTTGTCGAGATAAAGGAGATTGCGGGCGTATTTTCCGATAATACCAGTATCATGGGTAATAAGAATGATTGTTGTATTACGGTCGTTGTTGATTTTGCTCGTCAGTGAATAGAAAATTTCTCTCGTTTCGGGATCAAGAGCCGTTGTTGGTTCGTCGAATATAAGTAAATCCGGTTGATTGATTAAAGTTCTTGCCAGCATTGCACGCTGTTGTTCGCCGTAAGAGAGTTCACCGATTAGTCGGTTGGCAAGGTGCACAATCCCCATCATCTCCAGTACGTTTTTTAAAGCATTCGATTTTTGTTTCTTCATGCCTAATTGAACTATTTCTTTTACAGTACCGGGAAAGTGATTATTCAATGAATTTGTTCGCTGCGGCAAATAACCTATTCTATTCCACTGATGAAAAGAAGTTAATGGCTGACCGAATATATTGATGACTCCTTTTTGCGAATGCAGAATGCCCAGAATATTTTTGATAAGTGTGCTTTTCCCCGAGCCGTTTGGTCCGGCAATTCCCAGATAGTCTCCTTTTTTAACGGTAAAGGAAATATCGCTGATGATTTCCGCGCTGTTGTAACAGAAAGTTAAATTATCAACGCTGATGATGTTTATGGACATCGCATTCCCTTTTTCAGGTTAGTCAGATTATTTTCCATTATTGAAATAAAAGAGACGCCTTTTTTCATGTCTGTTTTGCTGACATCATGGCCGTTATTCAATTTAAGTAATTTGGCATCTGTTTCTCCGGCGATCATTTTAGCCAGGCGAGGATTAATCATGTCTTCATAATAGATACAGGGAACCTTCTCTGTCTTTACCTGATTTATCAACGCTACTATTTTTTGCGGTGACGGTTCCGCGTCTGCCAGCACATTATAAGCGGCAATGTATTTTAGGTTGTATCTTTTAGCCAGGTAAGCAAATGCCCAGTGGCCTGCATGCAATACTGTTTTTGTTTTACATCCGCTTAATTCCTTGTGATATCGTTGATCCAGGGCGGTTAACCTGAGTTTGTAGTCCCGGGCATTTTTCAAATAGTAATCACTGTTGGGGGTATCTTTTTTGATAAATGCCGCTGCAATATTATTAACCATCTTCTGTGCATTATCCATATCCAGCCAGATGTGCGGATCAAATCCGGAATCATGAACATGAACATGTTCATCATCATCATCATCATGTTTTTCTTCCTGGCTAAATGGAAGCAAAGCTGTACCGTTCCCGGTTTCAACGGCCAGCATATTGGTATTCTTATCGGCGGCGTTGATGATTTGATATGACCAAGGTTCCATATCGAAGTTTGTAAAAAGGAAAATATCTGTTTTGCTCACCTTGATTATATCTCCCGGTTTCAGTTCGTAATGATGAGCGTCAGCTCCCGGCGGCAGAAGCATTGTGATGTTGATTTTATCGCCGCCAATGTTACGCGCGAAATCGTAGACTGGAAAAATGGAAGCAACTACTTCCAGTTTCTGCTCATTTTTATTCGCTTCTTTTGCGGGTTGGCAGGAGGACATGAAAAAAGATAGTAGAATAAGAAAAATCAGGGATGTTTTTTTTAAATACATAATTATTCTTCCTGTTTATAAAATGATTTTTTTGACGAGTTCCGGCAGCATGTACAAAGGCCGGATATATTAATTTCAATGTGATCAATACTGTAATCATGTTTAGAAAAAATAAGCTTCGCTGCATGAGTAAAAGACAATGGATCCAGACAAGTAATTTCTCCGCAGTTACGGCAACTGAAATGAGGATGCAGTGAGTTCTCCTGAGAGGCTATTTCAAAATAATTGGCACCGCTGGTTGTAGCAATTTCACGGATAATACCGCGCTTTCTGAAAAGAGATAATGTACGATAAACTGTTACTTTGTCAATATTGCACTTTCCCTCCAGTAACCGGCGTATAGTGCTTACATTAAGCGGTTTTTTTGCTTTGAGTAAAATACTTAAAACTGCAAGACGCCGTGAAGTATTAGAGATACCGGCATGTTGCAATTTAAATAAGGCATCTTTATGTGTTGAATTTACGGACATATGTAACCACTATCAAAAATGCAACCGAGTTGCAATAATTATCAATGCGCCTGTGCGACAAGAAAAAAGTATTGACGAATCAAATTTGTGCTATAAATTAAACCAGAAACTTAAATAAGGAGGATTGCTTATGAAACCTATCGGTCCTTTAATGTGGGAACACAGGTTGATTGAAAAAATGCTATCTTCAATGATGCGTCATATCGACAATATTGAGAAAAGTAAAAATGTTAATCCTCTCATAATAGATATAGCCGTTGATTTTATAAGAACTTATGCCGATCGTACCCATCACGGCAAGGAAGAGGAAATTCTGTTCAGAGATTTGGTTAAGAAAGACCTTACACCTGATTTGAAAAAGATCATGCAGGAATTATTGGATGAACATGTCTGGGGCCGGAATAAAACAGCAGCGCTGGTCGCGGCCAAAGAAAAATATTTGGAGGGCAATAAAGAAGAATTGCCCTGTATAATAGATCTCGCGCGTCAGTTAGGGAATTTCTATCCAAAACATATCGAGAAAGAAGACAAACATTTCTTCTATCCCTGCCAGGAATATTTTGACAAGGAAGAACAAGTAAGAATGCTCGCCGAATTCTGGGAATTCGACCGCAAAATGATTCACGAAAAATACAATAAAATATTTGATGAATACTCCGGCCTAAGCCTTTAGTAGTTCCAGCTCCAGAATCCAAATGCCAGTATATTCATAATTGTCGGCACGGCGTATATTATTCCTGCTGTCGTTAATTTGGCTTTCATTGATTTCAGGCTAATCACTAAAATAGCGAAACAGAAGAAATGGAAATAGCCGAAAAAGAAAATCAGCCAGACGCCTTTAAAGGACAAATACCAGTAGGGGTATTCCCAAACAAGGTGTCCGCCGATATTGAGCAGACACTCGACAAAAACACAAAAGGCGCTGTAACTGATTGCCCAGAACCATTTTTCGGGTAGACCCAGAATTTTTTCTTTTTTGCTTTCGGATAATGTGTGATAGTAGATAATACCAAGAATAAGAAACATGAACATGATTTCGATGTTCCAACCCACCAGTGTACGCAGGGCCGTATCACCGGGAGTGGTCCAGACGGCCGAGCGCTGAGTCAGGTACATGACCCAGCCGTTCCATGTTTCGTTAAAAAAATCAACGCCGAAGATTGTCAAACCGGCCAGAACCGCATCCCAGTTTCCTGTTTGCTTAGCTTCTTTTATTTCACGGGTGTAAATATAGAAGACGATAGCCATAAGGGGAATTACATACCATTTGATCATGGAAAGATCCCTCAGTCCGCATAAAGCCTGTAAGGTTGCTTCTGTCATATTGACCTCCTTGTGTCCGAAGTATAGGCAATATTATTTGCATACTATATGACATTTCCTGTACTTCCATCAACAAAAACGATTTTTTCATTATTTCAAATTTATATTAGGATATTATACATTATTATAGTAAAAATAATAACGAGCTTTTCAAACAACGGAGGCAGACTGGCATGTATGAAAAAAAACCATGGTTAAAATATTACGGTAATGTGCCCCATGAATTGAATTTTCCGAAAATAAGCATGTATGAATCCGTTGCTCTGGCTGTATCCGATTTTTATGACCGGGTGGCTTACGATTTCATGGGAGTAAAAGTCACCTACCTTGATTTTAAGAAACAGATCGATCAATGCGCTAACGCGCTTGCCGCCCTTGGATTGAAGAAAGGCGACCGGATGACCATATCCATGCCCACGTCTCCTCCAGGAGTTGTTTGCTTTTACGCGGTAAACAAGCTGGGTGCGGTTGCCAGTATGATTCATCCCCTTTCGACGGAAAGTGAAATAGAATTTTACTGCAGGGTAAGTAAAAGCCGCTTTGCTCTAACCATGGACATGTGGCTTAATACTTTCGCACCCGCAGCGAAACGGGCTGGCGTGGAAAAGCTTCTTGTCTGCAAAATGCAAGACTATCTGCCGTGGCATTTGTCGAAACTTTACTGGCTTAAAGTCGGAAGAAAAAATCCACCGATACCGGTTAATGATTACATGATCGTGGATTGGAAGAAGTGGGTATTGGAAACAAAACACCCTCAGGTGCTCAGGGCGGATGTCAATGCAGAAGATCTGGCCGTCATACTCTACAGCGGCGGCACTACCGGTACTCCTAAGGGAATTATGCTGTCAAATTATAATTTTGTATCTGAAGGCTTAATGTGCGCAAACTGGGTGGGAATGAATCCCGAGTACTCAGACATTTTAGCCATGCTGCCCATTTTCCATGGTTTTGGCCTCGGAGTTTGCGTAAACACTGCTCTGTCCAATGGAGGAAAGTGCATCATGGTGCCAATGTTTGACGCCAATCTCGCCGCAAAGATGATCAAGAAGAAACCCAACTTTCTGATTGGTGTTCCGACATTATACGATGCCCTCACGAAAAGCGAAAAGTTCAATAAAAGTAATCTATCCTGCTTGTATGCATGTTTCAGTGGCGCCGATACCTTACCCAGGAAAGTTAAGGAGCGCTTTGAAAACATTGTGAAGAGGCAGGGTGGAAAAGGAGTAAAACTACTTGAGGGATACGGCCTGACCGAGGCAGTTACAGCAATCATGGCCATGCCTCTGGGAGAATACCGCGAAGGCAGCATCGGCATTCCCTTCCCGAATATGCAGGCTAAAATCGTGAAAAAAGGAACTATAGAAGAAGCACCTGTCGGAGAAGAAGGCGAGCTTTGCCTGCTCGGTCCGGCAGTTATGCTGGGTTATCTTGATAAACCTGAAGAGACGGCGGCAGTACTAAAATCACACCCTGATGGTCTGGTTTGGTTGCATACCGGAGATATAGTTTCCATGGATGAAGACGGCTTTTTTTACTTCAAATTGCGCGAAAAGCGCATGATCAAATCTTCGGGAATGAACGTATATCCCGCGCAGGTCGAAGGTCATCTCTATAAGCACGAGGCTGTTGCTGATTGCTGCGTGGTCGGCATACCCGATGAGGAACAGGTCGAACGGGTCAAGGCGTTTGTTGTGCTGAAAAAGGAATTTGCGGCTAAGGCCGGCCCAGATCTGGCTAAAGAATTAATCAATCACTGCCGCAAAGATCTTATTAAGTGGAGTTGCCCGAGAGATGTAGAATTTATCGACGAACTACCGAAGACCAGAGTTGGAAAAATCGCCTATACGGAATTGCAGAAACGGGAGATCGACCGGCTCCGTGCCGAGGGGAAATATACTGGTGATAAGAAAGGGTGAATAAACAAACAATCAATCAATCAACAAGATTTCCCTAACTGAAAGGCCTTTTTTAAAGACATAAATTCAAAAAGGTCTGTTAAGTTCTTTGCGCGCTTCTTCCGTAATTTCCTTCATTCGATCGGCGGAAATACCGAGATTAAGGAATGTTTGATTGATGATTTCCAGACTGGCTTCAAATTCCGGCTGAACCACGTACGTTACTCCTTTTTGGTAAAGAGCTTTCATTTGTTCCAATCCTTCCGCTCGGGCGATAATATGGATATCAGGATTTATTTTTTGCGCCTGTGCAACAATTCCCAGCGAAACCACTGCTGCAGGAGTCGTAATCAGCAGAAGTTTGGCTTTGCGCAAGGCTGCGGCATTCAATATAATTCTTTTTGCAGCATCTCCGAAAATAATCGGGAATTTGCATGCCTTTACTTCCTGACTGCGCCGGGAATTCTGTTCCAGTATAACAAAAGGAATGCCAGAGTTATGCAGGACATTGGCGACATGCATACCGACCCGTCCTCCGCCTGCAATAACAATGTGATCTTTCAAACCGCTTTTGGGAAAATGTAAAGGTTTCAGTTTGAGAGGCTTTATAAAACGTCTGGCAAAAGCATACAGTGGTGTCGTCATGCCCGATATGAAAGGTGTTAACAGCATTGTAACAATAGTCATAGCCAGGACTAAAGAATAAAATTCTGTGGAGATTGATTTTGTCGCAACGCCGACTCTGCCGAGAATAAAGGAAAATTCCCCAACCTGCGAGAGTCCCAATCCCATTGCCAGAGGTATAACATTGCGATAACCAAAAGTCCGGCTTAACACGGCAAAAATCAATGCTTTACCCAGCATGACGAGAACTACCAGAAAAGCTATCATTTGCCAGTTTGCCAAAAGAAACCTGATATCCAGTAGCATGCCGATAGATGTGAAAAATAGAAGGCTGAAAACATCTCGCAAGGGGATGATGTCGCTTAACGCCTGATATCCGTAATCCGATTCACTCAATAAGATGCCGGCTACAAATGCCCCGAAAGCAAAAGAAAGACCGAAAATATAAGTACCGTATCCGATACCCAAACCTATGGCAGCCGTAGCAATAAGGAAAAGTTCGCGTGAATTCCAATTTGCAATATACCTCATCAAGCGGGGAATGATTTTCGTGCCGATAAAAATTATTGCGAGTAAAAACAAAGCAGCTTTGGCTGCGGCAATGAACAAAACAGACAAACCGGTTTGAACATTATTCAACTGCGGGAGAATAATCAGCATAGGCACAACGGCCAGATCCTGAATAAGCAGCACGCCGATCATCACGTGGCTGGACAGCGTGCCGATCATGCCTTGATTTTCCAGAGTTTTTAGAATGATCATCGTACTGGAAAGAGAAATCAAGGCTCCGAACCATATGGATGAGTTCCACGACCAGCCGAATAACTGACCGATACCGAATCCGTAGAGCATAGTTAAAATTATCTGCAGAGGTGTGCCGAACAGAGCAATGGCACGGACAGGTTTTAATTCTCTGAAGGAAAATTCCAGACCAAGTGCAAAAAGTAAGAGAGCAATACCTATTTCCGCCAGTTTCTCGATATTGTGGATTTCTGTTACGGTGATGCCTCCGGTGTAAGGTCCCACTACAATTCCGGCAAGAATGTACCCGAGGATCAACGGCTGTTTTAGAACTTGGGCAATCAAACCGCCCACTAAAGCCGACGTGACAATAATTACGATGTCTTCAGCAATGCCCATAATTAACAACACTTCATGAAAAATTATAATATTAAACAGATTAAGAAATGCTTTAATTATTTTGAGTATAGGTGAAGGCCTTCTTGTGTGTCAAGGCAATAGTAATGTTGTAAATAATTGAATACTTGAATTAATAAAACATTCACTGTATAAAAAATTATAATTTTAGCTTCTGTTTTTAAATATTTTATATAAATAATTTGTTTGAAATTCTCTGATTAGGTATAAATAAGTACAAAGGAGAAAATAAGCTTTTGGTATTTACTACTAAGATAAAAATATCTCTGATAATTTTATTAACTATATTTATAATCGGCACTATCGGTTTTCATTTTATCGAAGGATGGAGCATTCTGGATTCCTTCTATGTATGCATCGCTACATTATCCACAGTAGGATACGGCGATTTTGCACCGGAGACAACAGTAGGTAAAATTTTTACAGTTTTCGTAATTATTTTTGGCGTGGGCATGATGTTTTATACATTGGTTCTTTTGGCGGAGACTTTTATCGAAGGGCGCCTGCGCAATCTATTGGGGAGGGGAAAATTGGAAAAAATAATCGAGAAAATTCATAATCATTACATAATTTGCGGTGGTGGCCGGATTGGTTTCTTAATTTGCCGTGAACTGATGGCGGGAAAAATGCCGTGCGTGGTCATCGACAACAATCCAGATGTCATTCAAAAGGCTCAAGATGAAGGTTTTATTTGCATGAAAGGAGATGCGACGCAGGATAAAATATTGATTAAAGCGGGAATTAAACGGGCCAAAGGCGTGGTATGTGTGTTACCTTCGGATGCAGAAAATCTTTATGTTATTCTGACGGCTAAAGAACTCAATCAACAGGTGTATATTATATCCCGATCCGAGGAAGAAGAATCAGAGCACAGACTATTGAGAGCAGGTGCGAATCGCGTAATGTTTCCCTACACACTGGGCGG
This sequence comes from Smithella sp., assembly GCA_007244375.1. Taxonomy (GTDB): domain Bacteria; phylum Desulfobacterota; class Syntrophia; order Syntrophales; family Smithellaceae; genus Smithella. The sequence goes on along the minus strand of SCVW01000025.1, from coordinate 272,753 downwards.
TGTGAGGATGGCTATGGCGATTTTACGTCCGGCGATGTTGGACTTTATTGAAATTACGACTCGTCAGCAAAGTCTGGAATTACGTATGGAAGAAATTTCCGTATGCAAAGATTCGCAGTTTATTTCCAAATCGTTGGAAGATTCGGGGATACGCAAGGGTTATGGTCTGATAATTGTTGCCGTTAAGAAGGATTCCGGGAAAATGATTTTTAATCCTATGGCCAATTACATTATTGAGGAAGGCGATAGATTAATAGCCATGGGCGAAGATGAAAACGTGAAGCATTTTTCTGAGGCGTGTTTAGCATAAAAGGAGTAAATAATGAAAAATAGAAAATTACACTATGCATGGAAATTAGGATTGTTCGTTTCTATCTTTATTTTTATGGGGTGTGTTAGTCACACTCTATACAGTGTTAATATTTATTATGATGCGGATCAAGCCGCTATTCCTGAATATTTAAAAGCAGATAAAAACTCTAATGCCATTATTTCGGTTGCTGAATTTAATGATGTGCGTAAACTGGATGATAGGCTTGTGATCGGACGTGTGACGGAAACAGACGGCTCAAAAGTATTATTATTACCTAAAAGTGTCAAAGCAACAAAAGCAATTGCCAACGGTATTAAAGAATATTTAAGAAAAGCTGGATACAAAATTCCCAATAAAATTGAACAATGGGATTTAAAAGAACAAAACATACCGCAAGGAATTGCCAACATCATCGTTGGCGGGAATGTAGAAGAACTGGATGTTTCATGTATTAAAGGGTTCCCTACAAATTCCTGTAGAACCAATATTAAGCTGAAATTTGTTTTTGCCGATATTATCAAGAATAAGATATTCTATGAAAGCAGAGTGGAAAGCAGTTATTCAAAGGAATATGCTTTGTTTTCCGAAGAAGCTCTGGGGGAGCAGGCGAGTATTTCTCTGGGTGATGCCATTGAAAAATTATTTACAGAAAAAGTTGTGGCGCAGAAGCTTAAAGAAGCTATCGGACATTAGGGATATACGCTAGTAGTTCGTGAGGGGGTAAGCCCCCTCACTTGATTTAAGACGTAAACAATATTGAAGTTCTACTGTAATCCCAGCATACCTTTGCGCAACGGCTCGTTTCCGTGCGAGGGCTTGTCGATGATCCATATTCCGAAAAGATACTTTTTAAAGTCCAGTCCTTCAATTGTGGATTTCAGTGTGCCGTTACGATAAATAGATGTGCCTTCGTCTGGTACATAAATCAAATCGAAAACATCTCCTTTTTTTATCTTATCCTTAAACGCCTCGCATAACATATCGATTTTGGCTTTTATTGGAGCTGTGTTTCCGTTAGTAGTGCGCTCAAATCCGGCCTTGGTAGCTTCGATAAATGTACCGGAGGAAACAAGACGGGAAATGATAACGATTCTTATGGCCATCGGTTCATCAGCGTTCATAATAGTTATATAGTTGCTCTGTTTCTTTGTCAGGTATAACGCTGCCACGTAAATATTTAAAAAGGCCTTGGTACGAATACCGGAACCGTTAAATATGAGATTTGTTTGACCGGCTTTTAAAGTATCCTGGAAATCAATACCGTTACTGGTGATGGCATAAGACGGCAGGACTAAAGCTAAGGTAAGTAAAAGCGTAATTAATAATTTTTTCATAATAACCTCCTGAAATTTTTGTTATGGTATCCTTTAAAGAATTCTTTTTGTAGAGTATTTAACCCCACGACTTATTAATGTCTTACTCAGATCTCAAGATTAATTTTCACGATAAATAAGAAGGAGTTAACAGTAAAAACATAATGACTAAAACTACAAAAAACGTTTTCAATTTAATAACAAAAAAACATTTTAATGTAAAGAAAAATTAACCATTGTTGGGCTTAATGATTACTTTGACTGATTGTTTACCGTCTGTTACCAATTGAAAACCTTTGGCAATTTCTGTTAGGGGAAGCCGGTGTGTAATCAGGTCATCCACTACGATATGACGCCATTCTATTAACTTCATTGCTTCGATAATATCCGGTGGACCGCAATAATAAGAAGTGAGAATGGTGATTTCTTTCATCCAGAAATCGTTGACGGGAACAACAACTTTTTTATCTGGTCCGGGAACGGCGAACAAAACTATTACTCCGCCTTTATCGACGCATTTCCATGCCTGCTCTAGAGCAGAATCGGCGGAAGCGCATATGAAGACAATATCGGCCTTTTTACCGTTTTTTTCTATCAGGTGATCCACAATATTATCTGATGCGTTGATGGTAATATCGGCTCCCATATGTCCGGCAATTTCGAGTTTTGTTTGGTTGATATCGGCAGCGATGAGTCTGCATCCTTTAGTAAGTGCAAGTTTTACATTGAGTAATCCGGACATACCGCAGCCAATAACCAGCATTGATTGTCCTTTTTTTACACCGGCCAGCCTTTGCGCTCTTATGACGCAGGCCAGAGGTTCGATGAAAGTACTTTGATCATAAGTAACATTTTCAGGAAGCAGATACGTTCCTTTTTCTATCAGAATTTCCGGAACAAGAATATATTCGGCAAAGCCGCCGGGAAGACGTTCTTTCACTTCTGAGCATTGAGGGTAGTGCCCGTTCCTGCAATAATGGCATTCCATGCAGGATACTTTTGGAACGATAAACACCCGATCTCCAGGCTTATATTTTTTTATAGATTTACCAGTTTTAACAACTTGAGCGCCTATTTCGTGTCCCTGCACCAGCGGTGCGCGCGGCAGCCGGTACCATTCGACGATATCGCTGCCGCAAATGCCGCAGGAAATGACCTTGACCAGCATCTCCTTGCTTTTGGGTATAGGAGTGGGAATTTCTTCGATACGGATATCTTTGTTGTTATACCAGTACGCGACTTTCATTTATTCTTTTTCAGACTCTTGTAAAGTTCAAAAGCCTTTTTCGGCGTCTCGTTGTCATGAACAACCGCACGTACTGCCTTAATCATGGCGATCGGGGCATCCGACTGGAAAATGTTACGTCCCATGTCCACACCGGCAGCGCCTTTTTGAACGGCATTATAGGCCATGGTCAGGGCATCAATTTCAGGGATTTTTTTACCGCCGGCCATGACAATAGGTACAGGGCAGGAAGCGGTAACTGTTTCGAAATCTTTTTCCACATAATAGGTTTTGATATAGTGAGCGCCAAGCTCCGCGCATATCCGGCAGGCCAGCCGGAAGTATTTTGCGTCGCGGGCCATGTCTTTACCAACGGCCGTTACTGCCAGAGTGGGAATGCCGTAACGGTTGCCGATATCAACCATTTTGGTCATGTTGATGACAGACTGCCTTTCAAATTCGCCGCCGATAAAAACCTGTACAGCCATGGCGCATACATTTAAACGGATGGATTCTTCAATATCCACAGCGATTTCTTCGTTGGAAAGTTCCTTGAGGATACTGGCTCCTCCTGAAACTCTGAGTACTATGGATTGAGAAAGAGAAGGTGGTATAACACTACGCAAAATTCCTCTTGTCAGCATGAGTGTGTCCGCATACGGTGCCAGTGGAAGAATATTGATGTCCACTCTTTCCAAACCGGTCGTTGGTCCCTGAAAATAACCGTGATCGATAGCCAGCATAACCGTTCTTCCTGAAGCAGGATTAAATATTCTGGAGAGTCTGTTTTTCATTCCCCAATCAAGAGAATTTGAGCCTTTGAGAAAAAATCCCTGTGTCTCCTGAAGCTTATCGAAATGAAACATTTTTGCTTCTTTTATTCCTTCCACGTCCGGCATAACTTGTGTTCTCCTTTCATATATAAAAAACTTAATCAGGAAGTTAGTTTTATTCGTTATTTCGTTTGTTGCAATCTTGCATATTTTTTAAGTTACGTCAAATTCGCTTTCAGAAACCTGTTGCTTGACGAAATTGAAGAAAATCGCTTGCAGATTATTTTTGACCACTTATACCCAATGATTCGCAAAGTATCTCCGCTGGGTCCAGAGAAGTTAGACCGGATAACCCGCCCAGTTGCATCCGGCACGAACCGCAATCAGCCACAATGTTTTCAGCTCCGGATTTTTTGATTATAGAGACCGCCCTGTTGCCGATCTTTATGGCCGTGAACTCGTTTTTTTCTTTAAAGCCGTAACTGCCGGAAAGTCCGCAGCAGGTGTCATCAAAAATTTCACATTCCAAACCTGGTATTGTCGCCATAAGTTTTTGGGCGGGATAGCCGATTCTCAACGCTCTGAGATGACATGGAATATGATAGGCTATTTTACGCTGTACTTTTCCAAATTCAGGTTTGGCGTATCCTTCATTAATGAGTTTGATAATATACTCGTGAAGATCATAGCTGCTCTCGGCAATTTTTTTACCCTGTGGAATTTCCATGATACCGGGATAATCATGCAGAAGGCAAAGTCCGCAGGATGTGCAAGTATAAACAATATCATAACCGGCATCTATGTAGTCGGATAATGAAGAGGCATTTTTTTGCGCGAAGTATCTGGCCAGCGCCAGATTTCCATTCCCCAGCGCGGGTAGTCCACAGCACCACTGCGGCGGCAAGACAACATCCACATTCATGGAGGCAAGAAGGCGGACAATTTTTCTTCCAATATCAGGACGGTAGAAATTTATAAAACATCCGTAAAAGAAGGCGACTTTTTTTATGTTTTTACTCAAAAGCTTTTTTTCTTTGCTCATTGTCCGGAAACTGAATTTGGGGAAGGGCAGGTATGTTGATATTCCTATTTTACGCATAAAATTCTTGCCCAGTTTCATAGAAGCAACTTTGTTTGCTATCGGAGCCGTAAAAGAACCGAGAGTGCTTAAATAATAATTGTTGGCAAAAAGCAAATAAGCCGCAGTTTGTGGATGTTCCTTGCCGTATCTCTGCTGTTCCCGGAGAATAATTTGTGCCGGTTCCACGCCGCACGGACAGGCCATTTCACAGCGTTTGCATTGGCTGCACAGGAAAACCCATTCATCTTGGACTTTTTCCTTTTCCGACCGGAAACGCTGGGCATCGGGTCCCGCCTGTTTCGGTCCCGGGAAATCAGGATTCACCCTGAAGACGGGACAATTTTCCACACAAATTGTGCAGCGTATGCAATGTTCATAGGTCATGAGACAGATACTCCGCACAGGACTTTGCCGCTGTATGGGCTGTCGCCAGAGCCAGACCATGACCGCAGCCGTTTTTCAGTATTTCAGTCTCGGCCAGAATTCCGCCGCAAAGGAATATATTCTCCCAGGGAGAATCAATCGGACGCATAGATGAATCAACGATGATGCCGGCTCTGCCTATACCATGGTTCAAGGAAAAATAATTATTGTCAAACCAGGTTTCGCGGGGACCGGAAACGGAAACCGGCAAATTAAACACATTTTCCACAATACCTTCACGCATGGCAGTCAAACCACCACCGACAAAAGACCCGGTTCCCAGAATAAATGCCCGGGCGTTAATGCTGTTAGGTCTTCCTTCAGAGAATGTAGTCACTGCTTCAATAAGATTTCCTGTTTTTTCTGTTCCAATTACAGGCCATGTCCAGTAAATAGTGCCGCCTTTGTTACGAAAGTTTTTTTTCAAAGCGTTAAAAAGTCTTCTGCCGGGCATGGACGGCGGAATAGTTGGAATTTCGAAGACAGGTCTAGCCATGAGCGTTGCTATGGCATTAACAATTTCACTTGCCGATTCCAGACCGATAACGGCTGGCAACCCGATTTTGTCTTGATCAATGTGAAGTTTGTCCATCCAACCGATGAATCTTTCAAAGAAATTTTTATCCTCAAATCGTGAGGCTATACTCATGGTTGTGAAAACCCCGGCGTCGAATACCGAGAATTTTGTATTTCTTCTTCTCGATACGATATAGCCAGGATAGAAATCTTTTAATTCCTTGAAAGTGATGATGTGGAGACTTTCTTTATCGTCTTGCGGTGCCGCTTCCATAGTCGAGGGAACAAGGCATGATGTTTTAAATGTCCCGAGGGCTGACATTACAAAACGGTTCTTCTCGATTGATCCTTTGTAGGGGATACCCATATTCAGCATCACCGCCTGAAAATAATTCAATGACTGTCTGATAATTTTTTCGTCGACAAGGTGATAGGGATGTTCCGGCGGTAGTTCTTTGATGCCAGGCAGGGGATTGTCGGTGCGGGAACAGACATCAATGCAGCCGGTGGAAAGACAGGCAGTTGGTTCTCCGGTAGTAACCAATGCAACTTTGAAACCGCGTTCGGAAAGAAGTGCTCCGGTCGTAAGACCACCCACGCCCGCTCCGATGATGACAACATCATATTCGATAACGCTCATTCGGATTTCTCCATGGCCAGAATTCCCAGATATATATATTCCACCAGTTGTTCTTCGCGGAGTTGATCACCCCAGAGAGCATGCCTGATTCCTCTATAACGGCGTTGGAGAAAACTGCGCAGTATTTCCATGGATTGTTCGGGTGATATAACGCTCATATCGTTCATTATGCCGAGTGCGCGGAAAGTACAAAAACCTCCCTGACACGGTCCCATGCCCAGGCGAGTCCGATGCTGAATATCGCCCACATTGCGCGTTGATGTTTCTCTGATTATTCTTTCTACATCGTGTCTGGTAACGAGTTCACATTCACATACGATATTTTTTATATCGGCGAGCCTTTTGGAGAGAGGGTAGCCACTCAATTCCTCCTGCCCGTCAAGTGGTATTTCTGCAGTTTCGCAATGTTTTTTGAGATTAAAAGATACCATGATGGTATCCACCATCTTTTCTGCCATCAGTCTGAAAGTCGAAAGCTTTCCCCCCACGATGCTGTATAAGCCGTTTTCGTGATTGATAATCTGGAAGCCGCGGGAAATCTCATGGCTGTCTGCTTTGCCGGATTTGAGCAGAGGCCGAACGCCGGAAAATGCCCGGATAATGCGGGTTTTATTGAAATGAGGAATCATTTTACCAGCTTCGCCGATTATTGTATCCACTTCAGCGGATGCAGTATCTATTTTGTCCGGATCTTCTACGGCAAGCGATGTTGTTCCAGCCAGACAAACGGCTTCGTTGGGTACCACTATATCGCCGTCAGCCGGCTGTCTTAATCTGTTAATTACCATGTTGGTCAGACGATGATTAGTGATAACTAACGATCCTTTAACTAATGTCATCGGGACTTCACAACCGGCAAGAGATGAAACCATGTTAGCCCAGGCACCGGTTGCGTTGACGATAATATTGCCGTGCACTTCTTTGGAATCTCCCGTAGTCTGATCGATAGCCTTGATGCCGATGCAACGGCCGTGTGATTTGATGATTTCTGTGACTTTGTGCCTTGTGAAAATTATTCCGCCGCGCATCTCGGAAGTTCGGATGTTAAGCAGGCAAAGGCGGAACGGATCAATGGAGCAATCGGGAACCTTGATTGCCTCTTCGATTTCCCGATTCAGGTTGGGCACTAGTTCAAAAGCTTTGGTTGAAGAGATAGCTTCCGCGGGGATACCTACTTGTTCACAACCTCTGAGAAATACTTCCCTGAAACGTTTGGAATCGCCGGGCAGGCGAACAAAAAGTCCTCCTGTTTGTTCGACGCATTTTTTACCGATTTTCCCCAGTATAATATTTTCTTCGTAACATTCGCGGGCAGCTTGCGGGTCGGTAACCGCATATCTTCCTCCGCTGTGAAGAAGACCATGGCAGGCACCTGTGGCTCCCGCCGCGAAATCTCCTTTCTCTACGAGACAATGCGGAATACCACGCAGGGCAAGATCTCTGGCAATCCCGCAGCCGGTGGCGCCTCCTCCAATAATAATCACATCCGTCTTAATCATTTATCTATACGACCATTAAACATTGAACGTTGAACTTTGAACATAGAACATAGAACTTTTTTTATTCTTCCTCCCATTTCATCGCTCTCTTAACCGCCTTCTTCCAGCCATCATAAAGTTTATTCCGTTTATCGTTGCTCATTAATGGACTGAATCTGTGATTAATTTTTCTACGCTTAGCGATTGCGGACTGGTCTTTCCAGAAGCCTACCGCAAGACCCGACAGATAGGCAGCGCCCATTGCCGTGGTTTCAATAATTTCCGGTCGCTCCACAGGAATTCCGAGAATATCCGCTTGGAATTGCATCAGAAAATCGTTAGTACAAGCGCCGCCATCCACGCGCAGTTCACTAAGATCCAATCCGCATTCACTACGCATCAATTCCAAAACATCACGCGTCTGGTACGCAATAGATTCCAATGTTGCACGAATAATATGGTTTCTTGTTGCTCCCCTGGTTAATCCTAGAATTGCGCCACGAGCGTACATGTCCCAGTAAGGCGCACCCAAACCAACAAACGCCGGGACCACATAAACGCCAAGCGAATCTTCAACTCTTGTGGCAAAATATTCGCTGTCCTTGACATCATAGACGAGTTTCATACTGTCACGCAGCCACTGAATAGCCGCTCCCGCGACGAATATACTTCCTTCCAGAGCATATTCAATTTTATCGTTTATTCCCCATGCGATGGTTGTCAACAGTCCGTTTGATGAATGAACAAGTTTTTCGCCTGTCATCATAAGCATGAAGCAGCCTGTGCCATACGTATTTTTAGCCATACCCGGTGTATAGCATGCCTGTCCGAACAGTGCAGCCTGCTGATCTCCCGCGTCTCCTGCGATAGGGATTTCAACTCCAAAGAGCCGGGAATCCGTATAGCCGTAAATCGCGCTGGAAGGCTTTACATCCGGCAACATCGATTCGGGGATATCCAACTCTTTTAATATTTTTTTATCCCATTTAAGTTTCTTGATATTATAAAGCATGGTGCGGGAAGCGTTGCTGTAATCAGTGACATGTACCTTTCCTTTTGTAAGATTCCAGATCAGCCACGTGTCAATATTGCCAAAAAGCAAATCGCCATTTTGCGCTTTTCGCCTGGTCCCTTCAACGTTGTCGAGTATCCATTTTACCTTGGTTCCGGAAAAATAAGCATCGATGACCAGTCCTGTGTTTTCCTTTATATATTTTTCAAGTCCCATTTTTTTTAGTTCGTCGCATATTCCGGCGGTGCGGCGGCACTGCCAGACGATGGCGTTGTAAACAGGTTTTCCCGTCTGCCTTTCCCAAACAACTGTTGTTTCGCGTTGATTCGTTATGCCTATAGCGGCTATTTCTTCCCCAGTAATGGCGGAAGTCGCTAGAATTTCACTTATTACTCCACTTTGCGATCCCCATATTTCCATCGGGTCATGTTCCACCCATCCGGCTTTAGGATAGATTTGCCTGAATTCTTTTTGTGCTATAGTCTTAATATTTCCGTTTTGGTCGTATAAAATAGCGCGGGAACTGGTTGTTCCCTGATCAAGAGACAAAATGTAGGATTTTTTCATAATCGTACTCCTAACAAATGGGATGTCGGTGATTATGCAGGTGTTATCAGTATTGCATAAAGCTTTGTATTTGCAAACAAAAATATGCTTTTAAAAATAAATGTTTTTAACGGGGAAGAAGTAATGCCAAGAAAAAAGAATTGTTACTAATTGGATATATTATGAAATCTTGATATCAATCCATTAGATGAGTTGCGTTATGTAATAAATTTTGTGATTGATAAGTATTTGAAAAGAAAAGAGAAAAAATTTAATATTAATAATACGAAAATAATTTAATTTTTTTCTTGACAGATATGTAAAGAGAGAGTAAAAGCCCTCTTCTATTCGTTAAGAATTTGTTTTAAATTAAATTGAAATTTTCAATAGGTTCACCGGTAGTATAATTCTGAGTTATCGGATACTTCCAATTATAACGGGTTGAACATTAAAGTTTTTTGAAATTAATATTGACAAAAGGATGTGACTACTTAGATTTTAAGTAAGAAATCTTTTTATATGGCTCTTTGGAAATTGAATAGTGGGAAAATGAATTTGTGGGTCCAAACAAATTTATTTGAGATAACGCGAAAATAGAAAGAGAAATCTTTCTTCTAGGATTATAACTGGAGAGTTTGATCCTGGCTCAGAACAAACGCTGGCGGCGTGCCTAACACATGCAAGTCGTACGAGAAAGTCCGCTTCGGTGGGCAAGTAAAGTGGCGCACGGGTGAGTAACGCGTGGATAATCTACCCTTTAGTCTGGAATAACTTGTCGAAAGGTGAACTAATACCGGATAATATCCTGGTTTCTCCGGAAATTGGGATCAAAGAAGGCCTCTGCTTGCAAGCTTTTGCTGAAGGATGAGTCCGCGTACCATTAGCTAGTTGGTAGGGTAATGGCCTACCAAGGTTATGATGGTTAGCTGGTCT
>SCVW01000025.1:0-257500 GCA_007244375.1 Smithella sp. | reverse complement strand
GGACAGTTCAACTAGAGAATTCCATTTCACTGCGTTTCTGAAATTCAAGTTTCACTGCTGCGTTGCGCTCCGTTCGCGTCGCTGCGATACACGTATATGTGATTATTGAATTAAATATTCTTTGCCAGCCAGTCTCCTATTTCACTGGTGGACATTCCCATCTTACCGGCATCAAGGCTTTTTAGTTTTCCGCTTTCCAGGAGTTTAATAACAGCGGCCTCTATTCGCTTGCCCGCTTTGTCTTCTCCCAGAGTTTCCAGCATCATTCCTCCGGCGCAAATAGCCGCCAGCGGATTAATAACATTCTTCCCCGTGTATTTCGGGGCAGAACCGCCGATAGGTTCAAACATGGAAACTCCCTTGGGATTGATATTGCCTCCCGCGGCTATGCCCATTCCGCCCTGAATCATGGCGCCCAGATCGGTTATAATGTCACCGAACATATTGTCCGTTACAATAACATCAAACCATTCGGGATTTTTCACCATCCACATGCAGGTCGCGTCCACATTGACATAATCGGTCTTTATTTTCGGATATTCTTTGGCCAGTTCCTTAAATGTTCTTTCCCATAAATCGAAGGCATAAGTTAAAACATTGGTCTTGCCGCACAGAGTTAGCTTGTTGTCCTTTTTTCTTTTTGCTGTGTATTCATAAGCGTAACGCAGGCAGCGCTCGACGCCTTTTCTGGTATTGATAGATTCCTGAATGGCAACTTCATCGGGAGTGCCTTTTTTCAAAAATCCTCCACCGCCCGTGTACAGACCTTCCGTGTTTTCCCTGACGACAACGAAATCAATTTCCTTTGGTCCTTTGTCTTTGAGAGGGCAGGGAACATTAGGATAAAGTTTTACCGGCCGCAGATTAATATATTGATCAAGTTCAAAACGCATTCGCAGGAGGATGCCTTTTTCCAAAATTCCGGGTTTTACATCCGGATGGCCGATAGCTCCCAGATAAATAGCATCGAATTTTTTAAATTCTTCTAAAACGGAATCAGGGAGGATTTCCCCGGTTTTTTTATAGCGCTCTCCTCCCAGATCATAATGGACAAGCTCATACTTGATTGATTGAGAAGCAGCTACAGCTTTGAGCACTTTGAGACCTTCGGCAATAACTTCCGGCCCTGTTCCGTCGCCCGGGACTACGGCGATTTTATAAGATTTTTTTGAACCCATATGACCTCCTGTATCGCTGGTAAATTCAAAATGAGATTATAAAAGCAAAAGAGTGGACTTTATTAGCGCAATGAACTTTCAAAGTCAACGGCAAAAGAAAGCTTTTACATGATGTTATAATTTATTCTTACTTTAAATAAACGGCAGATGTAAATTCAGATTTAGGATATAACTTAAAAAAATCGATTTATACAGAAGGCAACAGTCTGTGTTTGCAGATTTATACAGACTGTATAAACATTGTTAGCGGTGATAAAAAATGGAAAGAGATCCAATAAGCAAAGCAATTTATGGCGGCATAAAGCGAGGAATCCAAGTGGCAGTTGAGAATAACTGCTATGGTTCCGCTGTAATCCTAATTCTTTCTGGAATTGATTCTATGGCATTTCTCAATATGCCTGAATCTCAAACAGATGTAACAAGAACTGATTTCATAGATTGGGTTAATCGTTATATGAAATTTCCATGTAAAGAGAAGCTAACCGGAGCTGACCTATATGGTGCAAGATGCGCTATGCTTCATACCTATGGAGTTGTTTCAAAAATGAGCCGCGAGGGAAAGTGCAGAATGGTTGGCTACATGTCAGAAGCTGTCCCAGAAATAAGATTTAACCCAAAGGTAAATAACAATTTTGTTCTTGTTTCTGTACCTGCACTTGCTGAATCCTTTTATAAAGCAATTGATGAATATTTAGTGAATTTATTTACGAACAAAGAAAAAGCAAAAGTTGCGGAAGATCGTTTAAAGTGGTTTGTACAAGAGTTGCCTGTCGCGAAATAGAAAAACGCTAACCAGGCGCTAAAGCCGATCGACGCTCCGCGGCTCCGGCTTAGCTCGTCGTTAGCCATCAGGTAAGAATAGAAGTCAAGTCTTTGCTTGGCTCATGTTATGAAATGCTGATTCCATCTCAGAAATTTTATCTGTAAATTTTAATGTTAGAAAAAAGTTTATCCGAATATAAAAGATCAATGTCCTGTTACTTCGGATACCCGGTAATGTCTTTGATTTCCTTAAACAGCGGTTTAAGCTGTCCGTACATTTTCAGATAAACTCTTTTATAAAGTTCATCATAGAGCTGATGATTTTTTAAGGATGGTTCAAATACTTTTCCAGTTCTGGTCATGCTTCTGACTGCGGATGGAAAGTCGGGATAGAGTTTCAGCCCGACAGCAGCGTCAATGGCCGCGCCCAGCGCGGATGTTTCAAAAGTGTGCGGCCGTTCTGCGGCCATACCGAATACGTCTGCTGTGATTTGCATTGCGGCTTCGCTTTGCGAACCTCCTCCGGAAACTTTAAGTTTTGTTACCGGCACTTTTGTTTTTCGTTGTGTCAATTCTCCGCCTTCTCTCAGTCCATAGATCAATCCTTCAAGCAGGGCGCGATAAAGATACGCGCGATTGTGTACATCGCCGAAACCTATTATTGAACCCTTCGCGTAAGGGTCGGCACCGATTCCCGGTGTCCAGTAAGGCTGGAGCATTAATCCCATTGATCCCGCCGGTACATTTTGAATCAACGAATCAAAAAGTTTTTCCGGCACGTCATTATTTTTTTCGGCAAGCATACACTCCTGAAGCCCGAATTCTTCCTTGAACCAGCTAACCATCCAGAAACCGCGGAATATGGAAACTTCCGTGTAGTACGCATCCGGTACTGAAGCAGGGTAGGGCGGTATCATTGGACGCAGCTCGACATACTTGGGAGTGGCCACATCGAAAGTTGCTATTGTTCCGAAGCTCAGACATCCGGTTTCGGGCGTGAGACATCCGGAGCCGAGTATTTCGCAACCCTTGTCCGAACCCGCCGCGAAAACAGGCAATTCTGCCGGTATACCTGTTTCCGTGGAAGCCTTTTTTGTAATCTGTCCCAGAATTTCGGAAGGCTTAATCATGGCGGGAAGTTTTTCCTGCTCAATTTTAAACAGCCACCATTTGAAGTCGTATTTTCCGGCCCATTGGTATGTCTTGTTGTTAAACGGCAGGTAGCCAATGTTATTACCCACAGAATCTACAAATTCACCGGTAAGCCTGTGAGTGAAAAATCCGGAGAGGTGCAAAAACTTGTGCGTATTTTCCCAGATATCGGGCTGCTGCTGACATATCCAGTTTGCCTCACAATCTTTTATTACGCCTTCCAAAGTATCCAGCAATTTTACTGTCTTCAGCACAGGGCGGAGCGCTCCGGGCAGGATTCCCTTCGAATCCGCTTTTCTTTGATCAAGCCAGATAATTGCCGGACGAAGAGCTTTCCCGTTTTTATCCACGTTAATCATTGTGGCACGCTGTGTAGTGAGCGTAACGCCCGCTATATTTTCTTTAAGATTTGCTTTATCCTGCAAAAGTCGGGTTGTTGTTTTACAAAGCATCTCCCAAAAGTAATCCGGCTGTTGTTCCGCCCAACCGGGATGATCCGAATAATAAGGCTGAATAGGTGTTTTAACGATATGCAGTATGTTACCGTCGGTATCGATAAGAGCGGCCCTTATCGACTGTGTGCCTGCGTCGATGGAAAGGATTATTTCTTTCGATTTAATATTTTCTTGCGGCATATCTTCACCTCACTTGTTTTATTGCGCATATTTTAATTATTATTCCGGCAATTAAATATCTAAATAATTGCGGATAATTTTATACTATTTTAATTCAACATTTGATACTGGATTCCCGCCTGCGCGGGAATGACAGCCCTTGGTTCTTAAGATTCCTCGCCCCGATTTATCGGGACTCGGAATGACAAAACAGGTAGTTATGCAAGGCTCTCACCTTATCTCCGGTTAACGGTTATTAATCCAGCCCCAGCTGGCCTCCGGGATTCATAATATTGTTCGGGTCGAAATGTCTTTTTAATGCGCGCAGCACATCCATTTGTTCTTTACCAAGATGGGTTTCCATCCATGGAGCAATCATGCGTCCCACACCATGATGATGGCTTAATGATCCGCCGTATTTTTGGATGTTATCAATAATTCCGCGCTGGAATTTCCGGTATTCTTCGGGATCTTCCATGTGGGCGATAAAAATAAAATAGAGATTTGTTCCCTGCGGATAAAAGTGTGAAGCATGCGTCAAACACATCGTTTTAGGCCGGGTCTTAATATAGGCGCGGACACCTTCATGCAGATGGTGAAGATTATCCCAGGTTACGGCTGCTTCCAGTGTATCAATCAGAATTCCGTAATCTCCTAAATCTTCACGCATGTAAGGTTCCGTGTAGCGTGTGTGCTCCCACTTGTGCGGAGCGTAACTGCCCAGAGACATTGCTCCATGGCGGCGGGCAATGGCTTTTATTTTGCGCGTAACAAGATGAGTGTAGTCTCTGTCGCCTTCCACATTACCCAAACACAAACAGCGTTGCATCGGTTTAAATCCACGCAGCACCAGAATTTTATCCGCAATGGCCGGCATGCCATAGAGCTTTAACCCTCTGTCTGTTTCTTCGGGGTCGGAAATACGGTAAATAGCCGGTTTGCCGAATTCGGACTGCATTATTTCACGACTGGCATTTACGGCGGCTTCCCAGGTAGGATACATGAAACTGAAGCGCGCGCGATTTTCAGGCATATAGCGGAATATTTTCATGGTGACTTCGACCAGAATACCGAAAGAGCCCTCCGAGCCTTTCATGATATCGTTTAACTTGGGGCCGGTAGCGGTAGCCGGATAATCAAGAGTTTTAAATGTTCCAACAGGCGTCACATATTCCTGACTGAACACGATGTCATAGGCATCGCCGTAATAAGTCGAAGCCTGTCCTGAACCCAATGTCACAATCCAGCCTCCTACTGTTGAATACTCAAAGGATTGGGGGAAATGGCCGCAGGTGTAACGCAGCTTTGTCCCGAAAAGTTCGGGTGCTTTGTTCAACGTTTCCTCATAAGCCGGTCCGAAAATACCGGGCTGCACCACCGCGGTCTGGTTTAATTCGTTAACTTCCAGAACCTTGTTCATATGAGTGCTGACTATCAGAGAAATGCCACCTTTGACCGGACGGCAGCCGAAGTTCACGGACGAACCGGCGCTGAAAACTGTAATGGGGATTGTTTCTTTGTCACAGTAAGCAACGATTTTCTGCACATCATGCTTGTCTCGCGGATTTACCACGACGTCCGCTACTTCGTGAATAATGCCCTGGCGAAGTTCCAGCATTTCTTCTGTGGTTTTTCCGGAGGCGTATTTGACACGGCTGTAATCGTCGAGTGAAACATTTTCTTTTCCCACGATGTTTTGTATGGCTTCGATGTGCTGTTTTTGTAAATTTATAGGGCGGTTTATGGTAACTTGTTCAAGTCCTTCTTTAACTTTATTGGTAAAATCGGCGTCACTTAGATGAAAATCCTGTTTAATCATCCTGTACCAGGCATCACTGGGATGTTTAAATTGTTGTGGATTACCGTATTTAAATATGGATCTGTATGTTCCGGGTACAGGTGGTTTTTCCGTCCAATCCGGTCGGAAATTTGTGGATTTCATCAGCATGTCCTCCTTTTAGATTTTCACCTTTTTTGTCATTCCGTTCAAGCGAAGCGCGACACGGAATCCAGTATTTTTATTAAGTTCTGGATACCGGCCTACGCCGGTATGACTGTGTCGAAATCAAATTATCCTATTACGACACATATTCTCGCTTGGCAATCCAATATTGTTTCCTTTGGATTCCCATATTTCAATTTTTCTCTATACAGGCAGCTTAAGCAACTTAACAGTGTCGGAGATTTCTTTTTCGATTTTGTTCTCATCCCAATTTAATTCCTTAGCGGCAGCGTTGGCGACTTTCCGTAATATATTCTCACCGGGATTACCGAGAGTGCCGATACCGGTCCGGCGCATTACTATGTCGGCTAAAGTGCGCGCCATTTCTTCGCGCACGGCAAAAATTACCTCTGCCATAATCTCGCCGTCATCGTTTAATGTTTCGGACAAGGCTTTGTCTGTTCGCGCCAGTTTAATGATTTCAGCATATTCTGTCCCGTAATTACGACCGAGATAATCCATGGTAGATTTGCCGAAATCGCTATTTTCTTTTTGAATATCGGATAAGAAGGCATTTAAATTTTTTATTTCACATCCGGTTAGAAACTGTTTGTCGGTAACGCTTTGGCCCAGAGATTTTTCCATCTTGGATGCTACGATTTTGAGACAATTCTCCGCCAGTTTACGACTCGTTGTATATTTGCCGCCTTCAACGGTAATCAGGCCGTTTAATCCGTCTTTCTGGTTGTCGTATATTTCGTATCTACGGGAAGAAGTATAAGTTTCCGACGTATCCTCTTCCACCAAAGGTCGCAGGCCGCCGTAAGTGTGCTTGACATCTGCATAGCTGAGTTTGCCGTCGCTAAAAGAGGAATTGATATCGTCTATCAGCTCCATGATGCTTTCCTTTGTCACGTGATAATCATCAGGATTTCCGGTAAAAGGTTTGTCTGTGGTACCTATCAGAGTGTGATTGCGCCAGGGTATGAGGAAGAAGTGACGACCGGCCGGGGTCATGGATGCAACAGTGTAATTACCGGAAAGCAGATGCTTTGCGGTAATGATGTGAATACCCTCAGACCTGCGCAGAGTTGAGCTCCCGTCGCCTTTCGATTTAGCCAGACCCAAAACAATATCTGCCCACGGTCCGCCGCAGTTGACGGTGATTGTGCCGGATACTTCGCATGTTTTGTTATTTAAAAGGTCCCTTACTTTTACTCCGGTTACATTATTTTCTGAACCCATCAAAAATCCTTCAACCCGGGTATAGTTGGATACTTTAGCGCCATACGCCACGGCGGATTTGATGAAAGCCAGCGTTAATCTTTCGGGAAAGATGCTGATACAGTCACAGAAGATTGACGCTCCGGTTAGTCCTTCAGGGCGGACATGTGGCTCAGTTTGCATAACTTTCTTTTTGGAGATGGTTCTATGCGAAGGAATTTTCTTGCAGGCATCCCAGGTAAAATTCTTGTCGTAGGAAAGTGCATCATATACCAGCATGCCTATTTTGACGAGCCATTTATTATTTTTAAAAGGTGTTTTGTAGTGAGTCATCATCATCGGCCAGGGATAAACAAAATTCGGTGCGATATTTTCCAGGACACGGCGCTCGCGCAGCGACTCACGTACCAGCATAATTTCGCCATTCACCAGGTAACGCAAACCTCCATGAATCATCTTGGAAGTAGCTGCCGATGTGGCCCAGGAAAAATCATTTTTTTCCAGAAGTGCTACTTTTAAACCTCGTGTGGCTGCCTCATAAGCTACCGAAGCACCGCTGATTCCGCCGCCAATAACAATGACATCAAAATGTTCGTTTGTATGGTTCTCGATAAATCGCTGCATGGCACTCACTCCTTTCTATGTCCGGCCGCCAGAGATTTTTTAACTGCCTCTTCTGCATAAAGAAGCACTTCCAGCATAATCCGTTTAGCCGCTGTCGCCTGTTTCTTCTTGATTGCTTCGTAAATATCCGTGTGAAACTTGCGAGAACGCTCAGCGTTTTTTTTATTGTCGAAGTAGAGATAACCGTAGTCGCGAAAGATTTGATTAAAGAAGTTAAGAAAAATAGTGAAAAGCAAATTGTGGGTACTACGGGCGATTAACTGATGCAACTTGATGTCCCGCTCCAGCATGCTCAATTCTTCATTTAAAACGGTTTTGTGAATTTCTTCC
The DNA here is from genome assembly GCA_007244375.1 of Smithella sp. Taxonomy (GTDB): domain Bacteria; phylum Desulfobacterota; class Syntrophia; order Syntrophales; family Smithellaceae; genus Smithella. Next base: position 249,674 of record SCVW01000025.1, on the reverse strand, counting down.
AGTTCAGAAGAAGTGCGTCTTTGTGCCGCTATGTAAGCCATTTGCGGTACGATATGGCATCGAGCTTCCAGAATGTTTAAGATTATTTCTTTACCTTCATCCAAATCAAAAGCAGCTTTGATCAAGTCAAGATTGCCGCTTTCCAGATAATCTTTAACATATAATCCGTTGCCGTGTCTGATTTCAATAAGATCAAGATTCTCCAGCTTTCGCAATGCTTCACGCACTGTTGCCCTGTTAACACTGAATGTTTCCGCCATTTCCCGTTCGGAAGGCAATTTGCTTCCCGGGGTAATTGTTGAGTTCATGATTTGCTTTTGAATAATGGTTACAATTTCTTCGTGAAGTCGTGAACGAATGAGCGGTTTGGCAAAAGCTGTTTTAGCTGTCATTGGAAATCTCCTTGTGAACCGGACTGTTCTTTTTTTTAGTGGTCCGGTGGTTCAACCACTAACTCATTTATAAACTAATGTCAAGGAATTTATTTTAACCTTACTGAATGATTTAATGCCAAGATACGATTAGAGGCTGTTAAATAAGCTTTGAAAATGGATTCAGTATTTATATTAGTTATTTCAAATAATTATGGAACAGTTTTTGATTTGTTGGCGGGCTAAAACTCCGGTTGGGATTTCATGTTCAAAGGGAAGATATATTTCAGAACCGCTGTAAGCTTCTGAAATTGAGTTGCCGTTTCGATCATAGATGGAGTTTATTTTCAGGACAACGATTTTTTCCGGCAATAAAATTTCCAGGCAGTCGCCTGTTTTTATGCGGTTTTTGACATCAAGTAAGATTCTTTTCTGCTTTGTATCATAATCAATAACTGTTCCCGCCGGTTCGTGAGTTTGAATATATTTAATTTCAGGATTCGTTTCATTTATTTTTTCTTCAGTAAAGGCAAATGCCGTAGTATAACCGCGATTGGAAATTTTTGTAAGTTCATCAATCCATTCCTGCCTGCATCTGTAATTTTCTTTTTGACGCAGCAAAGCGTCCATAGCCTGCCGGTATGTGCGTGTTACGACAGCTACATAATAGGTGGATTTCATCCGACCTTCAACTTTAAGGCTGGCAACGCCGGATGCCAGAACTTCCGGCAGATATTCGATTAGACACAAATCCTTGGAGCTCAGAAGATAACTATAGCGTTCATCTTCTTCCAGAATCAGCGGGTCATCCGGTCTTGTTGATTCCTGGAGCAGATATTCCCAGCGGCACGGTTGGCTACAATCGCCTTCGTTGGCGCTTCGCCTGTTGCGAAGTGCCGATAAGTAACAGCGCCCCGAATAGGCCATGCACATTGCCCCGTGAACAAAAATTTCCAGTTCCATTTCCGGAACAGCTTTAGCGATTTCTCCGACTTCCTTTAAATTAAGCTCACGCGCCAGAACAATTCGTCTCACCCCCTGATCACACCAGAAACGCACAGCTTCGATATTTGTAGTATTGGCCTGCGTGCTTAAATGAATGGGTAACTGCGGAGCTGAATTTTTGATTAGTCTCAGCATTCCCGGTTCACTAGTGATTACCGCATCAATTCCAATAGTAGAAAGCAAAGGGATTATTTTTTTTGCCTGATCCAAATCGGTGTTACGGGTAAAAGTGTTGACTGCCGCATAGATTCTGACGCCTTTGGCATGAGCTTCTTTTACTCCCTGTGCCAAATCTTCAATATTCATCTCTGCCGAACCTGTTCGCAGGCTCAATCCTTCTACTCCCGTATAAACAGCATCAGCACCATACAAAATAGCCGTTCTTAATTTTTCCAAATTACCAGCAGGGATCAATAACTCGGGCTTATGCATTTAAAACCTCGCAGAATATTTTCGAAAAGGGATACTAGCAAAAAAAATAATATTGCACAAATATGATACAAGTGCTTTGAATAAATTATCATGGTCAATAAAATAAATATTAAACCGAAAAAACAGATACTTATTATATGCGTTATTTTGACTGTAGCGACACTTGCTGTTTTTTTGCAGCTAAATAATTACGACTTCGTCAATTTTGATGATGATGTTTATGTTACCGGTAACAGTTATGTTCAGTCCGGTATTACCTTAAAAGGTATTTGTTGGGCATTCAGTACGATCCATGCCGAGTTCTGGCATCCTCTGACATGGATTTCTTTAATGTTCGATAATCAAATTTATGGTTTGAACGCCGGGGGATATCATCTTACCAATGTTATTCTGCATATCCTGAGTACATTGTTATTGTTCTGGCTTTTTAATCGCATGACCGGGGCAATCTGGAAAAGCGCTTTTGTTGCTGCGTTCTTTGCTCTTCATCCTCTGCATGTCGAGTCGGTAGCCTGGATAGCTGAACGAAAAGACGTTCTAAGCGCTTTTTTCTGGATGCTGACATTGTGTCTTTATGTTTATTATGCGGAAAAACCTTCAATAAGCAGATATTTGCTTGTTCTTTGTTTTTTTGTTTGCGGCCTGATGAGCAAAGCGATGGTTGTCACTCTGCCGGTTGTGATGATTCTTTTCGATTATTGGCCGTTGAAACGATTTGAGTTGCACAAGGACAATGCAATTGTATGGCAGATTAAAGAAAAAGCACCTTTTTTTATTTTGTCTGCTGTTTTTTCTGTTATAACTATTCATGCTCAACGTGTTTTATTTATCAGTACTTTTCCGCTTAGTGCAAGGATTGCCAACGCGCCGGTATCTTTTGTGGCTTATCTGGAAAAAACTTTTTGTCCCCATAATCTGGCCGTTTTTTATCCTTTTTCAGATCAACTTCCTTTATGGCAAGTCTTCGGATCAACGTTACTGATTATTTTAATAAGTTCTGCCGTAATAATTACATGGAAGCGTTTGCCGTATCTTTTGGTCGGATGGTTCTGGTATTCAATAACACTTTTACCTGTAATAGGTATTATCAGATCCACTGCCCACTCCATGCATGATAACTATACTTATCTTCCATCCATAGGATTGGCCGTAATGCTTGCCTGGGGTATTCCTCCGTTGATTAAAAATAAGAGTATTCGCAGGAAACTTTTAGTCCCGGCAGCAGTGATCATATTTGCGTTACTGTCTTTCTTTACGTGGAAGCAATGTGGTTACTGGAAAAACAGTATCGAGCTGTGGAATCATGCCCTGCAGGTAACCAAGGATAATTATATGGCGTATAATGGCCGGGGAGCTGCTTATGGTGAACTTGGCCAGTATGGGCAGGCCTTTGAAGACTTCAATTATTCAATAAGTCTTAAGCCGGATTATTCTTATGCATACTATAACAGAGGAACAGTTTATAATAAACTTGCTCAATATCAGCAGGCAATTGATGATTATAAACGGTCCATTCGTTTAAAACCGGATTATGCCTTTGCTTACAACAACCGCGGAATTGCTTATTTAATGCTCGGCAATATGAAAAGGGGTTGCTCTGATGTGCAAAAAGCGTGTGAATTAGGACACTGTGATTTGCTGGGGCTAATGGAACGCAAAGGATACTGCCGATAATTATATTTTTTAAAAAAGCAAAAGACTCAAAAACGTTGGCAAATATTTTTTGCTGCTTTTGGAGCATTTGGCAATTTTTTTGAGCTTGCCGAAAGTTGTGGCTATAATAAGTCATGATTAACTCCTTTAAAATTAATAGTATTTTCTCTAACATTATTATATAAAAACGGCGCAAGTTTTTTTAGAAAGAGTTTGAATTGCTTGGTTAGAGGAGCCTAAAAAAGGTAATGTTAAAAAAGGAAGATACTGGTTCGGAAAATAAAAAATATATTTACCTCATAATCATACTTTTAATTGTTAGCTGCAGTGCCGCCTTCGGCCGGATCGCAGGCAATGATTTTATCAATCTTGATGATACGGGATACATTACTGAAAACTATCATGTTCAATCCGGTATTAGTTTCGAAAACATCAAATGGATTTTCACAGCCACTGTTGTAGGTAACTGGCATCCATTAACAATGTTCTCCCATATGTTGGATTGGAGACTCTTTGGAACAAATCCTGCGGGTCATCATTTTGTCGGCCTGCTTCTGCATATCGGTGCTGTTCTCTTTCTCTTTCTCTTTTTTTACAAAACAACCAGTAATCTTGGTTCTTCGGCTTTTGCCGCTGCTTTTTTAGCTCTCCATCCCCTAAGAGTGGAATCAGTTGCCTGGGCGGCGGAACGCAAAGATGTCTTAAGCATGTTTTTCGGAATGGCTTGCCTCTATTCATATGCCTTCTATGCGGAATTGCCAAAACTTTCCAAATATTTTCTGTGTTTGACCTTGTTCTCTCTGGCGTTGATGTCCAAACCAATGATGGTGACCTTGCCATTTGTCCTGATGCTTTTTGATTATTGGCCGCTTAAACGCTGGCAGAAAGCATTAGCTAACCCGCCACAAAAAATTTATTTGGCCGGGAAACTCATTTGGGAAAAAATTCCTTTTATTTTCTTAACTATAACTGTCAGCATTATTACTTTATTGGTTCAAAATAAAGAAGGAGCTATTGCTTCATTAGATAATGTGCCTTTATTTACTCGTGTTGCCAACGCAATCGTTTCCTATATGGCTTATATAGAGAAAACCGTGTGGCCGGTTAATATTGCCATATTCTATCCTTATGAATTTTCTGTGCCTTTATGGAAAATATTGGTTTCCGGAATTATCATTATATTAATAACCATAATTATAATATGCTATATTAGAAAAGTTCCTTTTTTATTTGTCGGCTGGTTTGTTTATCTGGGAACGCTTATTCCTGTAATCGGCCTGATACAGATAGGACCGCAGGCAATGGCTGATCGATATATGTATTTGCCTTCTGTGGGTATAGTTATTATGTTGGCATGGGGTACTCCTCTTCTATTACCAGGTGCAGTCATTCATAAAAAGATTTTAATTCCGGTAGGAATTGTCATCTTAATCATTCTGACTTTTTTAACCTGGAAACAATGTGGTTACTGGAAAAATAGTGTCGAGCTTTATAATCATGCATTAAAGGTGACAAAGGATAATTATCTTTTACAATACAGTTTGGCGAGTGCGCTGTATCAAGAAGGCAAAATAAAGGAGTCGATTGATCATTATGACAAATCTATCCTTTTAAAGCCGGATTATGTCAAAAATTACTTAAATAGGGGGACTATTTACGCGAAACTTGGTCAGTATCAGCATGCTATAGAAGATTTTAATAAAGCCATCGATCTCAAACGAGATTTTGCAGATGCATACAATAATCGTGGTATTACTTATGATAAAATTGGACAGCATCTGCCGGCAATAAAAGATTTAACCGAAGCTATCCGGCTGAAACATGATTATGCCGATGCCTACTTTAATAGAGGATTGGTTTATGCCGAACTCGGTCAGTATCAGCAGGCAATCGATGATTTTAATAAGACGATAAACCTGAAACAGGATTATGTTGAAGCTTACAACAACAGGGGCTATGTTTATTTTCAGCAGGGTAATGAAAAGATGGGATGTTATGATGCGCAAAAGGCGTGTTTTCTGGGAAATTGTAGAATATTAAATGGTGCTAAAATAAGAGGATACTGCCGTTAATCTTTAGCAAAATCGTAAGTTCAATAATAACGATTTCCGCCGCTTAATAACAGCGAAAGAATCATGTACAAAATTTGCGCACCTGTTCCATAACTCTCAGAGATTTTACTTCGCGACCAAGCACATGAGTTATGAATTCAGTCAAAATGCTGCGTGACTCTATAGCCGAGGAATCGGTGAGTGTGATTAATTTAATTTTGTCAATATCCATGTCTTTGCCGAGAAGAAGAGTGCGCACTGTACCGGTGGAAACAGGTTTTTCATATCTTTGAGGTTTTGCACAAGTGCTGCATTTGATTCCGCCATCGTTGGCATGAAAATAATATAAGTTTCCGTTTGTCACCGGGGTCTTACAAACGATACAGTGGTCTAAAGCCGGTTCAAATCCAGCCAGTTTTAAAAGACGCATTTCAAAAAAGCGTATTATAGCGTCGGATGTTTTTTCTCTATTTAACATGAACAGGAAGTCCTGCAGAAGTTCAAATACTTTTTCATTTTTTTTCCCTTCCGGGCTGAAGTGATCCGTGAGATCAATGAAATAGGAAGCAATCAGGGTTTTTTCCATATCCTGACGGATAGTATTGAAATGATCGATAATATCGCATGACTCGATGAAGGCAAGCATATCGCGGCTTTTGCGGGTAAAAATGATATTTGTCAGAGAAAAAGGCTCAAATACGTTGGCAAATCTCTTTTTACTTTTTTTTGCGCCTTTGGCAATTCCCTTGAACTTGCCGAAATCGTGACTGTAGAAGGTTATGATTAAATCCGATTCACTGTAGTTTAATGTGCGTAGAACGAATCCCGTGGTTTTATGGCTTTCTCTAATCATAACTTTTGCGACGTCAGAAAATAGTAACTTTCAGCATAGTAAGAAATGTCATTCCGAATCCCGATTTATCGGGATGAGGAATCTTAAAGTAAAATCTTAGTTTTAAGAAAAGATTTCTCGCTTCGCTTCGAAATGACAAAAAAATTAATTTCGACACAATCTCGTATGCCGGTGGTCATTTTATGAAGTCGTCTCCTGACTTTTAGGTATACTTTTTCTTTACCTACCATCGTACTTTATTTCACCGCCTACGATCGTAAGAATAGCCTTGCCCTGCATTTTGCGTCCATTAAATGGAGAGTTTTTCCCGCGTGAGCGAAACGCCTGCACATCGACAGTCCACTTAACTTGCGGATCAATAACTGTGATATCGGCATCAGCTCCTGTCTCCAGGGTTCCTTTCGGTAAATTTAAAATGCGTGCCGGATTCAAGCTCATTTTGGTAATTAGTTCCGGCCAGTTAATAATTTTATTGCTGAGTAGATTTAAACTTAATCCCAGTGACGTTTCCAAACCACTTATTCCGTTGGCAGCGTATTCAAATTCCACTTCCTTGTCCGTACGTCCGTGAGGAGCGTGATCGCAGGCAATGACATCAATTGTTCCATCGGCAAGCCCTTCTTTGATGGCTACGACGTCTTGTTTACTTCTTAACGGCGGATTAATTTTGAAGTTGGTATCATAGCTCTGCAGCGCTTCATCAGTCAGAGTAAAATAGTGAGGAGCTGTTTCCGCTGTTACTTTTAAGCCTCTTTTTTTGGCGTCGCGAATCAGGCGAATGGAACCAGCCGTGCTGACATGCGCTATATGAACGGGAGTTCCGGTAAATTCTGCGATCAGTATATCACGGGCTATCATCACTTCTTCTGCAGCATTTGGTATGCCGCGTAATCCCAGAATTGTAGAGTAATAACCTTCGTTCATCAAACCGTCCGCGGATAGGTTTGTGTCTTCGCAGTGAGAAATAACCGGTAATTTTAAGGAAGAAGCATATTCCATTGCCCTGCGCATCAAAGCGGCACTCATTACAGGCTGACCATCATCGGAAAGGGCTACTATGCCGGCTTCTTTGAGATCCCAGAATTCCGTAAGTTTCAAACCTGCCGAATCCGTGCTGATGGCGCCAACCGGATAAACATTGACCAGTGCAGCTTCCGCTGCTTTCCTTATGATAAATTCTGTAATGGAACGGTTGTCATTTACCGGATTGGTATTGGGCATACAGGCAATAGATGTGAATCCACCTGCGACAGCAGCAGCAGAACCGGAGGCTATTGTTTCTTTATATTCGTAACCAGGTTCCCGAAGATGTGTGTGCATATCAATCAGACCGGGCACAAGAATCATTCCTGCCAAATCAATAATTTTTGTCGTTTTTTCTGAATCTTTTAATTTTAGTGATTTGGAAAGATTTTCTCCGAGTTTGGCTATTTTACCGTTTTCCAGAAAGATATCCAACCGGGAATCTATGTTTTGCGCGGGGTCTATTATTCTCGCGCCGGTTAATAACATTTTCATTCGCTACCTCCGGTGAGCAGATAAAGCAGAGCCATTCTGACGGCTACGCCTTTGTTTACTTGATCGAGAATTACAGAAAACGAAGGATCATCGGCAATATCGGGCGATATTTCCACGCCGCGGTTGATTGGTCCCGGATGCATGACGATGACATCTTTTTTAGCCATCTTAATATTATTACGATTAAGGCAGTAGTGTTGGGAATATTCGCGTAATGACGGAAAGATACTTTGCTTTTGTCTTTCCAATTGAATGCGCAACATCATTATTACATCGGCATCTTCAATAGCTCCTTCTATTTTATTGAATACTTTTACTCCCATTTGTTCAATATTTCGCGGCATCATGGTAGCCGGACCGGCTAAAACAACATTGGCACCCATTTTGGACAGGCCGTAAATATTGGAACGGGCCACGCGGCTGTGTTCGATATCGCCGATTATTGCCACCTTCAATCCGGCAATCTTTCCTTTATGTTCTTTTATTGTCATCATATCCAAAAGCGCCTGTGTGGGATGCTCATGTGCGCCGTCACCGGCATTGATGATTGATTGTTTAACCAGTGTAGCCAATAAGTGCGGCGCTCCTGAAGCACTGTGGCGGATGACAATAACATCGGGATTCATGGCTTCCAGGTTACGGGCTGTGTCAATGAGAGTTTCTCCTTTGACAACGGAACTGGTGGAAGATGAAATGTTGATTGTGTCAGCGCTTAATCTTTTCCCGGCTATTTCAAATGATGTTCTGGTACGGGTACTTGCTTCGTAAAACAAATTGATGATTGTTTTACCACGGAGTGTCGGTACTTTCTTTATTTTACGGGTGGAAACTTCCAAAAAAGATTCAGCTGTTTCCAGAATGAAGTTTATCTCATCAACAGATAATTCTTTTATTCCCAGAATGTCTTTTCTTTCAAATTTCATAACAGACCTTAAAGGTTATCAGTTTAAGTTTCTTCTTCTATCACGACCTCATCAACACCATTTTTTTCCACCAGGTCAACCCGGACGGCTTCCCACAGTGATGAGGGTAGATTCTTGCCGACGAAATCGGCTCTTATTGGAAGCTCGCGATGGCCGCGATCAATTAAAACGGCAAGCTGAATCATTTTGGGACGACCAAAATCAATCAAGGCATCCATAGCCGCGCGGATGGTTCGACCGGTAAAGAGAACATCATCAACTAAAATAACTATTTTATCATCGAGAGAAAAATTTATTTTTGTTTCCCCCAGACGAGGTTTTTTGTTGGATGCGGAAATATCATCACGATAGAGGGTTATATCAAGGATGCCCAGAGGAATCTTGCTGCATTCGATATCGGACATTTTCTTCTGCAGTCTTTGGGCAAGGTAAACTCCGCCGGTTCTTATGCCGACAAGTACGAGGTTTTCCATGCCTTTATTTTTTTCCAGAATTTCGTAAGCTATTCTGGTAAGGCATCGTTCAATTCCATCCTTATCCATTACCGTTTTGACGTTTTTATTGTTCGGCATATGTATCAACCTCGGGCAATGTTAAAAAAAAGCCTTTCCCCGAATGGAGAAAGGCTTGATGATTTTTAATGAATTTTTCATTACATTTTCCTTTTTCAATCTCACCGGATTAAATTAAAAGGGTTAACTTGTATTTTATATACAGCTAAGATAATTAAGTGTCAAGATGAAAAAAAGTTCAAAAAAACTTTTGTTAAAAAAGAATAACTGGTATAAACGAAGAACTCGGAGGAAAAAAATGGATATAAATCAGGATCCCGAGATTTTTTTATTTTTAAGCAGAATTCTCGGGAAAAAAGTTATCGGAACCGGAGGAGAAGTCTTAGGCAAGGTCTATGATTTAGCTGCGGAATTTGTTGATCCTTTTCCGATAGTTACCGGTGTAATATTAAGTCCGGCCCAGAAAAAAAATCCAGTTTTTCTTCCATGGGGAAATGTTATTGATTTCAATGGAGATGTATCGGTTTCTATACATTCAACAAGTGAGTTGCGTCCTCTTAATCTGCGACAAGGGGAGCTTTTACTCAAGGATTCCTTATTGGATAAACAGGTTGTCGATACGGATGGTGCAAAGATTAGAAGAGTGAATGATCTGCAATTTCTGAGAACAAAACAAAGCATGCATCTTGTTCACGTGGATGTCGGGTTTCGCGGTTTGATTCGTCGCATGGGCCTGATAAAACCGTTTGATATAATTTTCCAAGGTCTTTTCGACTATCAATTATCCAACCAGTTTATTTCGTGGAAGTTTGTACAGCCGTTGCATTCGCCGGACATGCTGCGTTTGAATATTACCCAAAACAGATTGGGTAAAATTCATCCCGCTGATTTGGCCGATATTCTTGAAGAGATGGATGCCAAGCGTCGTGCAGCTGTTTTTCAGGCTCTAGATGTCGAAACTGCGGCTGAAACGTTGGAAGAAACTGATCCAAAAGTCCAGGTTAGTTTGATTAACGATCTCAATTCGGAAAAAGCGTCGGACATTATCGAAGAAATGTCTTTATCCGAAGCTGCCGATCTTATTGCTGATTTGCCCAAAGCCAAGGCTGAAGGCATTTTGAAAGAAATGGAAAAGGATATCGCCGAGGATGTCAAAGAGCTTCTTACTCATCCGGAAACAGAAGCCGGTGGTATGATGACTACATCTTATTTAAGTTTTCGTCGGTCAAATACGGTAAAGGAGACACTGGAAAAATTCCGTCAGGAAGCGGAAGATATCGAAATGGTTTATTACGTTTATGTTACTGACGATGAAGAACATCTTTTGGGGGTGGTAACTTTGCGTGATTTGGTTCTGGCTGATCAGTATAAGAAACTGGAAGAGTTGATGGATGAGCGGATTATTTCTGTTAAGCTTGACGATAATGACGATACAATTGCCGAACATTTTGTCAAATATGGGGTAACGGCTATTCCTGTTGTAGATGAAGACGAAAAAATGCATGGAATAATCATATTTAAAAATCTTCTGGACGTTATCGCACCGCGATTAGAAAAATAATGTTTAAGCTTAATCTGCAAAAGAACGATGAATAAAATAAAACAGCTTCGGGAAAAAATATTACAAAAAGGCTTCTGGAAAATCGGTCTTTTTTTTGCGTTGATTGGTCCGGGGATAATCACCTCCAACGTGGATAACGATGCCGGCGGCATTACCACTTATTCTTTGGCCGGTGCTCATTACGGCTTGGCATTAATCTGGATACTTATTCCTGTTACCGTGGCTTTGATCATTATTCAGGAAATGTGTGCCCGTATGGGGGTTGTTTCCGGCAAGGGGCTTTCCGATCTAATTCGCGAACGTTTCGGAGCGAAAATCACTTTTTATTTAATGATAATTCTTTTCCTGGCCAATATAGGAAACACTTTATCCGAGTTTGCGGGTATTGCTGCCAGCATGGAAATTTTCGGTGTAAGTAAATATATTTCCGTGCCATTTGGTGCTTTCCTTGTGTGGTGGATGGTGGTGAAGGGGAATTATAAATCAGTGGAAAAAGTGTTTCTTGTAGCTTGTATCTTTTATTTTGCATATATTATTTCGGGATTTATTGTGCATCCCGACTGGTCGGCAATAAGGACAGCAACCTTTACGCCAACAATGAATTTCGATGCCGGAATGATTATGATGGCTATAGGTATTGTGGGAACGACGATTGCGCCCTGGATGCAATTTTATCTTCAGTCGTCAATAGTGGACAAAGGTGTAAAAGCAGAAAGTTATAAATATTCACGAATGGATGTTATCTTCGGTTCGATAACTGTAAATGTAGTGGCATTTTTTATCATAATGCTTTGTGCAGTTACCTTGTTTCAACACGGTATTAAAATTGAAACAGCCAAGGATGCGGCTTTGGCACTGGTTCCCCTAGCAGGATCATATGCTTCTTTTTTGTTTGCTTTCGGTTTGCTCAATGCCTCTCTTTTTGCAGCATCCATATTGCCGCTTTCCACCGCTTACACAATATGTGAAGCGTTTGGGTGGGAATCAAGTTTAAACAGCAAATTTGTGGAAGCACCTCAGTTTTACGGCATGTATTCGTTAATGATTATTTTAGGTGCAGGAATTATTCTTCTGCCGAATGTGCCTCTTATCGATATAATGTTTTATTCTCAGGTTATTAACGGAATTTTACTTCCTTTTATTCTGATTTTTATGCTTCTTTTAATCAATGATAAACGAATAATGGGAAATTATGTCAACGGCAGATTGATGAATATTATTTCCTGGACAACGGTTGTTATCCTGAACTGTCTTTCCCTGGCAATGGTTCTAGCGGCGATTTTCAATTAAAAAATAATCAACAAAGTATTTTTATCTGCATAAAAGAACCTTACTTAAAACACAGTACTTTTTTCTTTAATGTAATATATTACCCAGTCGCTGCCAGCGAAGGTTATGATCTTCGCGGTTCCATGACCAATAAATTATAAAAGCTTTTCCTTCCACATCTTTTAGATTTACAAATCCCCAAAAGCGGCTGTCCAGGCTTTCATCACGGTTATCTCCCATAACGAAAATAGATTTTTCGGGAACTATAACCGGGCCGAAATTGTCGCGGTTCTGGATGGAAGACGGATAAATCATGCCATCGCTATAAACACCGTAAGAATCTTTGTATTCTTTATCATTGATAAATATTTTTTTGTTTTTTATTTCGATCTTGTCACCGGCCACGCCGATTACCCTCTTAATGAAGTCTTTTGACCGGTCATTGGGGAAAATAAATACTACAATATCACCTCTTTGCGGGTTGGTAACTGGAATAATAGTTTTTCTTAAAAGAGGAATTTTTACGCCATAAATAAATTTATTAACCAGGATATGATCTCCCACCAAGAGTGTCGGTACCATGGAACGGGAAGGTATCTTATACGCGCAAATTACAAATGTTCGGATAAAAAGGGCGATCAAAATCGCGATAATAATTGATTCAACGTATTCTTTAACTTTTGACTTTGTTTTTTCTTTTGTTTTGTTGTTTTCAACCATATAAACTTTTCAACCTCTAAGAATAAATGTTGGATAGAGAAAAGGCGATCATAGAAAGGGAAATTAATCCTTTAAACATCTTTCCTCCGATCATAGCAAAAACAGCGCGACCTGGCATTCTAAAAGGAGCTTTTAATTTTGATTGATGAATAAATTCCATTATCAAAGTTCCGGCAAGTCCTCCCGCAAAAAATCCCAGCCATATACCTGGTCCTCCCCAAAATGGCGTTAGTAAAAATATTCCTCCAACGGATCCCAATGCTGCGGCTCCAAAAGACTTTTTTGAAATATCCGGTTGGAGTGCTCCTACTATAACAAAGAATACGTCGATTGTTTCGGCGATTACGGAGAGAATAAGCAGCAGCAGGATAATCTTCAATCCAATATGATTAAAGCCTGTAAAAATTGCATAAAACAAAACATCAAAAAAAATAACAACAGTTCCGGGTAATCCAAACAAATTTATAAAAATACCCGCAAATAATATCAAAATAAAAATCGAAAATAATACTGAAACAAAGGGAGGCAAATTATTTCTTCCTCTTCGTTTTTGAAATTTGTAAATTTTCAAAGGACAGCACAATCGTGCAAGCTATATAGATAGAAGAATATGTTCCTATAACGACTCCTACCAGTAGAGCAAAGGCAAAATCATGGATAACCGCGCCACCGAATATATATAAAGCTAAAACCGTGAGAAAAACTGTTAAGGAAGTGAGAATGGTTCTGCTTAATGTTTGATTGACACTCATATTGATTACATCGCCCAGTTGTTGCCGGGGATTCAGCTTCACATTTTCCCTTATACGGTCGAGAACGACAATAGTATCGTTAATGGAGAAACCGATGATGAAAATCAGCGCGGCTAGAGTTGATATGGTAAATTCTATATTCATGATTGAGACAGCTCCGATTGTAATAATTACATCGTGAACCAGAGCAACGATTCCCCCCAGCCCGTAGCGGAACTCAAAACGCCAGCCGACATAAATAAGCATGGCCAGCCATGAAAGAATAACTGCAATTATTGCTTTCTGTTTAAAATCCGCTCCGACTTTGGCTCCCACAACTTCTACACGTCGTATTTCAAAATTTTTACTAAATGCGGCTGTCAGAGGCTCTTCAACATTGACGGTCAAAGTTTTCTGATCAGAAAATGATTCGGAGGTCCGAATCAAAAATTCATTTGTCCCGAATTGCTGAATGGTACTACTGCCCAGTTTTGTTGATTTTAGTGCCGTCCGAATCTGGTCCGCAGAAACGTTTTTTGAAAATTTGACCTGAATGACCGATCCGCCTGCAAAGTCAATTCCAGGATTTAAACCGCCACGATAAACAATCGCCCCGATGCTTACTATTATGATAATAATTGAAAAAACAATTGCGTATTTTATTTTTCCAACGAAATCTATATTGATTCCCGGTTTTATCAACTCCATATGATGTCTCCTGACTACCTTTGTATTTTAAATACTAAATTTCTTAATGTTAAAATTTGATGTAATATAGTCGAAAATTACTCTGGTTACGAAAACTGCTGTAAAAAGACTGGCCAGAAGTCCGATAATAGTTGTTACAGCAAACCCCTTAATCGGGCCTGTACCGAACATTATTAAAAATGCGGCGGCGACTATTCCCGTGATATGCGTGTCAACGATGGTAATGAAAGCCCGGTTGTAACCTGTATCAAGAGCTATTCGTATGGTCTTGCCTGTCCGCAGTTCTTCGCGAATTCGTTCAAAAATCAGTATATTGGCATCAACTGCAACACCAACCGTGAGGAGCAATCCGGCAATTCCCGGTAATGTTAAGGCTGCCTTGAATGCTGCCAGGATGGCAAGTACAAGAAAAATATTTGTGATAAGGGCAATATCGGCAATTGCCCCGGAAAGACGGTAATAGAAAATCATAAATATGATGACTAAAAGTGATCCTATAATTGTGGCCAGGACACCTTGTCGAATGGAATCACTACCCAAGGAAGGTCCGACGGTTCTTTCTTCCAGAATGTTGACGGGTGCCGGTAAAGCGCCGGCGCGCAGAACAATGGCCAAATCGCGTGCTTCTTCCATTGTAAAATTACCGGTAATCTGAGCCTGGCCTCCCGATATCTTTTCCTGAATCACAGGAGCCGAATGGACAACGCCATCTAACACAATAGCCAGTCGTTTGCGGATATTTTCTCCGGTTATTCTTTCAAAATCATCAGCTCCCTGTGAATTAAATTTCAGACCAACAGTAACATCGCCAAAACGGTCAGCAATCTGTACCTTAGCTGTTTCCAGTGAAGCGCCGGTGAGCAATGTCTTGTTTTTGAGCAAATAGGGAGCGGAACCCCTTTCTCCCGTGGATCTATCTGCGCGTATTCCGTAAGCAATAATGTCTCCTTCAGGAATATTGCCCCGAAGAGCTTCTTCAAGAGAGTTTTCGTCATCAACCAGTTTAAATTCCAGAAGAGCTGTCTTGCCGATTAGATTTTTTGCTCTTTCCGGGTCTTTAATTCCCGGTAATTGAACGAGGATCCTGTTGTTTCCTTCCGGTATGATTTCCGGCTCCGAAATGCCGAACTGATCAACTCTGTTTCTGATAGTTTCCAGTGAATGTTCCACGGTTAATTTTTTCAATTCGTTTGCACGTTTTTCATTGAATTTTAAAGTCACAAAATATCCGTTTTCTCGCGGGCTGGTCGATTCTATTTCCAGGTCGGGATAATGTTCGCGCAGAACATTGTCCAGTGCGGTTTTCCCGTCGGAATCTGTTAATTCCATAGAAATTCTCGTATCTTTTGCTTTTTCCAGATTACGAAAACGTACTCTATTGTCCATTAATGATTCTTTTAAATCATTGGAAGTTCGTTCCATCATTGTTTCCAGAGCTTTATCTGTGTCAATTTCCAGAACAAGATGCATCCCTCCCTGTAAATCCAGTCCAAGATGAATCTTCTCTTTAAATATGTATTTATTCCATGGGGAAGGGATGCTGGAAATAAATGTCGGAATTAAAAAATATAAAGAGCCAAGACAAACAATTAAAGTTATAGCTCCTCTGAGCTTTAAAGACTTGAACATGAAAATGCCCCTTTCTATAGATTATGGCTTTGTTGGAGATGTCGGAGCAGCCGAACCGGATTTCTGAAGAATAGCTCCGATAGCGCTTCTTGCTACTTTGATCCTTACTTTATCGGCAATTTCGAGTGTGACAACAGCGTCCGCTAATCCGGTAATTTTACCGTGAATGCCTCCGGTCGTCATTACTGTGTCTCCGTAGGCAAGATTATCTAACATGGCCTTGAGTTCTTTCTGCTTTTTTTGTTGAGGACGAATCAGTAGAAAATAGAAAATCACAAAAATTACGGCCATGGTTATAAGAAAACCCCAATCGCCGCCGCCTGTCGATGTTCCACCAGGGGAGCCACCCATTGCATATGCTGAATTTATCAATTTTAATTCCTCCTTGATTTTGCTCTTTATCAGAATTATTTAAAATTCATCTTATTTGTTGAAATAACTTTTTTTAAACTCTTCAAAACGGCTTTCACTAATCGCCAATCGTATGTTTTCCATGAGGCGCATATAATGGCGAATATTATGAATAGTATTTAATATCATGGCCAATATTTCGCCGGTGACATAAAGATGACGTAAATATGCCCGGGAATAATTACGGCAGGTGTAACAATCGCACGTTTGTTCAATAGGATTATTATCTTCCCGCCAACGGGCATTTTTTATAACAACATTTTCTGTATTTGTAAACAATAATCCGTGACGGGCGCATCTGGTGGGAATAACGCAATCAAACATGTCTATCCCTCGTGATACGGCAAAAACAATATCTGCCGGGGTTCCCACTCCCATCAGATAACGCGGTTTCGTCTCGGGTAGTAAAGGAGTGATTGAGTCGGTTATTTTGTACATTATTTCTTTAGGTTCACCTACGCTGACTCCGCCTAAAGCGTAACCATCAAAATCAAGGTGTCTTAATTGTTCCACTGCTTCTTTTCGTAGATCCAGATAAATTCCTCCTTGAATAATGCCAAAAAGCGCCTGCTCGGTGTTGTTCCTGGATTTTATGCATAAATCTGCCCACTTTACTGTTAAGGCCAGTGATTCTTTGGCCTGGAGGAAAGTGGCAGGGTAGGGCGTACACTCATCAAGACACATCATAATATCTGAATTCAGAGCTTCCTGGATTTCGATTGCTTTTTGTGGGCTGAGAAAATGCTTGGAACCATCAATATGTGAATGAAATACTACTCCGTCAGGTGTGATTTTGCGCAAAGCTCCCAGACTGTATACTTGAAATCCTCCGCTATCGGTTAGAATCGGGCCTGCCCAATTCATAAACCGGTGAAGACCTCCAATTTTTTTGATAATTTCGTATCCGGGACGTAAATATAAGTGGTATGTATTACTCAATATAATTTCAGCACCACAATTTTTGATTTCTTCAGGTAGCATAGATTTAACTGTGCCCTGTGTGCCCACCGGCATAAATGCCGGTGTATGCACCGTTCCGTGTGAAGTTACTATTTTACCTAATCTGGCTGCAGTGGAATAATCCTGCTTTATTAAATCAAATTCTAAAGGCATATTTATTTCCTAACTTCGATTAGCGTTATTTAAAGAAATTGTTTGCCACCTAAAATATAGAAAGTAAATCTGGTTTGTTAAATAATCAACATGCAATCGCCATAACTGTAAAAAAGATAACGGTTTTCAACTGCATGTTGATATGCTTTTTTAATAAAGTCTGTATGGGCGAAGGCGCAGACCAGTAAAAATAAAGATGATTTTGGAAGATGAAAATTAGTTAAAAGACCATTGACTCTTTTAAATTTATAACCCGGGTAAATAAAAAGATTGGTAAAACCTGATTTTGCCTCTATATACCCATTTTTATCAGAAGCACTTTCGAGAGTGCGGGTAGATGTTGTTCCCACGGCAATTACACGTTTAGAATTATTGATAATTTTACAGCTGTTTTCGCTTATTTCATAATATTCGGATTCCAAAACATGTTTTTCCACTTCATTCACTTCGATAGGCATAAAAGTTCCGTACCCGACGTGTAAAGTTATCGGAGCTATTTTGATATCTTTAGAATGTAGTGTTTGTAAAACATCAGATGAAAAATGAAGTCCTGCAGTTGGCGCCGCAATAGAACCGGGATTTTTTGCGTAAATAGTCTGGTAACGTTCTTTATCAGCAATACTCGATTCGGCATTTCTTTTGCGCTTAATGTAAGGAGGCAGAGGAACCCGGCCGTAAGTGTTCAAATAAGCTTCAAAACCATGGGGTGAAAAAAAATCCAGCAGCCATTTTTTATCAGATATGCGGGCTAAAATCTTTGCTTCACATTTATTTTCGAGAATTATAACATCATTTTCATGTAGTCTTTTTGCCGGTCTCAGTATTACTTCCCACGTTTGAGAATTTTTTTTATTTGCTTTTCTGTTTAGAAGCAATATTTCCAAGATTCCTCCGGTAGGCCTTTTGCCAAAGAGTCTTGCGGGAATAACGCGGGAATCGTTGACGACCAAAACATCACCGCTTTGTAATAATTCGGATAGCTGGAAGAAAAAGAAATCCGCCATTTTTTGTTTTTTTTTGTCCAGCAAAAGCAAGCGTGATTGATCTCTTTTGTTGCAAGGATGCTGAGCGATAAGTTCATCGGGTAGAAAATATGAAAAATCTTTTATTTCCATTTTGTTATTTTTAACTGCGTCCGAAATATATAAGTATTAATCCGACAATCATTGCGGATATTCCTAAAAATCGTAAAGTCGAATCGTGGATAGTTGTTATTTTTAGCAGATATACTTTTAATTTTTCAGGAAAGAGAAAATAAGGCAAACCTTCAATAATAAAAACCATTCCTAATACACAAAGAAAAAATTTCATAATTAATCCTTTTCTTTTGCTTTATTCCAGAGGGCATCCATCTGGGCTAAAGTTGCGTCTTTCAGGGATATGCTTTTAGCAGATAATTGTTCAGTCAAATAGAAAAATCGACATAAAAATTTTTCTGTTGTTTTCGATAAAGCGGTTTCCGCGTCAACAGACAGGAAACGACTTACATTGACTATGGTAAATAATATATCACCCAATTCTTCTTCGATTTCATCTTCTTTGCTTTTTTTTAAGGCAGTGCTCAGCTCCTTTATTTCTTCTTTCAGTTTATTTATTACATCCCCGGTTTCAGGCCAATCGAATCCGTAAGCGGAAGCAATTGCTGTTATTTTCTGGGCTCGTTTTAAAGCCGGAAGTGAAAGAGGAACGCCTGAAAATACATTTTCATCAACGTTTTTATTTTTCCGTTCTTTTTTCTTTATTTTTTGCCAATTCTCCTTTACTTCCTGCACGGAGCTCACTTTTTTATTGCCAAAAACATGCGGGTGTCGGCGGATCATTTTCTCTATGATTCCGTCCAAAACATCACTCAGAGAAAAAAGTTTTAACTCGGCGCATATTTCAGTCAAGAATAATATTTGAAAGAGTAAATCGCCTAATTCTTCTTTTATCGCCGGTGGGCTTTCCTTATCAATGGAATCAACTACTTCATAGGCCTCTTCCAGGATATATTTCCTTATATCCTCCTTTTTTTGTTGTTGATCCCACGGACACCCGTCCGGCGCACGGAGTTTTTTGATTAATTGCATTAAATTTTCAAGTTTTTTTGAATTATTGTCGGTGTTTTTTTTCATATACATTTAAATTCCAAAAATTTCGCAAAGTTTTTTTATATTAATGTAAAATAACATATATAAAACTTACTGACAATACAGACATACTCCTTGAAAATCATTAAAATTTATTCTTGACAAGGTTGAAAAAAAGCGTATTCTTCTTCAATATGTAAACTTGGCTATAAGCCAGGCATTATGAATTTTCTGAAAGGAGGTTAGGCGTTAATGAAGAAAATATTTGCAATTTTTGTCGCTATGCTTTTTGTTATATCTTTAACTTTTGCGGTCGTAGGCTGCAAAAAAGCTGAAGAGCCCGCACCGGCGGAGGCTCCTAAAGTAGAAGCACCTATTGATCAGCCGGCTCCTGCAGATACTGCAGTGCCTGCTCCCGAAGCGGCTCCTGCACCTGCAAAATAATTGCTTCAAGATAAATTCGCAGGTCAAATAAATCGGACATTCGCTTATACATAATGTGAATGTCCGATTTTTTATTCTCTTTAAGCTTAATTTTTACAAATGTGTTATAATTATAATTAATGCTTGGCCAAAAATTTTAGCTTCTCTATTTTAACAATGTTGCATATAAATGAAATTAAACGTGAATAATTTTGGAGGTGTTTTATGTCCGAAAAGAGTGGTGAATTATTAAAAGGTTTATTTATTGGCGGATTAATAGGAGTCGTTTTGGGGATTTTGTTTGCGCCGAAGAGCGGTAAAGAGACACGTGAGGATATAATACGCAAAACGGATGAATTTTTAGATCAAGCCAAAGAGGGATATGAAAACGCTTTGGAAAAAGGTAAAACAATCTATGAAACAACTGTTCAGCGTTTGAAGGATTTGGAAATGTCGGCAAAAGAAAAGATGGAGGAAGTGGAAGGCCAAATAAACGAATTTGCTCAGCAAGGCGCAGAAATTGTTGAAGATAATAAAACGAGATTAAAAAAGGCAATCGATGCGGGATTAGAAACCTATAAGAAAGAAATCATCAAATAGTCATTTAACTGGTGCTATGGCGATTCGAAATAAACTTTAAAATGGCATAAATAATTCAAGGAGAAAACAATGTTAGAGAATGGCTTGTTAATTTTAGTTATTATTCTTATTCTTTTGATAATTTTTTGTATTCCCATTTTAATACAGATATGGCGCGTATCCAAAGATATGACTGTTACCTTGCAGACATTGAATCAGAGTTTGCCGTCAATATTTAAAAATGTGGAAGAGATTACTGCAAATGTTAACAGTTCCACATCGTTGATGAATAAGAAAATTCAGAATTTGTCCGATACTGCAAATAGTTCTAATTTGGTTATCAACGATATTATTGAT
The DNA here is from genome assembly GCA_007244375.1 of Smithella sp. Classification (GTDB taxonomy): domain Bacteria; phylum Desulfobacterota; class Syntrophia; order Syntrophales; family Smithellaceae; genus Smithella. Next base: position 228,786 of record SCVW01000025.1, on the reverse strand, counting down.
AATATACAATATTTCACACCCCTTGCCATGAAATTACCTGTCTTTAGTTCCTTCAAAAATATTATCGCAGTTCTAAAAGGCATAAGCGTTTTTATGGATGTTCTTTTAAAAAAACAAAAAGTTTAAAATGAAAGGAATCATAATGGCAAAAGTAACATTTTCCAGTAAGTGGGGTAGCGTAAAAGCTCAAAAGAAGTCCGCTTCAACTGCTTTAGAGAATGTAAAATCGGCGGAAGAATTAGTCCGGGAAATGAAAGAAGCTCAAAAACGTTCTGCGGGTGAAGATTACAGAGAAAAGTCTCTTGCAATTAATGGTCTTATTTGTGCTCGATGCGGCAGGGAATTCCCCGAATCAAAAAGACAACTTTTGACGGTTCATCATAAGGACGGTAATCACAACAACAATCCCGCTGATGGCAGCAATTGGGAAAACCTTTGCGTTTATTGTCATGAAGATGTTCATAGCAGAGAAGTATTGGCGGAATATCTTGGTGGCAGTGCACAGGGGAAAGAAGTCAGTCTTGTGTATGATGATTCTCATGTATCCATGGGTTCAGGCGTACTTGCCGAAAAATTGAAAAAAGCTTTGGAAAAAAAGTAGAAATAAACTTAACAGATTATTAATTTGGAATTGGTAGTATTTTTAACCAATTTGTCGCCGATTGAAGTTCCGCAGTACACACAACTATAGTCGTATTTTTCACCGTCCTGAAGAATCAACAACAATTTTTTCCTTACCGCAACCGCTCTTTTGCATTTAGGACAGAATAATTCTGTAGCATCAAAATCTTTATAAGTTTCTCTCATCTCTTTTTCCCATCCTCGGGAATAGTTTCCCAATTTTTAAGCCAGATTTCGGCTTCGCTGTCGCTGGGAGCGCGATAGTCGCCGCGCGGTGAAAGCGAACCTCCGGAACCTACTTTGGGACTGTTAGGAACACAGGAGCGTTTATATTGCGAAGTTTTGAAAAATCTATATAAATATACGTAGAGCCAATTTTTTATTTCTTTCAGGCTGTAAGAGTTTCTTTTGTTTTCAGGTATATTAGGCCAGAGTCCTTCTGTTTTGTCTTTCCATGCATGATAAGCCAGGAAGGCTACTTTTGATGGTAAATAGCCGAAACGAGTTATGTAGAAATTATTGAAATCCTGAAGTTCATAAGGACCAACGGTATTTTCTGATTTTTGGCCTGGCTGACTGCCTGCTTTACCAGGAATCAATTCGGGAGATATTTCCGTTTCCAGAACATCAATGAGGATTTTGGAAACTTCTTTCGAGAATTGATTGGTATTCACAACCCAGCGAATTAAATGTTGGATAAGAGTTTTGGGAACACTGGCGTTGACATTATAATGAGACATATGGTCTCCGATTCCATAAGTGCTCCATCCTAAAGCCAGCTCGCTTAGATCTCCGGTACCCACCACCAGAGCATGACGCATGTTCGCCAAACGGAAAAGATGCGCTGTACGTTGCCCGGCCTGAACGTTTTCAAAGGTTATATCAAAAGTTTTTTTGCCTCGTGCATAGGGATGTTTAATATCTTCTAGCATTTGCAAACAGGCAGGTTTGATGTCAATTTCATTTGTTTCCACATCAAGTGCTTTCATCAATTTTAAAGCGTTGTTATAGGTTTTGGCAGAGGTAGCAAAGCCGGGCATTGTATATGCCTTTACATTTGACCTCGGTAAATTCAGAGAATCCATTGTTTTCGCGGCGACAATTAAGGCATGGGTGGAATCAAGACCGCCGGAAACACCGATGACAATATTTGATATACCAGAAGATTTCAGTCGCTTCGACAAACCCTGAACCTGAATATTATAAGCTTCGTAACAACGCTGGTCGAGTTTGGACGGATCAGCGGGAATATAAGGGAAACGGGCATACTCTCTGTTTAGTAAAGTCTTTCCGCAGGGAACTCTTACATTAAAATCCTTTTTACGAAATGATAAAATCTTTTCCTTAAAAGAAGCAGAATTTTGGCTAAAAGAGGTTAAACGCATCCTGTCCTGCGTCAGGCGGTCAATATCAATGTCGCTGTAAATTATCTGCGCCTGCTGTGAAAAACGGGCTGATTCGGCGAGCAGACTGCCGTTCTCATAAATCATCGCATGTCCGTCCCATGCCAGATCCGTCGTGGACTCGCCGGGGCCGGCGGCAGCGTAAAGATAAGCAGCAACGCAGCGGGCCGATTGATTAGATGCAAGTTGCTGGCGGTATTCGGATTTACCAATGGTAACGTTGGAGGCTGATAAGTTTCCTATAACAGTGGCTCCGGCCATGGCTGCGAAGCTCGACGGAGGAATTGGTACCCAAAGGTCTTCACAAATTTCCAGAAAGAAACTAAAATTATTAATATTGGAAACTTTGAATATAATATCAGCGCCAAATGGAATATTTTTCTGTCCGGCTAATTCTATCTCGAAAGAGAATGCATTGGAAGCCGGAGTGAATTGTCTTGCTTCGTAGAACTCGCGGTAATTGGGCAGATATGATTTTACGGCCACCCCCAGTATTTGTCCTTCGTAAAAGACAACTGCACAATTGAAAAGCCGGCAATCAACTTGAAGCGGTGCTCCCACTACAATAATTGTATTGATTTTTTCAGATGCTTTTCTGATTTTGGTGATAGCTTCACTGACTCCCTGTAATAAAGCATCCTGATGAAACAAATCCTCATTGGAATAAGCGGATAATCCCAATTCCGGGAAAATTGTCAGAATTGCCTTTTTAGAAGATGCTTCTTTGGCCAGTTCAATAGTTCTTTGTGTGTTGAAAACGGTGTCGGCAACCTTGAGTTCGGGAATGCAAACAGCGGTGCGGATAAAACCGTGGCTATATAAATTAAAAAACTCACTATTTTTTCTTGTCGGCATGAATTTATCCTTTCTCAACGTAGGCGTAAGCACTGTGATTGTGGATGCTTTCAAAATTTTCCGCTTCAATACAATACCACGTAAAGTTATCGTCTTTATTTAATTTCACTGCGATACTGCGAACAACGTCTTCGACAAATTTCGGGTTTTCATAAGCCTTTTCCGTTACATATTTTTCATCCACTCTTTTTAAGAGAGAGTATACCTCACCGCTGGCGGAATCTTCCACAATTTTTATCAAATCTTCGATCCAGAAAAATTTCCGGAAACGGACTTTTGTTGTTACCATACTGCGCTGATTGTGAGCTCCGAATTGACTGATTTCACGTGAACAGGGGCAAACAGTCGTGACGGGAACCATGACTCCAACAAGAAAATCGGACTTCTCAGCGTTGCTTTCGCCGCAAAACATACAGCGATATTCCATTAGGCTTTTTGCTTTGGAAACAGGGGCCGTTTTTTCCAGAAAATAAGCAAAGTCAATTTCCATATGGGCAGATTGGGCGTGAAGTTTCTGCCTTGTTTTTTCCAGAATTGACCGGAAAGTTTTAATGCTGATCTGGCCTTTAAATTCATTGAGTGCTTCAATAAAACGGCTCATATGCGTTCCTTTGAAGTGATGCGGCAGGTTAACGTACATATTTATCGTTGCGTTGACCAGTTGCGTTCCTTTGGCCCGGTCAAGTACAATAACGGGGTATTTTATATTTTTTACGCCTACTTTCTTAATGTCAATATTGCGGAAATCTTTCTGGCTTTGAATGTCAATCATATAAATAATTATAAGAGATGGTTATTATTGAGCAGGGATATAAGTAACTGCTGCGTTTTCCGATTCCCAGATTTTAACACGTGCCACATTTACTCCTGAGGCTCTAACCTTTTGTTCCATTGATTCGCATATATATTTGGCGATGTTTTCTGCTGACGGATTAATTCCAGAAAAAAAAGGGAGCTCATTTAAATGCTTATGGTCCATTTGATCAAGAATCTCTACCAGCCATTGTTTGGCTATCCGAAAGTCGATCAGCAGTCCCGATTCTTTTAATTCTCTTGCATAAACAGTTACTTCCACTTTGAAATTGTGCCCGTGCAGTTCTTCACATTTACCACCTATTTGAGCAAGAAGATGTGCTGAAGAAAATGATTTTATAATTGTAACTTCGTACATTTCCACCTTCTTTGATTAAGACCATTTTACAATTTTTTCGTCATTGCGAAACGCCTCTCAACGCGATGCCTGCCCGGCGTATGCTGGGTGGCAATCTAATGAGGTATCACGATTCCTATCACATTTTATGAAGAGGGGGAATAATTAATTGCTGCTAAGGTGAAATCTACAGTTTATTGGTGAAAATCACCACTTTTCTGGTGAAGATCATAGCCCGAATTTATTGCCAGCCGGATATAGAATAAACGTTTATACTTGATTTTACGCAAGAAATCAGATTTCATTAATTCAGACAATATATCTTTTGTAACTGGCATATAAATTGCTGCAATAAAGGTATCAAAATGATGAATAAAAAAGTAATTCAGCAGATGAGTGTATAAACAACGAAAACAAAAATACTATTTTTATTTAAAGGAGGTCTATTATGTTAAAAATTTTCCGTAAAGAAGGACAAAAAGGTTTCACGTTGATTGAGTTGATGATCGTTATCGCGATTATCGGTATTCTGGCAGCTATCGCCATTCCGCAGTTCATACAATATAGAAAAAGAGGCTATGTTGCGACCGTCAATAGTGATTGTAAAAATGCTTATACTGCCGCTATAGCATATAGTGCTGATCATAGCGGTACAACAGTAGGAGCTACAGATTTAACGGTTGGCGGCTATTCTCAGTCTTCAGGTGTAACAACTTCAGTTGATAGTTGGACTAACGAGAGTAATTTCACTATTACATGTGCCGGCAATACAAATTGGGGTTTGGGCTCGCCTAATGCCGTGTATGCTGTTTCCAATGGTACGCTGACTGTGACTCCGGCGGCTCAATAAATTGTTCAACTTATAATGGATACAAGAAGGGCGTTTTTATAACGCCCTTTTTTTATAATTAAATTTAATCAAGAGGGATTTAATATTTATTGATAATAAGGAGGTATCGGGGTTGAAAATTTCATTTTCCGGTATTCTGGGAGGACTTATCTGTATAGGTATAGGATGCTTTTTACTGGCGGGTAGTTGGGGAATCTATTTAGAGCATAACCGCATACAGGAATATAGCGGGCGAACCAGTGGCCATATAACAAAAAAGCATTTTCGAGTTGCCACTGACGGCAGTGGTAATTACTATCTTGATTATTGGTTTATATCTCCCGATAGAACTAAAATTAATGCCAGCAGTGTTATATCCAAACAACAGTGGGATGCCTTGCAGGTCGATGATAATTTGGAAATAAGATATGACCCATCAAATCTCCATCGTAACATTCCTATGCATGGAGGTAATCCGTCACTAATTTCAGCTTTTTTTATGCTGGTCTTGGGGACTGTATTGGTAGTTTTTGGAGTACTCCGTTTTCCAGCAAGTTTAAAAAAAAAAGCATAAATGATTCAATTTATCGGATAGAGAGTATAATTTCTATTTCCGGATTCTTTTAAAGACGTATTTTTTGAATTCAATGCAGGCTTTCAGCTTATAAAAGTTCTCGGTTTTGAAACTTATATTTATGATAGATTAATTCAGTGAAGGAATTAACTTATATACAACATAGCCGTTGGCTTCGTAAATTATTTCCGCGGCTTTCCTGATTTGCTTGAATAGTCTGTCTATTTTCTCCGGCGAATAATTATCGTGCAAATATTTTAAAAGTAAATCCTTGCGCACAAGCAGATGCGTAAAACCGAGAGAATGGAGGTACTTTTGAAAAGTTATTTCATAATTGGAATTTGCAACAAGATTCCGGATAACATTCATTCCGAAAGATGAATCGTCTTCATATACACGATCGAGATAATATCCTCTTCCTGCGAGAAAAATCAGCCGGATCCTGGCGTCCCGGGGTGTATATTTATTAATGTATGAAATGGCTGCGTAACTTTTCAGATGGCGGTTAAGGTAGTCATCTTTCGTTTCCATGTTGCAAATATAATTGATTGGTTGAAGTTTCTGAAAGTAATTTTTTAAATACAGCACATTTTTAGCTCCAAATGTAATCAGGAGTATTAATACGATACCTGTGAAAAAGTACATTAATGGTGATGTTTTATCTTTTGACCGGTTTAAGATGTTCATTATACCCATGACCGTGAGAATGGAAAGAAAGGGTATGGTCGGTAATATATAGCGGATGCGAAGTTCATCGAGAAAAAAAGTGATAAGAATAAAAAAAACTGAAAAAATAAAGAAAAAGATTTTATCCTTTTGAAAAGATTTATTCATGAAGGCAAAGGGAACCATAATAATTAATAATGGATTCAAAACACCATCAAAATATTGGTCAGAATAATCCCGTCCCTGGAAAAAAAAACGCAGAGGAATTATCAATATTTCCCAAAAATTTTCACCATAAAGCATCGCTCGGTACTTGAACATGCCCATGTAGGTGTCACCGGAGACCATGTTATAAGTATTTCCTTCATTCGTGATAGTGTCCAAGCCTGTGTTAAGTAATCCTTTAAATAAAGGAAACAGGGGATTGCCGGTTAGGATTAGGTTTTTTATAAGCCAGGGAGAAAATATAAGAAAAGAAATTAAAAAAAATATAACACCATATTTGACTGCCGGCCACTGCTTTTTTGTGTCGCGTGAATAGAAAAAAATAATTGCCAACGCGAGTAGAAACCAGGCAACCAGAGCATTGTATTTTGTTCCCAAAGCCACACCCATTGTGATGGCTGAAATAATAAGCCATTTGTTTTCATTGTAGTCACTGCTACGCCAACGAAGATAAGCAAGAATGCCGGCTGTTGTAAAAAAAATCAAACCGAGATCAACATAGGCAACGGTTGAAATACGCATAACCATAGGGGTGCTTAAAAAGATGAGAACTCCCAGCAATCCCCAGACACGACCAAATTTTTTGCGGAGATAATAAAAAATAAGCCATGACGTTCCAATACCAAAACCCATATGGATAAAATTGGGAATGATATCATTATGAAAATAAAGTGGTATGAGGTAAAGCAGGTCGACATTCATGGGATAATAGGAAAATACAGACCATTTTATTTCATATATCCTGCCGTTTAATATCCAGAGCTTCGGAATAGCCAGGTGATGAATGAGGGCATCGGTAGCTGTAGGTGGCAGCATGCATAATATGATTAACGTAACTAAGAGGGAAAGAATTGCTATACTCAAAAGGATTTGAATAAAAATATTTAGTCTAAAGTGCTTATTAATCATCATTTATCAATTATCATCCTGAAATGAGCAGTTTTAATGAAGAAAATTACATAAAATGACATACTTATATGCCATTTCTTTTTTAAAATTAAAATATATAAAGAAGCGTTTTGTATGTCAAATGAATATAAGCATACTATTTGAGTGTTTATAAAAAATAGCATCATGATATTCACATTTTTTTAAAAAACAGTAATTTTTTACCTGAGAAATATTTTATTTTTCTTGACTTTTAAGGTTTATTGGTTTACTTATTGTCTGACTGTTGGTCAGATATTGACCGTGGTTTTAATTAATGCTCATTTCAAGCAGGAAGAGGGTTGCTTTGGGACTTCAGGAACGTAGAGGAAAAGAAAAAGATAACCGCAAAAAGCTAATTCTCAAATCAGCACGTGCTCTATTCTTTAAAAAGGGTTTCAATAACGTTACTGTTGATGAAATAGCCAAAGCTTCCGAATTGGGCAAAGGTTCAATTTATCTCTATTTTAACAGCAAAGAAGAGATTTACGCACAAATCCTGCTAAATGATATTGATAATTTTAATCAGCATATAGCTGTCTTATTTGAAGAAAAAAAGACGGCGGACAATTTGCTATTTGAATTTTCCTGCCTATATGTTGATTTTTTTCTCAATGAACCGGAATTATTCAGAATACTTATGACCTACATGTTACAAGCGACAAAAGTAAATTTAACAGAAGAGCTCAATGCTCAAATATTAACTGCTAATGCCAAAGTAATAGATGTCATTGGAAAAATATTTCAGGAAGCGGCATCAAAAGAATTTTCCGCAGATATTAGTCTAAAACAAAACAGGAATGCAATCTGGGGTTTGCTCAATGGAGTAATCTCTCTGTACATTTTTTTAGGGGCACAGGAAAAACGAAGGGAAAGAATTCATTCCACAATTAAATTAGCATTGGAGGTATTTATCAAAGGCTTAAAACAAGCATGATAAATATTTGTAGTTATCCAAAAGTATAATGTAAGGAAAGGCAAAGGAGGAAAGACATGTCATTCGAGATCAAGAAAGCTGCCGTTTTAGGCGCGGGAGTTATGGGGGCGGGTATCGCGGCCCATTTAACGAATGCCGGCATTGAGTGTTATCTGCTGGATATCATCCCTTTCGAACTTACCGAGGACGATAAGAAGAAAGGACTAACGGAAAAGAGCCCGGCCTGGCGTAACCGTTTCGCCGCAAATGGATTGGCCGGAGTAACCAAATCAAAGCCGGCTAGTTTCTATTCCAAGGCGAACGCGTCAATGATTACCATAGGTAATTTCGAAGACGATTTGAATTTATTAGCCGATTGTGATTGGGTATGCGAAGTTGTTGTCGAAAATCTGAAAATCAAGCAGGAACTTTTTGCCAGGGTGGAGAAAGTTGTTAAACCAACTTGTATAGTTTCTACCAATACTTCCGGCCTTCCCATTAAAGACATTTCCGCTAAATTCAGCGCTAATTTAAAGAAACACTTTCTGGGTACCCATTTTTTCAATCCCCCCAGATACATGAAGTTAATGGAGATTATTCCCGGTGCGGATACGGATAAAGCAGTAGTCGATTATATGGCAAAATTCAGCGAGGAAGTCCTGGGTAAGGGCGTTGTTATATGCAAGGATGTTCCCAATTTCGTTGGCAACCGTGTCGGTGTCTATGATTTGTGTAATGCAGGCAGTGTAATGATCGAAAAAGGCATGAGTGTTGAAGAAATTGACGCTATTGTCGGTAAAGCAGTCGGTCGTCCCGGAACAGCTATATTCGGAACAATAGATCTGGTTGGTATCGATATAGGTACTCATGTTGCCCAGAATCTCTATGACGCTGTTCCCGACGATGAATGCCGTAATACCTTTGCCCCCACGGAATTTGCCAAAAAAATGATGGCCAATAAATGGCTGGGCAATAAAACCAAGGGTGGTTATTATAAAAAAGTAAAGGACGAAAACGGCAAGAACGTTAAATACGCCATCAACTGGAAGACCATGGAATATGCCGTAGCCCAGAAGCCGAAATTCGCGTCTATTTCCGAAGCTAAGAAGTGGGCTGATTCAGGTGTTCCAGTAAGTATGAAGATTGCTTTCAATGGAGACGATGCTGCGGGTGACTATCTACGTGAATATATGTGCAACAACTTCATCTATGCTGCCAACCGTATTCCTGAAATATGCGATACAATCGTTGAAATAGACAATGCCATGAAGTGGGGTTACAACCATCAACTCGGTCCCTTTGAATCATGGGATGCAATCGGTGTTAAAGAAGCCGTTGAAGTAATGAAAAAGCTGGGCAAAAAAGTTCCCGCCAAAATCGAAGAAATGCTGGCAAAGGGCTGCACTTCCTTTTACAAGAAAGAAAAAGACGGCAGCAAGTCCTACTATGATTTCGGGAAAAAGGGTTATGTAAAACTGAAAGAAAATCCCAAGATTATTATTCTGCATGAACTCAAAGAAAAAAAGAAAGTTGTTAAAGAAAATGCCGCTGCCTCGCTCGTGGATATTGGAGACGGTGTTGCTTGTCTCGAATTCCATACCAAGATGAATTCTGTCAATGCCGACATGATTCAAATGATCTCAGAAAGCTGCGATATCGTCAACAAAGACTTTTTGGGAATGGTTGTGGCCAATCATGATCAGCGTATGTTTTCTGCCGGTGCCGATATTTTTGCTGTTATCTGCGCCATTAGTGAAAAACAGTGGACTGAATTGGAAAAAATGGTTGCCGGATTACAGAATGCCAATATGAAGATGAAATATCTGCCCAAGCCTGTTGTGACGGCTCCGGCTGGTATGGCTCTGGGTGGTGGTTGCGAAATTGCCATGCACGGCGACTATTGCCTGGCTAACGGCGAAACCTACATTGGGCTTGTTGAAGTTGGTGTCGGTGTTATTCCCGCCGGTGGTGGCTGTAAAGAACTGGCTTTGCGTATGACGGAAGGAATTCCCGCGGGAGTTGTGGAATCCGGTCTGAACATGCAGTATCACTACGGCAAAGCTTTCGAAAATATTGCTACGGCGAAAGTTGCCACCAGTGCTCAGGAAGCTCAGGACTTTGGTTTTATTCGCAAGGGCAGCATCATTAACATGAGCAGGGACATGCAGATTTATGAAGCCAAACAAATTGTTCTGGGTATGTCCAAGTTCTACAAACCGCCGAAACCCGCTCTTATTCCGGTAATGGGAGAAAATCTGCGTGGAGTGGCGGCGGCGATAATTGCTAACATGAAAGCAGGCAAGTATGCTTCTGAATACGATGCTCATATCGCTATGAAGATTGCTCATGTATTGGGCGGAGGAATTTGTCATGAAGGAACCTTTGTAACGGAGCAGGAGATTCTTGACCTGGAAAGAGAAGCTTTCATGAGCCTCTGCGGTGAACAGAAAACGCAGGATAGAATATCTGCCATGCTGTCAACCGGCAAGCCCCTGCGCAACTAAAAAATAACATGTCCGGTGGCTAATTGAATTAAGTCATCAGCCGCTGGCTTTAAACATAACAAAATCCTGTAAGGAGGAAAATAATATGAGTGAAGCTGTCATTGTCGCATCCGTAAGGAGTGCCGGTGCAAGATATAAAAGAGGCGGTCTGTCCGAAACGAGGGCAGATGTTTTTGCTATCCAAGTAATTAAAGGTTTGCTGGCGAGAGTTCCCCAGCTTGATCCAAAAGATATAGATGATTTGATTGTCGGTTGCGCATTCCCTGAGGCTGAAGCCGGAATGAACTTCGGTAAAGTGCTGGCTGTCGGAGCCGGATTACCGGAACCGGTATCCGGTATGACTCTCAACCGTTTCTGCTCGTCTGGTGTTCAATCCATTGCTGATGCCACTGCTAAGATTCGTGCGGGCTGGTCGGAAGTTATTATTGCCGGTGGTGTCGAATCTATGACTCACATACCGATGGGTGGTGGTATTTTCCGTCCTGATCCCGATTGGAATTTCGCTACAATGCCAAATGTTTATATTAACATGGGTAACACAGCGGAAAACGTTGCTGCAAATCATGGAGTTTCCCGTGAAGACATGGATAAATTCGGTATGGAAAGTAATCGCCGGGCTTACGAGGCCATTAAGGCCGGTAAATTCAAGGAAGAAATCATTCCTGTTACGGCTTATAAATACAAGAAGGATAAAAATGGAAAGCGCATTCGCACCGAATTTGTATTTGATACCGATGACGGAGTAAGATGGCCGGTTAATCTTCAGGATATGGGGAAACTGAAATCACCCTTCAAGCAGGGTGGAAACGTTACCGCCGCCAACTCTTCGCAAATGACCGATGGTGCTGCCTTTTCGCTTGTTATGTCAGCAGAAAAAGCCAAAGCCATTGGCGTGAAACCCATAGCCAAACTGACGCACTATGCTGTGGCAGGTTGCAAGCCTGAAGAAATGGGCGTTGGTCCAAGATATGCCATTCCCAAGGTACTGAAACTTGCCGGTTTGACGACAAAAGATATAGAATTGTTCGAAATAAACGAAGCCTTTGCATCTCAGGCACTTTATTGTATCAGAGAACTTGGCCTGGAAGACAGGCTCAATGCCGGTGATATTAATCCCAATGGTGGCGCTATTGCATTAGGTCATCCATTGGGTTGCACGGGTGCCAAACTGACTGCTCAGTTGCTTCATGAGATGAAACGTCGCGGCAACAAACGCGGTATCGTTTCCATGTGTATTGGCGGTGGTATGGGAGCTGCTGCAATATTTGAAATGCTATAAAATTGTCCCTTCTAGCTTCAAGCTGTAACTCTATACAATTCCTCCGCTGTCCTCCTCCTGGAGGATGGCGGAGGGGTTGGCCTCAAATAATTTTTGATACAAAGAAACAATCAAGATATTTGCCGATTTTATGCCTGAATATTCGGATTTGATTAATACTGATTTTCAAGAATGTTGTGCTTGATTTAAAGACTTTTTTCCTTGAAATAGGAAATGCTTTAAGTTATATCAATCTTCACTCGGGCGGTTAACTCAGCGGGAGAGTGCTACCTTCACACGGTAGAAGTCACTGGTTCAAATCCAGTACCGCCTACCATTTATTGTGAGACTCAAATTTCAAAAACGAAGTGTATTGAAATTTGCAAGTCGAATCCCGATTTTATCGGGACAAAGCGGAGGGTATAATATCCCGCCCCTTGGGGCGGAATTAGGGTCCAGTCCCGACAGCAATCGGGATTGCCCTGGGGTTCATACCCGTGATTTCAAGGGGTTATGGCTTGCGCTGTAACCCCTTTGACTTTTGTAGTACAAAGTAAAAAATACAATGAACATAAAAAGGGTGTATAGTAAAATGCCATATGTTCATTATCCGTATACTTCTTCATTTTTGGGATAAATATTCCTTTGACAAAAAGTTCGATATTCATATACTTCCAATATAATAATTACTTTAATTAAGGAGTTCGCAATGAATGTTAAAGATTTATTCGATTTGAAGGGGAAGGTTTCAGTTGTTACAGGCGGCGGCAGAGGTATCGGCAAATTTATGGCCACAGGATTGGCCGAAGCAGGATCAAATGTAGTGATTGCGTCGCGTAAGTTCGAAAACTGCGAAAAAGAAGCGCAGGAATTGGAAAAACTGGGAGTGAAATCTCTTGCTGTCAAATGTGATATGGCTAAAAAAGAAGATATTGAAAATCTGATTAAAACTACCATGGATAAATTCGGTACTATTGATATATTGGTCAATAATGCCGGACTAACCTGGGGTGCGCCGACACTCGATTATCCGCTGGACAAATGGGAAAAGATTTTTGACGTGAATGTTAAGGGTGTGTGGATAATATCCCAGATGGTGGCTCGTATCATGAAAGAAAAAGGCGGGGGAAAGATGATAAATATTTCATCCATCTATGGCTCGCGAGGTTCCAATGAAGAAGAGCATCCGGCTGTTGCTTACAATCCTTCCAAATTTGCCGTAGAGGGTCTGACCAAGACGCTGGCTCTTAAATTGGCCCGATACAAAATTTATGTCAATTGCGTAGCTCCGGGATTCTTTAAGACCGATATGATGGCTTATATATTCAAGCCGGAGAATAAACAAATTCTTGACCTTACCGTGGCTGCTATTCCACTGAAGATGTACGGAGATGAGAATGAAATCAAGGGCCTGGCAGTATTTTTGGCGTCCAAAGCTTCGGACTATATTACAGGCGGTATTTTCCCGGTCGATGGCGGTTTATCTGCACAGTGAAAACGAGAGAAGTTCATGAACTTGCCAACACTACCGGAAGTTTTCTCTATAAGCTTATAAAATAATAGGGAAGGTAGTATAATGAAAATGAGCACTGAGAAATCAAAAAGGCCTGCACTTTCTCCTACAGGTCTGATGCTCCATATACTTCTTAAAGTGCTGGCCATGATCTATAATCACAGATCCGGGATAAAAAAATATCTCATCACTTCAGACGGTCCTTTGGATTTCGTTATAGGAATCCGTACTGAAAACGGATCAGTATTCTCCGCTATTATTTCGAAAGACGGAGCGCTTTCCGTTGTGAGGAATATTCCTGATAATGCTCATGCGGTTATGGTGTTTCGCACTGCGGCTGCAGTGAGGAAAGTCTTAAGCGGCACATCCACCGATCAGATTTACATGATTCTCAAAAATGAAGCACGTATCGATGGAAGTATCACTTATATAAATCTTTTCGCCTTTCTTCTTTCCCTGCTAATTAACAAGAAGCAAATAAAGCTTATGGAAAAAGAAAGGAATGATACTCAAAAAAGCTTGTTAAAAAAATCACCTGATGCCCGTAACGATTTGAGCAACGAACTTGCCGCAAGAAGAAAATTACGACTTAAATGTAACAAAGTAGATAATGGCGTAAAATATCTGGAAGATGCTTATCTTTCCGACCACAGTCTTGATGATTTTCCACGTCTAAGAAAATTTCTTGATATTCATCTGACGGCAAAACCGGAAGTGTGTCCGGAAATCCCACGCCTTGTAACAGAGTGGCACAGAAAAAACGGTTTTGAAACGGATAAAAACGGTCACCCTTGCATTCCTGTAATGCGTAAAGCGCTGGCGTATAAATATCTGATGGAAAACCGCAAGCCCATAATTTCTGAGAACTCACTTATAGCCGGTACAACCACCAGTAAAAAAGTTGGTTGTCCTTTGTATCCTGAGGGCAGCGCCGTCATTATATGGAATGAACTCATTACCATGCCGTATCGTACGTACAATCCCTTTGATATTTCCGAAGAAACCCGAGAGCTTCTCCATAATGATATTTTCCCATACTGGATGAAAAGAAATTTCCGCGAGTGGGTGCGGGATAAGTACAATAATCCTTTGTGCCAGCAGATTGATGAACGCTTCGCTCTTTATTTTAATTGGAAGGTGGCAACAATTTCTCATACCATTCCGGATTTTCCCAAAATATTGCGTTTGGGTACTTCGGGGATAATTGCCGAAATAAAAACAGAATTGGAAAAGGAAGCAAACCTTGAAAAAAGAGTGACGTTGGAATCAATGATGTTTTGCCTTGAAGGACTGACAGCTTATTCAAAAAATCTGTCGAAACAGGCTATGAAAGATGCCAAAACGGAAAAGGATCCTATACGCCAGGGAGAGCTTGAAACCATTGCGGTCATATGTGAGCATGTTGTGGAAAAGCCCGCCCGTACTCTTGACGAGGCAGTTAATGCCATTTGGATTACATGGGTGGGACTCCATATGGAGAGCATGAATGCGGGCCTTTCGCTGGGAAGACTTGATCAGTGGCTTCAGCCATATTTTGTCGCGGACATGGAAAAAATTAAATCGAAAGATACACGTGAGGCATACATACGTCATGCGATAGAACTTATCGGGCACTTTTATATGCGCTGTACCGACCATTTTCCACTTACACCGGATTTGGCCAACTTCTATTTCGGCGGCAGTTCTTCGGATCAGGCCATAACTTTAGGCGGTATTACTGCGGATGGTAAAGATGCCGTCAATGACATGACTTATATTTTTCTTAAGGTTACCGAAATACTTTCCATCCGCGATCCCAATGTAAACGCGCGTTTTATGCCCGGCGTTAATAGTGACGCTTACCTTAAACGACTCTGCGAAGTGAATCTTATTACAGCAGCCACACCTTCCATGCATAACGACGCAGCAATCATTTCTTCGCTTTCCAAAATGAATTACGATATTCATGATATCCGTAACTGGTCGGCAACTGGTTGTGTTGAACCGACATTGTCCGGCAAGCACATTGGTCATACCAACATGCAGATGATGAATATGGTTGCCGCTTTAGAGATGGCCATGAATAACGGCATACATCCGCTTACAGACTGGAAACTGGGACCCGATACAGGTATCGTGGAGCGTGGAGACTTTAAAACTTTTGATGATTTTTTTAATGCGTTCACTGAGCAATTCAAATTTATCATCGACAAATCCATCGAATATAATCACATGCTGGCCGAAGCTCACCAGTATCTGCGGCCTACACCGCTTCTTTCTTCGCTTATCGACGGTTCCATTCAAAAAAGATTGGATGTAACGAAAGGCGGCTCAAAGTACAACAGTTCCGGTACCGCTATAATCGGTCTTGCGGATATAACCGACTCGATGATGGTGATTAAAAAACTTGTTTACGATGATAAAAAGATTTCTTTTGCAGATTTAAAGAAAGCTGTGGATACTAACTTTGAAAATGATCCGGTTCTGCTGGCGCTGGTGCATAAAAAGGTGCCTCTGTTCGGCTCCGGAAGTGAAGAGGCAGTGGCGATGGCCAATCGCATCACCAAATGGGCACATGATTATTACATCAGTTTGCCACACTATCGCGGCGGCAAATATACCACGGGATTCTGGTCAATGTCCACCCATGTGGCTTTCGGAACACTCACGGGAGCACTTCCTTCCGGGCGACTTGCCGGTAAACCCTTTACTCCCGGTCTTACACCGCAACCGTTTGCATCAAAGAACCTGCTCGACAATATTCGTGATGTGGCTAAACTTGATCCACTGAATTTGAACAATAATATTGCTTTCAATGTCAAGGTAGTGCCATCAGCGAATGACTCACGCGAAAAGACAGTGGATGATATGTTCTCTTATGTGAAAACTTATTTTGACTTGGGTGGCATGCAAATGCAAATGAATGTGGTTACCTCAGATATGCTCAAAGATGCCATGGCGCATCCGGAAAACTACCGCAACCTTCTTGTCCGGATATCAGGATACAATGCTTATTTTGTAACACTAAACCGTGATATGCAGCTTGAACTCATTGAGCGTGCGGAATACGGAATATGAATTCTTTTATTGTGATTGGGAAGGGCTCTCTTTGACATTCATGGAACTTAAGTATTGCGTTGGAGATGATAATTTCAAAGGAGAATAAGCATGGACTATTACAAGAATAAACATGTTTACATTACTGGCGGCTCAAGCGGTATAGGTCTGGAAATCGCGCGGAAACTTTTCAGTTATGGTGCCAATCTTACTATTATTGCTCGAAACAGTGCAAAACTGGAAGATGCGCGTCAGGATATAGAGAAGTTCAAAGTTTTTCCCCAACAGTTTATCAGATGTCTGAGTGTGGACGTTGCCAATAATAACGAGTTGTCATGTGTAATTTCACAGGAGATAAAAGAATCCGAAGCACCTGATATTCTAATTAATAGTGCCGGAATTATCGCCTGTGATTATTTAGGAAACATCTCTTACGAAACATTCGATGCGGTTATGAAAATAAATTTGTACGGAACTCGTAATATGATTGCTCAAGCTCTTCCCGCAATGAAACAGGGCTCGCATATTGTCATAATTTCTTCTATGGCCGGGTTAGTGGGCATGTGCGGATACACCGCTTACGGCACTTCAAAATTTGCACTTGTAGGTTTGGCTGAATGTCTTAGAGGTGAATTAAAGCAGAAGGGGATTTACCTGACCGTAGTATGTCCTCCCGAGATAGATACACCGATGCTGCTCGATGAAATGAAAACAATGCCTTATGAGAGCCGCATATTAAAAAATATGGCTGGTCAATTAAAACTTGAGTCTGTAGTTACTAATATACTGCGAAATGTTGCGCGGAAGAAGTTTATGGTGATGCCCGGCTTAAGGGCAAAGTGGCTTTGGCTTACCCAGCGTTTCACTCCTTCGCTGTTTCGGCTTTCTTCCGATATGATCACCAAATGGGCACTTAGCAGAAAATCAGCGTCTTCGGATGGTTAATGAAATATATCAGTTAAAATAACTTTCTGCTTTCCGGAAGTTTGATCCGCCAACTTTTTTCTCTGCGGCAATCTTCCTATAAAAAACTCTAATTTACATATAATCTCTATTTTGTTTTTGCCGCCATTTCTTCCTGAATTTTAAGAAAGTCTTTAACAGTTCTGTCAATCACCTCTGCTACTGTCGGAATATCATGAATGATACCCTGGACCTGTCCTGAAAGATAAAATCCTTTATCCAAATCGCCGGTCTCTGTAGCTTTTTGAATATCGACGTAAGCCTGAGCCATGTGCATGAGATTCATTCCCGTCCTGGGAACTTTTAATATTTTGTCCATTAAAGATTTCTTTTTTCTCGGTCTTGATGTGGTATCGGACTTTGCCGGTGCTTCTTTAGTTTTTTCGGATTTTTCACCTTTAGGACCGGAAGAAGCTGCCGTTGCCAGTTTCATCCATGGAATATCCAACGCCTCGGCAATTGCAAATGATGCCTTGAATCCTTTGCGAAGATTACGGCCTTGTTTGTATGCTCTTTCAGCAGAAGGAGTTTTTAAAACTCTGCAATATAGCGCATCGAACCTGTTGGAATATATTGTATCTTCTATGCCGCTTTCCAATTGTTTTTTCTTGCAGAAGTCATGAACCGGACTTTCCTTTGTGATGGAAAGTCTTGTTCCCATTCCAATACCTTCGGCACCCAGGGCAAAAGCAGCAGCCATTCCGCGGCCATCGGCGATTCCACCTATTGCGACCACCGGTATTTTAACCGCATCCACTACAGCAGGAACCAGAACCATTGTCGGGATCTGACTGCCGTGAGCCGCAGCTTCATAACCGGTTACCTGCAGGGCATCCGCTCCTGAATTTTGAGCAGCCAAAGCATGCTGAACTGTCGTTACCGTGGTTATTACTTTGCCGTTATATGCGTGAACTTTCTTGATCAAATCTTCACCTTTGCCGAGAGATATATTAAGAACGGGGACTTTTTCTTCAATGGCTACCATAGCGTTTTCGTGCGATCTTGGCATCAAAAGAGTAATGCCTACTCCGAAAGGTTTGTTGGTAAGCTGTCTTATTCGTTTGATTGATTCTTTTGTTTTGGCCGGACTTAAAGGACCGGTGGCAAGATAACCGATACCTCCAGCGTTACAAACAGCGGCGACAAGTTCCGGTACACTGATCCAGCTCATGCCGGGAAGAATGATAGGATATTCAATTCCGAACAAATCCATAATTTTTGTTTTCATAAAATCGCTCCTTTTTTATTTCAGAGAGTATTTTTAAATACTAAAAACTGATTATACAAATTTGACTGTTAGTTCCATAAATTATATTGAGCAATATGTCAAAATCTTATTATTCGAATAGTTGGGGTAAAATATTTTTGGATTATGGCGGTAATTTAAATTAGAAATTAACACAAGGTTTAAAAATGCAAAGAGATGCTGTCTGGAATATAAAACGAAAATAATCCAGACAGCATTGTACCGACGAGAAATGTTTCAGCGATTATTTTTCTGATTCCGGATGACCAACTATTCTATCCGCGTGTCCCTCCAGAAAAGAATATTTGTCCGATTTATCAGGCTTTGAGGAGTTATATTGGCGCGTTGAGTCTGACCATCTATGCCTCCTCCTCCGCTGGTTGTTACATACAGATCAGGAGTTGGGTCAGATCCCGGTCTCATGGAAACAACCGGGGCGGATGGAATACCTGTTCCTATGGTCATGGAGCGCGGGAGCGTTTCTGAAGGC
This sequence comes from Smithella sp., assembly GCA_007244375.1. Classification (GTDB taxonomy): domain Bacteria; phylum Desulfobacterota; class Syntrophia; order Syntrophales; family Smithellaceae; genus Smithella. Next base: position 209,610 of record SCVW01000025.1, on the reverse strand, counting down.
TCAGCTCCAACAATATTGAGAGCTCCTGCGCCGGTCGTATAGTTTATTCCATATAATTTGGCTGTTCCTCCCTGAGCACAGGGATCATTTCCCGCTGGTGGCGTATAAGTGGTAAAATAAACTACACCTCCAAAAACTGTCGGTTCGGCAAGCATTTTTTCGCCTTGTCCCGTAAGGTTGATGTAATAACCATAAGCAGATCCTGAATATGTTGATTCTTCGGAGGTTATATTCTCTATGTCACTGATGGTTCTGGTACTGGTGAAATCCGTGTCCTTCAGGGCGAAAAATTTTTCCTGAGCATTCGGGCTGGTAGGATCAAGTTTGTCCCCAGTTCCCCAATAAACCCAGATGTTGCCAATGTCATCTTTGGCCACGGAGGCAGAAGTGAAGACCGGACGAATACCCGATGAACTGTTTGATTCGAAGAGACGTCCGCCGGTCCAGTTGGATGTGCCGCAGGATGTGCCGTCCGTTGCCCTGCAAAATTTGAAACGCCACATATTGCTGCCCACATCGCCTATATAAACGGTGTCAATAAATCCGTCATTATCTACGTCAACAATCGCCGGAGTTGCCGGCATGGGGTTATCGAGGGAAGAATTATTCGCCTTTGTAAAGCTCCACAGTAAATTTCCATTGACGAGATCAAAAACAAATATTCCCTTGCCGCTGTCTGCTGCACCAGGAGATGAATATCCTCCGCCGATAAAAGCAACCCATTTTTCATTTCCATTAACCAAAAGCCTGCCGATCATCGGCGAACTCCATGGAGCGCCTAAATATGCTTGAGAAGATGATAAACCCAAACGTAACCAATTGCTGGTTGAACCTGTTGGTCCGCACAAAGCAGAATTCAAAGGGCTTGTTACATTAAGGCAATGGTAACCGCAATAGTATTGATAAGTACTCGTATATGTCTGATTGAATCCCGAATCGCAACACGGAGAAGAACTCCACAGATTCGTTCCGGCACCCTGTCCTTCTCCGAACAGCAGGATTGTTTGCCAGTCGGAAGCGTTCTTTGCCGTTCCGCTGCTTGCCGTTTCAGGCACCCAGGCATCGGCAACACTTACCGGGCCGTCAACATAGCTTTTATGTGTCAAACTTGTCGGATGAGTATTGTGCGCAATCATCTTCAGGCGTGACAAAAGGTTAGGCGGAATAAAACTCCACGCCTCCGTTCCATCGCTGGTTTTAAAAGCGTGTAATTGTCCGTCATTGGCACCAACTAAAACAACTCTTCCTGAATAGGGACTGGAAGCGCGAACATGAGTTGATCTGTGCGTGGCGAAAGCATGATTTGCATCCCTGATATCTTCAAAATAAGAAGAAGGGGTTCCTACCGTAATCGGTTTGGAACGGAAAATATCACCCAGTTTCCAGTTTTCTATGTTATAAGCGCTTTCACCGCGGAAGAAACCGACCACTTCACTGCGACGTTCATCCGTCGTAACGGCCAGATCAGCATTGGTCAGGTTCGCTGTTGTAAAGTCGATGATTGTTCCCGTTTCGCCAACTGTTTTGTATGTTTTCATATTACGGACAGATGCACTTGTATTCATTAAAACTGTTCCCGCGTCCCATAATTCGCTGCCCCTGCTTCCATTTTCATTAATTGTGTATTTTCTTAAATGACCATACCAGAAGGGATCGTTGGAAATTGGTTGAATGGTGCCTTCATAAATAAAGTTTTCATCCACGGTTCTGTTTAGCTGAACGGAGGCTTGCGAGAAAGAGTAATTGGCTTCGCGAATAATGTTGAAAGCCAATTTTAGCTGAGCGGCAATTTGATCACCATCGGTGGCAATAAAAGCGTAGCCGGAGAGAGGAATGTTGCCCGGATCATTGGATGTGGCAAAGCAGTTTGTACTACTGCCGTCACAGGTGCCGGTAGTTTCCGATGTTCCGCAGGATGTAACTGCAGAAGGATCATAGGCTGATGTATTGCCTGTGTTTGCCGTCAGGGGATTATCCGTTCCTCCGAAATACGCCATCCAGTGTAGAGTGTTTTCCAGATAATCAGGCATTGATTTGCCAAAACCGATGACAAAAAGTCTGTATCCGGCATTAGCCAGCGCTTTGGCTTTGGCAACCGCTTCGCGGCGTCTTTTATACATATCGGCTTGTGTTTCCGTGCCGTTGCCACTGCAGGCATAAGTATCCGCTCCGTCTGTGATTACGATGGCGAACTTCTGACGGCAGGCTCCGGCCAAGCCGTCATCGGCTTTGTGGGCGTCGAGGTACAGTTTTGCTTCGTTGAGTGAAGCTGCAAGAGGAGTGCCGCCATTGGCACATTCACTGTTTATACAGCGTGTCGAGTCTGAACAGCGACTAGCGCAGGTACTGTTGATAGTGCAACCTGCTGATCTGGTAGTATTACAGAATATGGTAGAATAGGATTGTCCGATGGCTTTGGAGAGTCTGTTGTATCCGGACAAGTAATTCCCGCCTGTGTCGTTGCCATTATAAAATCTCATATATCCTATTCTGACATTCAGACTGGTTTCGTCAGCAGCGTTGACACTGTTGTCGCCGTTGTCGTCCAGGATGCCGAAAATCGCCCGTTTGGCGATAGCCAGACGACTGCAATTGGTTGAATGTCCTGAACCGGAAGAAGAGTAAAAGGGAGCGGTACAGGAAGAATTTCCCCATATATTGTTTCCTCCTTCAGGATTCCAATCCATACTGCCACTTAAATCCAGGATTAAAAGTGCATCGGGAGCGAGTGAAATAGTAAAAAGAGCGGCTTCGTTGGTATCATCAACAATTTCGTCGTCATCAGCGCGGGCCACACCGCACATAAAGCAAAGGCCTATAATAAGCACCGCAATAATTATTTTTTTTGCTGACATAAAACATCCCTCCTATCTGAACATAGTGGTAATTTCGACAGGACCGTAGCCCATTCCCACATCTATCTGTACCTGGCTTCCATAATTAGTATTTTCGCCGGTTACTCTGACGTTGAAAATCATTTGTCCCCATTGCTGTCCTCCGCCAATGGCGTAACCTTTTAATGGCAGTGTATCGGCACCCGTAGTCGGACGGGTCGCGTTACTGATTGAATAGATTGAAGACGGGTCAGAGGAATCAACAACTTGTTCGCTTACTCCGGATGTACTATCCGGTGTAAAACTTTGAGAAAGCATATTAATACCTGTTTCGGCCGCAATCAGTGCCTTTTTTTCCCCCACAATTCGGGTGGTGATTTGTAAATCACTTGTGGGTACGGAAATGGCCAGAAACCCCAATGCCATAAGAATCAAGATAGCAAAGAGAGCTATAACAAGAGAAAATCCATTCTGATTTTTCGTATTTAGTATGTCTTTTATTTCACTTAATGATAACATGGTTCCTCGGAATTACACTTGTAGAATAAAATGCCCGTTTTCTCTGTCCGGTATGCATATCGGGATTCTCTGTTTCCACCCAGAGAGTGATATCTATTCTGGCAATATTCGGAATTCCTGCCGGTAATGATGAAGCTGCTATTTCCGTTCCCAATGCGTTGAAATACCGGAAAACCGGAACTGCACTGGTATTAATTACACGAACCGCCCGGGGGTTGCCCGGTACATCTCCCAAAAAAGGCTGATTACCGCTTGTACAATTAGTTGAACGGCTAATATATTGATTGTTCGCATCATAATTATAATTGATTACTTCGTTGGCGAAATCGCCGATACTGGAGCTTCCGTCAAGGTTCATCTCGATTGTAAGGGAGGAATCCGTTGCCGCCTGAATACCTTTATAGCTCTGATTGGTGGAAGCAGTGCAGGTGCCGGAAGATACCCAGAAGTTGCTGCCTTCGAAATCGGGCCGGGGATTGTATGAGGCCATCTGGATTTCCATGGACATCATTTCCAGGGCCGTACGGGCATCCTGATAAGCCGCAACTCTTCTTTCAATGGTAAAAGTGGATTTCTGTCCCATATTAACCAGTGAATAAATTGCCGAGAGGATTATAACCCCCAAAGCAAGTGCGATTAAAATTTCCACTAATGTATAGCCTTTCTTGTTTTTCATATACATCCAAAGCGAAAAGTTTCCTGCCTTGTAACTATTATGTTATCTGTAATACCTCTTGTATTAACAGGCGGCCAGGTTACCGTTACTGTAACTTTCCATGTATTTGCCCTGCCGGTAACAGCGCTTATAACAGTCTGAACATTAAAACTTAAATCGCCCGATTGAGGAGTTTGCTGGTCGCTGGAATACACCACTTCATTAAATGTTCCCGTCGTTACCGTATTGCACGGATTCATAATCCGAAGTTCATTGGTCATAATTTCATCATTGAGCATCATAATTGCTCGTCCCAGATAATCCGTATGTGCACTGGTTTTCCACGAAGTTGGTTGCAGAGACATAAAAGCAATCAGTCCGACGGAAACGAGCAATACCGCGATGATCGATTCAACAATGGATATTCCTTTTTCATTTTTGCATATTATACTGTACATACGTTCTTGCCGTTATCTGAACAGTAATGGTAGCAGTGGAGCCTATTAAATTTGACAGAACCACTGTTCCCATTGTTATCGTTCCACGTCTCTGAAAACTAACGATGGAACCGTTGTTAAAGTTAACGTTTTGTATGGAAATGCCTTTCCCGAATGATGATAATGATTTTGTCCAGATTGTATTTCCGATGTCGGTGCGTGAGAGGGCATAATTGTTATTGGCAACATTGAAAGTAAGGAGATAGGTGTTACGATTTTCTTCAATTGCCCGCTGCCTCGTATTAAATATATCGGCCATAATTTCCCTGGCGGCTGTTCTCAAGTTGATGTTTGTCGAATAATTCTGCCAGGCCGGAATGGCAAAAGTCGAGATGATTGTCATCAAGGCGATGACGATAAGGACTTCGACTAAGGTATACCCATTTTGAATGCTTGTTCTTTTCATACTGTCCTTTCACTTCTGCAGGCTACAGGAAAATTCTTTGACCTGCAACGCATAAAAAGCCTACATTCATTTTTTTTGTCTTAAATTGTTTGAGAAGGGGTATCAAGATATGCAGGACTACTTAATTCAATAAGTAGAGATGCCCGGCTGTTCTGCTACCCTATCTCACAATTAAGACTTAGGCCAGTAACTTTGCGTCCCGTCTTTTCAGTACGGTTTGCCTTTATCAGGCTTTCAATTATATTTTAATTAATAAAATGCCAAAGTCAAGAGATATTATGAAAATAAAAAAATAATTTTTCATTAATTGCAATTCTTTCAAAAATGGTAAAAATAGCTGTCGATGCCAATTACGGACAGGGATAGGTTAGTGATTTAAGAGACGCCGGCAACGCGAACGAGTTGGAATTATTAGTGAATTTTCATTATGACTAATATTCAGTCAATAAAACGACTGAAATTTGTACATATTTAACCCAGATTACGCAATAGACGTTTAAGAAAATCAAAGCTGTCATTTCGGGGAGTCCCGATGCTTTCGCCTGTCGGGGAATGCAGGGTATCGGGACGACGAGAAATCTGTATCATTTTCGTTTACTAAAGATTTTCCCCCGATGTCTTGTCTTTTTTATTCGGTAAACTGGGGGATGAAATCTTTGAACATTTTTTTTACTTCGGGATTTCTTTCCTCATCATATAGCCTTTCAATAATACCTCTGACGCCATACCTGGATCTCACAAGGGAATCACCCTGTTCTTTATACAAGGCTACAGCGGTTTGAGAAACAGCGGAACATACTGCATCAATAAACCGTTGCCGGATTTTAAATCCTTTTCCTTTTTGTGTGGGATGCAGAAAAGACTTTATAAAGATTATTGAAGAATTTATTCCGGCTCTTAGAGGCGCGCCGACTTTACTTGATATGAAAAAAACCATTGAAGCGATAACCAGCGGGCTGTTGAAAAGAGAGTCAGGTGGTGTTTTGTTTGTTTCGGCAAGATCGGCAATGGATAGAGACAGGAAGTAATCCATTGTGCCTTTTTTCCCATAGATAAATTGGTTGTTTTCCTGGCTTTCGTTAAAAAATATGGAACCGGGAAGGTCTACTATCGTACTTGGCTGAGCTCCTATCCTGTTTTTGATGCAGAAATTGGTTATATCAACAGCAGTGTTGTCGGTTTTGGAATTGTAGTAGTCATAAGGAAGTCCTAATATAAAAGAGCCATGGATGGATATGCCATGTGCATGAATCTTCTTTATTTTGGATTCATAATATTCCCGAACAGTCATCCCGCTTTTTTCTATTTTTCCGACGATGTGCTTGTTGACATGTTTCAAGTTGCGTATATCTAAAGATTCGAAACCAATAAAGAAGTGGGTACCTCCTGATGCCCGAATCAGTTTAAGCAATTCTTCATCGTCGGCAACTTCAACGGATATCTGGACGGCATAATTAATACGCAGGTCGCTTTTTATTATCTTATTTAAAATGGGAATCAGGTTGTTTCTGATGGTAAACAGGTTGTCCGGTGTAAAGAAAAAATACCGGTTTTTAAAAGAAACGGTTCCTTTTTGATAGTGTCGTAATTCCGACACGAAATCATCCGGATCACGAAATTGGAGTGCTTTGTGTTTTTCCGGAAGAGTTGAAATTGAGCAAAACTTACAGGAAAACGGACATCCGGTGAATGGAGCTACAGGATTAATCCGGAAATCCTTCAAAGGAGAGTGTTTTATAAACGGCAGCCTGTTTAAAAGATTGATTTTCAGTGGTTCCAGAGGTTCAAGATTCTGAAATTTTCCCCAAACACCGTCTTCAATTAATTTGTCTCCGGTATATTCTTTTTTTAAAGAGTTTTTTTTCAGATCGTCTAAGATAGATGTAATAACAGTTGAATCACCTGCCCCTTTGACAATGGAAATCAATTCCGGGTGAGGCGAATATTTTCTTATAAATATATCCGCGTCTTCAGGAGTGGTAGACACATGTATTCCGCCGATAATAACCGGTACTTTAGCGTGATTCAGCGTGATGGCAGTAGCAGCGGCGGCAGGAAAACTTGAACTCATGGCAGAAATAAAAACACCCTGTGGCAGATTCTTTTTTTCTTTTATTACCTGGGAAATAAATCTTCTTTTGCCGTCAACCATTACAACAAGACGGTCTTTAGCCAATTTTGCCAACTGGTTATTAATATATACACCGGCATACATTTCAATGGCCAGGGCGTCGACCATTGTCGTGCGTTGTTTTTCGGGTTGGAAGTCTACAAAGTCAAGGAAATTTTCAGAGGTTATTTCGTGTGCGTCTTTACCCGTGAGGTAGGATATTACATCGATAGGCGTAATGGAACCGGCACGCAAAAGATCCATTAGATTATACGTAAGAGGGTTATATACGATGAAATAGTTTGTGGGCATGTTTCTGTTTCAATCCTCCACCATTTAATAGTGATTATGTTCTATTAGAATAGTTTTTCTCAATCGTCAAAACTTTCTTTCTTTGTTGTGAATATCCATGATTAATGTCTTGGCAGGCTGCTGAAAAAGTCGATTTCAGCTGTCATTGGAGGAGTGCATACGACGTGGCCATTTCTAAACTATCGAAATAAATAAGGGCGAGATTGCTTCACTTTGTTCTCAATGACCATGTCGGGACTTTTTCAGCAACCTGTTAGTAAAAAATATATGTATTATAATATATTACAAAATTATTCATATATTTGTAATATATTAAATATCATTAGTATGAATATATGTTGTATTGATATATTTATTAAATTAAATCAATGTGTTATACAAATAATAATATTGAATGATGAATGTATTACAAGATATTATTATGTAAAAAGTATTACTTGACAGTATAAAAGTGTAGAGTTATTATATGTAATAAAGAGGCCAATTGTAACCAACAAATTGTGTTGATTAATTTTACGAAAAGGAAAATTTTAATTGGTGCAAAATGATCAATAACGATAAAAAACAGGATGATCATAGAGAAACCCAATATTCTTTTCCTGTCAAGCGTCCGCTGGGACGTATCCTGTTAGATGGCGAATTTATTAAGCCGGAGGAACTCGATGCTGCTCTTGCGGAACAAATGCACACAAATAAGCTTTTGGGTGATATCCTTGTCGGTCTTGGTGTGCTGAGCAAAACTGAACTTTATGCCGTGCTGTGGATTCAGCGTGATTTTTCGACGGTTGAAAGCGCGATTATGGCAGCCGCTGGTCTTCGTCATTTATTGGGTGAGATGCTCTTGACGGCATATTGCATCACGCCGGATCAACTTGAGAAAGCACTTGAAGAACAGAAAAAGACCGGCGAGAAACTGGGCGAAATTTTAGTGCGCTTCGGTTTCATTGATAATAGTCAACGGGATGTTACTTTATCCTTTCAATCCCGGTTGGATGAAAGGAAGGTTCCTTCCTGTCTGATGCTTGGCGAGTTGCTCATCTCCGCAGGATACATAACACATCAACAACTGGAAGAAGCGCTGAAACGTCAGCGTGAAAGCATCAGCGACAAGAAAATAGGAGAAATACTTGTTGCAGCCGGTTATGCCAAGCAGCACCATATCGATCATGGCCTCAGGATACAGGAAAAACTGGTTGCCGCGGCGTTGATTGCGGCGTTGTCTCTTACGCCAATTAGTGAAGCTGTGGCTGCACAGTCGTCAATACAGGCAATGAGTACACAGATTCAGGTAACCGCGAGAGTTCTGGCAAGGGCAAGCGTGCACGTGTTAAGACAGCCGGCGGAAATCGTGGTAACCGACGCCGATATAAAAAGAGGTTACCTTGATGTAAATGCGGGGTCTGTTCTGGAAATCAGGAACAACAGCAGGGCAGGAGTAAATATGACCTTTGAAACCAGTGGTTTACCGTTTAAGGAAGCGTTGATAACAGGCCTTGGCAGAGAAGTGGTGCTCGGGCCTAACGGCGGAATTATCACTCAGAAAATGATTGGCACTTCTGTGGTAGCGCTCAGCTATCGTTTTATTTTTGACGAGTCATCACAGGCCGGAACATACTCCTGGCCACTCTCTGTTTCGGTAAATCCCGTAGAGTAGGTTTTAATGAAAAAAGATACTCCAATATGTTTTCGTGTCAACAGTAATTTGCGTGAATCCCTTGCTCAAATTGCAAAAAGAGACAGGAGGTCTTTATCGTCGACGATTGAAATGATCCTGATTAATTTTCTTAAAGAGAAGAAAGCATTTCATGGTATTATAAAAGAAAGGCGTAAATATCCGAGAAAGGATATTACTGTTTCGGCTGTGATAAGCCAATCGCAGTACGGAAAGATGGGAGTAGGAACCATCGCGAATATTTCTCTTGATGGTGTTGGAGTTTTAATTCCCAAGGATTTTAAACAACAAATCATTATTGATGAGCATAATTCAAAATTTGAGATTGTTTTTAATTTGCCCATGGAGAACAAGCCCGTAAAGTTATCATGCGATTCAAACCGGATTACTGATGATAAAGACAATATTCATGTCGGAGCTTACTTCATTGATGCCGATTTTAAGAGCTACAAAGCACTTCAAACCTATCTGACATAATATCCGTTCTAAATAAAAAATATCTTTGTCTTCTTGCTGCCGCCTCGTTAGAGGATGATTGTAATTAAAATAAAAGTGAAACTTGTTTCATATAAGTCATTGAAAGCATTAAAAAAAACGCTCATGGAGGCGTCTTTTTTCTTGACAAAATTTTTTTTTTGCTTATTATCCTAACCACAAATGATTATGTTCGGTACGTTTTCAGGGCTTTCCGGCAGTTTTTACAACACCAGAAGTTGTAATTACAAAAAATTAAATCTGATTCATGTAGTCCGGTACGTTTCTAGTGCAGGCCGGTTTATAATCCCCAAATTGTAATTACAAAAGTGATGAAGCAGGTTTCAGGCGGAGGAATTTTCCTGCTGAAATGACGACAATTAACAAAAAAATAAATTTAAGGAGAAGAATATGAAAAGATTTATTATAGTATTAGCGGCTGTGGTTTTTGTTATTACTATGTTTGGAAGCGTATTTGCAAGTGATACATCAAATGTTAGTGTAAGCGCCACAGTTAGCAATACATGTTCTGTATTAGCACCAATGACAATAGACGACATTGCAGTTGATTTATCACAAGCTGGACCTTTTGCCGAGAGTACATCGGGGACTGTTAGGTGCACAAATGGTCACAATTTTCAGATCAATGTTTCCAGTGCCGATGTTACTACACCAACAGCATTCATAGGAGGTACTGGCGTTTCCGGTTTTAAGTTAAAAAGTGGTACAGACATACTTAATTACTCTGTTATCAGCGGTGGAAATGTAAATTCGACAACAGGTGTAATTACAGGACAAGGATTTTCAACCGATGTCACTATCGGGATTACAGCATCTATTCCTGTTACGGGTAACGAAACAGCACCGGCCGGAAACTATTCCGATACCGTATATTTGACAATTGTTTATTAGTTTCAGAATTTTTTGCTCACTACGGCAATTGCTGTGAGTGTAATAAAGGTAGAAATGAAAAAGTACGTAATCACATTCGTAGCAGTAGCCTTTGCTATTGGTTTTTCTGGTAATGCATTTGCAGGAACTGCAACTCCCAGTGTATCTGTGTCTGGCACGGTTACAACTACATGTGTTGTTGGAGGTACCCCTACACTGGCTTTCGGCACTCTTGATGCAGATACAAATTCGGGAGGAGCAACCACAAATCTTGCCGGAATGACGCTCTGGTGCACTAAGGATGATAGCGTAACTTTCGCTGTTGATAACGGCCAAAACTATACCAGTACCAGAAACATGATATCGGGTACTGACTTGCTTCCTTATACAGTGAGTTTTACAAGCCCGGTGAATGGTGAGGGAAGAGGCGATACGTCAACCATGATTACTAACTTAAATCTACAAGCTAACATAGCAGCAGGAGCACTTGATAATGTTCCTGCAGGTTCTTATTCGGATACGATTGTTGTCACAATAACCTATTGATTTCAAGGTATGGAGCGATAGTTATTAAACGCAGTAAAGAAAAAGTATTTAAATGAAAAGACAATCAGTTATCAAAAGGATATTTTGGCTCATTGCGATGGTTGTCGTCATGGGCTTTATGGTGGGAACTACTTTTGCGGCAACTCCTACCGGATTTTCCAGTACAACTGTGACCGTAAATGCTCAGGTAACGGCATCTTGCCAGGAGGTGCAGCATGGTTCGTTTCCCAATCCGCTAATCATTGATCCTCAATTGACAGGCGACCAGACTTTTCCGCCGACTTCCGACGAACTGGTAAGATGCACCAATGGCGGAGTTTTTACGGTTAAAGTATCCAGCGCCAATGGATCAGCAGTAGACCAAACCTGCACGTCGAGCGGTGTAAACAACATGTTGCTTAAATCCACCAGTTGGCCGATGGATACAATTCCGTACACTTTTATGTGTGTCGGCGACACCAATGGCTCTGGTCAATTTATTGGTGCGGGATATGCTATTTCGAGGGCATTAGGCATTAGCATAAAGGTTACGGCGGCAAACGCGCAGTTAGCTCTGGCTCATGCCGATTATTCCGACACAATAACATTGACAATTTCGTATTAGTATCGAAAAAGTTGATTAAAAATAAATTACGTAGCCTAGTTGCCTAAAGAGGAGGATGGTTGTAGGCTACGTTTTATTATAATGACAAATGCAGTGTAAGTGAAAAGGTTCATTCATGGTTAGCGAAGGTCTGAAAAAAAGATTTAAAATTTTATTGTTATCATTATTGCTTTCAGTGCTGACAGTTACTGCTCATGCCACTACACTTAGTCCCAGAAATGGAACAACTTTCACACCAGCGGCAAATGAGTTTCTGCCTTATACATCATCCACAACTTTGAGTGCAGGGGGATGTATCGGTGGAACATATACTTGGACGGCTTCGGGCCTGCCTACAGGTCTTAACCTGAACAGCATTACAGGTACTACCAATACCATTACAGGGACACCGACGCAATCGGGATCATTTACATTTACGGTTAGGGTAAGTGGCAGCGGTTTTCTTTGCTGGGGAAGTTCTGTAACCAATACATACTACATTACAGTCAATCCCCGATGCCAGTTTTCCGGCGGATCCACAGGAAGTATATCATTTACCATTGATCCGACATTGGCCGGTCCAATTTACAATACGGTGACTCAAAATGTAAATTTTCAGTGTGGTCCAGGAACAACGTATTCTTACTCTCTTTTACCCGTTCAGCCAAATTTGACCGGCACAAGAAATACCATACCATATACATTGAGTGCCGGTCAGGGTCTCTCACCGTTTGGCCAGAATACAAGCGACAGCACGCTCATTCCTTTGTTGACTACTTTGTCTCAGGTATTGCAGGCCGATTATCAAAATGCGTATGCGGAGACAGACAATTCAACTGAGACGGTCACCATCAGTTGGACCGGACCAGCGGCCGGTTCGATAACCGCTACTGTAAATGCCGTCGGTACGGTGATAAACGCATGTTCTGTTTCCGGCAGTCCTTCATTAAATTTCGGCGCTCTTGATGCTGCTACAAATGCCGGCGGAGCAACGGCGACGGTAATTTCACCGACAATTATGTGTACGATGGGAGATGCGATAAGTGTTACTAATAATGGAGGACTGAATTTTTCCGGTACACCACGGATGAAATCGGGGACAAATTATTTAAATTATAACTTTAACTCTGCCGGTTCGATGACCGGTGCCGGTGGAACCACAAATATAGGCGGAACCGGAACCGGTAATCTGAATCTGGGTGCTACGATTTCTACCGGAGCGCTTGACAATGTCCCGGCCGGTGCATATAGTGACACGGTAACAATAACCATCGACTATTAAGCGGCTTTTTTTATAGATAGTTTGAATGTTGGAGAATAGCAGAATTCAATCAAATAAAATGGGGAGAAGCACGGCATGAAAAACATTTTATGCAAAGGTATATCATCTGTCGGTTGGAATAAAATATTTGAAATATCAGTCAGAAAGGGCAGAAAATTGATTGTTTGTGTGTTGCTGGCAATAGTACTCGTAGCCCGGGCAACTGCGGCGGACTTTCAGGTACAACCAACAACTTTAGACCTGAGCAGTAAAGTGAAGAGTGGCGTCTTCTCTGTAATAAATAATGGTAATGAAAAAATTGATTTTCAGGTATCTGTTAAAGAGTGGAATCAGGACAAAAAAGGGAAGGATATTTATGCGGACACAAAGGAAATAATTTTCTTTCCGAAAGTTATGACTGTTGATCCCAATTCTCAACGGGCAATCAGGATCGGTCTTAAGACTCCGCCTTCATCAAAGGAGAAAACTTATCGGTTGTTTGTTGAAGAAATTCCCGTGCAGAAAAAGGCAGAGGAAATGGATACCAAAAAGAACATAAAAGCAGGACTTACGATAGCATTTAGATTTTCGATGCCGATTTTTGTCAAACCCCTCAAATTGCAGGAAAGCTGCGTTATCGATAAGGTTGAAATGTCTAAAAGTACGGCAAAAGCAATCGTCAGGAATACGGGGAATGTTCACGTTAAATTGCGTACCGTAAAGTTCAGTGGAAAATCTGCCGACGATAAGGAACTGTTTTCCAAAGAAATTGCCGGATGGTATATCCTTAACGGTTTGTCGTTTTCCTATGAAGCAGTCGTCCCGGAAGAAATATGCGGACAACTGGCAAAAATTGAAGTAAGCGCTCAAACGGAAAATGACAACATCAAAGGAATTCTGAATGTTCAAAAGAACATGTGTGTGCAATAAATTTTAGTTATTTTTCAATAAATCTCCGGAGTGAATTAGACCTTTGCAGAATTCCTCTGTTTGTCATTTCAAGATAGAAAACTGTTATACAAAATACAAAGTGTCATTCCGAACGTATGTGAGGAATCTTAAAATTTTATTTTGCAGGGAGATAGTTACCTTAATTCTTGCGGTTCTTGTTTGCTCTCTTTTTTTTGCTACACCGGCATTTGCCACGGAAGAACAAAACGTTAAATCCACGTCCGTTTCAGCTGCTCCCATAATCGCTGAAATAAAACCCAAAAACAACGCAAACGTTGCTTTCACGTCAAGAGAGACAACCCAGATAGTAGTTAATATTATTGTTAACACGGTATCAAAGGGAGATTTTTTTGTCGAACTTGATGATGAACATCGTATATTTCTTCGGACGGAAGATGTCAAAACGCTGAAACTGCAATATCCCGAAGATAAAATTGTTATCATCAGGGAAGACGAACAATACGTTCCCCTAAGCTCACTTCGCGATGTAAGTTGCACTTTTGACGAAAATAAGCTGACCGTTGCGATTATCGGTAAAACCACCGAGTCAGCGAAGACTGCCGCCGATCTTTTCTCACTCAAAGCATCAACAAAAAATATTTACTATCCACATGAGGCAAGCGCCTTCCTCAATTACGGACTGAACTATGTTTATACGAACAATAATGGATTTCAGTCCTTTGCCGTAACAAATAAATTAGGTCTGAGAGCCGGAGATGTTTTTTTAACATCCGATTCTCTCTATACAAAAACGGAAACAAGCGATAATTTCGTGCGTCTGCAAAGCAGTGCAACCTATGAGCGACGGGATGATCTTCAGTGGCTGGTACTGGGTGACCAGTATGCGAACTCAGGAGATCTGGGCAGTACCGTCAATATGGGCGGTATCGGTTTCTCAAAAGTTTACAAACTGGATCCATATTTCATTACCCAACCGGTAATGGACCTCAGGGGTTCTGTTATTTTTCCCACGCAAGCTGAAATCTATCTGGACGGAGTCCTTGTAGGTAAACAAACAATTGCGCCGGGTTCATTCGACTTAAAAAACATATATTCCTACACCGGTTCCCACAATGTGGAGATTTTGCTTAAAGATCCATTCGGAAAAGTTCAGAAGATTTCGTATCTCGCGTATTTCAGTACTCAAATGTTGCGGGAGGGTTTACATGAATACAGTTACAATGTCGGTTTAATGAGAGACGATTACGGAGTCGAAAGCGACAATTACGGCAACCCTGTTTTCTCCGCATTTCACCGCTATGGAGTCACGAATAAGCTTAATATCGGAGCGAGGGCCGAGGGTTCAGACGGAGTTTATAACGGAGGTCTTTCCTCGGCTTTTTTAGTTCCCCGACTTGGCCAGCTTTCTTTATCTCTTGCCGGAAGTTCGGCAAGCGGTAACAAAGTCGGAGGCGCGGTTTCTTTTCAGCATTCTTATCAGCTAGGCAGTTTCAATACGAATATGTTGTTACGCGGATATACCAGAGACTATGCAACTGCCGGTATTTCTGTTTTAACGGCAGATAGAAACCAATTTGAAATGAATCTTGGAATGGGTTTGTCAATAAAACCTTTGGGTAGTTTTTCTGTCAATTACGCGGAGACATCAACATTTAAGGGTGTTGATACGCGTGTCATTTCGGCAAACTACTCCAGACCACTTTACAAAACGATAAATCTCTTTACAACCGGATCGGTCACCAATGCTGCTGATACAAGCTACAGTTTTTTTGTAGGTCTTAATTTTGATCTGGGTAATAGTATCCGTGGTTCGGCGCAAGTCAGCGGCGGAAGTAATGATGTAAATACGGAAACCATGCAATTGCAAAAAGACATACCGGTGGGTGAAGGAGTAGGCTATCGTGCCACTTTTAACCGTTCCGAGACGTCTACAAATACAACAACGGCTTTTAATCCTTATTTGCAATATAATGCAAAATACGGCATTTATTCTGTTGATGCTTCTATACAAAATACTGCCGGAACAACAACCGAATTGTATAATTTATCAGCTGCCGGATCATTGGTATATGCAGGAGGATTTTTTGGTTTGTCGCGACCGGTAAGTGATAGTTTCGGCATAGTTGTGCTGAATAAAGAAGTGCCTGGAGCTGCAGTTCTCAATAACGGTCAGGAGATTGGGGAAACCGGCTATTTCGGCACCATGGTTGTCCCGACACTTACATCCTATGGCCAGAATAAGATCACTCTCGATACAAAAAATATTCCGATAGATTACAGTATATCCGACGTTAATAAGACTATTTCTCCATCGCTATGGAGCGGCTCCTGCGTTTACTTTGATGTACGACAGATACGGGCACTTACGGGAACATTGGTTATGCAAAAAGAAGGTAGGAAAGAACCACTGGAATTTGTCGAGATATCCTTGAATGTAGCTGAGAAGAATTTGGCGTATCCCACCGGAAAAGGCGGGGAGTTTTACATTGAAAATAGTTTATCGGTGGATACCGACACAGGTACTTCCGATAACCAGCATAATCAGAGTTGTAGCGCTATCGCACAACTTAGGAAATCCGGTGGAAACACAATCCCGCCCGGCATTTATAAGGCTAATGTGGACTATGAGGGTGGCAAGTGCGAGTTTAACATTACATTTCCGGATACAGAAGAAGCAATTACCGACCTGGGAGAAATTCAGTGCGTTGCTTTCCAACCTTCTGCAATTCCATCCATTCAGGTGCCCGCTGAAATCACTCATCATTCAGCAAAAAATCAACCTGTTTCTTCGACGGGACAGACGATGAAGAATAGTCTGTTTACCTATCCGTATGCAGAATAGTGACTTTCGTGCGATGCCTGAAAATGCATTTTTACCCCGTTAGATCCGGGAAACCCCGCTTTTCAAAGCGGGGAAAAATGGAAAATGAAATTAAAGCAACCAGGAAAGCCCCGGTCTTTAGGCCTGGGTCTAATGGGGTTTACTTGTTAATCACTGATGCGGGTGTAAGTTTTCCAGCCTTCTTTCATGCCAACCTGTTTATACATCACGCGCATTTGATTGTTGGGAAATTTAAAATAGTACTGGTAACTTCCTTTTTTGATTTTCCGGACATCCACTTTCGATGGTTCCTTTTCTTTCCATTCGTTGTTTTCGGTGATAGAACGTGCATATGTATCGTATGAAATAAGTTGTTTGTTGTCTACTTTAAACTTGCCTTTAATTTCTTCGACGGCCACGTTATTATTAAAATTTGTTGCCTCAAAAGTACCATCGGAATTGTAACGAGCTCTTTGCTTAGCCAGAAACGGTTGCCCTCCGTAATCAAGTTTGAACTCGATTTCATAAAGACCGGGATTTATCGAAGGCATATCCTTATCGCCACAGGATATGAATGTTAAAAATGTAACGATGATAAAGAAGCAATATAACATTTTTTTCATAGATATTTCGCTCCCTTGAAAGTACTACATTAATGCGTGCTAAAAAAAACAAACAAATGTATATTTGTCAAGAAGTAATTCTTATTAATTAAACAATTTGCTTTTTGCCGGTTAATGTAATAAATTTTTTCTAATTAAAAAATTGATCCGGGTAATATAAAACAATTATGTTTCAAACAACTGTTTTTATTTAAGGAAAATCTTGTGTATCAAAAGATAATCATAGTTAGCGGTGGTCGTCTGGTTGATCCTGTATTTTTTCATAAAAAGATTGCGGGAATGAAAAACAGACTGGTTATTTGCTGCGATGGCGGGGCTCGTAATTTTCAGTATCTGAGAATTAAACCCGACGTGGTGATCGGTGATATGGATTCGATTGACCCTGTTCAACTGGAGAATTACTCTGCACAGGGAATAAAAATTATAAAATATTCAGCGAATAAGGATTTTACCGATACGGAATTGGCACTCGACTACGCTCTGAAGTTTAATCCTGAAGAAGTATTTATCTGGGGCGCGCTGGGTGGCAGACTTGATCACACCCTGGCCAATGTGTTCTTGCTTTTTAAAGGACAGGAAAAAGGAATTAATACATATTTGGTTGACGAATATGGAGAAGCTTTTGTACTTGATAAGAAAGCTGTTTTTATAAACGAAACAGGGAAAACAGTTTCTCTTCTTGCGCTCAGTCCTAAAGTTACAGGGATAACTCTCAGTGGTTTTCTTTATCCTCTGGAAAAAGGTACTTTGAAAATGGGTGAGACCCGCGGCGTTAGTAATATTGTTAATGAAGACCGTGCTACTATTAGTGTACGGTCGGGAAAACTTCTTGTCATTGGATACTGGCAAAAGGATATTTTCCCGGAAGCGCTTTGATTTATGGAACCGGTTAAAGTATTATGTATAGGCGGTTCCGATTCCAGTGGAGGCGCTGGAATTCAGGCGGATTTAAAGGCTGTAAGCGCCTGCGGTTGCCATGGACTGAGTGTGATTACAGCAGTGACTGCGCAAAACTCCCATGGAGTTCAGTACATCCATCCCGTACCGCAAAAATTTATTTTGGCGCAATTGGATTCGGTGCTTGGCGACATCGGAGCTGATGCTGTAAAAACCGGTATGCTTTTAACAGCGGGAGCGGTTGAAACGGTTGTTAGGAAAATAAAAGAATATCATCTGGAGAAATTAGTAGTTGACCCGGTAATGATTGCCAAGGGCGGACACTCTTTAATGCAGGGTCAGGCAAGGGAAGTGCTTGTCAAAAAACTGCTGCCTCAGACGTTTGTCCTGACACCGAATATTCCCGAAGCGGAAGTTTTGGCACAGTGCAGTATTAGAACGGTTGCCGCGATGGGAAAAGCGGCTGTTATAATTCACAAAATGGGTGCCAGAAATGTGCTGATAAAAGGAGGACACATTCCGGGAATTAAAAAATATGGTGCATTGGATATTCTTTTCAACGGTGATCGTTGTTATAAGTTTTCATCTCCCTGGATCGATTCGAGTGATACTCATGGTACAGGGTGCACTTATGCGTCGGTGCTGGCATCAGCTCTTGCGCGGGGGAAAAATATTATTGATGCCGTTTGGCAGGCGAAAGATATGGTTACTGCAGCTATTAAAAATGGTTTAATTCTGGGCAAGGGATATGGGTCGGTCAACATTTTTGGGAAAATTATAACTAATAGGCGCGGATAAATTTCGCGATTTGAGAAGTTGTTTTAATGCTTTGGAGGATGTCATGACACAATTGGAAAAAGCCCGTAAAGGCTTAATTACTAAAGAAATGAAAATAGTGGCTAAAGAAGAAGGGGTGACACCCGAATATATACGCCGGGGAATCGCAAAAGGGACAATAGTTATTGTGCACAATGTAAAACATACAATCATCAAACCGTTGGCAATCGGGGAAGGTTTGCGCACCAAGGTAAATGCTAATATCGGTACATCCAAGGATCATGTAGATTTCAATCTGGAACTGAAAAAACTTAAGGTTGCTATTACTGCAGGTGCCGATGCGGTGATGGATCTTTCTACCGGCGGAAATCTGGCCATGATTAGAAAAAAAATTATGAGTAAGTCAAAAGTGGCAATAGGGACCGTACCGATTTATCAGGCAGCGGTTAAGATGGTACAAAATCGTAAGGCAATATCGGAGATGACAGCCGAAGATATATTCGATGTCATCGAAGAGAACGGTAAAGACGGAGTTGATTTTATTACCGTTCACTGCGGCGTGACCAGAATGAGTGTTGCTGCTCTAAAAAAACAAAGAAGGGTTTTAGGAATTGTCAGTCGTGGTGGTGCTATGATTGCCAATTGGATGAATTGCAACAGGAAAGAAAATCCTTTATATGAGGATTATGATCGTCTTCTGGAAATAGCCCATCGCTATGATATGGTTTTAAGTCTTGGCGACGGGCTCCGGCCGGGAGCTATAGATGATTCTACCGATCAGGCGCAATTGCAGGAATTGATAATTTTGGGAAGACTCGCTGCCCGTGCCCGTGCTGCAGGTGTTCAGGTAATAATCGAAGGTCCCGGACATGTTCCCCTGACCGAAATTGAGGCCAATATAGAATTACAGAAGGAAATTTGTCAGGGTGCACCATTTTATGTGCTTGGTCCTTTGCCTACTGATATTGCGCCAGGCTATGATCACATTACTTCTGCCATTGGCGGGGCGATTGCCGGAGCTGCCGGAGCTGATTTTCTCTGCTATGTGACTCCCGCCGAACATTTACGACTGCCTACACTGGCCGATGTTCACGATGGAGTCATCGCTACGAGAATCGCCGCGCACATAGCAGACATTGCCAAAGGTGTGAGTAACGCGCGTGAAAAGGATAGAAAAATGTCCCAGTGCCGAAGTAATTTTGATTGGCAGGGACAGGTGGATTTATCTATAGATCCATCCAAAACAAGTTTACTTTTAGAGAAAAGTAAGAGTGCCAGGGATGAAGGTTGCACCATGTGCGGAGAATTGTGCGCCATCAAATTGGGGAAAAAATAATTATAAATGCTTCCGCATTTAAAGAAGTGAATAGTGAATGGTGCCCCACGGCACTATGTGCCTGGGATAGTTCCACTAACGCTTCGAGCTGCATCCCGACGTGTCGGGACTTGCTTTCAGCGAGTGTCACTAAAGAGTGAAAAGGGGCAATGAGTCGGGTAGTGACACCTCATTTTCGTCATTCCGTCGGGGGACGGAATCCAGGAACGTTTAATGATTTTCGGCGGATAAAAAATAATGGGAAACGACAATCGTCGGAATGCGGAAGCAGTCGTCCGTCTTTTGAAACAATCGGGTCATGAAGCATATTTTGTCGGCGGTTGTGTGCGTGATTTTATTCTTGGCTCTGTTTCCGGCGATTACGATATTGTGACCTCTGCGCGTCCTAATGAAATAATTTCCCTGTTTCCCAACACCCTGGCCATCGGCGCCAAATTCGGTGTTGTTGCCATTATTGTAGATAATTATCTTTACGAAGTCGCTACCTTTCGCGGAGATGATGTTTACGCAGACGGCAGACATCCGTCTCGAATCTATTTTTCTTCAGCCAGAGAAGATGTGTTCCGGCGCGATTTCACAATCAACGGACTTTTAATGGATCCGGAATCAAATAAAATAATTGATTATGTGGACGGTCGCGCTGACATTGAAAAAAAAATTATCCGCACAATTGGTGATCCCGAAAAGCGATTCAACGAAGATTTTCTGCGGATGTTGAGGGCCATTCGTTTTGCTGCCAATCTTAATTTTACTATAGAACCGTTAACAATGCGGGCGATCAAGAATAATGCAACAAAAATAAAACAGATCAGCGCCGAACGTATACGTGATGAACTCGGTAAGATTTTGACGCGTGGTGGCTCACGTCGCGGCTTTGAATTAATGGCAGAAACGGGCATCTTGAAAGCAATTCTTCCTGAAGTTGATAAAATGAAAGGAGTGGAACAACCGCTTCGTTTTCATCCGGAAGGCGATGTCTGGCAGCACACATTGAGTATGCTGGAGTTGTTGTCTAAAAACGGGGGAACCAGTGAAAATCTTTGCCTGGCCTGGAGCGTATTATTACATGATGTCGGTAAGGTTGTAACAAGAACTGAAGATGAAAATGGTGTGCATTTTTACGGACATGTTCAGCAGGGAGAAAAAATCGCTGACGATATAATGGAGCGGTTGAAATTTTCCAATGCACAAAAAGAAACAGTGCTTAATCTCATTCACCATCATATGGTTTTTATGAATGTTCAAAAAATGCGTCCGGCCCGTCTCAAACGATTCTTACGTATGCCGGATTTTGGTTTGCATCTGGAGTTACACCGGCTGGATTGTCTTGCCAGTCACGGCATGCTGGATAATTATGAATTCTGTCAGGATCGACTAAGATCTTTAAACCGGGACGATTTGCATCCTAAACGTTTGTTGACCGGTGATGATTTAATTGAAATGGGTTTTACTCCGGGAAAAATTATCGGAATGATTCTGCTGGCATTAGAAGAAGAGCAGCTTGAAGGTAGAATTATGACAACTAAAGAAGCCAGGGATTATGTCCGCAATAAATGGATGAAAGAATGAGAAAATACAAACTGACCGCGCTCTTTATTCTTATTTCTTTGCTTGTATTGTCATGTTCACATGCTCGCCGGACTGCGCGTTGGGTGCCACCGTCTTACCCAAAACCGGTGAGGCAAAAACCTGTACTGGAGTTGATGGGCTATACGATTCAGGCGGGAGCGTTTAAAAAAGTGGAAAATGCGGTGCGTTTGACGGAAAGATTGAAAAATAATCATGGCCTCGATGCCACATATTTTCTTGCTTCGGATAAATTCTTTAAAGTCCGATTTGGTAATTATGCGACAAAGGACTCGGCCAGAAAAAGAGCTCAAAGCCTGAAAGAAGCGAACATTATCGAAGAGTTTTATATCGTACAGCCTGAAGATTATTCAGTTGCCAGACAAAAACAATACGGTACTGATTATTTGAGGGAATCTTTAGTGAAGACTGCAAAAGATTTCCTCGGTGTTCCTTATCTTTGGGGGGGCACTTCTTCCGATGACGGATTTGATTGCAGTGGACTGACAATGACAGTGTACCAACTGAATGGTCTAAATCTTCCCCGTAATTCGAAAGAACAATTTAATACAGGTGATACCGTAAATAAAAATGATTTGCAAAAAGGTGATCTGGTATTTTTCTCTTTAAAGGGCAGAAACAGTGTTTCTCATGTCGGTATTTATATCGGAGATGGAAAATTTATTCATGCTTCATCTCAA
The DNA here is from genome assembly GCA_007244375.1 of Smithella sp. Lineage (GTDB taxonomy): Bacteria > Desulfobacterota > Syntrophia > Syntrophales > Smithellaceae > Smithella. The sequence goes on along the minus strand of SCVW01000025.1, from coordinate 187,217 downwards.
GGCAGAAAAATCAAGGTTGATTCTCTATCTTCAAATTACTTCGCAAATCAATATATCGGCGGAAAAACTTATCTATAGTTGAAAACGATGCCGAGTGGCTTGCAGAGATAATCATTTCTGGTTTTGTGTAAAAAATATTTTAAGTAATAAAAAAATGTTCTCTCCATGATGAAAGCAGAAAATATTTTTACGTAAAATATTTGTAAAGTTTAATCGCTATGAAGTACAAAATCATGCCGATTATTTTATGCGAGAATATTTATCATCATCAGGAAACCCGCAACAGTATTGGATTACAGCAATCAGTATCACAATGTAAAAAGCTTGTGAAGTTATGTCACTGTTTGTGAATTAATATTTTATTAGGCAAGAATGTGCGGTGATAAGCTGTAAAAATAAGTATTAAAAAAAATAATTTATAAGTGTTTTTTGTTGACTAGCTAAAAAAAATAAAGTAAAGTTTAACCAGAAAAGGAATTGGAAGCATTAAAAATCCAACAAATTTTTTAAAGGAGGCGTCACATAATGGCAACGGCAAAGAAAGTAGTAAAGAAAAAAGCAGCTCCAAAGAAAAAAGTAGTAAAGAAAGTAGTAAAGAAAAAAGCAGTTAAAAAAGTAGCAAAGAAGAAAGTAGCTCCCAAGAAGAAGAAATAGAAAAGATTTAATTCTTAAAAACTAGAAGGGAAATTGGCGGTAACGGTACATCAGACAGTTGCCGCCAATTTTTTTGTTTGGCTGAAAATAAAGTATTGTCTTTGCGGACAAAGCGTTCTCGGAGGTGGAGTATAAAGAATTAGCAATATATACAAGTAAAAAGCTTGCAAGTACCAAAATAAAAGAGTCATAAAATATCCGGAGCAAACACCGATTAAGCGAGACTAATTACACGTAAAAAAATATTTTAATATTTTAAAAGGTCTTCTAATATGATAAGTAATTGCCGCAGAGCTTTTATTGACTATAGCTATTAAAGATTTTTGTTTAACAATAGCTTTTTAGGAGCATTTAAGGATGAACATAAAAAATAAAAGTAAAATTGAGTTCAAGAATTTGCTGGTAACTGGTGGCTGTGGATTTATCGGAAGTAATTTTATCCGTTATTTGATTAATAATAAAAGTTATTCAGGCAGAATAATTAATGTGGATTGTTTGACGTATGCCGGCAATCCGGAAAATCTGGCTGATATAGCCGCTGATTATTCTTCACGATATATTTTCCAAAAAGTGAACATATGTGATGTAAAAAAACTTGAAAAGATATTTTCAAAATATGATGTTGATGCCGTCTGCCATTTTGCTGCCGAATCGCACGTTGACCGTTCTATAAAAGCTCCGGGTAAATTCATTCAAACAAACATTATTGGAACATTTAATCTTCTGGAGGTATCTAAAGCACACGGGGAAAAATTCAGGCTATTCCATCATGTCAGTACCGATGAAGTTTACGGCAGTCTTGGAGCCAGAGGTTTTTTCCGTGAAAATACTCCGTATCGTCCCAATAGTCCGTATTCCGCATCCAAAGCGGCATCCGATCATCTGGTACGCGCTTATTATAAGACATTCAAATTGCCCTCGACTATTTCCAATTGTTCTAATAATTACGGTCCGTATCAGTTTCCGGAAAAACTGATTCCGCTTATTATTCTTAACGCTCTCGAGGGAAAGCCTCTTCCGGTCTACGGCGACGGGAAAAATATGCGTGACTGGCTTTATGTGGAAGATCATTGTGAAGCAATCTGGAGAATTATGACAACAGGGGATAAAGGTGAAACATATAATGTTGGTGGTAATGCGGAAATGGAAAATATTTTAATTGTGCAAATGATCTGCGATATTCTTGATGAAATAAAACCTGCCGGAAATGGACGGCCGCGACGCAATTTGATTACCTTTGTCAAAGACCGTCCCGGACATGATCGCCGATACGCAATTGATTTTTCCAAATTGAAAAAAGAGTTAAATTGGTCTCCGAAGGAGTCTTTTGACTCCGGACTGCGAAAAACCATCAATTGGTATTTACATCATAAAAAATGGATAAAAAATATTAAAACCGGTGCTTATCTAAAGTGGATTAAGGAACAATACGGCTAAAATGATATTTTCAGATGGTATTGGTTGATAATTCTTTCTGAAATAAGCAAATCTTCGGTGGCTGTGTATTTTTATAAAATTTTAAGTGATTAGTGTAAACAGTATTATAGAGGAGGTGAGTATGCCGGTCGGAAAGAATTATAAATTAGTAGTGATCGTTTTTATTTTTACGACTATTATTTTGGGTTGTGCAAGATATGAAAGGCAGGTTGCTCCTTTTAAATTGCCGGAGAACACACCTAATGTCGTTACATTTAACGGTGCCGCAATTGCAGCGAGAAGCTTCAGCAAAACCAAAGAGGCAAGGGAAGTTTTCGGTTTTGACATCAGGTCGGCAGGTCTTCTTCCGGTGCAGGTGGTATTTGATAACAAGGGAACTCACCCTCTGATAATAATTCCCGATCAAACATTTTTGATTGATGACGATGGTAACGTTTGGCCGATTCTTGATCAGGAATTAGCCTATGATCGAGTGTCTAAAGCTACCGAACTTGGTCAAATAGTTCCCGAGGCAACAAAAAGTGGTCTTTTGCTGGGAGCTGCGGGAGCAGTCATTGGAGCGGCAATTGGTATTGTTACCGGAACAAATGTAGGAGAAGCTGCAGGTAAGGGGGCGGCAATTGGCGGAGCCGCTGGTTTAATTTCCGGTGGTGGCTATGGTTTCGAGAAACATTACGAAGTTGTACAATCCAAGATTAAGGATGATTTGCAGTCACGTTCATTGCAGTATCGGGCGATCAGGCCGGGTGAATTGGCTTATGGTTTTATTTTCTATCCTGGTGAAGCGAAAACAGCGAAAGTTTTACGATTGCAGTTAAAAGCGAAGGATACAGGAGAAATTTCTACTTTTAATATGAAACTTCACAAATAAAACATGTTTTAGAACCTCTTTTTCTTGAGGCATACCGAATAATTTGTTAATTATAATTGAAGTATTAACAATAAAGGAAAAATTTTATATCAAAATCCGGACAAGTTATTCAGCCTATGCCTAAATGATTTTAATAAGAAATCTTTCCTATGTTTGCAATGAAAGGAATGATTAGGGATTTAAAATGAAAGAAACCGTCTTTGTTATAAGCGGCATTGTTTTGTTTTTGATCGGTATGATTAATCTCTCCTCTGCCGTTCGAAAATTGATTGATGTTCGTATAAAAGAACATGTAAGGTATGCAGTGCAAAAACCTTTATACGGACTTCTTACCGGTATAATTTCGACAATCATTTTCCAAAGCTCTTCTGCTTCTACGGCGCTGACTGTCGGTTTGGTGAGCGCGGGATTAATCAGCTTTTATAATTCTCTCGCAATTATCCTGGGCACTGATATCGGCACTACTTTGACTGTTCAATTTGTTGTCTGGCATTTTACGGATATTTCACCACTTATTATTTCCATAGGTGGGCTTTTGTGGTTAATCTACCGGGGCAAAGGGGAGGTTGCCGGCAAGATAATTTTTTATTTCGGATTGCTTTTCTTCGGTTTGGGAATGATCGGTCATGCTATAGAGCCTTTAAAAGATTCTCCGGTTTTCTTGCATATGTTTACACAAACTCAAAATCCTTTCTTGGGGATTGGTCTGGGAATTGTAGTTACCGGTATTATTCATGCTTCCGCTATACCTATCAGTATTATGGCACTATTAGCGCAGCAGAATTTAGTTTCTCTGGAAAATGCTGTTCCTGTGATAATGGGAGCAAACATCGGCACTACCGTTACGGCACTACTCGCCGGGACAGTAGCAACAGTAAGCGGAAAAAGAACTGCCATATCTCACTTGATCTTCAAATGCGTCGGCGTTATTATATGCTTTATTCTGATGCCGTATTTACTAATCGTATTAAAAAACCTTTCTGCTAATGTTGCTCAGCAGATTGTTCTGGCACACTTTATACTTAATTTTGTCATTATGATTGGCTTTGTTTTTTTTCTGAACCCTTTTGCAGCTCTAATGCAGAGAATCTTAAAAGGGGAAGATGAAACATTGCCGATCTGGCCGGAATTTCTTGATCGCAGAAATCTGTCTGATGAGGAAAAAGCCCTTGACAACGTACAAAAGGAATTACAGAGGGAGATTAACCTTACGAGGAAAATGTTTTTAATAGCTAGAGGGATGATTTTTTTCGTTGAGAAGGGGCGGCAAAGGGATATTTCTTATATAGAGATGGTAGTAAATAACTTACGCTTACAGATCGTAAGGTTTTTATGGAAAATATCCGCACAGAATAAATCAACTCAACTATCCAAAAAGATTTTTGCTTTCACGGCAATCGCCGGTGATATTGAAAGTATGGGTAATCACGTGGTCTGGATAGCCGAATTAGCCGAACGAAAAGCCGAGGGGAAAATAAAGTTTACCGAGATGGGCAAGCAGGAATTGCAGGAGATCACATCTTTGGTGAGTCAGAATATTGATGAAGCTATGTCTTTAATTGAAATATCCGACAAGGAAAAAATAGTCAGCGTCATTCAAAGAGAGGAAAAAATTGATGAGAAAGTTAAAGATGCCCGCAATAATCATCTCAAGAGATTTCATAATCGTCTTTGCAGTACAGAAGCAGGACTGATTTTTGTGGAGATGCTAATTCATCTGGAACGAATTTCTGATCATTGCAATAATATTGCCGAATATATTTTGGATATTAAAGAAAAACTTGAATAAAAACATTTACAATTAATTGCATAATCCGTCAACAGCTGCAGGAGAATCAAATGCTGCATGATTCTAATAATTTTCTTACTGCAACCGGTGCAAATTCAATACAATGCAAATACGTATTGAACTAATCAGCAATATCTTTTATAATTAATAAAAATGGTTTCCTTGAACATTAGCGTAAGGAGGCGTTAAGATGAAAAAAAGATTGAATGCCCTTAAATTCGCTTTGGAAAATGAACAGAAAGAAAGAGAATTTTATTTGGCTAACGCTCGCCGGACAAAAAATTTGGCCGGCAAGAATATGTTCAAACAAATAGCCGATGAAGAAAAAGAACATTATGAAATATTGAAAAAAGTGCATGATCAGTGGGAAAAGAAAAAAAAATGGCCGGCAACAGTGTCTCTGAAAGTAAAAAAATCAGTGGCCGGAAGTATTTTAAAATCCATGTCGGGGAAAAAGGCTGCCCGCATAACTGGTAACGAAGATGATTTAAAAGCGATTCGAACCGCGATTGATTTTGAAGCGAGAGGTGCAGCGCTTTACACTAAACTGGAAGAAAGCAGCACCGATCCTAAAGAAAAAGCTTTTTTTAATTTATTAGCTAGTATCGAACGGGAACATTTTCTATCTTTACGCGATACGGAAGAATTTCTGACCGATCCTGCGTCATGGTTTCAGAACATGGAAAAAACCACACTGGACGGAGGTTGAAAAAAAATCCATTTTGCCTATAGTTTTTCCAGTTTTTCATTAATTTTTGTCCAGATATTGTAGACGTTGTCTAAATCAGCATTGATATCTTTTAATTCCATATTAATCTTTTTGATTTTCACCGAGTCTTTGAGTGCTTGTGGATTACACAGCGTCGTTTCATGTTCCAATTTTTTAGCTTCAAGGGATGCTAGCTTTTTTTCTATTGCTGATAGTTCTTTTATCAGTGGGGCACGTTTTTGATATGTCCTGTTTCGTTCTTCCGCTTCCAAACGTTTTTTTTCTTTGTTGTTGATTGTCTGATCTTTATTAAATATCTGTGAAGCCTTATCGTTTGCTGCCGGGGGGATTGATTGGCTGCGTTTTTCAATAAAATAAGAATAATTACCAAGATAATAGTTGACGGAACCGTCTTTTAATTCAAAAACTTTATTAACCAGATTATCCAGGAAGTAGCGGTCATGTGAAACAATGGCTACGGTTCCGTGATAATTAATCAAGGCGTTTTGAAAAATATCTTTAGTATTCAAATCAAGATGATTGGTCGGTTCATCGAGAATCAAAAAATTAGTATCCATAAGCATAATTTTTAGCAGTGCAAGACGCGATTTTTCTCCGCCGGAAAGGATGGAGATAGACTTACGAATATCATCACCGGAAAATAAAAAGGCACCGAGAAGATTGCGTTTGTCCTGATCAGATGCCTTTGCCGGTACGGAATTTATTTCTTCCCAGATAGTCTTATCGTAATTCAGATTTTGCGAGCTTTCCTGAGAAAAGAAAGCCATGTTTACTCCATCTCCATATTTTATGGAACCATGAGATGGTTTTTCGGAAAGACTGAGCAGTCGGGATAAAGTTGATTTACCGGAACCGTTGACTCCGACGAAAGCAACCTTATCGCCGCGGAATAGAGTGAAGTTGATATTATTAAATACATTTAAATTGTCATAGTTGTGTCCCACATCCGTTACCTTGACTACTTCTTTTGCGCTTTTTTTGCCTTCTGGAAACTTCATGGTGACGCTTTTGTTTTTTGCTTCGGCAGTTATCTCGGAAAATTTCTCCAGCATTTTTATTCTGCTTTGGACTTGCGCAGCTTTTGTGTTTTTGTAACGAAAGCGTTCCACAAACTCCTCAATTTTTTTGATTTGCGCTTTTTGCAGTTCCATTTCTTTTATCAAAGCGATTCGCCTTTTTTCCTTTTCGTTCAGATAGTAAGAGTAATTTCCCTTATAGATGTGAATTTTACATGAGAAAAGTTCGGCAATATGCAGCGCGATCTTATCGAGGAAGAAACGATCATGGGAAATAACGATGATTGTTCCCTGATAATCCTTAAGATAAGATTCCAGCCACTCCATGCTTTCCGTGTCCAGATGATTGGTCGGTTCATCCAGAAGTATTATGTCGGGTTTCGCCAGAAGAATCGATGTCAACAAAATGCGCATTTTCCAACCGCCGGAAAATAAGGCGCAATCGCGAGTAAATTCACTTTCTCTAAATCCGAATCCTTTAAGTATCTGTTTGGCTTTGGATTCGAAAGCATATCCATCCAACATGCTGAAATGCGCCAGCGCATCGGAATACTTTTGTGAAATTTCACTGTATTCAGCCGTGTTTTGTTTCGTTTCTGACAGTTTATGCTCCAGATTTCTGATGGATTCTTCAATTGCAGAGATTCCGCTTTTCTTTTTTAGAAAATCTATCAGAGGCATTGATTCCAGTTCCACCAGATCCTGCGGCAAATAACCGAATATTTTTTGTCTTCTGCCGGTAATTTCTATTACTCCGGAATCAGGATGAACTTGATCCATCATTGCCCGAAACAAAGTTGTTTTACCGGTACCGTTCTCGCCGACAAGGCCAATTCGGTTTTTGGGATGAATTGTCCAGTTGATATTGTCGAACAGTATTTTATCTGAAAAAGACAGACTAATATTACGAAAATAAATCAAAAACCGGTCCTCCAAAAGTTTGCGGTTATATTGGCAAATTTACTTTAAAACTTCAAGGGTAATCGCTGATTATATAAATATTGCCCTTAATAAGAAATATAATGTTTCTGAATACTGGCTTCTTAAAAGAAAAAAAGAAAGAACCCAACACTTGCTAAAAATTATTTGTAGTGATAATCTCACACCATATTTCCAAATATCTAAAATAATCGGGAGACAAATAACTTGATTACCAACAAGATAATTCAGGGAATGAAATCTTCTATTGAGAAACTGGAAAAGGAAAAGAATTCCCGAATATTCAGATATTTCCTTATCAGTGCCTTTTTTGTTTTCATCATATTTGTTGTTTTTTTGATTTATTTTTTCGTGAAATATGGTCCGATTGTACTGAGTTTATATGAACAAAGATATATTTATAAGAGAATTATAACAGCTACTGTCGATTCCAGCCTTCCGGTTTCAGCATCTATCGATCACACATTCCATATTCCCATTAAAAATGAATTCGATTACGCTGTACCTGTGAAAACGGTAATCAAATTACCGGTAAATCAGAAATTTAATATTGCTTTTGATAAACCTTTAAATATTCCTATTGATCATGTTTTTCATGTAGATGAAAAAATCAATGTAAAGACAGAATTTCCTTTTGAAACCAAAGTTACCATTAAGATTCTGGGTGTAAACACGGATGTGCCTGTGAAAGGTGTAATTCCTTTGAATATGGTGATTCCATTAAAGCATGATTTCCATATTAAAGATACCCTTGCGGTTAAACCTCAAGAGGCGCTTCCTTTTCCAATTAATAGTATCTTTGATGTGCCTCTTGATTTCGTGCTGCGGGGGAAGGTGCCTATTGACGGAATGATGACCGTACCGATTAAAGATAAGGTAAATGCAGATGTAATATTGAGAGACAAGCTTCCGGTAACACTGCAATTTAGTTCTTTCTTCGATCAGAAAAAGGTGATTGAAAGCGATAATGTCAAACAAAGTATACCGGTTGTCCCTAAGGCAAATGTAAAAGGTCAATAACGATAACGTAATGTCTTTGGTATCACAAAAAAAGCATTCATAGCGAAAATGTAACAGTCTCAATTGACTTTATAAAGAACTTTGTAGCAAACTGAAGTATTTATTTATCTATAGTATTAAAGGAAATAAAACCTAATAAATCTTTAATAAAAGCATCACGTACCTGACTAATAAAATCGTGACTGCATCCTTTATATTCTATTAATTTTGCACCTGGTATACGCTTGGCCAAAATCAGGGAGTTCTGCGGCGGAATAAGAGGATCATCGGTTCCGGTAGCGATCAGAGTGGGATTTTTTATTTCAGGAAGACGATCAAAGGTATCGGCTTTTGCGCAGGCTATAAATTGGCGCACGGAGTTTACGTCGCTGATGGGTGCCCGTAAATAACGTTCCTTAAAATCTAATACATAATCCGGATTAGCATCAAGAAAGTCTTTCGTGAACATCAGCTTAAGTACTCTTCCGAACAGGCCGTCAATTCCTCCACTGCGGTCCATCATTATCTTCATCACTTCATCGCTTGCCTGAATCATATGCTGTCCACCGCAGAAGGTACAGGCAAGGATAAGACTGTTTACCCTTTCGGGATATTTAATTGCCAGTTCCTGAGCAATTAAACCACCCATAGACATTCCCAGTATATTTGCACGTTCTATTCCTTTTGCATCCATCAAAGCGATAGTGTCGTCAGCGAACATTTCACAGGTGAAACTTCCCTCATCGGGAGCAACTGTGCGACCGGAACCACGATTGTCGAATATCAACACATGATATTTATGGGAGAGTGCATCTATCAATTCCGGGTCCCACCAGTCCATGCTTGCGGTTAATCCCATGATAAGGACTATCGGATATCCATCTCCCACAGACTTGCAGCAGATTTTAAGATCTCGGACAGCTATCTGTTCCATTATTGCCTCCATTTGCGTGAGATATGAATGTTTGAATAATTATCGTTTCTTACGAAAAATAAGTTTCAGCGGTACGCTGTCAAAACCGAATTCCTCGCGAATTTTGTTTGCCAGGTAACGTTCATAAGAAAAATGAATTCCTTTGCTGTTGCTGACAAAAAATACAAATGACGGCGGTTTGATATCTGTTTGTGTGGCATAAGAAATATGCATTTGCCTGTTTTGATAGCGCGGCATAGGATTTTTGCGTACTGATTTTTCCACCAGATCATTTAACTGCGATGTGCCGATTCTTTTTGTGTACTGTTTATAAACTTCGTCAATTAAGTCGAAAATTTTAGGCGCTCTCTGCCCGGTAACGGCAGAAACAAAAATAATGGGTGCGAAGTCCAAAAATTTTATTTTATCCTTAATATCTTCAACGAATTTTCCGACAGTAGAATTGTCTTTTTCAATCTTGTCCCATTTATTTACCACTATAATGCAGGCTTTCCCCCGCTCGTAGGCAAGGCCGATAATTTTAGTGTCCTGATCAGTCAGTCCTTCTTCGGCATCAATCAGCACCAAGGCGATGTCACAGCGATTGATCGATTTGAGAGCCTGAACGACGCTGTATTTTTCCAGAGTTTGACTGATTTTGCTTTTTCTGCGGATTCCCGCTGTATCGATTAGCAGATAATTCTTGCCGTGAACCTTAATCATCATATCAATTGCGTCGCGGGTCGTACCTGGTGTGGGATTGGCAATGCTTCTTTCCTTGCCCAGGATTTTGTTGACAAGCGATGATTTGCCGACGTTGGGTTTGCCGACAATGGCTATTTTAATTTGCGTATCTTTTTCGTCTTTTACATCCGCCGCTTGTGGAAAATCGCGGACAATAACATTCAGCAGTTCATCAACACCTATGCCATGCTGTGCGGAGATAGGATAGATTTCGTCGATGCCCAGTCTATAAAAATCGGTAAGCATTTCTTTGTGGCGGTCTCCGTCAACTTTATTGGCGACATAAAAAACATTTTTTCTCTTGCCTCTCAGTTGTTTGGCAATTTCCATATCTGAGTGAGTGAGCCCGTCTTTCACATCCATTAAAAATATAATGACATCCGCTTCTTCAATGGCCAGATTGCTCTGTTCGCGCATCTGTACAAGGATTTTTTCTGCCGAGGCCGGTTCAAATCCACCGGTATCGATAAGCGTAAAAGCTTTGTCCCGGAAAACGCAATCCATATAGTTGCGGTCGCGGGTGGCGCCCGGTTCATCAATTACAATTGCCTTTTGCTTTCCGGCAATTCTATTAAAAAGCGTTGATTTACCGACGTTGGGCCGGCCGACAATGGCTATAAACGGTTTTGCTTTCATTAAATCCTCTAATACCAATTCGCTTTCTTCGACTAACTTTGTTGGCATCGTCGTCAGCTTCCTCGACGTATTATCATATACGCCTGCGGAGCTTCCTCCTTACCGCCGCGTTATCCTTTAAAATCGAAATGGTATAATAATCTATAAAAAATATTTTCTCACAATTTCTATAAAATCCAAGCGACATGAATTAATGTTTCAGCAAGCCGAACTCTTCCAGCATTTTGTCAGAACTGGTCCATTCTTTCCTTACTTTCACAAACAACTCCAGGTAAACTTTGGCGCCGAATAATTTTTCCATTTCCAGTCTGGCCTGAGTGCCGATTTTTTTGAGCATCGCTCCTTTTTTGCCGATCATAATTGCTTTCTGGGAATCTTTTTCCACATTAATTGTCGCGCTAATTCGGATTAAATTATTTCTCTCATTTTCCTTAAACAAATCAACCTCAACTGCGGTGGAATAGGGGATTTCCTGCTTGGTGAAAAGGGTTACTTTTTCACGGATGAACTCTGCGGCAATGAATCTTTCAGTTGCGTCAGTGATAATTTCGTCAGGGTAATATTTAGGACCTTCCGGAAGAGTTGCTATAACGACATTCAGTAAAGCATCAATGCCTTCTTTTTTCAATGCGGAAATCGGAAAAATTTCCCTGAACTTATAAAGATTCCGGAATTTATCAATCAGGGGAAGCAGAAATTTTTTCTCAATAACATCGATTTTATTGATAACCAGAAAAACAGGTGTCTTGACCTGAGCCAACGATTCTATTAAGAAAAGGTCATGGGGATGAACGTCGGTATTGGCTTCAACGAGCATTATCAATACATCAACACTATTGATAGTATCCCTTGTTGTTTGTACCATGGCGCGATTCATAGCAGTTTTAGGTTTGTGCATTCCGGGCGTATCAAGAAAGATAAGTTGTGCATCGGGGAAATTTCTAATGCCGGTTATTTTGTTTCTTGTCGTTTGCGGTTTATCGGTAATAATAGAAATTTTGTCCCCGATGATAGCATTGAAAAGAGTCGATTTCCCAGCGTTCGGACGGCCGATGATGCCGATAAATCCTGATTTAAACAAATTCTATCATCTCCTTTGTCCCATTCAAAATCAAAGGGATCCCCGGCGAATGCCGGTCGCTATTTTGTTGGTCCCGATGAATCGGGGTTGTCGGCTTCCTCAACGTATTAGTTATACGCCTCGTCGCCTCCTCCTAGCCGCCTCAATATCATCTTTGATTTAGAATTGGCATAAATTATATAATTACCGGAATGTTCAGATTAAAAGATTTTCCCGATTTTATAGTTAAGGAAATCTTGCCTCTTGGTTGACCGGTTAGCGATTTTACAATTAAATTTGCGTGCGGGTAAAGAGTTTTTATTGCTGATATATTTGCGTTGTTCAAACCACGGAAGCTGGAAGTATCACGGTTGGACACGACAAAAGAAAGTTCTTCGGTATCGGGGGCGACTTTTTCCAAAAGTTTGATTGTGTGATTGTAAAAAACGGAAGATAGGACAAGGTTGCCCAGAGCAGGATGAATCGGACCAGCCAGTACCGATCCGTCTTTTATCATTTCCGGAGAGAAATGCAGGCCCATTCTGATGATGCGGATTCCTGCCATGGATAACTTTTCCCAGGCCATACGGCATAATTCAACAGCTTCGGAAAGTTCCAGCGGTTTGTATTCCCCTCTCCGGAATTCTTTAGCAAGAGCGGTGCCGCTTAATACAACAACCGGATGAATCCTTACGGTATCAGGTTTGAGTTCGATTGTCTTATCAATGGAGTAAATAAAACCTTCTTTTGTGTCTTTGGGCAAACCGGCCATGAGATGCAAACCGGTTTGGAATCCGTTGTTCTTTAAGATAGTCAAAGCCTTGATTATTGAATCAGCGTTATGGCCTCTTTGAGCAGAAAACAGCACTTCATCGACAAAAGACTGAGCTCCTATTTCTACTGTCGTGACGTTATATTTCTTCAACAGCGATACGTTAACTGCCGAAATGTAATCAGGCCTGGTTGAAATTCTCAGGGAATTAACGACTCCTTTTTGGACAAAAGAATATGCCCAGGAAAGAAGATCCTCCTGATAGACCGGATCAATTCCCGTAAAGCTACCGCCGTAAAAGGCTATTTCTTTTTTTTTTGATTTATCTTTGTTCCATGCCAAATGCGAGTTAATATACGTGTCGAAAAAATCTTTAGTTATCGTTTGAGGAAAGTTGCCGGCAGTAATTTTCTGATTACAGAAAGTACAGCGGTGCGGACATCCGCTGTTCATGATGAAAACAGGAATAATAAAAGGATTGTTGTTGGCTTTAAATTCATGACTGGTTTTCTTCATTTTGCAATATTTCCCAGGCTTTTTGGGCAGCTTGTTTTTCGGCGTCTTTCTTGCTTTTGCCGGTGCCGGTTTCCGTTAGTTTGTTCACAATAACTACTTTTACTTCAAAATTTTTATTATGATCCGGTCCCGTAGAACCTGTAACCATATAAAGAGGTGTTGTTTTATACTTTTTCTGACAGAACTCCTGCAGGGCAGTTTTATACTCGAAATATTCGGAACAGGAAATGTCATCTTTCAATAACGGTTCAATTAATCTTGTTACAGTGGTTTTTGCGGTATTAAAGTCGGAATCAAGATATACTGCAGCAATAACTGCTTCGAAAGCGTTAGCTAAAAAAGAGTCCTTGGCACGGCTGCCAGAGCTTTCTTCGCCGCGACCAAGCAAAAGACAATTACCAATTTGTAAGATACGCGCAAGTTCGGCCAATTGTTTCTCGTTTACCAGTGCAGCACGAATTTGTGTAAGTGTACCCTCCGGATGAGTAACGTATTTCTTAATAATCAGATCACTGACACAGGCACCCAAAACAGAATCACCCAAAAACTCAAATCTTTCATTATCGGAAAGAGCCTGGAGTTTGTTTTCATTGACATAGGAACGATGAGTAAGAGCAGTAGAAAGAAGATTGATTTCACGAAAACGATAAGCGAGTTTTTCTTCCAAATCGTTTAAAGTTCTGAGTCTGCTTTGATCCATTGGTAAATTTTCCTTTTATCTCAATCCGATTAATCTTCTAATTATATAAATAATACATCCTGCCCGATTTTAATTGTTTGACTATGGTATTAACCCTTTGATTTAAAAAAGAGTAAATTTTCTTTTTTGTAAAATACGAAAAAAAATGCAGATAAGCAACAGATAAATTCTGCTTAATAAATAATAATGGATTTCATAATAAAATTACGATAAATTGTACAAAATAATACAAGGGAGATTTTGTAATGGATGCAGTTACGGGCTATATATCTGCGCACCCGGGAGTGCTTGTAGTAATTGTTGTTTTCATTATTATGTTGATGCTGCATTTTATTTTTAAAAGCTTCATTAAATTGGCCCTGATCCTCCTGATTATTCTATTGGCTTTGTCCGGTTATTATTACTTGCAAGATCCGGATAAAATGCCGGAGAAAATTAACCAATCAATTAACATGCTGAAATCCGGTATGAGTGAAATAGTAAATAAAAGTAAGGGCTTTTTTAAAGACAGTAAGGAGTTGTATAAAGAAAGTAAAGAAGTTCCGGGTGATTTCAATAGAATGCTTAAAGAGTCAGAGCAAAAATCAGGCAAATAATATTTCGGCCTTTCCAGCATCATAAATATGTCAAAATCATCAAGAAAAATAGACTGGGTTTTTTTATTCCTAGTGGTTATTCTTATTATTGCAGCTGCCGCTTTGATAAAAACGCCTAAATACAGTTGGAAGCCAATAACTTATCGTTTGGGTAAAGTTGATGAAAGGTTTAGTTTGAGTCGTGAGGAATTCGGAAGAGCCGTAAAAATGGCTGCGGCAATATGGGGTAAACCTTTTCATCGCGATTTCTTTCGTGAAGATAAGAATGGCGAAATAGAGGTAAATATTATTTATGACTATCGTCAGGAATCTACCGACAAATTAAAAAATCTTAATTACAAAATTGACCGCTCCAGAAACTCATATGAAGAATTAAAATCACGTCTGGCCAGTATGAGGGCTGAGTATGAGTCAAAGAAAATTATGATTGATAATGATATTGCCGAATATAATATAAGAGCAAACGCTTTGAACAAGGAGATTGAGTTGTGGAACGGACGTGGTGGAGCTTCACAGAGTATTTATGCTCGGTTGATGAAAGAAAAGGACGAATTAACTGCTTTGCGTGAAAATCTGAATTCGCGCCAGGAAGAAATGAAGATGTTGACAGATACGATTAATAATTTAGTGCTGGTAATCAATGAAATAGCTTCAAATAATAATCTGGATTTGCTTAATCAGCAGAATATAGGCAATGCATTGGGACATGAGTTCTGCGAAGGATTTTATGAAAACAAAAATGGTAAGCGGTCAATTACAATTTATCAGTATGATAATGAATACCGGCTTGTGCGTGTTCTTGCACATGAATTCGGTCATGCTTTGGGTTTAAGTCATAGCAAAAATAAAGAGTCTTTAATGTATCCTGTAATTCAATCCGATTCTCTGGAAATCGCCCGGGATGATATTGAAGCTCTCAAAAAACTTCACAAATTTCATTAACCGGGAAAAATTAAAAAAGATTTATTTCCATGGCGCGAACGGGACAGGCCGAGACGCAAAGTTCGCAGCCATTGCATTTTTCGGCATCAAATAAGACTTTAAAAGATTCTTTTTCAAAAGCCAGCGCTCCCGTGGGACAAAAAGCGGTACAGGCGCCACAGTGAACGCATTTATCAGCGTTTTGGCTTACGCTTTTGGACAGAGGCTCTACTTTAAGCCCCATTTCTTTTAAAAAACGAATTCCCTGATCAAAATTTTCCTTTAAACCGCTGAGTTCCAGAACTATAACGCCTTCGCGGCGTGGAAAAATCCTTGCTTTTAAGATATTAAACACCAGATCATATTGCTTAACGAGATGATAAATTACAGGCTGTTGAACTATGTCCGGAGTGTAGCGGATAATAATTTTTTTCGAATACATAATATTATCAGTCTGATATAATTTACGTAAAAGACTAAAATATCAGGCAAAGATTGTCAAGGTAATTTAAGGCGAACTACCATTGTCGTTGAAAAATATCTTGTTTATCAAGTGTCCATAAGAAGTTTTTTCCAATCAAGGACTGGAAAAATTTTATGTAGAGGATGATCATCCTCTACCAGATGATATTCAAGATTGTTGAAATATTTGGTGGCAATTTGTTTCACATTGTGGGGATTGATGACATCATCATCGGAACCATGATATAAAATGACAGGAATCATTAATTGCTTACAAATACCGGACTTGAATTCGGGAAGATTTAAAGCCGGTGCCAGCAATATCAATTTCTTTACCTTGCTTTCATTTTCCATGGCATAGCGTACTGCCATTAACCCTCCGTAACTTGAACCTACTATTATGAGGTCATTTTTCCCGGCAAGAATTCCATTGAGTTTGTTCATGCGCGCAATAAAGTCTCCCGTATAATCTTCGATAATCATTTGCGGAAAATTATGAGAAAAAAATTGTCCTTTGGCACCCTGTGCTGTGCTTTCCAAACCGTGAATAAAAACCAGAGTATCTCCCATAGGTTCTTCCTTTTTATCAATTTTATATTGTGTAGATTATGACAGTATGTTATCAGTTCCACAACAAAAGTAAACAAGAGAGTTTATTAATTATGGCAATAGTTATACCTTTTAAAGCGGTACGACCGCAACAAAAATACGTTTCTCAGGTAGCAGCTCTTCCTTATGATGTTATGACCAGGAAAGAAGGTCAAAAAGCTGTTGCTGGGAACGCTTTGAGTTTCCTGCACGTGGAAAAATCGGAGATAGATGTGCCCGATGGAACGATAAGTAATCATGAAATTATATACCAGACAGCGAAACGCAATTTTATCCAAATGTTGGAAAAGGGTGTTCTTATACAGGATGAATCACCTTGTTTTTATATTTACAGGCAGAAAATGGGTTCTCAGGTGCAAACAGGAATAGTGGGGTTGATGAGCGCATCCGAATATGATGCGGGAAAGATAAAAAAACATGAATTGACCAGAAAAGATAAGGAAGAAGATCGCATCAGGCATGTCGCTACGGTCAACGCGCAAACAGGTCCTGTGTTTATAAGCTATCGGGAACGCAAGAATTTGAATACGATTGTAGATGAAATAACGTCAAGTCATCCGGAATATGATTTCGCTGCCGAAGACGGCGTTCAACATACGGTTTGGATTGTAAACGACGCAAAACAAATCGAAGAAATCAGCAAAGAATTTTCTGAGGTCGAATCTCTTTATATTGCCGATGGGCATCATCGTGCAGCTGCCGCCGCTACGATTGCCAGAGTAAGACGTTCCAAGGATAAATCCGTTGTTTCTGTGAAAGAATATGAATCTGTACTGGCGGTATTTTTTCCTCACACACAACTTAAGGTTATGGATTATAATCGTGCAGTCAAAGACTTAAACGGTCTGACACCGGAAAAGTTTATTGAAAAAATCAGCGCTTTTTTTACAGTTACAGAAAACTTTACAGCCAGGTCGCCACAAAAACTTCATGATTTTGGGATGTATCTGGAAGGGAAGTGGTATAAAATAAAGATTAAAGAAGGTGTTTATAAGGCAGACGATCCCGTAGCCAGCCTGGATGCAGCCATATTGCAGGATCATTTACTGTTCCCTGTTTTGGGTATTAAAGATCCGCGTGTAGATGATCGTATTAAATTTATCGGCGGTATAAGAGGGATGGATGAACTGGAGAAACTCGTCAACAAGGATGGGTTTGCCGTGGCATTTTCTCTCCATCCCACGACGATGGAACAAATAATAAAAGTTGCCGATGCCGGAGCAATAATGCCGCCAAAGTCAACCTGGTTTGAACCGAAACTGCGCAGTGGTATTTTTGTTCATAAACTGGATTAAAAGATTGTTTTGTTTAGAGTTCGATACCAAGTTGCAGTCAGAAGTATACTGCGACGGCGAGGAAGAGGCGACGCAGTCGTATATTATCATACGTCGAGGAGCCGATGACGATGCCAACAAAGGTAGACGAATGAATGCGACTTGGTAATTATGGAAGAAGAAACCCTGGATACAATTCTTGATGGACGTTTAAGGGTTTTGCAACCCAAACGAGGGTACAGATTTTCTCTGGACTCGATTCTGCTTGCTCATTTTGTGTCTTTGAAATCACGCGCTCGTGTTATCGATATCGGGTGCGGCAGTGGTATTATCCTTTTAATTGTAGCAAAGCGTTTTCTTCAGGTAAATATAGCCGGTTTGGAGATTCAGGAAAATCTTGCAATTCTTGCCGAAAAAAACACACGGATAAATAATCTGGATGATCGCGTTAAAGTATTTTCCGGAGACGCGCGTAATATAAGAAATATATTTCCGGCGCTTTTATTTGATACAGTAATCTTCAATCCTCCTTACCGAAAACTGAATTCCGGTAGAATAAATCCTCATCCGGAAAAGGCTATTGCACGACATGAAATAAAAGGTTCTTTGAAAGATTTTTTAACAGCGGCAAAGTATTTACTTAAGCCGGCGGGAATAGTTTTTACTATTTATCCGGCCAAACGATTAATTGAATTGGTCTGTGCTTTTCGGGATAGCGGCATTGAACCGAAAAGAATGAGACTGGTTTTTTCTGATAATTTTTCCGAAGCGGAATTTGTTCTGGTGGAAGGGATGGCCGGTGGTCGTGAAGAATTAAAAATAGAATCACCGCTTTTTATCTACGATAAAAACAAAAAATATACAAAAGAAATAGAAAATATCTTTACCGAACTTTCTTGTTTTCCATCTGACGTCGACGGCTGATTTCCAATTGCATAATACGTTCGAATATGGTTGCCAGTTCCCGGTCGGATAAAGCTTCGGTGCAGTCGGCTATCATTTTTTTGTCTCTTTCTTTCAGTGCTGATTTCCTTGTTGAAGAAATATTTTTTGCGGTTTCCAATTGTATTGGTGCGTAACCGACCGCAAAACGAATTTCTTTTACGATGTTTCTTTTCGCAAACTCGTTTAATTTATTGCGAATTTCTTCTTTCATGAAATGAAGTTGCTGTACCCAAACAGAGGAAACTGTTTTAATAAATAACGTGCCACCACGAAAACAATCAGGTTGTGTTTTTGAGGCAATTTGAGATCCCACAGCTTTTGGCCATAGTCTCAGCAGGGCATTTTCTTCAATTTTTGAATTCATGCCTTTTTTCTTTAAGACTGAAGATAAAACTTCGCCAATTGATTGCAATTTGTTTTGTTTTTTTCTGCGCATTTTTATCTTTTGTCATAAATCAGATAATTGGTCAAGAAGCTGAAATAAATATACATAAATCAAAATCCAATTCTAAATCAAAGATGATATCGAGGCAGCTAGGAGGAGGCCCTGCATGTGCAGGGTAAACTCTGAGGCGTATTATGCATACGTGGATGACCCGGCATACGCCGGGCAAGATGCCGATGACCCCGGCCTGTGCCGGGGCGGACTCCGCTATATCACTTTAATCTAATATTGGAATAAAAAAGCGGGGAGGATTTAAAGCCTCCCCGCCAAGAGTTGCTGTTTTTAGGTATATTTATTCACCTACAAAAGATTCAATGGGAATGTTCATCGCACTCTGTTCATCTTTCTTCAGATTTTCCGTTTTGGCCGGAACTAATGCTGTAATGCGATTAATGAAGAATCTGGCACCTTCAATTTTACCTCGATAGAAGGCTTTCTCCTTTTCACTTATTGACGGATCAAAGAATTTTTTAAGGGCTTCATTTGCCATTCTGAGATGCAGCCAGCCTACAAGGGCGTCACCCAGACAGTTAAGATAATCGCAGGCGCCAATCAAAGGAACGAATGGTGTCGTGCCGATCATTTTGGAGAAATCCTTGGCTGTTAATCCGCAGGCCGTCAAAGCGTCTTTGACTATGGTTGCTTCTCCCTTAAGGGCGTCGATCTTCTCGGCTTCGTCAATAGCATCTTTGGTATAGTTGAGCAGGTTGATAAAATAAGTACCTTTTTTCATGCCCAGCTTGCGTCCCAAAAGGTCCAGAGCCTGGATACCATTGGTACCTTCATAAATTGCGTTGATTTTCTGATCTCTCATCATCTGTTCAACCGGATACTCGCGGCAGTAGCCGTAACCGCCGTAACTTTGTACGGCCAGATCGCAACCTACCATACCCATATCTGTAGCGTAGGATTTAACTATAGGGGTGAGAATTTCAAGCATGCCGGCCCAATACTCTCTTTCTTTTTCCAATTCTTCTTTATTGGCATTTGGGTCTAAAACTGCGGAGAACATTGCGCTGAACATATTGTCCATGCAGAAATAGCAGAGCAGACATAAGGCACGGAGACCTTCTGAAATAGATTTCATCTTTAGCAGCATTCTGCGGATATCGGGATGATCAATGATTGGCACTGCAGGAGCGTTTTCATCCTTTAAGGCCATAGCGATGACGTTTTGTCCCTGGATTCTTTGTTTGCAATAATCGAGTGCATGAAGGTAAGACGCACCTGCAAGCGCCGCACCAATCAAACCGACGTTCTGACGCTCTTCGTTCATCATGTGAAACATAATCGGCATACCCTGGCCTTGTTCACCCATCAGATAACCGATACATTTGCCGTTGTCGCCGAAATTAATGGTACAGGTAGCGCTGCCGTGAATGCCCATCTTACTCTCAATGCCGCTGCAGTATATATCATTCGGTTCTCCGATCTCGCCTTTTTCATTGAATCTGATTTTAGGAACCATAAAAATGGAAATACCCCTGGTTCCTTTCGGATCGCCTTCAATTCTCGCCAGAACAGGATGAATGATGTTCGGGGTTAGATCCTGATCACCTCCCGAAATGAAACTCTTGGTTCCGACAATGGAGAAAGTGCCGTCAGGATTTCTTTTAGCGGTAGTCTTTAAAGCTCCGACATCGGTGCCGGCGCCCGGTTCTGTCAGACACATCGTGCCAGCCCATTCACCGCTGTACATTTTTTGCAGAACGACATCACGCAGAGGATGTTGGAAATAATCCTCCATCAGCCTTGCCGCGCCGTGAGTAACGCCGGGGTACATCATAAATGCCGGATTACAGGACAACATCATACCGCCACAGGACGCTGCTATAATTGCAGGGAATCCCTGACCGCCTACTTCCGGCTGATCGGCCATGGCCACGTAACCTGCTTCACAATATAGTTTCCATAGTCTCTTGTAAGCTTCCGGTGTTGTTACTTTGCCGTCTTTATACGTTGCTTCGACAGGTTTACGGTGAACTTCGTCAGGATAGGTAGGGGCAATTTCCTGCTCCGCAAATTTTGCAGCCTGATCCAGCGCCATGCTGCATGTATCGACATCAAAGTCCACATAACGGCCTTTACCCAGTAAGGTTTCTTTTATTTTGAATACTTCAAACAATTGGAATTTAACATCTCTTAAATCAAACCAAAGAC
The DNA here is from genome assembly GCA_007244375.1 of Smithella sp. Classification (GTDB taxonomy): domain Bacteria; phylum Desulfobacterota; class Syntrophia; order Syntrophales; family Smithellaceae; genus Smithella. Next base: position 166,029 of record SCVW01000025.1, on the reverse strand, counting down.
TCGCCATATACTCCTCCTCACTATATTATATTAGCTGTATTTTGCCCGATTATGACCGAGCGTCAATCCTTATACAGATTATCTTTCCTCTGTCAATATATTTACGATAATATTAGAAAAAAATATTTACCCCATATTCTTTTGTCACCTTCCTAAGTCTATAAAATGATAGTATAAATGACTGGAGGTCATTATCGAATTGGCCGGGGAGCCATAAGGTGGAATACAGGGGAGAATCGGGATTCGTTCTACCACGGCGCTACGCGTCTGGTATAGTTCGCCTTACGCTTCAAACTTCGTTGCACTCGTTTTCAGCTTGGCTCACTATCAGCAAGTCTCATTAAAAAAGGCAGGGAGGTTTTAAAAAGCCTCCCCGCCCAAAGTTTTTCTTTCTAAGAATACTTATTCAACAACAAATTGGTCATCTGTAATATCCATACAACTCTGCTCATCCTTCTTGATGTTTTCCAGATGGCCGGGAACAAGGCCGGTGATACGATTAATGAAGAATTTGGCACCCCGGATCTTGCCCATATAGAAATTTTTATCCTGTTCACCTGTTGCTTCAAAATATTTTTTAGCAGCAACATTGGCCGTTTTGAGGTGCAGCCAACCGACAATTGCATCTCCCAAAGCGTTCAGATAGTCGCATGCCCCAATCAGTGGTACGTAAGGTGTTGTGCCGATCATCTTGGAGAAATCCTTGGCTGATAATCCGCAGGCAGTCAAAGCGTCTTTGACGATGGCTGCTTCGCCCTTGAGGAGGTCGAGTTTTTCGGCTTCGTCAATAGCGTCTTTTGTTAAGTTGAGCAGGTTAATGAAATATGTTCCTTTTTTCATGCCCAACTTGCGTCCCAGCAAGTCAAGAGCCTGAATACCGTTGGTGCCTTCATAGATCTGATTGATTTTATTATCTCTCATCATCTGCTCAACAGGATATTCACGGCAGAAACCGTAACCGCCATAACACTGTACGGCCAGTTCGATACTTTCCTGTGCCCTGTCTGTACTGTAGGCTTTGACGACCGGTGTCAGCACTTCAATTATGCCGTTCCAGTATTCCTTCTGTTCTTCGTTGCCGTCGACTAACGCGCTGAACATACTATCCATGCAGAAATAGCAGAACAGGCACAGAAGGCGCAGACCCTCGGAAATCGATTTCTGTCTGAGCAGCATTCTGCGGACATCCGGATGCTTGATGATAGTCACTTGCGGCGAGTCTTCGATCTTCATCGCCATGGCGATAACATCCTGTCCCTGGAATCTCTGCTTGGCATAATCAAGAGCATGCAGATAAGCGGCCATTGACAGAGAAGCGCCCATCATACCGACACCCTGACGCTCTTCATTCATCATATGGAACATGATCGGCATACCCTGTTTCTCTTCGCCCATCAGGTAACCGATGCACTTGTTGTCCGAACCGAAGTTCAGCGTACAGGTGGCGTTGCCGTGGATACCCATCTTGCTTTCGATATTGCCGCACTGAACATCGTTAGGCTCTCCGAGTTCGCCCTTCTCATTGAATCTGATTTTGGGAACCATGAAAATAGAAATACCCTTTGTTCCTTTGGGATCGCCTTCAATTCTCGCCAGAACGGGATGAATGATGTTCGGGGTCAGATCATGATCACCGGCGGAGATGAAGCTCTTTGTGCCAACGATGGAGTAGGTACCATCAGCATTCTTTTTAGCGGTTGCCTTTAAGGCTCCGACGTCGGAACCGGCGCCCGGTTCAGTCAGACACATTGTTCCCGCCCACTCACCAGTATACATTTTTTCCAGTAAAATGTCGCGCAGAGGATTGTCTTTGGGCAGGAAGTCTTCCATCAATCTTGCCGCGCCGTGGGTCAGACCGGGATACATGATAAAAGCCTGGTTACAGGCCAGAAACATATTCGCTGCTGCTGCAGCGATAACGGCAGGAAAACCCTGACCACCAACTTCCGGCTGATCAGCCGTGGCCATATATCCGGCTTCACAATAAAGTTTCCAAAGTCTTTTATAAGCTTCAGGTGTTGTTACTTTGCCTTTGTCAAATGTTGCTTCGACTGGTTTACGATGAACTTCATCAGGATAGGTGGGAGCAAGCTCCAATTCGGCAAATTTTGCCGCCTGGTCAAGAACCATATTGCATGTATCGACATCAAAGTCCACATAACGGCCTTTGCCCAGTAATGTTTCGCCTATCTTCAATACTTCAAACACTTGGAATTTAATATCCCTTAAATCAACCCACAGACTCGCCATAAAATCCTCCTTACTTTTTTCTATTTGTTTGGTTATATTTCTTGCTCGTTTATGAGTGAGCGTCTATCTTAATTTATTCCTGCAATCACTTTATATATAAAATCAAGTGGTTATATATATTTAATTGAAAATTACTCTTGTCACGTATTTGTTATGATCTGTAGAGTCGGACTAAACTTTAGTGACTGAAAGTCATTTTTTGACTTTTATACATCTCAAAATTTACTCTGTCAACATATTATTAATTTTTAAAAAATTTATTTTAATGTTCTTACATGGTTATTTTGTATTGATTAATAAAATCAACATATTATGATTTGTTGCCAAAGTTAAAACTTTAGTGACTGAAAGTCATTTTCGGACAGAATATCAAGCAAAAAGAAACCTGTACACACAGTGCACAGGTTTCTGATGTATTTTATGTTATAAATTTTTATGCTAGCTTAATTAATCACACAATATTATTTTTTATCAAAATAATATTGTGTGATTTCATATACAGCGTAGTCCATCATAAGCATGACCCTCATAATGCCATCAATCGCCTGATTGTGTTCCAACGCGTTAATAAAAATTGCCTGGAAATCTGCATAAAGCCACATGTGGCGACGCATTAATATTAATCCATAAATGGCTTCCTGCAAAGGGAGGCCTAGCTCGTGACATTTTTTAGCATATTTTTGAAAATATTTTTTGGTATTTTCTATTCGATCATCAGAAACCAGTAAATTTCGCAGATTATTGTAAAAATCGACTGCATAGATTTTTAATTTTTCTTTTTTTATATTTTGGTAATGTGTTGTTCTTTTATTTTTTTGAACCTCCATTGCCCAATGTTCAGCAATCTCCTCGGCGTTTTGTTCAGCGATATCAAGAAGTTTAATAGACTCTACCATAAGAATACTCTCCTTTCTAAAAGTTCAAATCTGATATAAAAACAGAATGCATTATTGATTGAAATTTATTTTTTACCTTTCTTTATAAGTTCCTGATACTCTTTAGTCACCTCGTATGCTGCGTAGTCGAACAATAGTATTGTTCGGCCAAGGGTGTCAAGAGCCTGCCGTTGATCAATGCCTGAGCTGAATATTGCCTGAAACTCTGCATATAACCAGATATGCCGTCTCATGAGTATTAATGCGTAAATGGTTTCTTTCGCCGGAATACCCATGGCATAACTTTCCTGAGCATAACCTCGAAAATATCTTAATACATCATCCGTTATTTTTTCATCAAGAAACATTTTACTGAAATTTTGATAAAATCGAATACATTGATAGATGATTGCTTCTTCATCCAAGCTTTTATACGTTGGTGTTTTAGCGTTTTTTTGAACATCCTTGGCCCAAGCTTTTGCTATTTTTTCTGCGTGATTCTCTGCCAGTTCTAAATATTTTATTGCGTACGTTTTCATTATTAGTCTCCTTTCCAGAATAAATTAGCTTGAATGTTTGACACCAATATAAAGCATGATGCGGGAATTGACAATAGATTTTTAGCAATTATTAGTAAAAAGATTATGCCATGAAAAGAAATGTAATAACAGGCGATAATGTAGCCTGAAAAAGGCATCTGCCATATGTTTACAAGACTTGTGTCTTGTTTTTTTATGGCGAAGATTTTCTTGACATAAAAAAACGGAATTCTTATAGTTTCATTTCAAGGGGAATTATGTTTTACCAATATTTAAAAATACAAATTACTTAGGAGAGAACTGAAAAAATGAATGTTAAACATTTAGCCTTAATTATAGGGACTTTTATGATTGCCGCGACGCTGGGTTGTACTTCGTTGGGAATGACCACTATACCATATGATAAACTCAGAGCGAAATATGCAGACGTCAATTCAAAAATAATCGAGATGGACGGAATGAATATTCATTACAAGGATGAAGGGCAGGGTCCGACGTTAATTTTGCTGCATGGAGTCTGCGCATCGCTGCATACATGGGACGGATGGACTGACCGTCTCAAAAGCCATTATCGTGTCATCCGGCTGGATATCCCGGGATTCGGACTGACAGGACCTGCTCCTGATGCATCCTACTACAAAATAGATAAAGCCGTAAATCTGTTCGAAAGAATCGTAGATGAGATGAAACTTGATAAATTTTATTTGGCCGGCAATTCGCTGGGAGGTTATATCTCTTGGAAATACACACTCAAACATCCGGAGAAGGTTGAAAAACTTATACTCATAGATTCTGTCGGATTTCCACAACCGTTGCCCGGACTTCTTGCCTTTGCCAGTAATCCGATAATAAAGCCGTTTGCCAGATATATGATGCCGCGTTTTATGATAAATAGTGCCGTCAAACAGGTTTATGGAGATAAATCAAAAGTCTCTCAAGAACTCAAAGATCGCTATTTTGAACTGGCCATGAGAGAAGGGAATAAAAGTTCATATGTTGATGTATTTACAGAAATGAGAAGAGTGTCTAAAAATGAAAATCTTTCCAGCGGAATAAAAGATTTGAAACCGCCGACGCTGGTTATGTGGGGCACCAAGGATGAATGGATACCTTTCAAGTACTTTGCGATGTGGAAGAAAGAACTACCTTCAGCAAAATTTATTCAGTATGAAGGTGCCGGTCATACTCCGATGGAAGAAATACCTGATGAAACTGCACGTGACGCAGATTTATTTCTTTCTGGCAAGTTATAAAAGTATTGTTGACGGAAAATCGCGGACAGTTAATCATTAATCTAAACTAAATAAAAAAGGGAGCTCTTCAATCTTGAAGAACTCCCTTTTTTATTGATAAATCTGACAGTGAATTATTATTTCACTCGGCTTAACATTGTGGCACCGCCATTGCCGAAAGCGCCGCAAAGTGAAGCTACGCCATATTTGGCATCTTTACGATCAGTCTTCATAATGTTATGCAAGGTAACCAATACTCTAGCTCCGCTTTCTCCCAATGGATGGCCAAGTGCTAAAGCGCCGCCCCAAATGTTCACGTTGTCGAAAGGAGCGTTCTGAGCAATGCCCAATTCCCGCAGACAGGCCAGTGACTGACTGGCGAAAGCTTCGTTTAGTTCCCAGACACCGATATCGCTGACTTTCTTGCCTGTACGTTCCAGAAGTCTCTTGACAGCGGGGACGGGGGCCATGCCCATAATTGTTGGATCGCAACCGCCCAAGGCACCGGCTTCGTATTTGATACTATAAGAAAGTCCCAGTTTATCGGCTTTGGAACGTTCCATTAAAAGAAGAGCGCACGCACCAATCGTCAGTGGTGAAGAAGTTGCAGCTGTTACAACTCCATCAGGTTTAAAAGCTGGTTTCATGGTCGCCATTTTTTCCATCGAGACATCGCCGCGAACCCACTGGTCGGTATCTACCATAAAAGGTGTACCGTCGTCTTTCAGACCTTCCATCGGTATTATTTCATTCTTGAATTTTCCGGCTTTGGTTGCCTCATCGGCTTTTTTATTACTCCAGAAAGCCATGTTTTCCATATCAACTCGGTTGACTTTATAAAGCTCCGCCACCTTTTCAGCAGTATTGCCCATAGGAATGTCTGCGATATTGTATCGTTCCAGCAAACGGGGTGGGAAATCCATATGCATGGCCATGAAAACTTTCTGCATGTCTTCAATGCCGGCGGCAATGTAGGTATCACCTTCACCACACATAATGGCGCGGGCGGCATGCTGGGTAGCTGCCATACCGGAAGGACACTGCATGGTCAGGGTATTGGTAGGAACAGATTCCGGGAAACCACCGGCCAGCCAGGCAAGACGGCCGATGTCATTCTGCATGCCGGTAATGTTGGCACAACCTACAAATACTGATTCGATATCTTCCGGTTTTATCTTGGGGTTACGAGCAAACAAACCATCATAAACCTTTGTCAAGACTTCATCCGGTCTTAACAGACGAAACCATCCCTTTTCGTTGTGTGCCCGGGAATTGGGGGACCTTACACCATCGATAATTACACACTCACGCATTGTATAGCCTCCTATAAATTATTGTTTTTAATTTTATCAAAATTAGTGTGTTTTGACGGCGGGAGTATAAGCACAAAGAAGTCTTGTGTCAATGAATATTTACTGACGGTCAGAAAATTTATTATTGGCTTTCGGAAAGAGGTTTATATGTCAAACAAGGATTAATAAAGTTAGAGCTTGTAAAATTGGCGAAGGTATCGAAATAATTCAATTAATGGCAAAAATAATTATAATTGAAGTTTATCGATCGGGTATCTTGATAAAGATTTAAGGACTATTTTAATTACTACGTAATCGTATTTTGAAATTTGTTTCTAAAATAATCGGCTTCGGTTAAAATTATTATTCCCCTAAATTTTAAAAATATAACGATTTGAAACAGTTATTAAGTGATTCATGAAACGCGATAAAAGGTAGTTAGGGCAGAAAAGATAAAGGATTATGCGCTTTACCTTTAAAACGTATTTCAAAATTCATATATGCCTCGCCGGAATCGTCTTTTTCCGCCATAAAGGCTATAATTTGACCTTTTTTGACATTTTGATCTATTTGGACACATCTTTTTTTAAGATGCGTATAAACTGTGGCAAAGTTATCTTTATGCCGGATAATAATTGTCTCGCCGTAATTTTTTAATTCAGAAGAGAAAATAACGGTTCCGGAAGCTGCTGCTTTTACTTTTGTTCCGGCACTGGAAACAATTTTAATCCAGTTATTGTAAGTCTTGTTTGGTTGTGGACCGAAGGGGGTTTTTACAGTGCCACGCACCGGCCAAATAAATTTAACTTTCTTTGTTGTTATTTTTTCTTCAGGTGGTGTCGTTGTGCATGTAACCCCATTTTTTTTATCAGAGTTTTTTTTCTTAACAGATTTTTTTGATCTGTTATCTTCACTTTTGATACTGTCATCATAATCTTTTATTTCTGCGTTTGTAGCAGTATTTTCTATTACCCGGCTTGCAGACGGGATGAATAATACAGAGTCCACTTTTAATGAGTTTATGTCTTCTATTTTATTAATTTTTAGCAAATCCTGAATAGACACTCCATACCCGTGAGCAATGCTCCAGACAGTTTCATTCTTTTTTACTATGTGATAGACACCAGCGGCTTGAACTTCATGTATATGAGCTGTAAAACAAGAGAGAATTAAAAAAGACACAACAAGAAAAAAAAATATCAAAGCTGTTTGGGAATTTACTTTTTCCATCCGCTTTCTCCGATTAAACTAACGAAGCGGCATCCACCTAAGTCATCTTTTTTTATTTCCTGTTGATTTTCTAAAGAACGGGTAAATTTATATAAAGTTTGCACATCGCGACCTCCGATGGGAAAAACCATCCTTCCGCCTGCAGCAAGTTGTTCGACTAAATACTGAGGAATTTCCGGTACCGCAGCTGTGACGATGATCGCATCGAATGGCGCCTCGTCTTTCCAGCCGTAGGAACCATCACCGACTCTTATAGCAACATTGTAGAAATTCAGCTTATCAAGAATTTTACGGGCGGTTGTTGCCAGGGACGCAATACGTTCAACAGAAAAAACGCGATCAGCCAGGTAAGCCAAAACAGCCGTTTGATAACCTGATCCTGTACCTATTTCCAGAACCCTTTCTTTTCCCGTTAACTCCAAAGCCTGCGTCATGAGTGCGACTATGTATGGTTGAGAGATAGTTTGGTGTTCATCAATCGGAAGCGGATTATCGTTATAAGCCTGGTTAATCAAGCCTTCATCAATAAAAAGATGACGCGGAATAATACCCATGGCTTTTAATACCCGCACGTCGGTTATATCACGCGCTTTTAATTGCGTTTCGACCATCCGCATTCGTTGCTTCTTGTATCTATCCATTAGATTGCCTTTATCCGGTCTTTTTTCCCGGGAATCCGATAAATTTCCTGAATCATTTCGTGTCGCCGCAAACCCAGGGCTTCGCGTGTGACAATGAGATAATAATATTGCAGTTGAGCTTTTTGGCGAAGAGCATTGAAGTGCTCGATGCTCAGATTAATTTCTTCGTGAATCGATCGCTTTTTCTTTAATGTTTCCGGAGAGTGACAATTTTCGCTAAAATTTTTTAGAAGAGATATCTTTGCTTCAATTTCCCGATCCACCCGACTCAATTGCCTGATAACATCATCCACAGCCATGCCGGCACGACTTAATACTGCCGCTTTCTCCCGCAGCAATTCTTCAAGTAAATTATCTTGTTGGTCATTTTTTCTTTTCTGCGATATTTGCATGGTATTTTTTGCTCTGGTTGGATGAGCATGTATCATTTAAGAGCTTAATTTTCAACCCCAATAGTTATTTATTGCTTTACGAAAAGGTCTGGTAAAAAGATGATTTGGTTATTTCTTCATGATGGCAATATGATTTTACTTATTATTTAAATAGTTTTTTGTTTGATGGAAAACTTCGCCATCAGATAAAATTTGCCGATCCGCAAGCTATTCTTTTACAGGTATGTTAATAATGATTGAAATGTACATTATAAAGCTAGTTGACGGATTGCAATTGTCCGGTGAAGTGTCTAAATAGTTTCATTTTCCCTGTTAATTAAATATTTGGCAAGTACAGCGTTGACCGAATAATCCAGCTTTTTACCTTCTTTTAATTGTTTTAGAACTCTTAAATCGGATTTCCAGACTATATCTCCGGGCGAAATAAAGCAGAAACTATCCCGTTTTGGAATTGTAGTTATCACGGAGTCTTTGTAATAGTAATAGTCTTCGCTTATTCCTGTGGAAAAACTGCGTATAATCGGTGGAATATCTGTGGGGATAAACCAGAGTTTGATTTCCCGCTCTGCATCTTCCGGATTTGCCGAGGCATGTATAAGATTATCCGTTCTGTTTCCGATGAATTTACCATTATCATCGTGTAAAGGAACAACAGTTCCGAGTGCACGAATACAGCCGGGATTTTTCTGCCTTGCTTCATGCGGATTTGTTGGCCCGCAAATCGTTCTTATGGTTCTGATAGCATTAGGTCCCTGATAGATAATAGCAATAACCCGACGTTTTCCCGGATCATCAGGAAAATGGATGAAGCCCCGGATATATTGCAAAAGTGATGGATAGAAAAATTTGCCTTTATGTTCCGCGTAGTGTTCTTCGGCCAAAGTCTGGTTTACGCTGACAACCTTTAGCGCTGCAAAACGAAGTCCCGCGTGAAAATGAGAAAATTGTGAAAGTATATATCCAGTCAAGGAATTTTTGAGAGCGTCCGGCTTGATAAGTACAAGCGAACTCCTATAGATTTGCATTGTCATTTAAATTCTCCTTGCCATTTAAATATATGGTTACTTAACAAGTTGTTAATTGATGAAAAATCATGATTAGCAAGGAATGTCTATAATAAATTATTTTAAGTGTCAATAAAATATATTAATCCAAATATTGATTTTTAATCCAATAATTTAAAAATTGAAGCGCCTGGTTTGCATAAAGAATATTTTTGTCTCTTTTTTTTAATTTTTTCACCATTAGTGTATCTAATAACCCCCAATTAATATTCATGGGCTGAAATCCGTGCGCGGATTCAGGAGAAGTAATATAGTGAAGCAGTGCTCCAATAGCTGTTTGAGTTGGTGGTAAATTAAGTTTTTTGCCCTCGATAATATAGGCGGCGTTAAGTCCGGCCAAAAGACCTATAGCCGCTGATTCTGTATATCCTTCCACGCCGGTGATCTGGCCCGCAAAAAAAATGTTTTCATTGTTCTTTAGTTGAAGTGAAGAAGTAAGCAGGGAAGGCGAGTGAATGAAAGTGTTACGATGTATGCTACCGTAGCGCGCAAACCTGGCGTTTTCCAGTCCCGGTATAAGGCGGAAAATGCGCCTCTGTTCCGGCCAGGTCAGTTTCGTCTGGAATCCGACCAGATTAAGAAGAGTTCCCGCGGAATTTTCCCTGCGCAGTTGAACAACGGCATAAGGAATGGCGCCGGTGCGCGGATTAATCAGTCCTACCGGTTTCATCGGACCGAAGGCCAGTGTGTTCTCACCGCGTGCGGCCAGTACTTCCACAGGAAGACATCCCTCAAAATATTTGGCATCTTCAAATGATTTGGCGGCAACTTTTCCCCCGTCGAGCAATTCCTTACGAAAGTATTTATATTCTTCTTCGGATAAAGGGCAGTTTAAATAATCCGGAGTGCCCTTACCATAGCGCGAAGCCCAGTAGACTTTGTTCATATTAATCGAATCGGCCTCAACTATCGGAGAAATTGCGTCATAAAAATACAAATAAGAACTGTCCAGCAGAGTGGTGATTTCCCGCGCCATAGCATCGGAAGTAAGTGGTCCTGTCGCGATTATCGTTAGTGAGTTTTTTGGAATTGTTTTAACTTCCGCACGTTCAAGAAAAAAATTTTTATAGGATTTCAATTTTTCTTCAATTTCCCGGGCGAACAAAGCACGGTCAACAGCAAGAGCGGAACCGGCGGGCACCGCAGTTTTATCCGCTGAGTTTATAATTAATGAATGGAGACGGCGCATTTCTTCCTTGAGAAGACCGTGGGCATTATCCAGAGAGTTTGACTTGAGTGAATTGCTGCAAACCAGTTCCGCCAGATTTGCCGTCTTGTGTGCAGGAGAAAAATTTTGCGGCTTCATTTCGTACATACGAACTGCATAACCGCGTCTTAAGAGCTGCCATGCCGCTTCACAACCGGCCAGCCCACCACCAATGATTATGACTTCTGCGGGATTCATTCATCTGACTTGTTTTTCGGCATTTTTTTGATATTTTTGCATTCGGGGTAACCGGTGCAACCGAGGAACTGTCCGAAACGACCTCGCTTGATCGCCATGGGTTTGCCGCACAATTCGCACGCTTCGTCCGACAGTAGAGGTTCCTGTTTTGTTGCCTTGCCGTCCTTGCCAATTTTTTTGATATTTTTGCATTCGGGGTAACCGGTGCAACCGAGGAACTGTCCGAAACGGCCCCGCTTGATCGCCATGGGTTTGCCGCACAATTCGCATACTTCATCGGTTGACGGTGCTTCCTGTGCGACGATTTCGCCGTTTTCATCTTTGGTCACATTCATCGTATTTTTACATTCGGGATAACCCGAACAGGAGAGAAACTGTCCGAACCGTCCCTCTTTGACAATCATATTTTTACCACATTTGTTGCATTTGATTTCAGTTGTTTTTGTTTCCACGTGTTTAACCTTTCCATTTTCATCATGGGTAAAATTCATGGTGTTCTTGCATTTGGGGTAATTGGAACAGCAGAGGAATCTGCCGTTCTTTCCCCATTTGATCACCATCGGAGAATTGCATTTTTCGCAAACCAGATCGGTGGGAATCTCCTCTTTTTTTAGGTTTTTCATTTCCGTTTTGGCTTTGTGCAGTTCGTTGGCGAAGAGCGCATAGAAGTCTTTGAGGGTTTCCACCCGTTTCCGGTCGCCGTTTTCAATGGCGTCGAGTTTGTTTTCCATATCCGCTGTGAAGGCCAGATCAAGAATTGTCGGAAAACTTTTTACTAGAAGTTGAGTAACCATCATGCCCAGTTCGGAAGGATAAAATTTCCCTTTTTCTAGGCGAACGTAATCGCGATCCTGAATGGTGGAAAGAATAGTTGCATATGTACTGGGACGTCCGATGCCTTTTTCCTCCAGTTCGCGTACCAGTGATGCTTCCGAGAAGCGCGGTGGCGGTTGGGTGAATTTTTGTTCCTTATTCAGATTGAGGAGTTTGAGTTTTTCTTTTTCGCTGACTTCCGGCAGAAGTTTGTCATTACTGCTGCCATTGCCGTTTTCGTCTTTATCATCCTTGCCTTCTGTATAAACAATGGTGAAACCGGGGAATTTCATGACCTGTCCCTGAGCGCGGAAGACACAATTGGCGCCCGTAATATCAATGGTGGTCTGATCCAGAATCGCGGGATTCATCTGACTGGCCACAAATCGGTTCCAGATAAGCTGATAAAGTTTGAATTCATCCGCCGACAAATAGTGTTTTATATCTTTCGGTTTGTAAGCCATTTTAGATGGACGAATCGCTTCGTGCGCATCCTGTGCTTTTTGCGAATTTTTATAAGCATGCGGTTTGTGCGGCAGATAATCGGATGAATAGTTTTCTTTGATATAATCTCGCACTTCTTTGGTAGCTTCATCTGCAATCCGGTAAGAATCGGTTCTCATGTATGTGATCAGACCGACGGAACCTTCCTTGCCCAGTTCGATTCCCTCGTAAAGTTTTTGAGCAACCATCATGGTTTTTTTCGCGGAAAAACGCAGCCAGCGGGAGGCTTCCTGCTGCAATTTGCTTGTCGTGAAAGGCGGGGGAACCGAACGTTTAACTTCTTTTTTCTCAAGTTTCTCAACGATGAATTCAGCTTCTTTAAGCTTCTCGGCCAGTTTTACAGCCTGTTCACCTGTTGTGACTCTGGCTTTTTTGCCGTCAACTTTAATAAGCTTTGCTTCAAAGGGAGGCGGATTATGGCCTTCGAATTGCGCTACCAGATTCCAGTATTCTTCAGGAACGAACCTGTTTATTTCTTCCTCCCGGTCGCAAATCATGCGCACAGCGACGGACTGCACACGTCCTGCACTAAGACCCCTTTTAACTTTATCCCACAAAACCGGACTTATTTGATAGCCCACAAGACGATCGAGAATGCGTCTTGTTTGTTGAGCTTCGTATTTATTGAAATCCAGTTGCAAGGGGTGCTTGATAGCTTCCGTTACAGTGTTTTGAGTTAAGTCGTTAAACAGAACACGATAAATATTTTTATTTTTGGCGTTGATGATTTCCGCGATGTGCCAGGCGATGGCTTCGCCTTCACGGTCAGGGTCGGGTGCCAGATAAATATTTTCAGCATTTTTCGATGCCTTTTTCAAATCATCTATGGTTTTCTTTTTCGTTTCGATTACCTTATAAGTTGGTTCGAAATCTTTTTCCAGATCGATACCGAGAGAACTTTTCGGCAGGTCTTTTACATGTCCCATGGAAGCCACGGCATTAAAATCGGCTCCGAGAAATTTTTTTATGGTTTTAACTTTAGTGGGTGATTCCACTATTACCAAAGAATTTGCCATAAACACCCTTTCAATTTATAAATAAAGTGCCCCTATAAATGGAAGAAAATATTTTGTAAAGATAAATTTTTTTCAATGACAACGCGAATAATTATTTCTTAAGAGAGAAAAACTTTCCCGGATGCTGCTCAATAATTCCCCGTAATTCCATATTTGTCAATGCGCTCAAGATACCGGCGGATGGGAAGCCGGTATTAGAAATAATATCGTCAATATGAATGTGACCTTTGGATATAGATTCAAATATTTTCTGATCAAATTGAGTCAATGTTTCATGACTCTCCTTGTTGATTTTTTCAGAACCTGCAGGATGAGTCGAATTCAACGATTTTTTTATTTCAATTTGCGGAATGATTTCTTCGAGAATATCATCCACGTTTTCAATTAATATCGCGCCTTGCTTTATCAATTTGTTTGTTCCACGCGAACTTGCGGAATCGATACTTCCGGGCACCGCAAAAACTTCACGTCCCTGTTCCAGTGCTAGTCTTGCAGTGATAAGAGATCCGCTTTTTTCTCCGGCCTCCACAATTACAACGCCGTAGGACATGCCGCTTATTATGCGATTGCGTGTCGGAAAATTGGCTGAAAGTGGCGGTGTTCCTAATGGAAATTCAGAAATAACCGCTCCGTTTTGAATTATATCATCAAATAATTTTTTGTTTTCCGGAGGGTAAATAATATCCATGCCGCTTCCCAAAACGGCTATAGTCCTGCCATGTGCGGTTATAGCTCCGCGGTGTGCTGTGGAATCGATACCACGGGCCATACCGCTGACTACGGTTAATCCTTTAAGGGCGAGTTCCCGGCTTATTCTTTCTGTTGTGTATCTGCCATACGTACTAGCCATTCTAGAGCCGACTACGGCAATATTTATATCTTCGTTACTTAAATTTCCCCGAACATATATTAAAGGAGGACGATCATTAATATTCAAAAGTTTTGCCGGATAAAGTTCATCATGGCAAGTAATTATATGAATTTTGTTTTTATCAAGAAGTTCAAGTTCTTCTTCAACTTTACTCCAGTTTTTGAAACCGGTAATTGCGGTGGCAATGTTTTTGGAAATTCCCGGTATTTCAACCAGCTTTGATATAGATGCTGAAAAAATAGCGGGCAGGGAACCAAACTTATCTATTAATGCCAGAAAAGTGATATTACCAATGCCCGTGATAGATTTCAGTGCAATCCAGTATTTTAAAATACTGTAATTCATAATCACCTGAGCTGTAAAATCAGAAAGTTTTGTGGATTTGGTTTCTACCTCGTTTGAGAGAAATTACATATCTTACTTAAGGTATACGAAAATTGGGTGAAAGCTATAATCCTGTTTGCCACAGATGTCAAGTATTTTAAAAAATAATCAGCTTTCCTCACAGAAAGAGAAATTGTAAAATATATTATCTTAAAGTCTAAACTTGGCGATTTTTTTTAAAAAAGATTTTAAAATATTTGATAAATTCAAAACATTGAGTTAGTAATATGAAGATGTTTATCAGGAGTGTTTATGTTGAACGTAAGGAATTATTTCGTCTTTATAGTTATAGCCCTGATTTTTTATCCATTAGCAGTAGTTGCTCAGGACAATTTAAGCCGGAAAAAGAATCGGCCTGTTACAAAGCAAGAGATTCAGAAAACATTGGATAAAGATGAAAAGCAAACCAAACAACAGATATTTACAATAATCCCGCAGGAAATTAATTTGGGAACGATTACAGCGGATGAATCAAGCAAAGGAATATTTACTTTCAAGAGTATTAGTTCCGATGTTGTTGACTGGTCAACAGACGGTCCCAGCGGTTGGAAAAGATTAGAAAATCGTAAATTATCCGGTACGTTAAGAAATGATTTTAGTTTCATACAAGTGGGAGTTCGGTTATTGCCAAGAGAAACGGAGGACAAACAAAAAAGCACATCCACTTATGTAGAAATGAAAATTGAATCCGGAAGTGAGAATTTAATCTGTCGTAAAGAGTTTCAGGTTGGAACGCATAAAGCAACGATGGATATCAATTCTTCCGACGGGCAGAGAACAATTATTGTTACGTTTACAATAAGATATATTCAGGAAAATCCTTTGATTAATTTGAATCCTTTACGATTGGATATGGGAAATGTCCTACAGGGAAAAACCGTTTCCAAGAAGATAATATTAAGCAATAGCGGCAACGAAATGTTGACGTGGTCGGTGGCGATAAAGAAACATGCAAAAGAAGATTTTCCTGATGATTTCCATCAGGGCAAATATATATCATTTGTTAATGAAGAGGTGCGTGGAAGCGGTGTCTATAACGTTCCCGCGAATTTAAAAGAAAAAATTGAATTAATGGGACAATGGAAGGAAAGCAACGGCTATCCGACCGGTGCGGAGGGTGAAAACTTTATCAAGGTTAATTTCAGCGGAACAGGGATAGTTTTATATCTGGCAACTTATCAGGAAGATGAAGTTAATATGGCCATGTCTATTGATAAAAGTCCGGTTGATAATGTTAATTTGCTTGAAGACCTGGAAAAAAGTAAAGGGGAATTGCTGATTGCTGAGGATCTTGCCGATGGCCCGCATGTTTTTACTATAGCCAGTAAAAATAGCTGTCTGGTATTTGAAGGCGTGAAAATACTGGGAGGAAACACTGTTTATTTCCCCGAAGGCAGTATTAGAATTGTGCCTAATTCCGGCGCTACAACCAGACAAACCAACTATATCACCGTTTCTTTCAATGCGGGACAAACAGATCCCGGCTATTACGTTGATGATATTGTGTTTGATACCAATAGTGGTGAAGCATTGGTTGAAG
Organism: Smithella sp.; assembly: GCA_007244375.1. Classification (GTDB taxonomy): domain Bacteria; phylum Desulfobacterota; class Syntrophia; order Syntrophales; family Smithellaceae; genus Smithella. The sequence goes on along the minus strand of SCVW01000025.1, from coordinate 149,981 downwards.
TTTTTGTGGAAGTTCTTCCGGAGACCGTATCGAAAATTGTGGATATTTATAGATATTATAACGGAACCGATTACATGTTTACTGCTGATCCCCAAGCTGAAGCAAAAAGATTGATTCAGAACAGATATGTGAAAGAGGGAATAGCTTTCCGGTTGTTTAAGCCGGAAGTACCGGGAACAGTATCTTTTTATCGCTGGTATAATCCGCAGAAAAAGAGTCATTTTTACCACTATGATTCTAATGGAGGCGGAAAAGACCTGCGGGGATATGTATTTGAAGGTACAATGGGCAACATTGCTACATCAAAATTGACCAACACCAGGGAGCTTTACCGCTGGTATAATTTGAAAACCGGTCATTATTTTTATTCCACCGACCTTCAAGGAGGAAAAATTGATAAGAAAATATATAAGTTTGACGGTATAGCCGGTTACGTCAAATAGCAAATGATTTTCCACTGGACATTTTTATATAGCGTCCGGTAAATAAAAACTTAAGTATTAAGTCTTGACAAAAAAAGACAGAGACGATAAGACGCTAAATCTTTTTGGCACATGGTTAAAATAATGCGCCTGTAGCTCAGTTGGATAGAGCAACGGACTTCTAATCCGTGGGCCGAGAGTTCGAATCCCTCCAGGCGCACCAAGGCGTAAGTGGTGGGTGTAGCTCAATTGGTCAGAGTGCCGGGTTGTGGCCCCGGAGGCTGAGGGTTCAAGTCCCTTCACTCACCCCATTAATAGAATGATTGATAACAAGCGCCCGTAGCTCAGCTGGATAGAGTCGCAGACTTCGAATCTGTTGGTCGTAGGTTCGAATCCTACCGGGCGTGCCAGAATAAGAAACAAACGTTCTTTTACAACATGGCTGTTCAAAAACGACCAGAGGCAAGGCGTTCAAGACATGAGAATGAGGCGTACTTGCTTTGTGTTGTATGCCCTGCGCGAGCAAAGACAAGGGGATGGCAACAACAATGCAGCATGTGGATTTTTTCAACATATATGAAGGGCCCTTAGCTCAACTGGCAGAGCAAATGACTCTTAATCATTAGGTTGTCGGTTCGATTCCGACAGGGCTCACCAATTATAAAGGCATTTCGCTTAGTTAACGGGATGCCTTTTTATTTGACGATTACTAGGCTTACAAAGATTACGGTAATATTCGCAGGCAACAATCAACTTAATATTAGCCTGTCATCAAAAGGTCAAAATTTAATGTCTTTTCTTGTTCTTTTCTTTGCCTGTCTTGCATTGATGGAATCTGATCTGTCAAAAGTATAGGAATTGATTGTTGCTGCAATACCCAATTTTTTTCCTTTGTCTTCGACTCTGACAATTGATCCTCGACACTTTAAATACACAGGACGGTCGGGATCTACATATTCCAGCACGATGGTGAAATCTATAGACTGACCGGGGGTGAAAGATTTGTCCGTTTCGAAAAAGATTCCTGAGCTACTGAAATCGCGGGTGATTCCTCTGCCGTTATCAATCACAACAGGAAATTTTCCTTTGCGCCTAATCGACCGACGTTTTTCAGTGTTTTTCACAATTATTGCTCCAACATTTGATCGAAAAATTACCCAGTGATAAAAACATATTATTCTTACATTATTTTAAAATATAAAAAAAGTATGATTTTTCATCAGGGTAATATTAGCTCCGGAAATTGGAGGAGCTTTGTTATCCTTTGTCAACTTTGAACGTAATAACTGGTTATTGCGCTTGACTCTTGTATTGTCAGTGCTAGAATTAATTAAATTTGTAGCTTTTGTTTGTTTAAGATAATTAACATTGCATATTTTTCAATTCAACAATCTTAAATAAAAAGGCGCGATTTTATTCTTAAGAAGCAATTTAATCTTTTTCTGAAGAAGGTTCTTTCACTTGGCTATTAAAAAAAGAACTGTTGTAACAGTAACTATTTTATCAGTGATTACGCTTACTGCGTTTTTAGCATCCGCGTGGTTTTATGCCTCATATAAGCTGACCAGACTGGATTATTACAAAGAATTCATTACAAAAACCGTTGAGGAAAAATATAATCGCAAGATTACCTATGAAACCGGAAAAGCTTCTTTATCATTAATAGAGGGGCTTTCTCTGCAATTTACTAATCTGGCGGTTACGGAAAGGGATGGTTCGTCGGATTTCTTAAATGTTAAAAATGCTTCTTTGCGTGTGCAAGTTTTCCCTCTGCTGATAAATCACCTCGTCTTTAGAGAGGTAATCTTAAATGAGCCTCGAGTATCGTTAATAAGGGACAAAGCGGGTGTACTTAACATAACCGACCTTTTAACAAAAAAAGAAGATGCAACTTCTCCAAAATTTCGGAAAATCGTCATTGAAAAAGGAAGTGCGAGTTTTTTAGATGAGGCGGAAAGTGAGCAGGGCATTTTAACTTCACTGAAGGACTTTCAATGCAGAATTAATTCTCCTTTTTGGACAAAATGGTCGCGTTTTAATATTAAGACCTCGGTAATTGAAGATAAAAATAAAGCGGAGTTGGCGTTGAATGGTTTCTACCATCCTGCTCCTTCAGAAAAACAGTTTTACGAAAGTAAAGTAAGAGCTGCCGTTCATTTGAAAGGAGCGAATATAAAACATTATCTTCTGTATTTGAAAAAATATACGCCGTTCGAAAAAATGGCAGGATTGGTAAATGCGGATATTAAATTTTTCGGAAAATTTTCTGATTTCAAATCAAAAGGAACAATTCAGGTAAAAAACGCTCTGGTTGATTATCCCGGCGTTTTTAGGGATGTTCTTCAGCCGAGAATGATTCAACTGAATTACGTGTTGAAGCGCAACACGGATAGTCTGGATCTGGATGTATCACGTGTAGCGATTGATAAATTTGATGCTAAAGGTAATCTGGAAATCGACGATCTGGATACGAAAGATCCGTTTCTAAAAGCAAAAGCTGAAACATCTGTTTTTGCGCTGAGAGAAGTAAGGTCTTACATCCCGTGGGGAATCATTCACAAAGGTGTGGGAAATTTTATTGACGAGCACATCAAGGACGGCAATTTTCGACTCACGGAAGGAAATCTTCACGGAAGGTTGAGTCAAATAGCGCATATGGGTAAAAAGGAAAGTATTGATGTGCTTTCCATCAAAGCGGAAGTTAATAAAGGTATTTTCGAAGCAGCACAAACAGCGCCTGTTTTTCATGATATCAGCGGAATATTGGAATTAAAAAGAAGGGAATTTTCGCTAAAGAATATGCAAGGGCGTTTTGGTCTTTCGCCTATGACAATGGAGGGGAAAATTTCCGATTTCGCTTTACCTTATCCAACCATTTATACGGCAGAAATGAAAGTTCAACCTGCCCGCGATGAAGTCTTGTGGCTTTTGGGAAAAGAAAAGTTTCAAACCTTGAGTTTCAAAGGATCTTCAACGCTTGTTCTTTTGGGAAAAGGAACTGATGAGGATTATCATATTAACGCTCAATGGGATTTGACCGATGCCTCGTATGCCTATCCGGATGTAATGGAAAAACCGAAGGCAAGAAAAAACCAGCTTGCAGCTGAAATTATTCTGAGTGAAGATGCTGTCAATTTTTCTTCTTTCAATTACGATTTGCCTCCGGTAAGCATAACAGGGTCAATGATGTTTCGCTTTGCCGGTGGAATACCTTCATCTTTCAATATTAAGTCCAAAACGTTTGATGTTCGCGAAGTTGCAGTGGTTCTTCCGTTTATCCGTAAATATAATCCGACAGGAAATTGTTTGCTGGCAGTCGCCGGACGGGGAGATTTAGATGATCTGGGTTCTATTCAATGGAAAGGTAATGCCTCCCTGACCAATGTTTCACTCAAACCTTTCGCAGATATAAAAGCTCTGCGGGGCTTGACTGGTAATATCTTCTTTAATGAAAACACAATGGAAACATCTCTGTTTAAGGCAAAGATGGGAGAAAGCGATCTTCAGGGGCAATTCAGAATAGATGATTTCCATAATCCCAAGGTAATATGTAATTTTTATACACGCTTGCTTAAAACGAAAGATCTGGGATTGCAAAGTAGTGATGGAGAAGTCAGTTTCAGTGACGTAAAAGGGCAAATTGCAGTTACTGACAATTTGATTCACGCGGATAATCTGTCGTTTAAGCTGGGCGAATCCGGATTCAACTTATCCGGTGATATAACGGATTTTACTTTGCCTAAGATTTCGCTGGCGTTGAATTCCCCGTATGTAAGTTCTGCTGATTTTTCCCGCCTCATTTCTCTTTCTTATCCAAAGAAAGAAGGTGAGGCTTCATCTGCTATGGAACTGAATGCGGCTGTCAAGATAGATTCCGGCAAACTCGGTGACATAGATTTTAAAAAGCTCGATGCCGGCTTGAAAATTACCCAAGGCATCATCAATGTTGAAAAACTGGAGGCTGTTGCCTTTGATGGAAAATTCAAGGCTAAAGGAAAGGTTACTATATCCGATGGTGGCAAGAATCATTATGATGCAAATATTTTCCTTGGCCGCATGTCTCTGGAAAAGATTCAAAACTATCTGGAAATCGGTAATCGCACAATAACAGGTAAATTATCGCTTACAGGCAATATATCGGCCACCGGTACTAACGCTGAGGAGATCAAAAAAACGGCAGAAGGTAAGTTCCAGGTAAGAGCAGAAAAAGGTATTCTGAGAAAGTTTTCCGGCCTTTCCAAGACATTCTCTTTGCTTAATGTTCTGCAGCTCGCGAAGTTAAGACTTCCGGATATGACAACAAAAGGGATGGCTTATAATACGATAACTTCCACTGCGCTGCTTAAAGACGGTGTTGTGTCTTCCGAAGATTTCTTTATTGATAGTGATTCAATTCAAATCTCAGGGTCGGGTAAAATTGATTATCTAAAAAAGAAGCTTGATCTTATCGTTGGCATACATCCTTTACAGACGCTGGATTTTGTTGCGTCAAAGATTCCTATTGCCGGTTGGATTATTACAGATGAAAAAGGCAAATTAATTACTGTGAATTTTAAGATAGACGGAGAATGGGATAATCCGAATGTAACCCCTATAAATGCCAAATCCATTGGTAAAGGCACTCTTAATATATTCAAACGGATTTTTCAGCTTCCGGAAAAACTTATAACGGATACAGGAGAAGTTCTTTTCGGACATTAGTTATACTTCCCTATAATATTAAGCATCTGAGACAATGAAAAATAAAAATACAAAAATTTGTTTTATCTCTTCATCAGGTGGTCACTACGAACAACTCAAAATGTTAAAACCACTGGCTGAAAAGTATACTGCAATTTGGATTACGGAAAAAACACATTATCAAGATAGAGCTGATTATTATTTGTTGCAAACCGGATCAAAGGATATCCTCTTCCCTTTTAAAATGACTTATAATCTTTTCAAGTCTTTTATTATTTTTGCCAAATTCAGACCCGATTATATCATTTCAACTGGTACAATGGTTGCGTTTCCCATGGCATATTTGGCCAAAATTTTCCGTAAAAAATTAATTTATATAGAAACTTTCGCGCGGATAAAAGACGGAACAAGGACAGGCAAAATAATGTATGAAAAAGCTGATTTGTTTATCATACAGTGGGAAGATCTGAAAAGTGTATATCCCAATGCAATCTATGGAGGCAGTATCTATTGATCTTTGTATGTGTAGGTTCCCGAGAATATCAGTTTGATCGGCTGTTGGAAAAGATGGATGAACTGGTTAGGGAAAATAAATTAGATGAGGAAGTATTTGCCCAAATCGGACAGTCCGATTATATGCCTAAACATTATCGGCATGTTCGTTATATGTCACCGGATAATTTTCATCAAAAGCAAATTGATGCCGATTTGATAATTTCTCATGGCGGTACCGGCGCAATCGTCAACGCCCTCAAGTTGGGTAAGAGAGTTATTGCCGTTCCCAGGTTTGCAAAGTACAAAGAACATATTGACGATCATCAAATTCAGGTGTGCAATATGCTGGAAAAACAACAATATTTAAACGTCGTTTACGAGATGAGTGATTTATACGATACAATAAAACAGGTGAAAAATCAGAAAACGGTTAAAATATATTTCCGACAGGGTAGTATCTTGTCGATAATTGATGAGTATATTAGTAAAACGCAAAATTTATTATAAAAATAAAAGATTTTCCAAAAGTGAAATTTACTAATACTTTATCCCTTGACAGTGGTTTTTTGTTGTTATTTCAAGCAAGTTTATAGCCTTTTTCGTGAAATAATTTAAGGCAGGCATCGGCGACGGCTTCATCGTAAAGAATACCTTTATTTTTTTCGATTTCTCTAAGAGCAGCATCAATACCCAACGCCGGACGATAAGGACGATGCGATGCCATAGCCTCTACTACATCTGCCACGGATAAAATACGTGCTTCCATGAGAATTTCATCGCCTTTTAAACTTCTTGGGTAACCGGATCCGTTTATGCGCTCATGGTGCTGATGGACAATTTCAGCCAGCAGCCAGGGTGATTCCACATCCTTCAACATCTCATATCCGCTTCGGGAATGTTGTTTAATCAGGGAAGATTCGATGTCTGTAAGTTTTGTGGGTTTGATTAATATCTCTGTGGGGATGGATATTTTCCCTATATCGTGAACGATGCCCGCCATATAAATTCCGTCGATTTTGTCCTGATCTAATCTCATCTCCGTAGCAATGGCACGAGCCAGGTCGGCAGTTCTGCTCTGATGGCCTGTTGTATAAGGATCTCTTGACTCCAAAGCAGATACTAAAACCTGAATAGTTGTGCCGACAGCTCTCTTGAGACTTTCGAGTGTTTGTTGAAGTTTATCCTCCGCCTCTCGCCGTTTTCTGGCGCTGTATTGAACATGGGATGCGAAAATAAAAAGAAAACACAGCACAATCAAACGCTGCCAAAAGCCTCTGGTTTCAATGCCAACAAGCGTGGGGAAAAAAGACGAATTCGTAGAAATGACCGTCAGGATTGAATCAACAACCCAAAAGATTGCGCTAAGTCCAAGACTAACCCAAAAAATAGAGCCGTAGAAAACCCTCTGTGAATTTATTTTTTCCTGCATCTTTTGCCCCGTGATATTGTCAATTCTTATGAATTATATGATCATTGGTCTGCATAAACTTACAAATGAAAGATGTTAAGGAGAAAGAATAAGGGAGAAAGAATCTAAGGCATACCATGAGTTTTAAATATATTATTTTACACATGAAAAATCTGTTTGAAATATTTCTTGACAATATTTTAATTAGGACTAAAATACTCCGCAATGATGAAAATAAGTAGAAAAACAGAATACGCGATAAGAGGGATGATCTATCTGGCAAAACAGCCCAGGGATCAGTATATAATGATTAAAGAAATAACCAAGGCAACAAAAACTTCTCCCGTTTTTATGGCAAAAATATTTCAGGTGCTCAGCAGTGCAAATCTGATTGTTACCTCGAGAGGAGCGTCGGGTGGATTAAGATTAAAGCGGAAACCTGAACATATTACACTGCGGGAAATTGTGGAAACGATGGAAGGACCAGTAATCATGAATCTCTGCGTGCTGGACGCCAAGTTATGCGGATTCTCCAAAACTTGTTCGGCACATTCAGCCTGGAAAAAAATTAAGAATTCCGTAAGTGATATGATGGAGGACGTTACTTTAAAAGATATTGCGGCAGATTCCGACGATTAATATTTTTTTAGTCATAAACAGGATAAAAACAGTCCTAATTAATATAAAATTAACAGTTTCTTGAAAAGGAGGATATAGAGAAAGATGGACGTTTTGACTTTGAGCAGGTTGCAGTTCGCCATCACCAGCGGTTTTCATTTCATCTTCGTGCCACTGACATTGGGCCTATCCGTACTGGTTGCGTACATGGAGTGGCAGTATGTCAAGACGAATGATGACATATGGCTGAGGATGTCGAAATTCTGGGGTAAATTGTTTCTCATTAATTTTGCGTTGGGCATTGTCACCGGTATAACATTGGAATTCCAATTCGGGATGAACTGGGCGGAGTATTCGAAATATGTGGGAGATATTTTTGGAGCACCACTGGCCATAGAAGCGACGCTGGCTTTCTTTCTGGAATCCGTATTCATCGGGGTGTGGATATTCGGATGGAACAAGGTGTCCAAAAAGATGCACGCCTGGTCGATCACGATCGTTGCGTTTGCGACCAATCTTTCCGCTTTATGGATCTTGCTGGCCAACGGGTGGATGCAGAATCCCGTCGGCGCAAAACTGACGGAAATTGTCAATAACCCTTTAATCAGCCAGAGGGCGGAGATGGCGGATTTTCTGGCCGTGGCCACCAATCCATCCGGCTGGTTGAAGTTTTTCCATACAACCATTTCCGGATATGTTGTCGCGGCTTTTTTTGTCATGGGCATTTCCGCCTGGCACATTTTGAGAAAAAATGAATTACGATTTTTTAAATTGTCTTTTCAAAAAGCGGCGATTTTCGGTCTGGTGTCCTGCATACTGGTTATCCTGACCGGTGATTTTCATGGCCGCAATGTTGCGAGAACGCAGCCGACCAAACTGGCCGCCATTGAAGCGATTTGGGAAACACAACAGGGCGCCGGACTTTCTCTGATTGTCATTCCGGATGAGGCCAATCGGAAAAACAGCGTGGAATGGCTGACCATCCCTAAATTATCCTCCCTGCTGTCTTACGGCGATCCGAATGCGGTGATCAAAGGATTGAATGATTTCCCTGATGATGAAATTCCTCCCGTCAGCATCACGTTTTACAGCTTCCGGGTAATGGCGTTTTTGGGCTTCGCGATGATTCTTATTGCGGCTATTGCCGTCTACATTTCCAAAAAAGATCGTTTTGAAGGATTCGATAAATTTCTAAAAATTGCCGTCTGGGCCATCCCCCTGCCCTATCTGGCCGGGCAATTGGGATGGATTGCGGCGGAAGTCGGCCGCCAGCCGTGGATCGTTTACGGCATGCTGAAAACGAAGGACGCCGTATCCACATCCATCGATCTGACGCAAGTGATCATATCGCTTGTCGCGTTCACGTTGTTATACGGATCACTAGGAGTGGTCGATATTTATCTTCTGGCCAAATACAGCAAACAAGGTCCCTCTGACCAATTAGCTCAATAAGGAGGCATACAATGGAATATCTGCAAATAACATGGTTCGCGCTTTGGGGATTGCTCTGGGCCGTATATTTCATGCTGGACGGGTTCGTTCTAGGAACGGGCATTCTTCACAATTTTATCGGCAAAAACAACATCGAAAAGAAAGTCATCGTCAATACGGTCGGTCCGGTATGGAACGGCAACGAAGTCTGGCTGGTTACCGCGGGCGGCGCCACATTCGCGGCATTTCCGACCACCTATGCACTGATGTTCAGCTATCTGTACACCGCCCTTTTACTGCTGTTGTTCGCTTTGATTATCCGCGGTGTATCTCTTGAGTTTCGGGGAAAGAGCGATAGTCCTGCCTGGCAATCATTCTGGGACAAGGGAATACTTATCGGCGGTTTTCTGCCTGCGCTGCTCTTCGGCGTGGCCTTTGGAAATATTTTCAAAGGGTTGTCCATGGATGCGGCAGGATATCACGGGAATTTGTTCTCGCTTCTTAATGCCTACGGATTAGTGACGGGAGTTTTATTTGTCTGTCTGTTTTTGATGCACGGTGCACTGTATTTATCCCTGAAAACAACCGGCGATATTCGCGAAAGAGCGAAAAAAATTGCTCCGAAAATATGGGGCGTACTTTTGGTTGTGGCAATTGCTTTTCTGATTCACACCTATTTCGCAACAAAATTATTCGACAATTATTTTTCTTATCCCGTTCTTTTTGCTCTTCCACTAATTGCTGTTGCCGGTCTGCTGGGTATAATAGTGTTTTATGCGAAAGGATATCTGTTCAGATCCTTTATTTCTTCTTGTATCACGATTGTGTTTGTCTGTTTCACGGGAGTTGCAGGGCTGTTCCCGAATCTGATTCCTTCCAGTGTGGACATGAACTACAGCATGACCATCTACAACTCATCTTCCAGTTTTCTCACGCTGGCAATAATGACAGTTGTGGCGTTGATATTCGTGCCCATAGTCATTGCATATAAAATATGGGTATACCGGTTATTCAGCAAACCTGTGACCATAAATGAGGTGCTTGCGGATACGGAATCATATTAAACGTTAAGTAAATAATGTCCGTTTCATCGATGGGGTAAGTGAGAGGTTTTAAGAAAAAGGCTTGACTGATAGAACACCTTAAATGTAAATGAAATCACCAGCCGCTGCCGCAGGCGGTTACCGGGAAGTGCTCATTTTAAAAAGTTGATATTGAGGAGGTGTTCTATGCCGTTGGTTCTTTATGAAAAGAAGGATAGGATCGCTTACATTACTCTAAATCGTCCGGAGAAGTTGAATGCCCTTAGTCCGGAGCTTATTAGTGAGTTGGCAAAAATATGGGTAACTTTCAGAGATGATGATGAGGCATGGGTAAGTATTTTTACGGGAGCAGGTAAAGCCTTTTGTTCAGGTGTTGATATTGCTTCGGATGTGGAAATGCTAACATTATTGGGCGGGAAACCTCCGGCAAGAGTAATGTCCTGGATGAAAGAGGCCCCTGCCTGGCGTGCATCACCTACAACCTATGGTATTTCGAAACCCATAATAGCGGCCATCAATGGACATTGTCTCGGAGGAGGTTTATGGCTTGCTCTGGAAAGCGATATAAGGATTGCTTCAGAAGTTGCTCAATTTGGAGTGCCGGAACCTAAATTGGGTATGCCGGCAAGTTTTACCGCTCTTTTTCGACATTATGTTCCTCCGGGAATTGCTTCCGAAATGCTTATTACCTGTGATAGAATCAACGCACAGAGAGCCTATGAAGTGGGACTGGTGAACCGGGTGGTTTCTTCTGAACATCTTATTCAGAACGCAATAGAAATGGCTCAGAGAATTTGTCAGAATAGTCCCCTTGCTATAAGGGCAGTGAAAGAACTAATCCTGAAAAGTAAGGATATGAACAGAACAGATGCCATGGCGTTGACCGACCAGGTAATGCATAATTTATTAGGTTCTGCTGATATTATGGAAGGATTTCTGGCCTTTGTGGAGAAAAGAAAACCTGTCTGGAAAGTTAAATAATATTTAACTTAATCTTGGCTTAATTTAAATTATAGTTTATTTAACTTTATCAGTATAAAAATGTTCTGTTGAAGTTTTGGAAAATAAGACAGCAAATAAGCGCGCACTCTGGCCGTGGCTGATAGTCTTAGCCGTAATAACATTTGTGCCGTACGCACAGATGACATCTCACGAGTTTATCAACTGGGATGATCCTTTCTATATTTCTGACAATTCTATAGTATCATCCGGTTTAAGCCTGCTGGGTGTTGGTTGGGCATTTATCACCTGCACGGCTTCGAACTGGCATCCGCTGACATGGATAAGTCATATGATGGATGCCAGTCTTTTCGGTATTACAGCCACCGCGTCTCACATGATTAATCTTTTTTTGTATGTCGGTTGCACAATATTAGCCTTTTTTTTGTTTTTGAATCTTGAAGCCTCTGCTCCAGCAGCTTTTCTTATGGCAGCTTTTTTTTCTTTGCATCCGCTGCATGTCGAATCCGTTGCCTGGGCGGCAGAGCGTAAAGATTTATTATGCGCATTTTTCTTTTTGTCTGCCACGTTGGCTTATCTGAGATTTGTCCGAAAGAAGAAAAAATTTCATTACTATTTGACAACATTACTATTTGTCTTAGCTCTGCTTTCTAAACCCATGGCGGTTACCTGGCCTTGTGTTGCCCTACTTTTGGATTTTTGGCCGCTGAAGCGTTTAGGGAATGAATTAAAGAAGGCGATTTATGAAAAGATACCATGGTTTGCTCTTTCCATAATTACATCAATTATAACTGTCATTGTACAAGATAAAAGCAGGGCAATAAAATCTCTTGTTGAATTTCCCATGACAGACCGGATTATCAATGCTGTCATATCTTGTCTTGAATATATTCATCAAAGTGTTTTGCCTTTTGGACTGACTGTTTTTTATCCGTATCCGTATTCATTCGATGCAAATGACATTATTATGGCTTGTGCTATTTTAACTTTGATTACACTTGTGGCTGTGTGGCAAAAGGATCAACGCCCTCATCTTTTATGGGGATGGTTATTTTATCTGGGAGTCTTATTTCCGGTCATTGGAATTGTCCAGGTAGGCGAACAGGCACATGCGGACCGTTACACATTGCTTCCTCAATTGGGATTGATTCTAATGGTGGGACTTTTCCTGGACAAGATTATAAAAGAAATAAAAATCCGTCGCTATGCAGCGATCGTAATTACGCTATTCATAGCGGTGTTAATGTTATTGACATTTCGACAGGTTTCTTACTGGAAGGACACGAAAACATTATTCGCTCAAAATCTTACAGTAGTTGGTGAAAATGAATTGGCTCATTTTAACCTTGGTACGGCATACTTGCAAAGCAATCAACTTGATTTGGCCGTTAGCCATTTGCTGGCTGCCGCTAAGATGAACCCCACCGATGTTACAACATTCAATAATCTTGGCGTAGCGTACGCCGGAATGAATCAAGATTATTTAGCCGAAGCATGTTTCCGGCAAGCAATCTTGCTTGATCCTAAGATAGCACAGCCTTACTTTCATCTTGCAGAACTCAGAATTAAACAGGGGCTTTTCAACGAAGCAGGGAAGTATGTTAATGAAGCGGCTCGACTTGCACCACAATGGAAAGAGATTAGGGAACTACGCGATAAAGTGCAGAAATTAACTGTTAGACATAAAGAAAACATGTAATCCGCTATTCTGCTTTTGACCGTTTTTGCTTCTTGTGTTGATACATGAGGTTATCTGCTGTCGACATGAGATCATCAAGGCTTATATTTTTGTTTGGTTGATAGATGGAAAATCCTATACTAATTGAGATTTTGTAGTTGCGTTCTGTTTCGTAATTGAAAGTATTTACCTGATTATTAAGTCTTTCCTTCAGGATTTCTGGTCCATCAATATCAGTAGTAGCTAAAATCGCAAATTCATCTCCTCCTACACGGGCGATGATGTCTGTTTCCCGGAAAGTGTTTCTCAATATCATAGCGGTATTCCGGAGAGCATGGTCGCCTACCATATGTCCCAGAGTGTCATTGATATTCTTAAGTCCATCCAAATCAAGAAAGATGAGACATATGCTTTTATTTTCCCTGTTTGCAATCTTGAGTTGTTGTTCGGCGAGATTTATAAAAGCATACCGGTTGTAAAGACCGGTGAGATTATCTGTCGTTGATAGACGTTCGAGTGTTTCTTCCATCATTTTGCGTTCGGTAATGTCATAACCCTGAGCGATAGTTGAAATAAGAGTGTCTCCATCAGGGGAGTAAATGTTGGCGGAGTTCCAGAGTACAGTACGAGCGGTACCATCCTTGCGAACTATTGGTATTTCCACGGACTCCCAATATTCTCTCTTAAGAGTATCTTGGATTCTGCCGATGGAAATGTCACGGCTTGTTTGCGGAAAAAGTCGGCAGAGGTCTGTTCCGATTACTTCATCCGCTTTGTAACCTGTGAGATGCTCAAATGCCCGGTTGAAACGAGTGATTTTAAAATCTTGATTCCAAACAATAATGGGAGCATTGGCATAGGCAATAAGTTTTTCCAAGTAATCAGTTGTATTTTTCAGAAATTCTTCTAATCTCTTGCGCTCGGTGATATTGCGCATTGATTCAATAGCGCCTATGATTTCGCCTTGTGAATTGTAAAGGGCGGTGGCGCTGCCTTGAAGATATGTCTTTCCGTTTCCTAAATAAGGTATGTAGGCTTCTCCTGACAAAATTTTTCCATGCCGATTGATAACGTTGTAATAGTCTTTAATATTATAGTTTGGTTTCATGGCAAAATCGATCAGGAGAGGACGACGCTCACCGTAAAAAGGTAGTGCATATTCATAGTTGCCTTTACCAATTATTTCTGTTGCCTTCACACCGGTCAGTTCCTCCATTGCACGGTTCCATGCAGTAACCTTCCCCTCGCGGTTGATGACCATTGTGGGATCCGGGAAAAACTGTATGATTTCCATTAAATATCTTTCCGAATCTCTAATTATTTCTTCCGTCTCTTTGCTCTCTGTAATGTCCCTTATTGTTTCCAGATCAGCTTCTTTATTGTTAAAGATAATTTTATCTCCAATGCTTTCAACCCACCTTATCGTTCCTTTTCTTGTTTTGATTTTATAACGTGTTGGAAATCCCTTCCTCCCTTCTTTTACAAGGCCGATATCTGTCAAGGCCTGTGTCATGAATTCTTCGCATATAAATTCGCTGATGTTGAGGCCGATTCCTTCTTCAGGATTTTTGAGATCCACTAATTCAGCCGCGGCCTTATTGGCAAAGAGTATCGTTCCGTCCCAATCAATAATGATCAAAGCATCCATCATCACATTAATTAAGGTGCGGAAACGCTTTTCTGATGCTTTAAATGCTTCTTCTAACTTTTTGCGCTCGATAGCGTAACAAATGGAGCGTATTAGTACAGTACTATCTATCTGTCCTTTAATCAGGTAATCCTGCGCGCCGGCTTTTACTGCCTTAATGGCAAGCTTCTTATCGGTCAAACCTGTCTCGACAATAACAGGGATGTGTTGTGCTTTGGATAGAATAGTAGATAGCGTATCCAGCCCTTGCGAGTCGGGCAGCCCCAGATCCAATAGTATGATATCGATATGTTCCCGATCCAGACAGTCGATACTTTTTGAAAGACGATCAGCATAAAGAAGTTCAAAGGAAATATCAGTGTCTTCAAATAAGATTTCACGGATCAGTCTTGCATCGCCCGGATTATCTTCTATTAGCAGGACCCTGATACATCGTTTTTCGTTCATAAGCGATGCCTTTGTGAAAAATAATTCATGTTTTAATATAAACGTTATTTTATAAATGTAAAATGAATTTTTTTGTCAGTTAATTTTTAATTGAAATAATCGATAAATTGAATCCCAAGCATTACTGTTCTTCAGGGAAACACATGTTTGATTTTATCATAAAAATCCTTATCGTTTGATAAAATAATTAAAGTTGGCTATTTCCCCATGCAAGCCGATTTGCCTCTGCCTCTGCCTTCGGCTGTTATACTTGTTATTATTCCATCGTCAAAGGTAAGTTTGTAAATGAAATCATTGTCACCGCAGTTATAGAACCATGTTTCCAGTTTTTGGCCGCATTTTTTAACTTTTTTTATTTTTCCGTATTTGGTCGTTGTCGTATATTGTTGACTATTTTCACAGGATTTTTCTTTGGATGTAGGATTACCACAAGTTGCCAGCACCTGAGACTTGGAATCTCCTTCAGTGACAAGTCCATTTCCACAACGGAAAGCTATGCTCTCCATTGTAAAAGTCAATAAGAAGAGAATTGCCGTGGGGAATATTATCGTTGAATTTATCTTCATCATTCATCTCCTTTTATCAGAATTAAATATTCGTATTTATAAAGATCATAAACAAATTGTCGGATGATTTCCTGCTCATCGTTATATGGTGTAGCAAGTCTTAAGGCTATTTTTACTTTATCACTTAAATTCAAAGGAAGAAAATCGGCGAAAGGTCCGCGTCTTGTTTTGTAGTGTAGCACTTCGGCAATTTTCTGCAAGTAGGAAAATTTAATCGTAAATTCTTTATGGCCTTTGAGAGAAATCATTTCCGGGATGCCGGAAGAGGGTAGTGTCAGATAGGGTTTTATAATTTCGGGAACAACTGCCTCGCAGCTGTGTTCGCTTAAATATATATATTTGATTCCGGTCACGCAGAGTTTTTCCACGATTTCCATCGCGCCGATATTGATGTGCTCACTTTCCTTTAGCCCCACGGGTAGGTTATATTTATTTTTAAAATGCTCCAGCCTTTCTAAAACTCGGACAGTAGCGGATTCTGAATGATCGTCATTCGCTTGTCCGGCAACCAGGGTGGGCAAATCACCGAGATTTTCATTCATCATTGCCAGATCGAAAACGGAGAATGACGCATGATCAACAGCCAGAATATCGGCAAGTTCGAAATCAGCGTTAAATGCTTTTAAAGTTTCTTTTTGCCTGTCCAGAAGGTAAGGGGAAATGTCGATCATTTTCGCCCGCATTTGCGGATTGAGTGTCAAAAGGTCACGCATCAGATAACCCATGCCGCCGCCGATTTCTAAAATATTGTGGATTTCGTCAAATGGAATCATTTTTTTCAGAAAATTATAAAGATGCCTGCCAAAAGAAAAAGGCGATGCAAGAATTTTGCGGCAGGGACAATTGACCGGCTCCAGGGAATTGCAGACAGTGAGTTCCCAACCCAGAGAATTTAAATCATGCTGATGATAATCAGATGTGGAATTAATGATATATTTCATAAATGGTTAAGAAAAAATATTTTTCTCCTTGTTACCATATTTTAAAAATTATGCTATTAAATTTTGACCTTGTCATTCCGAATCCAGATGTGTCGGGATGAGGAATCTTAAGATGATAATAATTAAGACTTCTCCCTTCGGTCGAAGTGACATAAATATTATCACGGAGTTATGATCCCACGCATGCGGGACTTTGAAATGACATAAATGTTGATGGTAACGCAGACTAGAAATCTAGTCATTGAACATGAACTTTTTATCGACAATAAACGTAGAGCTATAGAATGTCGCAATATTCGGAAAAATTGATTGAGCTTCTTCGCCATGACTATCCTGACCTTTCCGGTTGGACAATAATTTGTGCAAATGACAGAGCTGTTGATCCTGTGCAGCACCTTATTCACAGCGAACTAGGGGGGATACTTTCCCGGGTGGAGGGGCTTAAATTCTATATCACCAGAAACAGCAGCGAGAAACTGAATCTTGAGCCCGTTTCCGGCGATGAAACGTTGCTTTATTTTATCCGGTTCATTGCGGAAAAATTCCCGTATGAGCCATACCCGGCCCGGTGTGCTGTCAGTCTTCTGCCTGTTATTACAAAACTTACGGAATACAAAATCAGCAAAAATACAATTTATGGGGCGGAACGCTTTACCGACGACGAATGGGCAAGGCTTGAGGAATATCTGGAAATTGCGCAGGCGTTCCGGAAGTGGCTGGCTGAATTAAATTTCTTCATGCCGGAGCTGGAGATGGCAGCGCTTGAAACTGTCACGCCCGGTGAAAAGGAAGTGTTTATCGGACTTCCCGCGATAACACCGGTAACGGAGCGATTCTATCATAAGATCAAAAAAGAAAGGCTGTTCATCGATGCGGCGCTGTTCGGTGCTGATTTGTCCGGAACGGAAAAACTGCCGTTCGATTCGGCAAAAAATCTTGTTCTGTCCTTCGGCGGCACGGTTGCGCCCTCCGATGGTGCGGGCATTGAGCTTGTATCGTTTACCGGACTTCATGCTCTGGCCGATTTGATCACGCTGGAAGTTTCCGGTTTTCTGGAAGAGCGAAAGGGCAGGGAGCAGTTGATGATTTTCCTGCTCGACGAGTCGCTCACGCCGATGCTCTGGAACAGGTCTCTCCGGTTTTTCGGCAATGCCGTCAATCTTGCCGTCTGGCTGCCTTTTTCGACCACCTCGGCAGGGAGAAGGCTGATTGCGGAAGCAGAAAAAGCCGGCCGGTCACGACGCACGCCGGATTTTAAAAAGTTTGCCACAGCCTGCGCAGTGGAATTATCCCAAAACAGAGAAAATTACGTGCGTGAGGAATGCGAGGCGCTGGAGACCGCCATATCTTTTGCCACTCTCCTTGATTTCTGGAAAGAGCGGCTGGGGCGCAATCTGGCCGATGCCGCGCACATGTTGATTGAAACAAGAAAGTTCCGCGTCACGGGCAGCAGATCGGCACCGGTGCAGGTGGTCGGTTTCGGCCATGTTTCGGGAGAGAAATTCAGCAGAGGATTGATCCTTTCTCTGGATGCCGGCATTATGCCTTCGCAGCCTTTCGAAGGACCTTTCATCAATCCGGTGCATGTCCCGCAGTTGCGCAGAAGCGTGTTCGAATATGAGGATTTGATTTTCCGGCAGATTCTGGCGCAGGGAGAAAAAATTAAAATCGTCGGAGTCAACGATCAAATCAGGGAGCGAACGCCGAGCTATTACATGAGCCTGCTGGCTCAGGAATTCGGAAAACCAATCACAGCTATCGCGTTCAAGGAATCCGTAACGGCGAAGCCGGAGAAGTTAAAAACTGCCATAACCCTCGACGATAATTTGAGAAACAAGCTCCGGGATTTTACGTATTCCTATTCGAGCCTGACCAAATTTCTGGCCTGTCCTTTCCTGTTCTACCATCAATATATCATTGGAATTAAACCGCCTTCATTTGTGGAGGATGATGAAAAAATAAATATGCACATGGGAGATTTTGTTCATCGGTTCCTGCAGCGGCTCTCGACCGGTCCGAAGGAAAGATTCGGTGACTGGGAAAAGCTTTTTGATGAGCTCTGGGAAAGTAACGGGAACGCGGAAGTCCGGGACATCGACGGCATTAATATCTACATGCTCAATGCAAAAATTTTATTGCAGGAGATATACACCGATGAGAAAGATAGCGGCCAAGGTCTTGTTTTTGCCGACAACGCTCTGTGCTGCGAGAAGAAATTCGAGGGGATGATTGACGGTTGTTATAAGATCACCGGACGTTCGGACAGAATTGCCAACATCGCAGGACGTACCGAGGTGATTGATTTCAAATATTCCAAAAAAAGCAAGTACAATCTTTCGGAAAGAACATCGGTTCTGGAACGCTTTAAAGAAAAAGGCATTCTGCATCCGGCCGCGCAACTGATCATCTATCAGCATTTCAATAAAGATGCTCAGGGGGCTCGCTTTTATTTCCTGAAGGAGCCGACAAGGGATCGGGAAATAGAACTTCCAGAGAAGGAAATCGCGCAGGCCGGGGAACTGATGCAGGCCATCAAAGAGAGACTGGACGCAATCATCGGCGGTAGCGAACTTGCGCCGGATCATAACTGCTCGGAATGCGAATACTGTCAGTTTCAGGCATTATGCGGCAGGGAAGATTTTTATAAAACTGTCCGGGGGAACACGTAATGAAAAGTATTTTACTAAAGGCCTCGGCAGGTTCGGGAAAAACAACCAGGCTCACCGAAGAAGTGTTCAAGCGCATATTCATCGGCGGCAAATTCATCTCAGCGCTGACCTTTACCCGCGCCGCCACGACCGAGATGCGTGCCCGGATCATGGAAAAAATATCCCGGCAAGAGGAAAAGCCGCTGCTGGAGCGTCTGCGGTTGGTGATGGAAGCGGGACGCGTCGGCTACTCCACCATCGATTCATTCTTTTACCGGCTTTTTGCCGCGGCGGGTTTCGCGCCGAAGCTCGCGGATGAGAAACAGCAGATGGAATTATCACGTGAGATTGAAATTCTTTTCCGCGATGATGTTATTCAGAAGGGCAAGGCCGATAAACTTCTCATGGCGGCAAGAATATTGAGAACGGATATCGACGCGCTTTGGGATGCGCTGAGGGATGAACGGACTCATGAACGATGTCTGCTGGATATGGAAAGGCTCAATGACCTTGATGACATCATGAAACAAAACGGCGTATTGAGAAACAGGCTTAAATCTCTTTATGAAAAAGCTGATGCTATGGCGGAGCAGGTAACGGCGCGAACAAAGAGCTGGGTAATTGATGCTTTGTCTGATTATAACAACTTTATTTCCAGGAGCGTGGCCTCTTATGCCGATCTGGAAGATTACACAAGCCTTGGCAAAAAGATAAACTGGAACGAGAAACCGTATTCGGAACTTAACAAAATATTCCGGGATTACCGGGAAACCGCCGGACATCTGGCTGTCAACAAAGCGCTGCTGCGCGAACTGGCCGTAGCTTTTCTCTGCGGGATTTATCTGGAAGCGGCTTCCTCGGTCAAGAACGAAAAAGGATTGATCTTTTTCCACGATGTGCGCCGCGGCCTTCTTGAACTGGATGGTCTGATATCGCCTGAGCGACCGAGGCTCATGAGCAATTACTTTTCGCTGGGCCTTGACCGGACGGAACATCTTTTGATTGATGAATTTCAGGATACGTCCAAAGGCGACATTGAAATATTGATGCCGCTGATTGATGAGATTTTGTCCGGCCGGGGCGAGCGCGGCGAAAGGTCGTTCTTTGCCGTGGGCGATTGGAAACAGATGATCTACGGTTGGCGTGGCGCGGATCGTGAAGCCCTGGAAAATGCCGTAGGCCTATACATCCAAAACGGAGAAATCACGGAAAGCTCTCTGGAATACAATTATCGCAGCACGCCGCTGCTGATTTCTTTTTTCAATGAACTCGTTGCCCATCTCTTTGACGGAAAAGAAAAATACGAGATGCAGAAACCGCCGGAGAAATTTACGTCGTTTGAAGGTGTCACTGAGGTGAATTGCGTTGAACTGGAAAAAGATGGCGTGTCGGAAGCTCATTTCTATACCGTGATCGTCGAATATCTGAAGAAGAAAAAAGGCGAGTACGGCTGTTTGTGGGGAGACATGGCGGTGCTGGCTTTAACAAATAACCATGTGCAGAAAATTGAAGCCGAACTTTTGAAGAACGGCATCGGCGTGGCAGCGGTGAAGGGGAGACAGATTCTTTCGACGCCCGAAGGTGTGGCGGTCATGTTTTTCATCGCCGGTGTTCTGGCCAAAGAAGATAAGAAAAGCTTTGTCGCCGCGGCGGCAGCCTCGCCATTGTGGAAAAACCTGTATGGGAATATCGAAGAAATACGGATGGAGTTTGTGCAAAAGTTTCCCCGGCCTTTCGGATTAATGGCCGTCAGTTGCGCCATTGAACAATTACGCGGGAAGATTGCCGCGACGATTCTGGATATATGGCAGGAGGAGGCGCAGGCGTTTTTCAGCGAAAACAGTGCCGATGTAGATGATTTTCTGCTAAGGATGTTTGACGTCCGGTTTAACGTCAAGGTGCCGGAAGCGGAGGACAGCGACAATATCAAGGTGGATACCATTCACGGAACCAAAGGCCTCCAGTTTAATCATGTCTTTGTGTTCTGGAATGAGGAGGAGAGGGAGTCGCCTTTTTATCTGGAATCGGAAAGGTGTCATGTGCAGTTTTCGAGCAAGGAGATAGATTTCTTAAGTGCGAGTAAGACGGCAATGGCCGGAGAAATCATGGTCGCGCGCAAAGCAAATCTGGCGCGGCTGCGCCGCGAAAAGTCCAATGTATTCTATGTCGCCGCGACACGGGCTGTCCGGACATTGACGGTATTTCTGCCAAAGAAAAACAATGAAAACTATAAGTCTGTTCATCAGGCCGTCCTCAATACATTTGCGAGATTTGCCCCTGACGGAAGTAAAAGAGAAATCTGCACGTCGTCCGGTAAGTCGGAAACTACGCCGTCTGTGACAATATTCAAGGCGCCGTACAAACATCATGATGAGCCGGAAAAATACGGCGAAATTGATCCGGCGCTGGTATCCGCCAATATCAAGGCGGGCATCATGAGAGGCGATCGTTTGCACCGGTGGTTGGCCAAGGTTGTTCATCAGGACGCGCTGCCGCAGGCCGGAGAACTGAATGAGGAAGAATATGAAACGGCGATTCGCTTTGTTCAAAGGAGCGATGTTACCCCGATCATGTTCAGACCGGGCAAACTCTATATAGAACAGCAGATATCGGACAAGGAAAATTTCGGCATCGTGGACAGAATGATTGTTTCGAATAATCTTGTAACCATCATGGATTACAAGTCCGGTTCGATGAGGGGGCTCAGGCAGAAATACGAAGAACAGCTCAGGCGTTACACCAAAATCATGAAGACGCTCTATCCGTCGGCTGAAATCGAATACTTTATATTATCCATAGATACTTAATTCCAATTCCAAATCAAAGGTAAAACCGGAGAATGCCGGGTGCCGCTTTTTTTGAAATTCTTTTTTACCGCTTACGAAATTTTATAGTTCTTTTTTCGAAAAAGAGTCAGACATGCATTCGCTGTCTTCTCATCATAAAGAATGCCTTTGTTTTTTTCTATTTCTTCCAACGCAATATCGATTCCCAGTGCCGGCCGGTAAGGTCGGTGAGATGCCATGGCCTCAACAACATCGGCGATAGCAAGAATGCGCGCTTCCAGGACTATTTTTTCATTCGCCAGACCTTGAGGGTATCCGGAACCGTTTATCCTTTCATGATGCTGGTGCACGGCATCAAGAATGGGCCACGGAAAATCAACGTCTTTCAGAATATTATAGCTGGCTTCAGCATGAGATTCCACCAGAAGCCTTTCAGTGGGCGTCAGTTTTCCCGGTTTAACCAATATTTCAGTAGGGATAGAAATCTTGCCCACGTCATGGATTAAGCCGGCAATTTTAACACCTTCAACCTGACCGGGTGATAATCCCAATTCTTTCGCTATTGCTGAAGAAATTTCGGATACTCTTCGCTGATGTCCGGCAGTATATGGGTCACGATGTTCAACAATCGTAGCCATAACATGAATTGTTCCCATCATAGCACTTCTTAATTTTTCTGCGCTTGTTTTAAGCTCTTTTTCTTTTTGTATGCGGTCAGTAATGTCTTCGGCAATTCCTTCATAATACAAAATATTGTTATTGGCGTCACGGATAGTCCAAACGTCGGCTTTGACCCATATTATATTGTGGTCCTTTTTATAAAATCTGGTTTCAAACCCTTGAACAGAATTGTTTTTTTCGAGCAATTCAACAAGACGAGCGCGATCTTGAGGGACTACATAAAGTTGAGTGTTAATATCGGTGACAAGCGATCTTAATTCTTCTTGCGAGCCGTACCCGAGCATACGGTAAAAAGCAGGATTTAGAGTAAGAAATCGCCCCTCTTTCGTTGTTCGATAGATGCCCGATATGGAATTTTCAAAAACGGAACGGTATTTTGTTTCACTTTCTCTAATCATTTGATTTGCTTCTTCCAGTTGGCGGATTTTTTTCTCTAATTTTCTGAATAATGCTTCATTATGCTCTTGTATAAATGCTTCTTCGGAAAGTTCCACTTCCGGTGTTTTTTCTGTTAACTTTGATTTAAACATTGTTAAAAAATCTTGAATTAGTTTCAGTAAAATATCCGGTTCCTGAGGTTTTATGACAAACAGGTCGGCACCCATTTCCATGGCCAGCTTTTCGTCCTTGGGGTCGGTATAGGTTGCCGTATAAAATACAAAAGGAATGTTTTTTAAACGCTCGTCACTTTTCCATTCTTTGCAGAGCATAAAGCCGTCCATAACAGGCATGAGGATATCGCTTATAATTAAATGTGGAGGATCTTCTCTTGCCGCGTCCAGCGCTTTAGAGCCGTTGCGGGCAGTCGTTACCTGGAATCCATTAGCTTTTAAAAGTGTTTCCAGGTATGAAACATTTTGCTCATCATCATCGACGACAAGAATTTTTTCCATAATGATCTCCTTATGCAAAAATATATTGATGATGTTATTCGAAACGAATGAGCTCCTTTATTTGTTCGATGAACTTTTCCGGGTCAATCGGTTTCTCAATATAACCGTCTGCTCCTGCAGCAAGTATCCGTTCACGGTCGCCGACCATGGCATAGGAGGTAACGGCAACAATGAGTGTGCCGGCAAGTTCATTATTCTTTCTTAATTCACGCGCCACGGCGTATCCGTCCATTTTGGGAAGCTGAATGTCAAGAAGTATAAGATTCGGTTTTAACTCTCTTGCCCTTTCCAATCCTTTTTCTCCATCCTTTGCCTCTTCTACGGTGAAACCGTTTTTTTCCAGAAGGAAACGCATCAGGTAGAGGTTTTGTTCGTTATCTTCAATTACAAGAACCATTGGATTCATTTTCTACTCCTTTGTTTTCGGTAATATAATCGTAAATATTGATCCTTTTCCTGGCGTGCTTTCCACATGAATAGAACCGCCCATCATTTCCACCAGTTTTTTGGAAATGTTCAGTCCCAAACCTGTTCCTTCCTGCACCCTCGCAATGCCGCTGTCCACTTGGCGAAAAGCTTCAAAAATAATTTTAAGATTTTCCGGTTTGATGCCAATACCGGTGTCTTTTACGGAAATTATAATGAAATTATTTTCCGAATGACAATTGAGATTAATTTCTCCTTTTTCCGTAAACTTCACGGCGTTGCTGAGGAGATTGATGATAATTTGTTCCACTCTTCGCTGATCTCCTCGCATTTCTGATATATCCCCTCCGATTTCAGAGCGGAGAAGAAGTTTTTTTTTCTCGGCGAGGGGCGATATAATTTGCGCTGTTTTTTCAATTGATTTTCTTAGATCAAATACTTCCGACATTATTGTAAGTTGTCCTGCTTCTATCTTGGAAATATCCAGGACATCATTGATTAGGTCAAGCAAATGGCGGGCGCTGCTGCGGACCATCCCCAGTTGTTTTTTTTGTTCTTCGTTTAAAGGACCCGCAAGACCCTGCAATACCATTCCCGTGAAACCGATAATCGAATTAAGAGGTGTGCGGAGTTCATGAGACATGGCGGCAAGAAAAGCCGATTTAAGCCGGTCGGCTGCCTGAGCTTTATCCATGGCTTCTGCCAATTCCGCAGTACGTAATTTGATGCGTTGCTCCATTTCTTCATTTATTTGTTTGAGTTCCTTGGTGCGTTCATTGACTTGGTGCTTTAAAACAAAACTTCCTCCCATACTCATAATAAGAATTATGGATGCAGCAAGTATAAGAATTTGTAACCATGCCGGAAACTTGAATTGCACCTCTTCGGTTGTCCACTTTTTTAGCGATGCATAATAAACTGACTGAGTGTCTTTTTTCAAAGCGGAGATGTGGTTATCAATATAACCCAGCAAGTGTTTGGGATCATTCTTCTTTGCCGCGAAGAAAAGATCGGATGGTTCAAAAATAACTGAAGTTTCTTCAAGTCCGAATATTTTTGCATGTCTCGTTCCGTAAAAACGATTTGTTATAGCGGCATCCGCTTCTCCTTTGGCAACCTTCTCAAACATTGTTTTGTAATCCGGCACTGCAATAAGGGTAATTTCCAGCCCGAAACCCTTGCTGAGTTGGGCGAATGCTGCCTGCTGAACAGAACGTTCGAGTACGACAATACGTTTCCCATTCAGATCCAATATGGAACGAACATTACTTCCTTTCGGAACATATACCAGGTACCAAGAGGACAGTATCGGTACTTTGTGAAAGGAATATATTTTCCCCCGTTCCGTCGTGTAGGCTACATCAGGCATAAGGTCGATTTCCCCTTTTTCCAGGCGGTCCAGCCCTTCTGTCCACGTGCCTGACACATATTTCAACTTCCATCCTTCGGCTTTTGCGATATTTTCTATAACATCGATAAAAATGCCAGCCGGTTTGCCGGATTTGGAGGTGAAAATCTTTGGTGCGTTTTCATAAACGCCGACCATTACAATTTGATCACTCGCCTGTGCAAAGGGAATGCCAAAGCATAGAATGAGAAATGTAATTATAAACCATTGTAAAAAATGACTGCCAAGATTGGGTTTGATGACACTTTTGTTTTTTATTCCAGGCAAAATTATATTATCCTTTCATTAATATTTTAGTGAAAGTTGTAGCCCAATGAGTTGTCTGGTCCATTCCCATTGATGGTCAATGTTTGAAAAATCAATTCGATAATATAGTCCTAAAGAAACATTGTTGCTAATATTTTTAATTACACCGAATTTTATTCGGTTGAGCATAACAGCCTTATCGCGATTTTCATAGAACAGCTCCCATCCTATATAAGGCTGAAAAAATATGTCAGACCGGGATATTTCCAGAGAGTTTTTTATTCTGTAATCATTCCAATCCGGTGTAAATCTATATTCATAACGGATCTGGTTGGATATTTTGAAATTACAAAGAATAGTTGAAGTGTTCATGTTAATACTTGGTTTTTGCTCAAGCAACCAATTGTCCGGCTCAACTTTTGAAAAACTCTGCTGATAGTAAACAAGAAAAGAAAACCATTTTAATGAAGTTTGATATTGAAGTCCTGTTCCCCATTCCAGATAATCGAAATTGGATACATCTTTGTCCGCTTGAAGAAACACGTACGATACGGATTTAAGTTGATTATTGAAGGTGTAGGAAAAATTGAGATCCGTGCGCAGCGAAGTGTCGTGATCTGCATAAATGCATGGAGTGTGAATGAGTATTAACAGTGCGGGAACAATTTTAAAACCATACTGTAAAAGGCTTTTTTTTTGTTTCATGGTTCCCTCTTACATATTCGTTCTTGAATCTTCTATAAACTTATGCATTTATGGAAAGAGAACTCTTATTAAAAATTCTTTACTGGGGTAAAAATAATCTCCTTAATGAAGTGATTGGTTTTAATTATATAAATTTAACTAATTTTGTGTACCAGTATCAAACTAAAACTTACAAGTAATTGTTTTTTTGGTAAATTATAAAAAAATTGAAAAAGAATGTCAATTAAGTTATAAATAGCATAAATTTGAAATTATTGAGAAATTAATGAAAAAGCCCTTTCAGTTAAAAAACTGAAAGGGCTTTTATTTGTTCGTAAGAGAAACATTAATTTATTTTCTTGGCTTTTAACCTTATTAAGTTATGCCTTTTTTTGGGGTGGTTTTGAAATAAGCGTAATCGCTGCACCGACGAGACAGGCTATTCCCGCGATCATAAACGGGGTGATCCATACTGACGGATCTGAACTGCCTTTGGCGGCATCTTTGAAATGCGCGGCGATCTGAGGGCCTAAGACACCGGCAATGCCGTAAGAAAAAAAGACATACCCGTAATTAAGACCAACATTTTTGTTTCCAAAGTAGTCAGCCGTTATGGCCGGGAAAAGAGCAAAGTTACCGCCGAAGTTAAAGCCAATTAGACATGCGCCGACAATCAGCATAAGGGAGGAGCTCCCCATTTTGTAAAAGAAAAGCATGATAATGCCCTGTAAAAGACACATGAAGAAAATAGACGTCTTGCGTCCTATTTTATCGGAGACAGTTCCCCAAACGATTCGGCCAAGGCCGTTCAAGATGGCCAGCCAAGCTACCGCTGTTCCAGCGGCTGCGGATGCCACTGCCACTTCAATTCCCTGGGCTTTGAGGGCATCGATTCCGAAAAGCTTGATGTTACCGATAACCATAAGACCGGCCATTGCGGAAAACAGGAATGTTAACCACGTCATATAAAATTGCGGTGTAGTCATCATTTCCTTGGATTCAAAATTGACCATGCCGGTAGACCCGCTGGCAGTAGTCGCTTGGGGCGGGGTCCATCCCTCAGGAACATAGCCCTGGGGAGGATCGATCATGACGATGCTGCCAAGAAGAATGGCGATCATAAAGATGACACCGTAAAGCAGAAAAACGCTTTGTACTCCTCCCAGATTGAGAATGTTAAGGGTGTCCAGCAGATGGAACCAGGAATCGGCCGATTTGACCCAGATCATAGCACCGAAACCAAATCCGGCGACAGCCAGACCTGTTACCATTCCTTTTTTATCCGGGAACCATTTAACACCCACGGCTATCGGAACAACATAACCCAATCCTATGCCGGCTCCGCCAATGACACCGATGCAGACCAACTGTGCCAAGAAAGTGTTGCCGAAAATACCGCCTAAAATGTATCCGAGTCCCAATACAAATGCGCTGGCTACCGCCAGTTTACGGGGGCCGATCTTGACCATCATTCTTCCAGAAACGACCATTACAACAGCAAAGATCAGTAATCCAACTGAAAATACCCATTGTGATTGTGCCGCTGTAAAACCGTAAATACCACCTTCAACGAGAGATTTGGTTAATCTGGGTGTGAAAACAGACCACGCATAGATTGCCCCCAGACAGAGTTGGATGAGCACCGCGCCGATAACTACATACCAACGATTCATAACTTTATCTTTTGACATTAAATCCTCCTTTACATGCAAAACGACAAGATTAAAAATATACGACTTAAATTGAGCAAAAATTGCAAATTGTCGCATGCACTATATAAAATTCGTATAAATGTCAAATAAAAAAATATTATTTATGGTAAAAGTATTGATGATCAAAAGCCCCTCCAGTTTTTGTAACTGAAGGGGCTCTTATTCATAGAATGGTCAAAAAGTTTGTTTAAGCTTTTGCTTTTGTACCCTTAAAAACAATAGCTATTAATAAGCCCACGGCCAACAGGAGAGCTGCAATAAACAACGCCTGTGCCTTAAATGCGGAAAAGACGAACGGACCGACAATGCCAGCGCATGCCCAGGCCGTAAGCATAAAACCATAAACCTTGCCAATATAGCCCGGTCCAAAGTTATCAGCAGCAAATGCCGGCATGGTAGCAAAACCGCCTCCGTAGCAAGCCAGTAGATAACAGGCTGCTACCATAAAGAGCCAGTAATTGCTGATATAGCCCATGGCTACCAATAAATAAATTACAGCCTGAGAAGCAAACATGGAAGCAAAAACGGCTTTGCGACCAATTGTGTCGGATACGCGTGCCCAGAACAGACGGCCCAATCCATTGAAAATGGCTGAATAGGAGACCACTGCTCCACCTGCAAGTGCCAGTGCCTTGGTCAATGCTTCGGGATTGTTTAGGAGATTGGCATCGGTAATAAGTTTTTTATAATATTCCTGAGCTAAAGGCGACATCTGTGAAATCAAGCCCAGACCGGCCGAGACGTTAAGGAACAGCATTGCCCAGAGCATCCACCACTGGGTGGTTTTTATAGCTTGACCAAATGTAAATGAATCGGCTGCCGAAACAGATGAAGCAGCTGGTTTGAATCCGGCAGGCAGCCATCCCTGTGGAGGATTTTTAAAGAAGAGAGCTGCGCCAACTACGAGAACCAGGAAGATCAAACCCCAGATGTAGAATGTCATAGCGACGCCGGAAGCAGTCAAGCCTCCTTTAAAAGCAATAATCATTGGAGGAGCGATCTTTCCCATGAAGAATGCGCCGAATCCGAAGCCCATAACGGCCAAACCGGTAACCAGACCGCGTTTGTCCGGAAACCAGCGAATCAACGTTGCAATGGGTGTAACGTAGCAAAATCCGTTACCCAATCCGCCAATTAAGCCATAGGAAATATACAGTAAAGGCAGGCTTCCTAACTGGTCGGCCAGACCGGAAAGTATGGTTGCTCCGCCAAAAAGGACACCACCGATAGTGGCCACAAATTTAGGTCCTTTTTTATCTACCAATGTTCCGCCGAAAGCCGCAGCACAACCGACTGTAAACATGAAAATCATAAAGGTCAACTGAGTCGGAGTTTCCGCCCAACCGTGTGCGCCCATTAAGGGTTTTTTGAAGCAAGACCAAGCATACACTGTACCCAGACAGAGCTGCATGACAATAGCTGCGATGGCAATCAGCCATCTTTTACTTTCTAAATTTTCATTTGCCATAAATACCATCCCTCTCTTGATTTAAAATTTTATCATAACTATAGTATCATTATGTTGCTTCCAATCTTAACATACGAACTCATGGTCATAAATTTTCCATGTGGCATAAAAGTTGGACAACAGTTTGAAACCGCTTATAGCTTCAATATCTTATTTTGTCAAACATAAAGTAGTGTTTTTTTTGATATATTAAGAGAACTGCCAGTCATAAATAACTTCAATAACTTATGTTGCCAAATAGCCCGGAAGTATTATATTATCTATCAAACTAATTAAAAAATGGAGCAAATATGGCTTTTATAGCTGGAAATGAGATTTATCGGAGCAATGTTGAAAAAATCAGAAAATTATCTTTTGCTGTAGGCGTTTACCGCCCCCCGAGTGAAGGAGGAAGTGGTTCACTTTTGTTACGCGTTACTGAAAATTGTCCTTGGAATAAATGCACTTTTTGCGAAATGTACAAAGGTCATTCCTATGTTTATCGTTCGGTTGAAGATATTAAAGCCGATATTGATACAGTCAAAATTATGGTTGATGAAATACAGGAGGTTGCAAGAAAAATTGGGTGGGAAGGACGTATAAACAGGGATGTCCTTCATGCGCTCTTGAGAGTCGATCCATATCTTGATGAAAATCATTGTTTTTCCACAGTATTCAGCTGGCTTTATTACGGCAGGAGAACGGCTTTTCTTCAGGATGCCGACAGCATGATTATGAGGCCTCAGGAATTTGTCGAAGTGCTGAAACATTTGCGAAAAACGTTTCCTTCTCTTACCAGAGTAACTTCCTACACTCGTTCGAAAACGCTTTCGCAGAGAAAGCTCGAAGATTTGAAAGCTATTCATAAAGCGGGACTTGATCGTGTTCACGTGGGTTTGGAAACCGGGGATGATGAAGTGTTGAAAATTATCCGCAAAGGCGTGACCAGTACCGAACAGATTGATGGTGGGAAAAAAGCGATGGCGGCCGGTTTTCAGCTTTCCGAATATTGGATGCCCGATATAGGAGGGAGAGAACGCTGGCAGCAACATGCGAAAAATACAGCATTGGTTTTAAATGAAATCAATCCACACTATATCCGTTCGCGGCCTTTTGTTCCGCGTCGCGGTACGCCGATATGTGATGATTATGAGCAGGGCAGGATGCACATCTCTTCACCTCACGAACGGTTGGAAGAGTTGCGGGTGATGATTGACGGGTTGAATGTCACGTCCAGGGTATGTTTTGATCACAGTATGAATGCATGGGCAAACCGGCAAAGCGGCCTTCTTTTCCGTCAGGATTATGAAGGATATAAGTTTCCGGAAGAAAAATCACTTGTACTGAAGCTTATCGATGAAGGTTTATCTATAGACGAAAACAGACATGTTCATGTAAAAGATTTGATAGCAGTAAGTTCATTATAATCGTACATGCTCAGACAAAATTATTTTCCGGGACGATTACCTGGTGAATATAAAACCGTTCTTCCAATGGACCGAAAGTCTTTTTCAAGTTTGCTGATGATTTCTGCTGCCGAACCGGCATCTGTTCTGCCGGGATAAATTTCATAATGTATTTTGTAATTTTCCGGCGTGAAATCAGGCATGACGACATTGGCTCCGGCCTGGAGAGCCAAAATTCTTCCCTGCGGATGAAGAGCGGTCAGAGCGGTTGTAGCCGGGATATTGGTATTAAGTGTAAGAATTCGGGCAAGGGCCAGAACACGTAAAGTCAGTTCCACATCATCATTTTCAATGCCGGCAAGGGGTGTGTCGGGGTGAGCGATAAATGGTCCGATACCCAGCATGTCGGCATCAAGTTGTTTCATAAAGAGCAGATCATCTGCCAGAATTTCCAGTGTCTGTCCCGGTAGTCCCACCATGTTTCCTGTTCCTGTTTCAAAACCCAGCAATTTGAGCGAACGCAGGCATTGAATTCGTTTATCCAATTGACATCCCGGACGCAGGTATTTGTAAAGCTCCGGCGATACAGTTTCTTGTTTGAGCAGGTAACGATTGGCGCCTGATTGCAGAAATGACTGAAAATCCGTAGTGCTTTTTTCGCCGATGGATAATGTAATAATTAAACCTGTTTCTTTTTTTATTTGTTCAATCAGGCGGCAAATCCTGTCGGTGGAATAAAAAGAATCCTCCCCAGACTGTAAAACTACCGTGGTTAAACGTAATTTTTTGATTTCTTGTGCAGTATTTATTATTTCATCATCGGTCATGCGGTAGCGGTGGAGCTTATTGTTGCTTTTGCGCAAACCGCAGTAAAGGCAATTGCACTCACAGTAATTGGAAAATTCGATAATCCCGCGCAGGAATATTTCGTCGCCGATCTCGCGTTGACGGATGCGATCGGCGGTTACGAAAAGATCCTGAGCAAAATCGCCCGGCATTCTTAAAAGATCGATGATTTCCTTTCTGCCCAAGGGTTTACCGATTTCCACCTTGAGCAGCAGCTTTTCAATTTTATCAGATATAGACATCTCTTGTGCCTTCCTCGATTTTTTGCAGACGGTCGGATACCATTTTCTTTCTTTTTGTTTTAAAAGTTTTGTTCAGCATTTTTTTAATCAGTTTTTCTCCTGCCTCACGGGTTACGGGACTAGCGTAATCCAGCAGATATTCTTTAAAAGTAAAAACAGCATTGGTCTGACAGAATTTTTGAATCAAACCGGGCTTGGCCAGATCCATAAAATCTTTGCCCGTGCGTCCCAGACGGTAGCAAGCGGTGCAGAAGCTGGGGATGTGACTGCGCTCGGTAATGTCCAGAATAACTTCATCCAGTGTACGTGTATCGCCTAAATTAAATTGTGCTGCGCGGAAAGCATCGCTGCTGTTTTCCTGATAGCCGCCGGGATTGGTTCGGGAACCGGCGCTGATCTGGGAAATGCCCAGCGCAAAAACTTCATCGCGCAATTCCGGAGTTTCTCTGGTGGAGAGAATCATTCCCGTGTAGGGGACTGCCATGCGAATAATAGCGACGAGCTTTTTAAAGTCATGGTCACTGACGGGATTGGATGGTTTGATGGCCGCCGGTGCGTTGAAGGCCGGTTCCAGACGCGGAATGGAAATGGTGTGCGGACCGACACCGCAGTCTTTTTCCAGTTGCAGGGCGTGCAAAAGCAATCCCATAACTTCGAATTTGTAATCATAGAGCCCGAAAAGCGCGCCGATGCCCACATCGTCAACGCCTCCTTCCTGTGCGCGGTGCATGGCTGTAAGACGCCAGGTGTAATCTTTCTTGGGACCACCGGGATGCATGATTTTGTAAGTTTCGTGATGATACGTTTCCTGAAATAAAACGACAGTTCCAATGCCGGTTTTTTTCAGTTTCCTGTATTTATTCACTTCCAGCGGGGCGATCTCCACGTTGATTCGCCTGATTTCCCCGCCTTTTTCGGTTTTTACGGAATAAGCGGTTTCAATGGCTTCTATGAAGTATTCCAGTGACGAGCGTTCCGGGTGCTCACCGCAGAGCATCAGCAGACGTTTGTGACCTTCACGTTCCAAAACTTTTACTTCGTTTTTAATTTGTTCCATCGTCAACGCCACGCGGTTGAGTTCCTTGTTGTCGCGGCGAAATCCGCAGTACAGACAGTTGTTGGTGCAATGATTGGCTATATAAAGTGGAGCGAAAAGAACAAGGCGGTTGCCGTAAATATCTTTCTTTATTTTATGCGCCGCCTGTAAGATTTCTCCGATGAGCTCGTTATCTTCCGTTTGCAGGAGGATGGCGACTTCTTCCGGAGACAGGCCTTTCAGTTCATAAGACTTGTCGATAATTTCGCGTATATGTTTTGCATCGGTATTTTTCGCTTGTGCAAGAATGTTTTCAATGTAATTGTCGTTAATGAAATCTTTCATTATATAACTTATCCTTTAACGTTGGTTAAATTTTTGTCAGGGAGGATTTGACAGAAACGCCGGGTAGTGCACCGAGTTTTCCCGTCAACGCGCCGATTTCATCATTAGTGGCATGAACGATAAGCGCGATAATGTGCAAATTGCCGGGCGCGTAAGGCAATCCCATGCGTCCGATGATTATCTCTCCGCAGTCGCAAAGAATCCGGTTTACTTTCTGAGCCTGACTGGTTCTGTCGGTAATGATAATTGTTACAGTTCCAATGCGTTTATCCATTTATACCTCCATAATACAAAAGGTTTGATCCGGGAAGAATCAAACCTTTTGTATTAAAAACATTAATATTTAAAAAAGACTTCAAACTTCCCTCAAGATCAGAATATTCCTCCCTTTCAGGCAATAATAATTTTTCTCGCTTATTCCATATCTTTGTTTATATGATTTTGTCAATATTCTTTATAGTATAAACGAGTAATTTCTTTTTCTACCAAAGCGGCGACACTTATTACTTTCCGGATTCAACGCGCTTCTTTACGGATTTTACATATCCGGAAAGCGTATTTTTTGTTAATGCCCTATCGATGAAATCGGGTACGGCACCAAATGTTTCAATAATAGGCGCGTATGTATAAACTGTTTGTGATCCGTTGTTATATGGTTCAAGATATTCATATCCTTCTATGCTTTTGATCATTGAGCTGTTATTTTCCAAAACTTCCTGTTTTGCATTGTAAGATGCAATTTCTTTTTCCGTGACCATACGCCAATCCTGCCTTAAGTTGGCTTTATCAAATGTAACATCAAGGGTATATCTGATAGGTGGAAAACTGAGTTTTCCTTCAATAAGAGTTTCTCCAATATCATCTTTTCCGATGGGTTTAATTACGTGAACTGTTTTATAGTAAGACAGACCTGGAACGAATTCCCCCATAACGTCCCAGTTTTCCAGAACATTCCAAACTTTTTCAGGTGGTGCATTGATCAGAATGACCCCGACAGCGCGCTTTTTCTGCCCCTTGCCCTCTACTACATAATTTTCCTCAAAGACCTGAAGGGTGCCCGATTCCAACTTCGCTTTATCGATGTTGAAATTTACTTTCTGTGGTTCTGCTCCATAGGCCAATACAGCAAACAAAATTAAAATGATGGAAAATAATAACGATTTTTTCATAAATCCTCCTTTAAATATTTTTCCGGTTCATCTTTAATAATTATTATATAATCCCGCCCCTTTTTCTAAGAATAACAAGTTCTGTTAATAATAATCTTTTTCAAATCATCAGAAAGATCATTAAAGTATGAGCAATAGCCGGCAACACGGACCAGGAGATGCGGGTATTTTTCCGGATGGTCGTAGGCATCGAGCAGGATCTGCTTGTCGATAACGTTCGGCTGGAACTGCATGCCGCCTTTCTTGAAGAAGGTGCTGAAGATGCCCGCTAGGTTTCTGACTCCTTCCTGACCCTGAAATAAAGCCGAATCAACGGTGAATGTAACTGAGGTACCGTTGGGGGCATAGTTGACGAAATCAGCCTCTGAGACGGCATTCAAGGACGATAGCAAATCCGTCGTTTCCATACCGTAATGTGGCGTGACACTGTTGGCAAGAGAAACACCGGCCAATCTTCCCGAGGGCAGGGCGGGAGTCTTATGCCCGTAAACATCGTTGACATTCAGGGCGTAATAGCCGGCGGTGTAAATGCCGTTACGGGGACAGTTCTTCACCGACTTCAATGCCTTGCACCATATATCCAAGGTTTTGTTGACCCAGGCGGAAGCCTCTCTGGAGCCGTCATGACCGAATTTCGGAATTGCGAGCAGCGCCTTCCTGATCTCCTGATTGCGGGCACCCTCGAAGTTGTTGTCGATGGCATTGATGACATCAAGGATAGGATACAGCTTTTTCTTAAATACCACCTCATCAATCGCGAATAATGAATCCGCGACATCGGTGATTCCTACCGCCTGAATGCCGCTGCTGTTCACCTTTGCACCACCCTGACACACATCCTTTCCGCTGTCGATGCAATTCGGAAAGAGCGTCGAGGAAAGAGGCGTCGTGAAGTGCTCGGCGATGACCTTTTCGATATCATGGTGATCGGCCAGAACCGAGTTGGTCAGGAAATTCAGACGCGCCTGATAACGCAAGAGCAACTCATCCATATTCGCAGGCGGTTTCGGTGCGGGAGTTCTCTTCTTCTTGAACCTGTTCCTGGCGTTCAAATACTTCGCAAGGATGTATTTGGAGGGCTTATTATCCCTCCGACAATTATACTCGAAGAACTTAGTAGTCATCTTTTCCATCTGATCGGCGAGGCCGACATTCCACAAATCGCTTTCCTCGCCTCTCAATGCCTGTAGAAAGGGCATGACAACGTTCACGTTGGCGCAGTCGGTGTTGCCGAAGTGGTCATCGCTGACATTCGGCTCGACGCATCCGATGACGGCGTAATTCCTCGCATGTTCCGCGGGGATGTCGGGATAATGTTTGGCCAAGCTCGGGAGATAGATGTCGTCATTGTACAGGGCCGGCATGGGAGCGCCGTTGATGTACACCTCGGCCAGCCTGTCCAGATATTCCTGAGGGCTGTCCTTATGAATCCTCGCCGTCATATTACAGGCGTAAGGCTGAAGTTCGCAGATATCGAGCAACATGTACGTACAGTCGTTGGTGGCGTCCTTGCCGTCTCTTCCGACGCCGCCGGCCGTAATCGCCTGGTCCACGGACATAGTCTCGAAGAGCCTGCCGATACGGAGGTAGGTGTCGCCGTCGTTGACGAGGATGACTTCGTCCATCTTTAGGATGAAGAGGGCAAGCAGTTCTTTCGCCTTATCGTAATCGATGATGCCGGCTTCCTTATCTCTCTTGTAGAAGGGATAGACTACCTGATCGAGGCGGCCGTGAGAGATGGCGTTTTCGTATGACTCGGTGCAGACGGCGATCTGGAAGAAAAGCATGCTCTGGAGTGCCTCATGGTAGGTACGGGCAGGGTTCTTAGGCACATAAGCGCAGATGGCGGCCATCTCTTCCAACTCCTTGCGGCGCTGCAAGTCTTTTTCTTCCTTGGCCAGGTTGGAGAGCTTGTCGGCATAACGTTGCGCAAAGGCTTCCACAGCCTTCAGCCCAATAATGGCGCCTTCGTAGAAGGCCTGGCTGCTTTCCGGTTTCCCTTTGCGCGCGGCCTCGATCTCTTTGATGATCCCCGTGGTTCCCAGAGCCAGAATGCGGTCGTAGTTCATTGTGAAATGCGCAATGGCGGCTACGTTATTATTGAATCCGTATGCATTTTCCGAGGCACGGGCGATGGTAAGCATAAACTTCGGGATGGAATTGGCCACCTTCAAAAGGAGGCAGTGTCCCAGCCAGAACGGAAGAGTTCTATAAAAGAAGTTAATCCTTTCCTTCCATGTGCACTGGAAAGGAACAGGTTTTTGGCGATGGATTTGATGGAGGATTGAGGCGAAGAGGGCGCCGTAGTGTTCTTCCCATATCTGGCCTGCACATCTCTTGGCCGTGAAATTACCGACAAGCAGTTCTTGAGGATAGATGATAACACTCTTATTCTTTAATACATAGTCCAGACGTTCTGCTCTGTGAATGGGATTAGGTTTCTTAAAACCGTTTCTTTTGTAGTAATCCGTCTTTAGCCTGGAAACTTCAAAGCAGAGGGCTCTGCCGCTTGCCCTGATGTCGTTTTGTATATCATGTACACGTTGCGTAAAGACAGCCTTATGTCTTTTTGCATCCAAATCGTAGCAGGATGCCTTGATGCCGAGTGTTTTGAAAAGTTCAGCGGCTTTCTTAACTGCATTTAGGCTCTGCTCAATGGTGATATTCAGTGATTCGGTAATCAAACCCAAACGTCTGGCCTTGT
This sequence comes from Smithella sp., assembly GCA_007244375.1. Lineage (GTDB taxonomy): Bacteria > Desulfobacterota > Syntrophia > Syntrophales > Smithellaceae > Smithella. Next base: position 112,965 of record SCVW01000025.1, on the reverse strand, counting down.
CTTCATACATGTTATGGTATTTGAGTAGTTCTATAGAATTGTGATTAACGGATTTTAGAAACTCTGCTGCGGCTTTGATATTTTCTTCCGCATCGTTGTAACCGGGTATAATCGCCATGCGGAAATTGACATTGGCATTTAAGGCAATCAGCTTTTTAATATTCTCATGAATCAGATTGCTGCTTTGCTTGGTTAGTTTTTTGTGGAGGTTGTCATCACCGACTACCTTAAGGTCGGCAAGGAAAAGATTCACATAGGGTGCCAATTTTTCAACATTTGCCCACGGAACGTGCAATGACGTTTCAACAGCGATATGTATTTTTTCTTTTCTAAATGCTTCAAGCAAAGGTATCAAACTATCCGCGTCCTGCAGTAGTGGATCACCGCCGGAGAGCGTTACGCCGCCGTTTGTTTTGCAGTAATAATCTTTGTCTCTGGAAACGAGTTCGACAATGCCGGGAATCGAGTAATCGCCGTCATCGGCGAACTCAGGCCGGAAGAATAGTGCTTCCGGATTCTGGCACCAGAGGCATCTCAGCCCGCATCCTGGGAAAAAAATTGTTGTGCGGATACCGGGTCCGTCGTGAACACAGGTTCGCTGTATTTTCAGTACTTTCATTTTTTCCTGGGACTCGGTCTGATAATCTTTGAGATTTGTGGCTGCTTGCATTTTTTACTCCTCCGCATATATATTTATTTTTTCAATTCTCATAATAACTGAAAACCAGATGTGTTCCGGTTTTCCGAATATTCAATCTTTCATGCATCAGAATTGAGAGATTTAAGTAACGACAGTCCTCTTTGCATAAATTTTCTGGCACTTTGTGCTGCTTTTTCCTCGTCCCCGTTTATGACAGCATTTAATATTTCCTGTTGTAAGGATGTATTAAAATTTGTAGATGGCGGCAGAAATAGATCTAAATGTTTGTCATAAATTGTTTTGATAGTATTCATCAGCAGTATATAAACGATATTTTTGCTGGCCATAGCGAGCTGCCGAAAAAATTCAAAATCCAAAAGGTGTATTTTTACAGGATCGGTTGTAGTCAGCAGCTCTTCCATAAGTATTTTCATTTGTTCGATATCTTTCTTTTTAGCGCGCCTTGCCGCAAGTTTTGCCACATCGGTTCCAAAAAGTTCGCGGGCTTCAAAAATATTTTCCAGAATTTTGAAATCGATTTCACCGTTTATTACAAGTAATGAGAATATCAGATCCAAAGAAGCGTTATGAAAATCTTCAACGATAATTCCCTTACCCTGATGTATGACAATCAATTTCAACTGCTCAAGTTTCTTTAAAGCCTCACGTAAAGTTGCTCTGGTCACATTAAGTTGCGAAGCCAAGGTTCTCTCGGCAGGCAATTTATCACCGGGATTAACACCGCCCTGCAATATGTATTTCAGCAGTATTTCGACGATTTGTTCAGGAGCTTTCATTTTTTCAACAGGGGTTAGTTTATTTTCCATGGGCATTTCCTCGTGCGATTCTAGTTCAAGAAATCCGCGTAATTTATTTGAAAGTGTATATAGCATATTGGTACTACCATTAGACCAATTATGTATAAAAAATAAAAAAAATCAAGACTTTTTATGATATTTTTTTCACAAAGTTTATTTGAATGTATACTATTGATATTAAAGGTGAAAATGAAGAGAAGAGACCATAGCGGTGACAGTTCAGTGATGGAGTATTATGTCGTTGAAGGGTGAAATCCACAATTAATAATCTATCTGCTTCTATCCTTCGTTCGTTTTTCGAAAACTTCCAGTGCGGAAGGGAAGGGTGCAAGGCTTCTGCGGATGACTCCCTGCAAAAAAGAAATCGCTATGCCGTAATTGGTGATAGGGACGCCTGCTTCCTTAGCTTTGCGCAAGCGGTTGAGCATTTCCCGGCGGTTAATCATGCAGGCACCGCAGTGCATTATCAATTTATATTTTTTTAAGTCATCTGGATAATCCCGTCCGGAGGAAACATCGATTTGTAAGTCTCCTCCGATATATTGGCGAAGCCAGCGGGGGATTTTTACCCGGCCGATATCGTCTTCCAGTGCGTGATGAGAACAGGCTTCTGCGATTAATACGCGGTCACCGGGTTGCAATATATCTATTGCTGCCGCGCCTGCGGCCATGACCGCCAGATCCGATTTTTGTCTGGCAAATAATATGGAGAATGTTGTGACAGGAATATTTTCAGGAACATCAGCTGTGACTTTGAGAATGGCCTGAGAATCAGTTACCACGATCGCCGGTGGATTTTTCAGATTGACTAGTGCAGCGGCGAGTTCTCTTTCTTTGACTACAAGTGCCGTAGCGTCATTATCAAGCGTATCACGGATGGTCTGTACCTGAGGCAGAATTAATCGTCCTTTAGGCGCCTGCAAATCGATGGGCACAACTAAAACAGCCAAACCTCCAGGTGGTAGAAGATCGCCAATCAGCGATGGTGTGCCGATAAAATCGGCCGGTGCTTTTTCCAGTAATTGCTGCTTTAGTGCGTCAAGATAAATCTTGCGTTGTTTTTCATCACTGCAGGAAAGCGTAAAAACCTGTCCCGTTTTTTCGGTAATCATTTTTAACCAGGCAGGGGAAGGCTGACGTAAATCAATTTTATTGACAACAATCAAGATGGGTATTTTACGTTCGTATGATTTGGCCAGAACGGTATCTTCGTATTCTGTCCAGATATCGGGTTCAATTACCAGAATGATAACATCAGCACGGTCAAAAATTTTAACTGTTTTCTTAAGTCTTGCATCTGAAAGTTCCGAAATATCGTCCAGCCCGGCCGTGTCCAGAAATAAAACAGGACCCAACGGCAAGAGCTCCATAGCCTTTTCCACAATATCGGTTGTTGTTCCGGCTACAGGTGAGGTGATGGCAATGTCCTGACCAAGGATTAAATTGAGCAAACTGGATTTGCCGACATTGGTACGTCCCATTAGTGCAATGTGCAGCCGGTTTCCTTTAGGTGTGTTGTCCATTGTCTTTATAGCCCAGGGATGTTAATTGACACGGAGATAAATATTTATCCACTGTCTTCTTGCCCAGTTTCTGTTCTAAAAATAAACGCATATTCTTTTCTTTGCCTGTAGAAAACTCGATAATTAGTTGAGTTGCCTTTTCATAACCTATTGAGGGAAGAAGAGCTGTGATAATCATCGGACTGTGGTCGAAATATTGCGCACATATTTTTTCGTCGGCTACGATGCCTTTTATATATTTTACCAAAAGCGTGTCAATGTTAATTAACAAAGCCAGGGATTCCAGCAGCGCCTGCGCCAGGAGCGGCAGAAATTCATTAATTTGGAGTGTACCACGGGTAACGGCTTCGGTTATGATACCGTCATTGGCAATGACCTTCATGCCGGCTTGAATGGCTGCTTCCGCCAAAACAGGATTTACTTTGCCGGGCATGATGGAGGATCCGGCCTGTAATTGCGGGAGTTTTATTTCTCCGAGAAGATTCATCAGACGCAGATCGTTGGAAATTTTAATCAGGTTGACGGCATGAGCCTTGAGAATGCCGGAGACCTCGACGTAAGCATCAGCGTTGGCCGTTTCTCCCATAATATTTTCCCCACGGGAAAGGCCAAGACCGGTTACTTCCCTTAATTTTTCAATAACTAAAAAGATATAATTTCGCGGTGCAGTGAGGCCGGTACCGACAGCTGTGCCGCCGAGATTGACCACACGTAAACGTTCCTCGCATTTGAATGTGCGCCAGCGATCTCGTGTAAAGGCTTCGGCAAAAGCGGAAAACTCGGCGCCCAATGTAACGGGAACTGCTTCCTGCAGCTCTGTTCGTCCTATCTTAACTATTTCGCTGAAGACCTTTTCTTTTTCCTGAAATGCGCCTTGCAGATGTGCGACGACTTGTGCAAGTTGCCGCAAAGCGATAATTCCGGCAATTTTAATGGCCGTTGGGTAAACATCATTCGTTGATTGATGCAGATTCACATCTTCCAGAGGATGAATAATTGTATAATCGCCTTTACGTCCGCCGAGTATTTCTATGGCGCGGTTGGCGATTACTTCATTGAGATTCATGTTAGTCGATGTTCCCGCGCCTCCTTGAAGAGCGTCAACTGGAAATTGATCGGCAAGTTCTCCGGCAATTATTTCTTCACAGGCGGCGGCAATAGCGCTTGCTTTGGCTTCTGAAAGATAACCGTTTTCAGCATTAGCCAGGCAGGATGCTTTTTTAACCATCGCCAGTCCGCGAATCAACAAACAGTTAACTTTTGTATCGCTGATCTGAAAATTGTTAATGGCTCTCTGGGTGTGAATTCCCCAGTAAACATTTTCAGAAATTTCTAACGATCCTAAAAAATCATGTTCGATTCTTTTTTCATTCATAATGGCCATGTATTGGGAATAAAAATAAAAAGGTTTGCCCCGGTTGAAGCAAACCCCTTTAATATCAATGGATTTTATCGAAAAAAATTAACCATTTTTCCTGTGAGGCAAATCTGTTCCTCTATTTGTATACTTGGTGTGCAACAATTTATGAGACTGGTGTCCGAGAGGTTCCTTCAGGAATTTTTCATATAATTTTTTAACGGATTCATTCTCATGTGATTGGCGATTTTTCTGAACCGACCCATCATCTTTATATAGAGCGTCGGAACGCAAGATCCGAATTTCGTCATTAGTAGGTATAGGCTCGCCGCCGCCGGAGATGCAACCGCCGGGACAGCACATAATTTCGATAAAGGCATAATCAGCATTACCCTCACGGATCTTGTCCAATAATTTGCGGGCATTACCCAGTCCGTGAGCTACGGCCACTTTTACCTTTCCTAATGGACCGACTTCCACAGTCGCTTCCTTGACGCCTTCCAAACCACGGACAGGGGTAATATCCAGACTGGGCAGGTTTTCACCCGTGACAACCGCGTAAACCGTACGCAGGGCTGCTTCCATAACACCGCCTGTGGCGCCGAATATCGTGGCGGCGCCGGTATATTCACCCATCGGAGCATCGTAATCTTCATCGTCCAAAGCTTCAAAATCAATGCCGGCTTCCTTGATCATACGTCCAAGTTCGCGTGTTGTTAAAACGTAATCCACATCACGGAAACCACTGCCGTTCATTTCCGGGCGTTGCGCTTCGAATTTTTTGGCGGTGCAGGGCATAATCGATACCGAAACGATATCTTTCGGATCGATATCCGCTGTTTCCGCATAATATGTTTTGGCCAGTGCGCCGAACATCTGCTGTGGCGATTTGCAGGTTGAGATATTTCCGAGAAGATCCGGATAAAAATGCTCGCAAAATTTGACCCAACCGGGAGAGCAAGAGGTAATCATCGGCAGAGTTCCGCCTTCCTTGACTCTTTTGAGCAGTTCATTTCCTTCTTCAATAATAGTGAGGTCTGCGGTAAAGTTTGTGTCGAAGACTTTATCAAAGCCCAATCTCCTCAAGGCAGCAATCATTTTACCGGTGACAAGGCTTCCCGGAGGCATACCGAATTCCTCACCTAAAGCTGCTCGAATTGCCGGAGCTTCCTGGACAATGACGTGCTTTGTCGAATCCTGCAAGGCTTTCCATACTGCATCGACATCATCCTTTTCATAAAGGGCGCCGACCGGACAAACAAGAATACACTGTCCGCAAGCCACGCAGTTGGATTCAATCAGGGGCAAATCAAACGCCGGAACCACTTTGACATCGCTGCCGCGGTGCGCGGGGGTCAAGACACTTACAGTCTGAACCTGTTCGCAGACAGTTACGCAACGGTGACACTCGATGCATTTGCGACTGTCCCGAACAATAGCGGGGCTGGAACGGTCGATCATCCCTTCCTTGGGGAATTTGGTGTATTCAAAACGGACTTCTTTGAGGCCGACAAACTCAGCTACTTTCTGCAATTCGCAGTTGCCGTTTCTGACGCAGAAATTGCATTCCTGCGGATGATTGGCCAGTAGCAGTTCCACTACCATTTTTCTGGCCTGACGGACTTTTTCTGTATTGGTGTGAATAACCATGCCTTCAGTCACCGGAAAAACACAGGCGGCGACCAGGGAGCGCTGACCTTCAACTTCGGTCATACAAACCCGGCAGGCACCCGGTGTGTGGTTTCTTTCCGTCCATGCACACAGCGTGGGAATCTTAATTCCAATGCTCCGGGCAGCTTCCAGAATAGTTGTACCGGCTTCCACTTCTACTTGGCGATTATCTATAGTCAATTTGACAGTTGACATAAAATTATTTCTCCTTAATCTTTACAAACAAAAACTAAATACTTGCATCACAACGCAGGCAACGGCATGCTTCCTTAATGGCATCCGCTTTTTTGAATCCCAGTTCCACTTCCGCAAAAGTCTTTTTACGTTTGGATGCAGACATTTCCGGCATGGACATCTGTGGAGTTTCTACAGATTCTTCGTCGATAATTAAAGGTATATCGATCTTTTCCGATTCAGGTTTTTCATAAGGACGTTCGCCGTTAGCTTCGCGTATGGCCGAGTCAATATCATCAGCCGCCTGATGACCGGCGCTGATAGCGGCAATGACCGTATCCGGACCTGTTGCAGCATCGCCGCCGGCAAAAAATTTGGGATTGTTGGTGCGTGATTTGTAAACGTTGCCGACGTTGTAGCAATCCCACTTGTTGATCTCTATGCCGGCTTTCTTGTCGATAAAGCTCATATCAGGAGCCTGGCCGATAGCAGCGATGATGGCATCGACATTCAAGGTAAAGTCGGAGCCTTCTACCGGGACCGGTTTTTTACGGCCGCTATTGTCAAAGTCGCCCAGTGCCATTCTCTGGCAGGTAATCGAACTGACCTTTCCTTTGGTTCCTTCGATTTTCAGAGGAGCTACCAGGAGTTCAATCTTGATTCCTTCTTCCTCGGCCGCTTTGATTTCTTCTTCGGCAGCCGGCATATCCTGTTTCAGGCGGCGATAGAGAATGGTAACGCTGGCGCCAAGACGCATGGCTACTCTGGCAGCATCTATTGCGGAATTACCTCCACCGATGACGGCCACTTTCTTGCCGAGGGTTTTTTCGCCTTTCAGCCATTTACCTTCATTGGCATTGAAGTCACGCAGAAATTCCACGCCTCCGAAAACGTTTTTCAGGTTTTCGCCTTCAACGCCCATCTTCTGACTCTTATGGGCACCGGTGGCCAGATAGATATAATTGAAATCTTTTTGCAGTTTGGCAAAAGTAATATCTTTACCGACACGGGTTTTCAGTTTGATTTCCACTCCCAATTTGTGGATATCGTCAATTTCGTTATCGAGAATATTACGCGGCAGACGATAGGAAGGAATACCCCAATAAAGCATACCGCCGGCTTTGGGCAATTCTTCGAAAACTGTTACTTTGTAACCGCGTAGAGCAAGATCGCGCGCTGCGGTCAATCCGGCAGGACCGGCACCGATAACGGCTATCTTTTCTTTGCGGGTAACCGGTACTGCTTCTACCTTGGGACGTACAGCATTGTCTGTAATGAAACGTTTCAGGAATTTGATGGCTATTGCCTCATCCATGTTGCCACGGCGGCATTTGCTCTGACATTTGTGATCACATACTCTTCCGCAAACTGAGGGGAAGGGATTTGTCTGCAGAAGTATTCTGTAAGCGTCTTCAAATCTTTCCGCTCTGATCAGGGCGATATATGAAGGAATATCCATTCCAATAGGACATGTGTGCTGACAAGGCGATTTGAACATTGCCGAACAAACTGCGGCACGACATTTGTGATCGCGGATGTGTTCCTCATATTCTTTGCGGAAATAACGAATGGTGCTCAAAACCGGATTGGGGGCGGTTTGTCCCAGTCCGCAAAGGGCAGCATTTTTGATAACGGTAGCCATTTCTTCCAGAAGCTCGATGTCTCCTTCTTTCCCTTTGCCCTCGGTAATATTGGTCAGAATTTCCAGCATGCGTTTTGTTCCTTCACGACAGGGGGTACATTTACCGCATGATTCGTCCTGGCAGAAATCCATGAAGAACCGGGCCATATCGACGGCGCACTTGTCTTCATTCATAACAATCAAACCACCGGACCCCATGATAGCGCCGAGTTCGGCAACTTTTTCATAGTCAACAGGGGCATTCAAATGCTGAATGGGAATACAGCCACCGGAAGGACCACCAAGCTGAGCCGCTTTGAATTTCTTGCCTCCGGGGATACCGCCGCCGATGTCATAAACAATAGTGCCGAGTTTTGTACCCATGGGAACCTCGACCAGACCGACGTTGTTAACATCACCGGTTAGAGCGAAAACCTTTGTACCTTTACTCTTCTCTGTTCCGATGGATGCGTACCATGATGCGCCGCGCAGAATTATTTGTCCGACGTTGGCCAGAGTTTCCACATTGTTCAGTATACTTGGTTTCTGCCAGAGTCCCGCTACGGCGGGGAAGGGAGGTCTCGGACGGGGCATGCCTCGTTTTCCTTCGATTGAAGTCATCAGGGCCGTTTCTTCACCGCAAACAAATGCTCCTGCACCCTGATAAATTTCCAGGTCAAAATCAAAACCTGTACCCAATATATTTTTACCAAGCAAACCCGCTTCTTTGGCCTGGGCGATAGCGATGTTTAAACGATGAATAGCCAGTGGATACTCAGCGCGGCAGTAAATATAACCTCTGGAAGAACCGATCGCTTTAGCGGCGATAACCATTCCTTCCAAAACAGCGTGTGGATCAGCTTCCAGAACACTGCGATCCATGAAAGCACCGGGATCGCCTTCGTCAGCATTACATAACACATATTTTACATCGCCTTTGGACTGGGCGGCAAATTTCCATTTTAAACCTGTGGGAAATCCTGCTCCGCCCCGGCCGCGCAAACCTGAATCAAGCATTTCTTTGACGATTTGTTCAGGCGTCATTTCCGTGAGCGCTTTAGCCATACCGGCGTAACCGTCTCGGGCAATATATTCTTCGATTTTTTCCGGGTCAATAAGACCGCGGTTTCTCAGTACGCGTAATTCCTGATGAGCGAAAAAGGGAATTTCCTGCATGGTAGGAATAACTTTCTCCGTACCGGGTTCCTTGTATAACAATCTCTTTACGATTCTGCCTTTGATCAGATGCTCTTCAACCAGTTCCGGAATATCGTCAGGTTTCAAACTAATATAAATAACACCTTCAGGGTATGCTACCATGATTGGACCTAAGGCGCAGAAGCCATTACATCCCGTTTCGACAACTTTTATTTCTTCAGTTAATTTTCTTTTTTCCAGTTCTTCCAATAAAGCTTCTTTAACGGCAGGACTGCCCGAAGCCTGACAACCAGTGCCTCCGCATATTAATAAGTGTGAACGAAAAACCTTCATTTAGCCAACATCCTCCTTCGGAAATTATCATGCTTTTATCAGCGCACGACAGGCGAAAAAAATTATTTGATTACCTCAGAGCCTTTGGCAAGAACAAAAGGCGTCTGAATCTCTCCTTCCAAAACATGTTTTTTAAAAACCTGTCTCATTTTGTTGGGATTCATATATTCGTATTTAATAGGATCCTGATTTAATACTTCAACCGTAACCAACGGTTCGCGGCTGCAAAGTCCCATGCATCCGGATGTTGTGACAACGACGTCATTTACCTTGGCAGTTTCAATTTCCTGAAGAAGAGTATTCATGACTTCTTTTGCCCCTGAAGCGATACCACATGTTCCCATGTGAACAGTTATTTTAACGCGACGTTTACCGTCACGCAGAGACATTTCTTTGTGTACTTTTTCTTTAATTTTTTTTAAATCATCAATAGTTAGTTTCGCCATCGGCTTTTCCTCCATTTTTATAAAGTAGAAATTCTATTAGTTGTACTGACTTAAGATTTCTTTAATTTTTCCCGGTTTAACCCGGCCGTGGACATCTTCGTCCACCACAACAACAGGACCAAGCCCGCAGGCTCCCAGACATCTTACCGTTTCCAATGTGAACATGCGGTCCGGCGTTGTTTCTCCTTCGCTGATTCCAAACTGTTTCTCTATTTGTTCATAGATGGCTTTACCGCCACGTACGTAACAAGCAGTACCCAGACAAACACGGACGGTGTGTTTGCCGCGGGGGGTCATTGTGAAAAAAGAGTAAAAAGTGACAACGCCGTAAACTCGGCTCAACGGCAGATTCAATCCGGATGCAATTTTTTTCTGCACGGAAATAGGAAGATATTCCAGGACAACTTGCGCTTCTTCCAATACTGGAATTAATCCTCCCGGCTTGCCTTTAAATTTTTCGATAATGCTGTTTAATTTTTTTACTTGTTCTTTTGAAAATTCTTTCAATAACTCTGTGTCTTCAGCTTTCATCAAATTCCTCCTCGATCTTTTGGGGCTATTTTAGCTTCAAGCTTTATTATATTAAATCTCCTTCAAAATGCCCCTGATATACTTTCATATTTCAGGATGAACTGTTGTCACATCCTTGATTTCCTTCGCTATATTATGCAAGCCTTTTGACTGCCGGTCATATATCAATGTTTATAAATAAAAGCAATATCTGAATTACTGATTTTTCAATTTTTTTTCACTTTCGGGGAACAATTTTGTATCACTGTTTTATGTCATTAAACCCTTCTTCTAAAACTTCCCGGATATATTTTAATATTTCAGGATGATTTATCGGTATATCATCGATTTCTTTACGGATATTTCGGGTGTCCATTTTAAATTGCTGACTATTGTATTTATGTTTGTAAACAAAATCGACATCCGGATTACCGGCAATTAAAATAATCAATGTGTTGATAATATCGCCGAGGGGTTGCCTGTCTATGTGACTGTGTCCGAAATATGCTTGAACAGTTGTTCCTTTGCCCTCTTGAGACTCCAGATTAAAATGGCCACCTGATCTTTGGGTGGCATCTGCGAGGAGCGGAAGGCCTAAACCTATTCGTCTTACAGTTTTAGTTGTATAAAAGGGATCCAAAGCTTTCTTAATCTCTTCCTGCTTCATTCCCTGGCCGTCGTCGATAATTTCTATGGAAAGAAGATCATCAATGGTGTCTTCGTTAATGTTGATTTCAATTAATTCAGCACCTGCCCGGACAGAGTTTTCGGCAATATCCAGAATATGCGCGGCAAGTTCCAGCATTATCGTTCCATCACACAACGTCCATTTTGTTTTTTGAAAGCCATTTTCAATTCGGCAACAGATGGTTCCTGAAGCATAATTTGTGTGGTTGCCGTTCCGATATCTTTTATAAAATGGGAATCCGACGACATGATAAATGAATATTTGCAAAGTTCCGGATATTTGGTTCTTGCTCCATGAAAACCTGTTCGAGGTGTTATTTCCAGCGCGTCAAATCCGGAATTGTCATCAATAAATCCGAGTTGGCTAAATACACTAAAACTATCCCGGTCTATATGCGCGGCAATAGCTAATCCGTCGAATTGATGTATATAGTTAATCGATGTGTCCATGGATAAGTCAGTTGCGCCGATCAGTAATTGGTTATTTATGCCCTCTACTTCGCCTTTTTCATTAACTATAGCCTGGACACCAAAACTATCCTCATCATTTTCTCCTTTAAGATGCTTATCAATAATATTTTGCATTAATGAAAGATTTGAAATGGAATCGAATATTGCTAATATATGGACTTCTTCAATTGTTGTGATTTCCATACCGGGCAGTATTCTTAGTTTGCTTGCCTGTGCAGCTTTGATTACGTAAGGAACGTTTGCTGAAGAATTATGATCACAGATGGCAATAATATCGAGTTCCTTTTCCAAGGCTTTTTTTACTAAAAGCATTGGGTGCATATCAAGCTCGGCGCAGGGTGAAAGGCAGGTATGTATATGCAGATCACAGTTAAAAACTTTCAGCATGACTCTTTTATACCTTTTAGGAAAATTGCCACCTGGATGACATCAATTAAAATTAAGGCACAAATTTAAAATATCTCTAATTCTTCACACCCTCAAGCAAAAGGCAAGGTGCAACAATGGCGGATTAAAAAAATGTAAGCTATAATCATAAGTACGTATAATGAGAAATCTACGATGATGACAACAAAGTTGTTCAGGAAATTGATATGGTTTTAAAAAATGGCCATAAATGGTCATTGAAGAGCTTGCCGTAACTTGGTATTTATTTTACCAAAAGATTATAAATTTTACCAGTTAACTCAAAGGCCGGTAAATCGGAAATCATTACAGGTATTTTTTCCTGATTTGCTTTTTCTAAAGTTTCCCTGGTTGGTTCGCACGAATTGGTTAGTATAATACCTGCATGTTCCTTCAGACTCGCTACGGCAACAATATTCTGGTGTACCTGCCTTGTTATCCAGATATCTCCTTCGTGAGAGTTTGCTATAACATCGCTTAGAAGATCTCCCGTATAACCTCCTGTAACATTATTATTAAGTTTGTCTAATGCAGACCTTACCTTTAAATTTAATTCTTTAATGATAGTTTCGACATTCATAATAAGTCCTTGATGAATTAAGGAATATTGATAATTATTTTCAAAAAAGTTCCTTTGTCCACTTCCGATGTCAGGTTGAATATGTCGGATGAACACTTGATGTTATAGAGTCCCATACCGGCACCAAACCCCATTTCTCTTATTTGCCGATCTGCGGTTGAATAACCTTGCTCCATTGCCAATTCAATATCCGGTATTCCCGGACCTTCATCGGCGATGTCAAATTCGACAGTTTTTGGAGTGACTATCAGATTTATAACTCCCTGCCTGGCATAGGATACAATATTAATTTCTGATTCATAGCAGGCAATTGCAGCTTTCCTGATGACGTTGTTAGGCAAACCGATATTTTTTAGAATAGATTTTACTTGTGTAGAAACAGCCCCGGCATTATTAAAATTACCACCCTCAACATCAAAACTATTCTTATATAAATAATTTTCAGTTTCAGCCGTGTGCACTGTGATCTTCAACTTGTTCCAGACAACCAACAATACCCTTAGTGTAAAGACGGCCGGCTGTTTCAAACAAAATATATTTGGTTGTTAGAACAGGAATTTTAAATTCTTTAGCCAGGTTTATTGTTTCGGTAGGAGGTTTTTTTCCTCTCACTAAAATTATAGCTGCAATATCCATAACATGGGCTATTCTAATTACCTGGCTGTTTGTCAGACCTGTCAGCAAAAGACTTCCCGCTTTAGCAAAAGCAAGAACATCACTCATCAAATCAGCCCCAAAAGCTGTCTTGACTTCCATGTCTAATTTTTCTTCACCGACTATTACTTCGGCATTAAGTATTTTTTTTACTTCTTGAAGTTTCAATATCCAATCCTCATAAGAAAAACATTTTGTTTTTTTTATTTAAATATCAAAATTATAATAGTTTTTTTACTATCATATATTAAACTTTACTGTCAATGTATTCTTATTTATATAGACTGTCACTTTCTACTTTTTTCAGGCAACCGACTATACCTTTATTATATAAAATACCAGCTGTTTCAAATAAAATATATTTCGTAGCTAAGATGGGAATTTGAAGCTCTTTAGCCATGTTTATGGCTTCGGATGAAGGTTGTTTTCCTCTAACCAGAATGATAGCAGCAATATTTCTGGCTGCAGCTGTTTTAATAACTTGGGCATTGGTCAGTCCTGTCAGTAAAAGACTTCCTGATTTAGCAAAAGCAAGAACATCACTCATTAAATCAGCTCCAAAAGCTGTTTTGACTTCTATTTCCAATTTTTCCGCACCGACAATTACATCGGCATCAAGTATCTCTTTAACTTCCCGTAATTTCAAAGACAACTCCTTTGTTGACAATAAATCTGGCGTTTATATTAAAAATGTCGAAAATAGACGATCCATTGAACAAAATTGTAAATTTAATTAATACCTTCCATAAGTTTTCACTAACACATATGAAGCTACAGTGTCAATAAGATTATTGTGAAATTCCAAATTCAGAAGCGAATAATAAACAACCTGGATGTTACTATAAAGTCACTAAGAGCACTGAAATCTGTTAACCAAATTATCCATTTTGATAAAGATTGCTGAAAACAATTCTGCAAAGCAGAAGCTGTAGTGCTCCGCAGTTTACTGAAAAATTTTATAATCATGATTCTCAAAATTATATGTACATTGGTGAATATCCATGAATTTTTGGATAAAATTAAATGTGATAATTATGCAAAAAAACGATGTATTTGCTCTTGACAGGGTTTTACTGTAATGGTAATGACCCAACACCTTGCAGCATGTCGGGGCGTGGCGCAGTCTGGTAGCGTATCTGAATGGGGTTCAGAGGGCCGGTGGTTCAAATCCACTCGCCCCGACCAGTAAAATAATGGGGTTAACCGGAGGTTATCCCCTTTTCTTTTGTCAAATTATGCGCTTACATTTTCATCTGATGACAATCTTGTTTAATGTCCATTACCATTGTAGTTGTTAGGACATTTTTCTTGCATAAAAGCGTGTAATCAAATACATAACTGGATGAAAAGCTTAATTTAACTGGTTTTGTATATAGTTACAGAAATAATCCGCGTTGACATTTTATTATGTAATGAATATATAAAAATCGAAAGGCGAGAGTGGCGGAATTGGCAGACGCACTGGACTTAGGATCCAGCCCGCCTGAGCGGATAGGGGTTCAAATCCCCTCTCTCGCACCAGTGATCAGCGGAAAGATGTAAATATTTCATAAAGAAGGAGATATTATAGTGAGTCAGGTTGTGGTGAAATTAGAAGAATTGAGTTCCGTGAAGAAAAAATTATCATTGGAGATACCCTGGGATGAAGTTAAAAATGAACTGGATGCGGTATACCACGATGTCGGAAGGAAAGCTCGGCTTAAAGGTTTCCGTCCTGGTAAAATTCCCCGCAAGGTATTAGAAACTTATTTTAAAGATCAGGCAGAAGGCGAAACAACAACCAATATAGTTAATAAATATTATTGGCAGACCCTGGAAGAAAAAGGGATTGTTCCTATTTCACAGCCTGAGATTACCCAGGAAGGTATAAAAGAGAATACAAATTTTACTTTTTCAGCCTCATTTGAAACCGAAGCAGAATTCGAACCAAAAAATTATAGAGGGCTTGATTTAGAAAAAGAAGAAGTTAAAGTTACGGATGATGATGTTCAGAAGAGAATTGACGAAATAAGACACATGTTCGCCACCATGGAAGAAGTTAAAGAAGATCGTGGATCTGTTCAGGGTGATTTTGTCGTGATGGATTTTGAAGGCACTTTAAATGGTGAAGCTTATAATGAATTAAAAGCTGAAAACTATTTCCTGGAAATTGGTTCGGGAAGATTTGTTCCAGGCTTTGAGGATCAACTGATTGGCATAAAAAGAGAAGGTAAAAAAGAGATCAAAGTAACTTTTCCTGCCGATTACCATGAAAGCAAATTTGCCGGTCAGGAAGTAGTTTTTAATGTAATAGTAAAAAGTATAAGAGAAAAGAAACTTCCTGAAAATGATGAAAATTTGATAAAAAACTTTGAAAAGTATAATACTTTTGAAGACTTTAAGAATGATGTCCGCGCGTCTTTGGAAGAAAAAAATAAGCAGACGGCTGAGGTTAATTTGCAAAACAGTATTACGGAGAAATTGATTAAAGACAATGATTTTGAGGTGCCTCCTTCGCTTGTGGAAAGACAAATTTATTATATGATGGCCGATACTCAAAGAAGAATGATTTCGGCCGGTATAGATGGAGATCAGGCGATGGAATTCAGCCTCAAAATGCATGACAAGTTAAAGGATGATGCCGAAAAGATTGTCAAATCATTCCTGCTTTTAAGAAAGATTGCCGAGAAAGAATCATTCACTGTGGAAGAAACTGATATCGAAGAATATCTTCAGTATCTGGCCGTCCAGCATAAACGGGATTATGAATCACTGAAAAAAATGTATGAAGAGGAAGAAAAGAAAGATAATCTTAAAATGGAAATAATGCAGAAAAAGGTATTTGACTTTATCGAGCAGAATGCAAATATTAAAACCGTTGAAAAAAAAGATACAGGTATGGAGGTTAAATAGTGAATTTAATCCCTATGGTGGTTGAACAAGACGGACGGGGCGAGCGGGCATATGATATCTATTCCCGTTTATTAAAAGATCGAATTATTTTTCTGGGTACAGCTATAGATGATAATGTAGCTAATTTAATTGTTGCTCAGATGTTGTATTTGGAAGCAGATAATCCGGATAAGGAAATATTTTTCTACTTGAATTCTCCCGGTGGTTCTGTAAGTTCCGGTATGGCTATTTATGACACAATGAGGTACATTAAGTCACCGATTTCGACTGTTTGTATGGGGCAATCAGCCAGCATGGCAGCAATACTTTTAGCAGCCGGAGAAAAGAAAAAACGGTTTGCCCTTCCTCATTCGAGAATTTTAATTCATCAACCGCTGGGTGGTTTTCAGGGGCAGGCAACGGATATTGATATTCAGGCAAAAGAGATATTAAGATTAAAAGATGAGTTAAACAAAATATTGGCAGAATTAACGGGACAACCGCTTCCCAGAATTATGAACGATACGGAACGGGATTATTTCATGACGAGTGAACAAGCTAAAGAATACGGTTTAATCGATGAAATTATCATTCGGAAGCCGGAATCTTCAGCCAACACAAACAAAGGAGAGTTAAGTGATAAAAAAAAGCAAGAATAATCGGACGGGGCAGGGTATGCTTTTTTGTTCTTTTTGCGGGAAAATGCAAAGCGAAGTTCGGAAACTGGTCGCCGGCCCGACAGCCTATATCTGTGATGAATGCATCGAGCTTTGCCGGTATATTGTTGAGGAAGAGGAAGACAACCTTGTGGAAAAAGATTCCAAAAAAGGATTGCCCAATCCGAAGGAAATTAAGAAATTTCTTGATCAATATGTTATCGGTCAGGAAAAAACAAAAAAAATATTATCGGTTGCCGTCTACAATCATTACAAGAGATTATTCTCCCATGTTGAACCTGATGGAATAGAAATTCAGAAAAGCAATGTGCTTTTAATCGGGCCTACCGGTTCAGGCAAAACTCTTCTGGCCAAAACACTGGCGAAGTTTCTCAATGTTCCCTTTACAATTGCCGATGCTACGACTCTAACTGAAGCCGGATATGTCGGTGAAGATGTAGAAAACATTATTTTAAGTTTGCTGCAAAATGCAGATTACGATGTTACAAGAGCATCGAAAGGTATCGTTTATATTGACGAGATAGATAAAATTGCGAAGAAATCGGGTAATCCTTCCATAACCAGGGATGTTTCGGGAGAGGGTGTGCAACAGGCTCTGCTGAAAATTATGGAGGGAACAATGGCCAATATTCCGCCCAAAGGTGGTCGCAAACACCCCCAACAGGAATTTATTCAGGTGGACACGACGAATATTTTATTCATTTGCGGTGGTGCTTTTAATGACCTGGAAAACATCATCTCCAGGCGAATGGGTGTAAATGTAATGGGTTTCGGTGCGGAAATCAAAAGTAAAAAAGAAAAGAGGGTTGGTGAATTACTCTCGGAAGTCCAGTCGGAGGATTTGTTAAAATTCGGATTGATACCGGAATTTATCGGTCGTCTGCCGGTTATTGCGACGTTGGATGAATTGGATGAATCCACTTTAATAAGAATATTAGTGGAACCAAGAGATGCTATTATCAAACAATACAAGAAACTATTTGCTTTGGAAAATGTGGCGTTAAAATTTACGGATGGGGCCCTGAGAGCTGTTGCCAAATTATCAATGGAAAGAAAATCCGGTGCGAGAGGATTACGCTCCATTTTGGAAAATACAATGCTGGAAATCATGTATGATATTCCGTCGCAGAGTGACATTAAAGAATGTGTCATTAGTGAAGAGGTCGTATTAAAAGAAGAAAAACCGATTTTAATTTACGAAACCAAGTCTGAATCTGCTTAAGAAATATACGGGAAAGATATGTTTGAAGAAAAGAAAATCAATGATCAGGATAAAACAATTTTAATTCCGCTCTTGCCGCTAAGAGATGTTGTAATGTTTCCGCATATGATTGTGCCGTTGTTTGTGGGGCGTGAGAAATCTATTGCCGCGCTGGAATCGGCAATGAAATACGAAAAAAGTATTTTTATGGTTGCACAGAAAAACGCCAAGGAAGATGACCCGGCGCAGGAACAAATTTATAATGTTGGTACAATTGGCATTATCATTCAACTCTTACGTTTGCCTGATGGAACAGTAAAGGTGCTTGTTGAGGGCAAGACCCGTGGAGTCATCAGGGAATATTTACCGAATAATGATTTTTTCTTGGTCAAGGTAAATGAGGTAGATGACATTGATGATCAAAACGAAGTCAAAAAACAGGCTCTCATGAGAAGCGTGAAGGAATCTTTTGAGCTTTATCTGAAGCTTAGTAAGAAAATCCATGTTGAAATGATCGGAACAATTGCCGTAATTGAAGACGCTTCCAAACTGGCGGATGTTGTTATTACCCATCTTAATGTGAAGCTGGAAGACAAACAAAGGATTATAGAGATATTTGATGTCGGGGAACGTCTGGAAGCAATTTATTCATTGATGCTGTCTGAAATCGAAATCCTGCAGGTAGAGGAAAAGATTAAACGGCGCGTCAAAAAACAGATGGAAAAGACGCAAAAGGATTACTATCTGAACGAACAAATGCGGGCTATTCAGAAGGAAATGGGAGAAAAAGATGACTTTTCCAATGAGATAGCAGAGCTGGAAAAACGCCTGAAACAGAAGAAAATGTCGGAAGAAGCAGTGAAGAAAGTCCGTCATGAAATAAAAAAATTACAGATGATGACTCCCATGTCGGCAGAGGCTACGGTGGTCAGAAATTATATCGACTGGGTATTGGATATGCCCTGGTCGGAAAAAACTGAAAACAAATATACGCTGAAGGAATCAGAAACGATTCTTGAGGAAGATCATTATGGACTGAAGAGCGTCAAAGAACGAATTATTGAATACCTTGCTGTGCAATCACTGGTAAAGAAAAATAAAGGTTCCATTTTGTGTTTGGTCGGCCCGCCCGGTGTGGGTAAAACATCCATTGCCAAATCGGTAGCCAGAGCCACGAACAAGAAGTTTGTGCGTATGTCTCTGGGTGGTGTTCACGATGAAGCGGAGATACGCGGCCATCGTAGAACCTATATCGGAGCAATGCCGGGCAAGATTATTCAAATGCTGAAAAAGGCAGGATCCAACAATCCGGTTTTTTGTCTGGATGAAGTGGACAAGCTTAGTTCCGATTTTAGAGGCGATCCATCGTCTGCACTGTTGGAAGTTCTTGATCCCGAGCAGAACGTGGCGTTTAATGATAATTATCTTGATCTCGATTATGATTTGTCGGAGATCATGTTTATTACTACAGCCAATGTTTTACAAACGATACCGGCTCCGTTGCAGGACAGAATGGAGGTAATCAGAATTGCCGGTTATACTGAGCCGGAAAAGTTGCAAATTGCAAAAAAATTTTTGGTTGCGAAACAACTGGAAGCAAATGGTCTTACAACCGGGAACATTGAATTTACTAAAGGAGCATTCCTCAAAATTATTCGTCAATATACGCGTGAAGCCGGTGTGCGTAATTTAGATCGCGAAATTGCTTCCATCTGCCGTAAGGTTGCCAAAGAGATAGTAAATAATAAAGAGATAGTAAATAATAATGATAAAAATAAAAAAGTGATTATCACTTCCAAATCCCTTTCTAAATATTTGGGCGTACCCAAGTATCATCACGGTGAGATAGAAGAAAAGGATAAGGTGGGTTTGACAATAGGAATGGCTTGGACGGAGGTAGGTGGAGAACTTCTCGCGGTTGAAGCTTCCATTATGGAAGGAACCGGGAAAATGACAATGACCGGTAAGTTGGGTGATGTAATGCAGGAATCTGTTCAGGCTGCTTTGAGTTATATTCGTGCCCGTGCCGAACAATTCGGCCTTGCCAGGAATTTTTATGAAAAGATCGATATTCACGTTCATGTGCCGGAAGGAGCGATTCCCAAAGATGGTCCATCTGCGGGTATTGCCATGGCTACTTCAATTGCTTCAGCGCTGACGAAGAAAAAAGTACGTGCCGATTTGGCAATGACCGGTGAAATTACATTAAGAGGAAGAGTTTTACCCATTGGAGGTCTCAAGGAGAAACTTCTGGCAGCTCATCGGGGTAATATAAAAGTAGTCATTATTCCGAAAGACAACGAAAAGGATCTGGCTGAAGTTCCGCAAAACGTGCAAAAGGCGCTGAAGATTATTTTTGTAGAACATATTGATGACGTACTGAAAATTGCTTTTCTGCAGGATGAAGGAAATATTAATGCAACCGGTTCGGCAGATCTACTGGTGAGTTCTCAATCCGTTAATTAAATGTTTTTTCGTGCTTTTATCGCTTGACAAGGCATTTCAATGTTGCTAGAAGCACAAAGCGTTTTTGATGGCTTAGGGGCGGGTAGCTCAGCCGGGAGAGCGCCACGCTTACACCGTGGATGTCACAGGTTCGATCCCTGTCCCGCCTACCATTAATGCTGAATTAATTATTGAAAGAATGATTTTTCGGGGTCGTAGTTAAGTTGGTTATAACGCCGGCCTGTCACGCCGGAGGGCGTGGGTTCAAGTCCCATCGGCCCCGCCAGAAAATCCAAGGGAGTCTGCCCAAGAGACTCCCTTTTTGTTTGCTAGATACAAATGTTAATGAAACTCTGACCAACTACCTGATTTGTTTAAAACTTGCTTTTTTGTTTTAAGCTCTGATATAAATTTATAATAATTTAAAGAGATAAAACTAAATCATGGATTATGAAGGATTTATAATAAGACCACTGTGTGAAGCTTACAGTTTGCTTCTACAGGTCACCGTCGGCTGTTCGCATAATAAATGTTCTTTTTGCGGAGCATATAGTCAAAAGAAATTCAAAATTAAGCCCTTGGAACGAATAAAGAAAGATTTGCATGAGGTCGGTTACTATGAGAATGAGGACAGGGTGTTTTTATGTGATGGAGAGGCCCTGATTATCCCGCAACCTCGTCTTGAAAAAACACTTAAGCTGATCAATACTAACCTTCCGAATATAGAAAGAATAGGAACTTATGCTAATGCCAAAAGCATCTTGAGGAAAAATGTCGATAAATTGAAATTCTTAAGAGCTTCGGGATTGAAAATGATTTATTCAGTTCTCGAAGAAAAAGATCTGGGCCGTATCAGACCGGAACATTTACGCGGTTTATAATTCATGGAGAAGTATTTTTGAATATTACGAAAAATATTCTCAAGCTTTTTTTCTGGCGCGACGAAAAGTATATTAAAAGCAGAATCGATTCCGCGTTGTATAAAGCACAAAAAAGCGGTCTGCTGGATCCATCTTCGCGGGAGATGATAGAAGGCATTCTGAAGTTTACGCATACTTTAGTTCGTGAAATTATGATTCCGCGTACGGAAATTGCGGCTGTTAGCACTGAGGCAACGATTGACGAAATTGTTAATGAAGTAATCGAGTCGAGGCACACGCGTATTCCGGTTTATCGTGGAACCATTGACAATATTGTCGGCATCCTGAATGTCAAAGATATTCTCAAGTTCTGGTCAAAACAAATCACTAAAGATGATTTGTTGGCATGCCTGAACACCCCGTATTACATACCCGAAACAAAAAACACCCATTTATTGTTTTACGAATTGAAAGAAAACAAGAAGCAGATGGCTATTGTCATTGATGAATATGGTGGAACAGCCGGCTTGATAACTCTGGAAGACCTGCTCGAAGAAATTGTCGGTGAACTTCGTGATGAACATGAAACGACAAATATAGGTGATGGAATTTTACAATTACCTGATGGTTCGGTAATCTTCGATGGACGAATTGAAATTGAAAATGTTGAAGAGCATTTGAGTATCAGCTTGAAAAAAGATAAATATGAGACGTTGGGCGGCTTGATATTAAATTCGGTCAAGAGAATTCCGTTATCCGGAGAAAAATTCCAGATTGAAGGGCTGGAAGTTACCATCGAAAATGCGGATGAACGCAGTATAAAAAAAGTAATAATTAAAAAACTAAAAACAAATAATCTTAATGAAAAATAAGTCCATAAAAAAAAATGATTTTCAGTTAAACGTCAGAGCAGAATTGGCGGTAGATGCTATTTTTTTAGCCGTGTTGAGCGGTCTTTTATTGTTCTTATCTTTTCCCAAGTATGGGTTCGGCTTTATTGCCTGGACAGCACTCATTCCCCTGTTCTTTGCTCTGAGGAAGGCCAATACTATTGCTCAGGGTTTGCTTCTGGGATTTATTACCGGATTGGTCGGGTATATAGGAATAATCTATTGGATAACGTTTGTAATTGTCAATTACGGTTGTTTGCCTTTGTATGTGGGCATTGTTCTAATGCTCCTTCTGGCCTGTTATCTAAGTGCTTATATTTCGTTGTTTGCCGGTTGCATTATATATTTTGGGGAAAGAATTCCACTTTATTTGACTGCACCGGTTTTGTGGGTTTGTCTGGAATATATTAAATCGGCGCTGTTTACCGGATTTCCATGGGAGAATCTTGGTTACTCCCAGTATTCAAACACATATTTTATTCAGTTTGCCGATGTTGCCGGTGTTTTTGGCTTATCTTTTTTAATAGTATTAGTTAACGCGACCATATTTGAAATTATCAGCAAAAGATCGGCCAAAGAATATGTTTTGGTCGCTGTAGTTTCTATAATTTTGGCCACAGTTTTTATTTATGGTATTTTTCGTTTGGATCAGGTTGATAAATCCGTGCGGAATTCACCAGGCATGGAAGTATCATTAATACAGGGTAATATTGATCAGTCTATAAAATGGAGTAATCAATATCAAAGAGAGACAATGAATATCTATGAAAATCTTTCTCTGACAAATCTCCCGGCAAAGGGGAACTTGATTATCTGGCCGGAAACTGCTGTTCCGTTTAAATTTGAAGAAAAGAATAGTTTGCATGATCAGATAGTAAATTTGTCATTAAAAACCAACAACTGGCTGTTATTCGGTTCTGTAAGATATTCACCTTATAATGATGAATTATTTAACAGTGCATACTTTTTATCTCCCAATGGTAAAGTTGCCGGAAAGTATGATAAGGTTCATCTTGTTCCCTACGGCGAATATGTACCGCTTAGAAAATTTATGCCGTTTGTTGAGGGATTTACAGCAGGGATCGGTGATTTCGGCACCGGAAACGGATATTATCCTTTGTCTATGGGTGATAAGAAAATAGGTGTTTTGATTTGCTATGAAGGTATATTGCCTTTTGCCGCCAGAATGTATAAAAACAGATCAGCCGAATTACTGGTCAATATTACCAATGATGCCTGGTTCGGATCAACTTCCGCTCCGTTTCAACATTTCTCCATGGCGATTTTCAGGGCCGTGGAAACCAGGCTTTATCTGGTAAGGGCAGCCAATACCGGAATTTCGGGCATTGTTGATCCTTGTGGTAAGGTAATTGCAGAAACCGATATTTTTAAACAGGAAGCTTTGAAAGGTCGCGTAAAATTTGTCAATATACCTACTTTTTATGCGATATACGGGGATATTCTAGTTGTTGCCTGTTTTATATTAATTATTTTTTATTTTCTGATAAGTTTAAAGTGGAGGGCAAAAAATGGCGATGGAAAATATAAATATACAAGAAACAATTAACGATTTAAAAAGAAGAATAAAACACATAGGAGAATGTCTTTGACATTCCCGAGTTAAAACTAAAAATAAAAGATCTGGAAGGGTTATCCCTGAGACAGGATTTTTGGAATGATCAGGAGAAAGCTCGTGATGTTCTTCAAAAAAAAACAAAGTTGACGGAATCATTGGAGAGATGGGAAAAGTTCAATAATGAGATAAACGATATTGATAATCTCGCAGGCATTGCCCTGCAGGAAAAAGACGACCAGGTTTTGCAGGACCTGACCGATGAATTAAAAGAATTGAATATTTCCGTTTCTCAGGAAGAACTTAAAATGATGCTTAATGGCGAACAGGATTCTATGAACGCCATTATATCTATACATGCCGGAGCAGGCGGAACAGAGGCGCAGGATTGGGTGGAAATGTTATTGCGTATGTATTTGCGCTGGGCGGAAAAGAAAAAATTTGTTACGAAAATAATTGACTCGCTTCCCGGAGATGAAGCAGGAATCAAGAGTGTGTCATTTACATTGGAAGGTGATTATGCATACGGCTATGCCAAAGCGGAAAGCGGTATTCATCGCCTGGTTCGTATTTCTCCCTTTGATGCTGGTGCTCGTCGTCATACATCGTTTGCATCGGTTTTTGTTTATCCCGAAGTTGATGATGAGATAAAGATTGAAATAAATGATGATGATCTGCGTATTGATACTTTTCGTGCCGGCGGTAAAGGCGGTCAGCATGTTAATAAAACCGATTCGGCCGTTAGAATTACGCACTTGCCCACAGGTATAGTCGTTCAATGTCAAAACGAACGTTCCCAGTATCAAAATAAAGCAATGGCCATGAAATTTTTGAAATCGAGACTATACGAGAAAGAACTACAACTGAAAAATCAAAAAATTGAAGAAGATAATAAATTGAAGAAAGACATTGCTTGGGGAAGCCAGATCAGATCCTATGTTCTGCATCCTTATAAAATGGTAAAAGATCACCGGACAAATCTTGAAAACAGTAACGCAAGTAAGGTGCTTGATGGCGATATTGATGAATTCATTCAGGCATATCTAATGAGAATCACAAATTGTTCTTAAGTAAAAATTGGAACTGGCAGTGTGAATATAAATTAATTTGTTCTATAGTGATTATAATTTACCAATAGTAAGTAATTAATTTTGGAAAAAATAAAAACTGTGCTATACAGTAAAAGACTACAAATGATTTTCTTCATTACTGTGATGAGAAATGTTTCTCTGTTTAAGCTATGAAAAAACGAAGGAGCTGTCTTTATGATAAAAATTAAAAGCAACCATATTGCTTATGTTATTATGTTTTGCTTAATATTTTTTCTTCCTTTATTTGGCTGTGCTCACAGTATAGCTGGTCAAAAGCCTGTTGGTATAGCTGTTGCGGAAATTGCAAAACAATCTATAAAAAAAGAAGAGCTTTTTGCAGTAGGGAAAAGTGAAAATCACCCTGTAAAGAAGAGTGAAGTTGATACTCAGGATGAAGATAATTCCCCCGATTTTAATTTGAATGATAGCTTGGTACAGCAGAATGGAACCAGCGAAGAAAAACAAGACATAATGGAAAAAGCATTAGATCTGTTGGAAACTGCTGATAAACTATCGAAAAACGGTGATTTTGAAAAGACGTTGGATACATTGGATGAAGCATATTCATTAGTTATTGATGCGAATGGCGATTCAGCCATTGCGCAGGCGAAAGATGATTTGCGTCTTTTAATTTCCCGGCGTATTTTGGCGGTTTATTCTTCCAGACACATGGCCATTAAAGGAAAGAATAGTGAAGTACCGTTAGTCATGAACGCCGATATAGAAAAAGAAATCTGTTCATTTCAGGGTCCGGAACGCGAAAGTTTCATAGCGGCTTATCAACGTTCCGGATTGTATCGTCCGGTTATTGTGAAAGCTTTGAGAAAAGCAGGAATTCCGGAGGAATTTTTCTGGCTGCCGCTGGTGGAAAGTTTCTTCAAAGTTAATGCTTATTCCAGTGCGCGTGCTCTTGGTTTGTGGCAATTCATTCCGTCAACAGGATATAAATTCGGCTTGAGTCGTGATGAATGGATTGATGAACGTATGGATGTGCAGAAGTCCACTCAAGCGGCAATAGCATACTTAAAGGAATTGCATAATATGTTTGGTGACTGGCTTACGGTGCTTGCCGCTTATAATTGCGGTGAAGGCAGGGTGCTTAGAGTTATATCAAGTCAGCATATTAATTATTTTGACAGCTTTTGGGATCTGTACAGGCAACTGCCGAACGAAACGGCTCGTTATGTTCCCAGATTTCTTGCCACACTGCATATAGTTAAAAATCCGCAAAAATATGGTTTCGATTTGAGCGATCCGGCAAAACCCATTTTCGGAGAAACGGTTAAAGTAAATAAAATAATGAAACTCAAGGATATTGCGGAAAAAATCGAGGTGCCGGAAGAAACATTAGAATTGCTTAATTCGGAGTTGAAATATAAACTGACACCTGATCACGAATATGATCTAACACTTCCTAAAGGATCTTTGGATAAATTTAATTTGGTAGTGAATGATATTTCCCAAAGTGAAAAACCACGTTATGTTTCGACTAGGAAGGTTTTTATAAAGCATCGCGTGAAAAGAGGTGAATCTCTTTATTCGATTGCCAGAAAGTATAAGGTTTCTATTGCAAGCATAAGATCATATAATAGATTAAGATCTAATAGGTTGATTCAGGGAAGAAGGCTTACAATTCCTGTAATTAGAGGAAAAAATGCGAATAGAAATAATAAAAAACAGCATCAATCGAAAACATTTTCAAGTAAATACAAAGTCAGGGGAGGAGATACGCTTTCAATTATTGCAAGCCGTTTTGAAAGTTCGACTTCTCAAATAAAAGAAATAAACAACATGAAGACAGATAAAATCTATATTGGTCAGATATTGAGAATTCCCTAAAATAGATCTGATAAGTATTTGGTAGATGATGTAAATACGGTCAAGCTTGAGAAGTTGAAAAATTAAATTTGCTGAAAAACCAGTACCGGAACAGGTGCTAATAATTTAAGCAAATTAATAGTTTATACACACAATATACAATATATAAATTTATTTTCTTGACAAAAAAGTAAAGTTTTATTAAAAAAATTACATTCGCTTGGATCCGCAAGGACCGGGACGAAAGGAAGACATAAAATTTACAAGCCTTTCGTTTTGCGACGAAAGGCTTTTTTATTGCAAAGAGATGAAAGTTATTGAATCGGCAAAAAAAATGCAATCTTATTCCGAAAGTCTTAGAAGACAGGGAAAGAAGATAGCATTCGTTCCCACCATGGGATATTTTCATGAAGGTCATCTTTGCCTGATGAAGGAAGCAAAAAAGATGGCTGATGGCGTGATTGTAAGTATTTACGTAAACCCGGCGCAATTCGGTCCGAAAGAAGATTTTTCCAAATATCCCCGTGATTTTGAGAGAGATCTAAAGATGGCCGAAAGTGTGAATGCGGATGTGGTTTTTTATCCTTCCAATAAAGAAATGTATCCTGCAGATTACCAGACTTATGTTGAAGTGGAAAAGGTAACTCAAAATTTGTGTGGAATATCACGTCCCGGTCATTTTCGCGGTGTAACAACAGTATGTTGTAAATTATTTAATATCGTCAAACCGCATATTGCGGTTTTCGGTAAAAAGGATTTTCAGCAATTTATAACCATAAAACGCATGGCAGATGATCTCAACATGGATCTGCAGATAATAGGTGTACCCACAGTGCGTGAATCTGACGGGTTGGCGATGAGTTCACGTAACAAATATCTTAAGAAAAACGAAAGACCGTCGGCCCTGACTTTATTCAAATCTCTGAAATTGGCTCAAAAACTTTATTCCGGTGGAGAAAGAAAATCATCGGTAATTATCGGCAAAGTAGAAAAGATGATTAAGAGTGCCCCTTACACAGCAATTGATTATATTAAAATATGCAGCACAAAGACGCTTAAGGACGTTGAAGAAATCAAGAGTCAGTCGGTCATAGCAATGGCTGTAAATGTAGGCACGACAAGACTTATTGATAATCACGTCCTTGGCGAAATGCTAAAAGTATAATTTTTAACCCCGAAGGAGAAATTCATACAATGCAAAGATTCATGTTGAAATCGAAAATCCACCGTGTAACAGTAACAGACGCCGATTTACATTATGAAGGTAGTATTTCCATTGATGAAAAACTCATGGAAGAAGCGTCAATAGCACCTTATGAAAAAGTTGAAATATACGATGTTGATAATGGCGAGAGATTTTCGACTTATGCCATCAAAGGTAAACGTAATTCAGGAACAATTTGTCTCAATGGCGCTGCCGCCCGTAAAGTGGCCAAAGGAGATTTGATCATCATTGCCTGTTATGTGCTTGCCGACGATAAAGAAGTTCAAAACTGGAAACCAAAGTGCGTATTCGTTGATAATAAGAATAAAGTAAAGAAAATTCATTAAGCTGCAAAATTAAAGTAATTAAATAGACCGGAATGATTTATGTTATTTCCGGGAATGTGTAAATGTTAGCCGTTTAACTTCATTTTTAAATCAATCTTGCATTGTTAATAAAACAATAGACTCAAGCGGTCAGATGTGTTAATTACGCTGCTATCAAATATCTAACTGAAAACTAATCGGGAGGCAAAATGGCTTTTCTGGAAATCAATCCGGGTATAAAATATAAAGTGGCAGATATTTCGCTTGCTTCATGGGGACGAAAAGAAATACAACTGGCGGAAAATGAGATGCCCGGTCTCATGGCTGTCCGTAGAAAATACGGCAGAAAAAAACCATTGAAGGGATTGAAAGTTACAGGCAGTCTGCATATGACTATTCAGACCGCGATGCTTATCGAAACCCTCAAGGAATTGGGAGCTGATATTCGATGGGCTTCCTGCAATATATTTTCAACTCAGGACCATGCAGCGGCGGCAATAGCCAAGAATGGTTCGGCAGCAGTTTTTGCATGGAAAGGGGAATCACTGGAAGAGTATTGGTGGTGTACAGAGCAGGCGCTGACCTGGCCGGATGGTTCCGGTCCCAATCTGATTGTAGATGATGGCGGCGATGCGACGCTGTTTGTTCATCAGGGCGTCAAATTTGAAAAAAATCCCGAACTACTCAAACGAAAAATCGATAATAAAGAATTCAGGATAATAGTCGACCGTCTGGCAAGATCGGTAAGACGCAATCCTCAAAGATGGCAGAAAATAGCTTCAGAAGTAAGAGGCGTTTCCGAAGAAACAACCACAGGCGTACATCGGCTTTATCAGATGCAGAGCTCCGGTGAGCTTTTATTCCCGGCAATCAACGTAAATGATTCTGTTACCAAGTCGAAGTTCGATAATCTTTACGGGTGCCGGGAGTCGCTGGCGGATGGAATAAAACGAGCAACCGATATCATGATTGCCGGTAAAATAGTTGTTATTTGCGGTTACGGAGATGTAGGTAAAGGTTGTGCTCAATCCATGAGAGGTTTTGGCGCCCGTGTGATCATTACCGAGATTGATCCTATATGTGCCCTGCAGGCTGCCATGGAAGGATACGAAGTCAGGACTATGGAAGAAGTGGCTCATATCGGTGATATTTTTGTTACGGCAACGGGATGCTGTGACGTAGTTACCGGCAAGCATATGGAAAGAATGAAAAATGAGGCCATAGTTTGCAATATCGGCCATTTCGATAGTGAAATAGATATGTACTATCTGGAAACGAATAAAAGCTGCAGGAAAGAAAACATCAAACCGCAGGTTGATAAATGGAAGCTCAAATCGGGACGTTCTATAATAGTCCTTGCCGAAGGACGTCTGGTTAATCTGGGTTGCGCGACCGGTCATCCCAGCTTTGTTATGAGCAACAGTTTTACCAATCAATGTCTGGCGCAAATAGAATTAGCGACAAAGAAGCATAAGATAGGAGTCTACACGCTTCCCAAAATACTGGATGAGGAAGTTGCACGTTTGCATTTGGAAAAATTAGACGCCAAATTAACAAAAATAAATAAGAAACAGGCGGATTACGTGGGAATTCCCGTGAACGGTCCCTTTAAACCGGACCACTACAGATATTAATAATATTCTTAAGTGTGGACTTTATAAAAAAGAACGGCAGCTGCAAAGCCAAATAATATATTTGCACCCCATGCTGCAAGAAATACCGGTATTACTTCTGACCTGCCCAGAGACATGCTGAATGCATGAACTATCCAGTAGGAAAAACCTATAAAGATAGCTATCCCGGCACTTTGCAGGACTCCACCGCTCCGTTCCGAGCGCACCGAAAACGGTACGGCAATAAAAATCATAATCAATGTCACCAGAGGGAAAGCAATCTTTCCCTGCAGTTCAACAAGATATTTAGTTACATCATATCCTTCGGATTGTATCTTCTTAACGTATTTTCTTAATTCAAAGTAGCCCATCTTTTCCGCGTCTTTTTGCATTACTTTAAAATCATTTGGTTTCTCAGGTATGTTTATTGCTTTTTCTCTGGACCATTCCAGAACCGGATTGTTCGCAGCATCGAAACGCGTAATAAGCAAGTTATAGAAAACCCATTTGTCGTTTTTCCATTCAGCTCTCCGGGCGTCGATACGACTCATTAATGAAAAATCGGGGTTTAAATAATTGATGGTTACCCCTCGCAAGATATTTTTATCTACATCAAACATTTTGAAATTATAAATTGCGTTTTCTCCGTGATACCAGATTTCATTTTGCTTGAAGAAGCCGAGGGTCTTTTGTTTTTGTACATCAATTTTAATAATATGTTCGGTCTTTTGTATCGATGCCGGTGTTATTAATTCGCTGAAGTAAAACAAAAAAACAGATGCTGCTGCTGCGAAAATGATTACCGGTAACGCAATACGGTATATGTTTATCCCATTGGCTTTCATGGCCGTAATTTCATGAAATTTGGAAAGTGAACCGAATGTCATCAATGTTGTCAGAAGAATTGCCGGCGGCAGAATATAAGATATGACCATCGGAATAGAAAAAATAAAATATGATATTATCTGTAAAGCGGATGCATTGTTACTGAGAAACATTCTTATTTTTTCGAAGAAATCCACAATTAAAAAAAGTGCGATAAAAGACAAGAACGTAATGATAAAAAACCTTAAAAATTCCTTGAGGATATATTTGTCTAAAATTCTCAATTTAAAAGCCTCGATTATTCCTGCGTCTGTTTTTCCTGATAAAATTTATGTCAGGGATTATGGAAATTTCTCTGTTAGCCGTGTAAAGAAGAACAATTCCGGCTAAAGCAAATAAAAAATTCGGCATCCAGACGCCAATTTCCGGTGAAAGATAACCTGTTTCCACCAAGGCTTCACCGCCGATGCGTAATAAGTAATATAAAGAGACAACTATAAGACCCACGGTAAAACCCTTTGATTTTACGGAGCGGTGGCTTCTTATTCCCAGAGGCAGAGCCAGCAGTCCGAAAAAAATACAGGAAAGAGGTATGGAAAATTTCTTGTGCACTTCAATGGCCAGTTCACGCACGGCAGCCTTATCCAAACCCGGTTTTTTCATTCTTTCCAAAAGCTCGGTCATAGTCATTTCGGTGCTTGATTTGGAGGCTTTATCTAAATTAGCCAAAGCAGTTGATAGATCAAGGTTAATATCATAACTCTTAAAATCAATTTTACGGTAATGCTTTAAATCCGCACTTACTGTATGAATAGAACCTTCTTCCAGCCTGAGCTTTACAGTCATTGATTCCGGATTGGACACCAGGAATGCTTTTTTAGCCAGAATTGTATTTTGTTCGCCGATCATACGGTTGTCGGAAACAATAACACCTTCCAGATAATTTTGGTTTACAGGAATTCTTTCTGCATAAATGAGAAAGTCCTTAAAATCAGCATTAAAAACTTTTTCCTTTATGCCGATGCTGGCATTTTGTTGAGCGATATTAAAAAGCAGGCGTTTGGTGGCGAAATTGCTTTGCGGGACAAGAAAGTAACTTATAAAAATGGTCAGTATAAAGGTAATTAATGATATAATAGCAACAGGATAATAAATTTGCAACAAGCTGATTCCCGCATTTTTAAATGCCGTTATTTCATTGTCGGCGGAGAGCCTGCCCATGGCAATAAGGATGGCGATTAAGAGGGCAATCGGAATAGTAAACAGCATGAATGAAGGCAGCAGAAAAATAATAATTTTGACTATCAAAAAAACGCTGACCCCTTTATTGATTATCAGATCCATAATCTGCAGAATTTTCCCCATCAGGAGAACAAAGGTCAGAACAAATAAAATAATTATGAAAGGGAAGGCAATTTCTTTGAATATATAACGATTAATAATTTTGCGCATTAGATTATCAATAAAGTTTGTTAGTCGTTCCACATAAGAGACTGTGTCAAAATAACAAAGATTGTCATTCCGAATCCCGACGTGTCGCGCTGAGGAAGCTTAAGATACTGATATTATAAAAGCAAGATTTCTCGCTCCGATTCAAAATGACAAGAAAATGAATTACGGCACAATCTCCAAACGGAAATTAAAAATTTTACTAAAAATAACACGTATTGATAGATTTTCTCAAGCAAAACATCAAAAGGATTCATTTGTTGACAGTTTTACACATTTTCCCTATATTTACTTATTATTTTATAAAGGATAAATCTATGAAAGTAGATACAATGCGGCATATTGATTATTATGTCGGCGTTCCTCTTTGTTTTATTGGCTCCTTGTGTCAGAAGATTGTAAAATTATTTGCCGGAAGTGAAAAAAAAGCTCCGAAAAATGTTTTATTTATCGAATTATCGGAGATGGGCAGCGCAATCTTAGTCGATCCGGCAATGAGAAAACTGCAAAAAGAGGCAGGCGTCAATCTACATTTTGCCATTTTCAAAAAAAATAAACCAAGTCTTGATTTGCTGGGCACAGTTCCGCAGGAAAACATTTACACAATTAACGGGTACAATTTTATCACACTGGCGCAGGATGCTTTAAAATTCTTCTTCTGGACAAGAAAAAGAAAAATCGATGCGGTAATCGATCTGGAACTTTTCTCTCGTGTTACCGCTCTGTTGACCGGTTTCAGCGGTGCTCAGTATAAAGTCGGATTTCACGCCTATTACAACGAAGGACTTTACCGGGGAGATTTTTTGTCGCACAAAGTCGCCTATAATCCGCATATTCATATCGCAAAAAATTTCATTGCTCTGGTCAACGCGCTTATGACGCCACAGGAAGAAATACCTTATTCCAAGACAAAGATCGACGATAATGAAATCAGCCTGGCGAAGGTCAAATATTCAGATGACGAGAAGAAAACTGTCAGAGATATTGTTCTTGAATGTGTTGAGAAATTCGATTCCTGCACGCATAAAATTGTTTTGATTAATCCCAATGCCAGTGAACTGCTTATCCAGCGGCGTTGGCCGCAGGAAAGTTTCGTGCAATTAATAAAAATGATTCTCGATAATTGCCCCAGGGCAGTTGTGCTGATTACCGGCGATCCACGCGAAAGGGAAGAAGCTGAAGTGCTCAGGCAACAGGTACAAAACGGAAGATGTGTAAATTTTGCAGGAAAGGTTAAATTTGCCCAGCTTCCTATCCTCTATAGTATCTCGGAGTTTATGGTTACTAACGATTCCGGACCACCGCATTTTGCCGCAATAACAGATATGCCGACTTTTGTGCTCTTTGGTCCGGAGACCCCGGCACTTTATGGATCATTGGGCAGGAGCACATCAATCTATGCCGGTTTGGCTTGTTCACCATGCGTCAGTGCGGCGAACCACCGCAAAACCGCGTGCAGTGATAATATCTGTTTGAAAGTTATAAACCCTTCGCAAGTATTTGAAATTATCAAGCCGGAGTTGGAAAAAATTAATGCTCAGAGCTAATAAACAAATATTTCTGCTGATTGGTTTTTTTACCTTGCTTCGCCTTGTTGTTGCGCCTTATTTTGGATTGGGAGTCGATGAAGCTCATTATGTTTTATACGCGAAATATCTTGATTTAAGCTATGTTGACCATCCCCCGCTCACCGGATGGATGCACGCGCCCTTTTTTTATCTTTTAGGTACAAATGAATTTCTGGTCAGGTTGCCGGCAATTTTGATTTTTGCCGCTGCCTCCTACTGTGCTTATTTATTTATGCTTGGAATCACCCGGTCAACAACGCTGTCGCTTATGTCAATACTGGCCATGAATTGTTCCTTTATGCTCAATGCTCTGGGACTGATGCTTTTGCCGGATTCTTTTTTGTTATTATTTGTATTTCTGCTGATATTTATATCCGGGAAAATTTTACGTAAAAAAAAGCCGCATGATTTTATTTTGCTGGGCATTTTACTCGGATTAATGGGGCTTGCTAAATACACCTCGATTTTATTTGTGCCGCCGTTAATTATTTTTTTTCTCATGAAAAAGCGATACGATATTCTTTTTTCGCCTTATATGTTTTTGGCAGCGATCGTTGCTTCTGTCATTATTACACCGGTAATCTACTGGAATGTGACCCATGAATTTATCAGCTTTCGTTATCAGGGCGGGCATGTTTTCGGCACTTTGTCTTCAAGTTTTAAGAATTTTACCGAATCACTGGTGGCGCAATTCGGCGCTTACAGTCCTTTTTTATTTATTATTGCCTTTTACGGATTTTTTAAGGCGCTGTGTTCAGAAAAAGTTTATTTGCGTTTGGCCGTCTTATTTAGCGGGACGATCATGTTGTTTTTTCTTTTAACGTCATTTTATGAACGGACACTTCCACACTGGCCGGGTGTTTTTTATATGATTTTTATCCCCGTGGGTACTTGCTTTCTTCTACAATCAGTTCAGAGATGGAAAATAAACTTTTTATATTTTTCTGTGGGATTCAGCCTTGTCCTGACATTATTTATTTATGCGGAACTTGCCGGTAAATATTTTGCTTTTTCCGATTACAAATCACCTTTCCGCGATATTTACGGATTTCCCGCGATTTTGAAACAGGCCGATGAAATCATGAAAAAAAATGTATCCGGGACACCGAAAGCAATTGCGGTAAGCAACTGGACGATGGGCAGCAGGACAATGTATTATAATCTGCCGTATAAAAATGAAGTATTTGTCATTGACAAAAGACAGGATCAATTCGATGTCTGGCAGAAGAAATCTCCGGTAGGCTATGACCTTTTGTTTCTTAATACTCATTTTAATAATCTGGATATGGATAAACAAGTCAGCTGTGAACGAATCGATTTCGCCGGCAAAACGGATATATTACTGAACAGTGCTAAAGTGGATACGGTGGATTTTGTTTGGTGTCACAATTTTCAAGGGACAAAATAGTGAAGGAAAAACGGGTTGCAGCATATATAGCTTTTTTTTATCTTATCATGACGGTTATTTCTTATTTATTATGGGATATTCCTTTAACAAAATACTGCCGGGAATTAAATCTTACAGTAAAAAATATTGCTGAAGAAGTTACACGTTTTGGTGTTTCCACCTGGTATATAGTTGCCAGTATGGTTTTGTATTTGTTTTTTCGTTATGTTTATAAAAATTATCTCAACGCCGCGCGGGCTCTTTTTGTTTTTCTTTCTCTGACTGTTTCGGGAATCTTCATCAATATATTAAAATGGCTCGCCGGACGTCATCGCCCGGTTGATTTATTTCAGCATGGCTATTTTGGATTCAGTTTTTTCGGCACAGGATACGAATTGGCATCTTTTCCTTCCGGTCACGCACAAACAGCATTTGCTCTTGCTACTTCTTTAACGATTCTTTTTCCACGCTGGGGGATACCGTTATTTGTTGCCGCGGGTGCGGTAGGTGCAAGCAGAATAATCTTAACTTCGCATTATTTAAGCGATGTGATCGCAGGAGCCGGTGTCGGTATACTGTTGACAATGGCTGTGAAATACTTTTTTGACCTGAAAAAAGTAAAGATATAAAAATATTATGCAGAAAAAATATATATTATTTCTAATACCGTTTGTTCTTTACATCTGTTTGCTATCTGTTATGCCGCAAATGGAACCGGATGAGGCACGTTACAGTCTGATTGCCAGTGCCATGAATCAATCCGGGGATTATGTGACACCACATATAAAAAACACTATTTATCTGGAAAAGCCTCCGCTGGTTTCCTGGGCGACGGCAATATTTTTTAAAATATTCGGTGAAAACGATTTTTCCGCACGTCTTTTTGCTGCTTTGTGCGCCTGGGGGTGTATTTTACTTGTTTATTTCATGGGGAAACATTTCCGTGATGAAAAGACAGGACTTTACGCAGCAATGCTTCTGACAATTTCTTCTTTTCCTTTTGTTCTGGGACGCATCAATATTTTAGATATGCCTCTTACTTTTTGTGTGTGCTTATCTGTCTGGATTGGTTATCTGAGCCTGCAAAATCAGAAGAAGTATCTACTTTACTTATTTTATTTGACTGGTGCCGCGGCCTTTTTAATAAAAGGCGTTATAGGTGTCGTTTTTCCCTTTGGTATTTTAATTATCTGGCTTGTCTGGGCCGGTCGTTGGCGGCAGATTTGGAAACTGTTTTCACCGGTGGGTATATTAATCTTCCTGGCAGTTGCTTGTCCCTGGCTGATTATAGCACAAAAAGAGAATCCTGATTTTCTCTGGTTCTTCTTTGTACGCGAGCACTTTTTGCGTTTCACAACAAAAATGCACGGAAAAACAGAGCCCTTTTATTTTTATATGCCGATAATCGTCGTCGGGGTGTTGCCGTGGGGTTTTTATTTAATTAAAGCATGGAAAAATAAATATATCAAAGAGTCATTATTCAACACGGATGAAAACAAACTACTGGCTGTCTGGTTTTTATTGATTTTTGTTTTTTATACGCTATCTTCCTCCAAACTGGCGACTTACATTGCGCCGGTATTCTTACCGGTCGCACTTTTTGCCGGTTGTATCTTTAAAAGATATGAAGAAGAGCTTGTTGCTGAACAAAATAACCGGTCAAAAATAGTCTATCGTCTGGCAATTATCCTTCAATCTCTAATGTTTTTTATAGCTTTGCTTTTGCCTCCGGTTCTGAATAAATATTCCGACGCGGGAAAAGGACTGGTGGTTATGGTCTCCCATAAATGGTGGCTTTATATTGTCGTGCCTGCCGTTACTTTGTTTCTTTTGACTTTTCTGCCGGATTTAATTTATAAAAAATATAGGAGAGGATGGTTTGCGAGCATTTATCTTCTTTGCGCGATATTGCTGGGAAGCATTCTTTTTCCCTTAAATGATTTTCTGGCACCTTACCGCAGTGCAAAAGTTGCTTCAGAAGCGATTACCTGGTATGTGCCGCAGGGACAGGATTTATATCAATACAAAGTAAATTTTTATGGCATCGACTTTTATAATAAAATCAGGACCCCGATTGTGGAAGATTTCGGTGAACTGGCGGAAGGCATAGCCAAGTTGTCGGAAGAAGAAAAGAAACGCTACTTCCTGTCTGGAAATGAGTTTTTCAGGTTATGCGAAGATAAAAAGGATATATATTGCATTACTCAGCATAATGAGAAATTAAGGCAGATTATGCAAAGATTCCCCGCAACGCAGGTGTTGTGGGATAACAAGGCGTTTTATCTGCTTAATATAAAGAATTGAAAGGATTGCCGTTGAAAATAAGAAAAAATTTTCTGCCATTCAGTCGTCCATCTATAGGAAAGAGTGAAATAAACAGAGTAACGACCTGTTTGAAATCGGGTTGGATTACAACAGGAGCGCTTTGCAAGGAATTTGAAGATAATTTCACCAGGCTTACCGGTTCTCAGAACGCAGTATCGGTTAATTCAGCAACTGCCGGAATGCATATAATTCTTTCGGCGCTGAACATTGCTCCGGATGATGAAATAATTACGCCATCCATGACTTTTGCCTCTACAGTGAATATGATTGCCTTGCGCGGAGCAAAACCTGTTTTCGTTGATGTTGATTACGGAACTCTTAATATTAATACTGATTTAATAGAAGAAAAAATAACAAAAAAGACCAAAGCGATTATTCCTGTTCATTTCGCCGGTGCTCCTGCGGATATGGACAAGATTAATAGTCTGGCGAAAAAATACAAACTGACAGTTATTGAGGATGCCGCTCATGCTGTGGGAACTTATTACAAAGGGATTCACACCGGCGGTTTCGGACATCCGGCTATCTTTTCCTTTCATCCGATCAAAAATATAACGACCGGTGAAGGCGGAATGATAACCTTAAACGATGCCGGGCTGGAGAAGAAATTGCGTCTGCTTAGATTTCATGGAATAGAAAGAGACGCTTGGAAAAGATACGGCAAGGGTGGAAATCCGTCATACGATATTGCCGGCCCGGGCTATAAATATAATATGCCGGATGTTCTGGCAGCGCTGGGACTGGCTCAAATGGAACGCTGGCAGGAATTCAATCGTAAAAGATCCGAACTGGCCGGAATTTATCTGGAAAAACTTGGTGGTGTTTCCGGTATTGATTTACCACAGTTTCCGCAATATGATCATGTTCATGCGTGGCATCTTTTTGTGATTAAAGTATGTGCTTTAGATCGTGATGAGTTTATGAACAGGTTATCGGATTACAATATCGGATACGGATTGCATTTCCCTCCTACTCATACCTTAAATTATGTAAAGGCAAGGTATGAGGAGAATGTCGGTCTGTTGCCGGAAACCGAGCGTGCGGCGCCGAAAATGATTTCACTGCCTTTGTTTCCGGATATGTTGGAAAAAGATGTGCAGTATGTATGTAAAGCCATAAAGGAGATTATTAGGAATGGGTAAAGTGCAGATAGCTGTAGTCATTCCCGTTTATAATGAAGAAGCAAATCTAAATGCTTTGATGAAGCGTCTTATGTCCGTAATGCAGAACATGGGTAAAAGCTTTGAAATAATTCTTGTTGATGACGGAAGCAGTGATAATTCTCTAGAAATTCTCAAAAGTTTTACAAAAGATACTCATGTAAAAATTGTCGAGCTTACCCGTAATTACGGACAGCATGCAGCTATTCTGGCCGGTTTTTCCATTGTCAACGCTGATATTATTATTACGATGGATGCCGATTTGCAGAATCCTCCCGAGGAAATACCGAAACTGGTCAGGGTTATGGAAGAGGGCAATTACGATGTTGTCGGTTCGATTAGAAAAGGACGTAAAGATTCTTTTCTGAGAATAATTCCTTCAAAAGTAATCAATATCGTGGCACGGAAGATTACGGGAGTCAGCATGCGTGACTGGGGATGTATGCTGCGTGCCTATCGGAGTTCAGTAGTCGAAAGAATGATTCAATGCCATGAACATGCCACATTTATTCCGGCGCTGGCAACGGTCTTTGCCAAACGTATTACGGAAATCGAAGTGGAACATGAAGAGAGATACGGTGGCAAATCCAGTTATCCTTTGACCAAACTAATCAATCTTCAATTCGATCTGGTGGCATCTTTTTCTGATTTTCCGATGAAACTGATAATGTATGGCGGAATCCTGATGTCTTTTCTGGGTGTATGTTTCGGTATTTTTCTGGCAATTGCCAGGCTGGTTTACGGTGCTGAATGGGCGGCAGAAGGAATTTTTACGCTGTTTGCTGTTTTGTTCGTGTTTGTCGGTCTTCAGTTTTTTGCCTTGGGAGTTATCGGTGAATACATCGGACGTATTTATCTGGAAGCCCGCAAAAGGCCGGAATACGTCATTGAAAAAGTTCACACTGAATCATCATAGATTGTTATCAAGTCATTAAGGAGAAATTAAAAAATTGAAAACGGTTGTGTTTGCTTATCACAACATGGGACTTATTGGTCTGGAAGCATTGATACGCCATGGTTATGACATCGCGGCTGTTTTTACTCATGAGGATGATCCCGGTGAAAATTGCTGGTTTGGTTCGGTAAAAAAGTGGGCGCAGGAAAAAGGCATTAAAGTATATACAACCGATGAGATAAATTCTCCTCAATGGATTGAAAAAATTGCTGCAATAAACCCGGATGTGATTATTTCATTTTATTACCGGAGAATGATTTGTCGCGGGATTCTCGATTTGCCTCGTGTGGGAGCTTTTAATTTACACGGCTCACTTTTACCTGCTTACAGGGGCAGGTGTCCGGTCAACTGGGTGTTAATCAATGGAGAAAAACAAACAGGCGTCACGCTTCATTACATGATTGAAAAACCCGATGCAGGAGATATTGTCGGCCAAAAAGCTGTAAAAATAGAAAACTCCGACACAGCGAAAACTTTATATGATAAACTTTGCGCGGCGGCAAAAGAACTGCTGGACGAAGTTCTGCCACTTATAAAGAAAGAACATGTACCGCGGCAAAAACAGGATCTAAAAGCGGGAAGTTACTACGGTGGAAGACATCCGGAAGACGGACGCATTGACTGGAAGAAGTCCGCCAATGAAATTTACAATTTGATCAGGGGGGTCACGGATCCTTACCCCGGCGCATTCGCTTTTCTGGATAATGGCGATAAAATTATTATCTGGTGGGGTGAGCCGGTGATTGCAAACAATGGAATCCCGGGGGAGTTAATTATTAAAAAAAAAGAAGTTCTTGTGCAAACAGGTAAAAATGCTATAAAGCTCATGGATGTTGGAATTAAAGAAAAGCGCTTAAAAAGAGAACAAATAAGCAATTATTTCGAAAACAGAAAGGTAAAAGAACTGAAATGAAAGTATTAATTCTTGGGGTGAACGGATTTATCGGGCATCACCTGGTCAGCAGAATCCTGGCGAAAAAGAAAGAGTGGGTAGTTTACGGAATGGATTTGGGAACAGACCGTCTGGGCAAGTCCCTCGACAATCCTCGTTTCAACTTTATGGAAGGCGATATTGCCATCAATCGGGAATGGATTGAGCTGCAAATCAAAAATTGCGATGTTGTGATGCCGTTGGTAGCCATTGCCACCCCAAAACTTTATGTGGAAGATCCGATCGCTGTCTACAATCTCGATTTTGAGATGAATGTGGATATCGTAAAGAAATGTGTCAAATATCATAAAAGGATTGTCTTTCCGTCTACTTCCGAAGTATACGGAGCCTGTAGTGATCCTGAATTCAAAGAAGACGAAAGCTTTCTTGTTGTAGGTCCCATCAACAAGGAACGCTGGATATATTCCTGTTGTAAACAGCTGCTTGACCGCGTAATTTACGCCTATGGAACAAGGGGGAATCTGGAATTTACATTGTTCAGACCGTTCAATTGGGTAGGTCCGCGGCTGGATTCGCTGGATACCGCCAAGGAAGGCAGTTCGCGTGTTGTTACGCAATTCATTGCCGAGTTGTTTATGAAGCGGCCGATAAATCTTGTTGACGGCGGAAGACAGAAGCGCTGTTTTACTTACGTCGATGACGGAATCGACGCGCTCATGAAGATACTGGAAAACAAAAACGATGCCTGCAAGAATCAGATTATAAATATAGGTAACCCGAGAAACGAATGTTCAATAAAAGAACTGGCTCAAATATTGAAAAAGCTTTTTAAGCAGCACCCTGATCATAAAAACGATAAAATATATTCGGAAATTGTCGATACTTCCGCGGATACATACTACGGCAAGGGATATCAGGATATTTACACACGAAAGCCCAGCATTGAAAAGGCCAGAAAGCTTCTGAACTGGGAGCCGAAAGTAGGGTTGGAAGAATCACTGAAACTGACGCTTGATTCGTTTCTTAAAGAAAACAAAAAAGCCAAGATATAAATTATTATTTGTTATTCCCGCGAAAGCGGGAATCCAGGAAAATTTAAATTTGTTCTGTCATTGCGGGTACCGATTTAGCAGAGCGAAGCAATCTCTATTATGAAAAAGTCCTTATGCCGATGCTCGGATTAAAAATCGATGTTGATACATACGAGGGAATGAAAAAGGGTGTACCCTCTCTTTTAAATACTTTAAAACAATTCGATCTAAAGGCAACGTTCTTCTTAAGCATCGGGCCGGATAATTCCGGCAGAGCAATACTTCAGCTGATCAAAAACCCGCTTTTTCTAAAAAAAATGATGCGGACAAAGGCGCCGGCTCTTTATGGTTGGAGAACGGCTTTTAACGGGACGCTGCTTCCCGCGCCGATGATTGCGCTTTCTTTTCCGGAAATTGTCAAAGATATAATTAACGCCGGTCATGAAGTTCAGTTTCATGCCTGGGATCACCGTCGCTGGCAGGACGAACTGCCGAAAAAATCAGAAGAGTGGATTAATGATTGGTTCACCAAAGGAATAAGTGGTTTTGAAAAATTAACCGGCCAGAAACCGACAGCGTTTGGAGCACCATCGTGGTTTATCGATGACATGGTTCTGGCAATAATTAAGGAATACAATTTTGAATACTTAAGCTGTACAAGGGCAAACGGACCGTTTATTCATCAAGCAATCAATGTTTTGGAGATACCATCAGACTTGCCTTGTTTTGAAGAAGTTGACGCGGGGAAAGGAGTTTCAATAATCAGCGAACTGATTAAAGATGGCGGCCTTCATGTCCTACCGGTTCATGCCGAGGTAGAGGGCGGAATATTTCAAAACCGGTTCAGAGAGCTTATGGAAAAAGCACTCAGCATGAACATGGAGATTGTACCGCTGAAAACAATTAAAGCTAAACTGGATATTCAAACCCTGCCGATTCGAAAATACAAAATGGAATTACTTCCCGGCCGCCACTCGCCCTGCGCTGTATAGAGAGTTATTTGAAACACCTTTGTCATTCTCGCGAAGGCGGGAATCCAGGATTTAATTCACTCTTTTTTAAACAATGCTTCCAACTGGTTTTTGGCGTTTGATTCAGACGTGCCGGAAGATTTTCCAGATTCTTTAAATCTAAAAAAATCGCAAAAATTAGAGCGGGATTTATCCACTATGCGCTCCGCCTGCGGTTCGCGGCAGTCATTGTAAGCGCCCGCATCGTAAAAAGAGCAGTTCAGGCAGCAATGCAGATCAGCACCGCAGGAAGGACATTGCGACTGCCTTCCGACAAAAAAATCTTCTGCAATTTCTTTTTTACATTTGTGGCAAATATTCATGTTATTAAAATATAAGTTATGAGCAGCTTATGTCAAGAAACTTTCTGATAGATAGATTTTAATTGACATGTAAAAGGACATGTATATTCTGTTTCAGGGAACGGGGAAATCTAATAGTCGGAGGATAAGATGTCTCAAGATTTACATAAACGCGTTTATAAGACCAAACAATTTTTTGGAGATATTATATTTCTTCTTGGTCGTTTGCCGTCAATAATCAAAGCATACCGTTCTAAGAGAGTACCCTGGCCGATGGCGGAAAAAATAATGTTGGCAGTCACATCCGTAAACGGATGTCGGCATTGCGCACGTTTTCATGGAGCTTTAGCTCATATTAGCGGAGTGGAAGCTGAAGAAATAGCTCAACTCCTGCAGATGGAAATTGGTACTTGCGTTAATGCTTATGAAAGGCTGGCATTGCAGTTTGCTCAGGAATATGCCAAAACAGAACGTAATCCTTTAGCCGAAAATTTTTTTGAGCTAAAACGTTTTTATGGCAATGTAATTGCAGATGATATAATGCTTTATATACGCCTGATCATGCTGGGAAATCTTAGTGGTAACACTTTTGATGCCTTCGTAACGCGACTATCCGGCAAGAGTATTTCTCATAGCCGTCTCTATGATGAAGTCATAGTATCCGCATTGGCGGCGCCTGTTTTAGCAATTGTAAATGTATTTTCTTCTCTGCATAAGCGTAAGCTTAAAAATAAATAGAACCGTCCGATTATCCTACTTTTATCCCATTTATCCTTCGGTTGATGATGGATATGCTGTTGCGCATTTATGAAAATGAATATTACTTTTGGTAGTGTTATTGGAATTACTTTCCGCCAATAATGCGGTATTTAGCGAAGATTTTGAACCTTAAATTTTAGACTCACGTCTGCATCCAGTTTTTTCCGCCCAGCATGCGTGAAACGAGCATGCTGGAAACGTTGTCGCCGACTGCGTTGAGCATTGTGGCCGGGGCGTCCACCAGTGTGCCG
This sequence comes from Smithella sp., assembly GCA_007244375.1. Classification (GTDB taxonomy): domain Bacteria; phylum Desulfobacterota; class Syntrophia; order Syntrophales; family Smithellaceae; genus Smithella. The sequence continues at coordinate 69,434 of SCVW01000025.1, read as the reverse complement.
ATCATGGTTATTATCGGGAATGCTTCCATCGGAAAACCATAAAAAGAAATAATCAATAGTTCGCCGATTGTTCCGCCACCGGGTATTCCGCTGACAACCACGCCGGTTAAAAGAGCGATACCGAAAGCTGTAAGAATCGTTTCCGCACCGGAAAAAGGCATGTTGAATATTCCGAAAAGAAAAGCAATTTTCAAAACAGCTGCCAGACACGATCCCTCCATATGCATTGTAGCACCGATAGGGATGATGACTTCACTGATATCTTTGGGTACGCCGTTTTTATCGGCAGCTTCCAGATTAGCGGGAATTGTTGCCATGGAACTGCCGGTAGCCAGAGCGACAAGAGATACCGGTATGATATTTTTCCAGAATCGTCGCACACCTTTACTTTTAGCTGCGATAAAAGCGTAGATGGTAAAGGCGATAAAAAAGTATAAGATTGCTGTCGGATAATAAAGAACCATAGCGCGCGCATATGCGCCCAGTAGCTCCGGTCCGAAAACACCTACAAGATAGGCAAAGTATGCGCAAAGTCCTATGGGCGCGTAATACATTACAAAAGAAATAAGTTTCATCATTACCGCGCTGCCGGAATTAAGAAAGTTCGCAAATGTTTTTCCCTTATCGCCAATGGCCGAAGTTGCCAGTCCGATTAAAATTGAAAAGATAATCAGCGCGAGCATATTTTTTTTGGATAATAAATCGGCAAAATCGGAAACGGTAAAAGCCTTCACGATTTGATCGGAAATTTTCAGATGTTCAACACTTTCACCATTGCCCAAGATTACATGAACACCGATAGCGGGTGGGAAGGAAACGACACCGATTATCATAACAATGGAAGCGATCAGGCCGGTTACTACAAATACAAATATCATTGCCGACATAATTTCCCCCAGTCGCCGGATATTTTGCATTCCGGCGACTGCGGAAGAAATGGAAAAGAAAACAAGCGGAATAAGCACAGTAAAAAGCAGATTCAAAAAAATATCGCCCAGAGGTTTAAAAGCAGCAGCTTCTTTTTTATAAATAATGCCGAGAATGGCACCGATAATAATAGATAAAATCAGTGTAATCGAAAAACCGTATGATTTTAAAAACGAAGGAGTTTTTGTTTCCATATTTATCACTCAATAGCAAAATCAAAGTAAGTGTCGGGATAAGGTTCGTTGTTCAATGTGTAGTGCCACCACTCCATATCATAATTTTTAAAACCGTGCTTCTCCATCAGTGATTTCAGCACAAGCCGATTGATTTTTTGCTGACGGCCGATATTCACGTTGGCCGTATGTGATAGTTCATGAAAGCAGTCAAAACCGGTTCCCATGTCGATGCTGTTATCGGCAAAACGTTTTTCTGCCGGAAGATAGCATTCAAATAATTGCTGACCGGGAATGTATTCAGCTTGTTGCGGGACGGGCAGGGGGACAATTGTCAAATCAACCGTGCTCCCGCGGCTGTGGCTGGACTTTTCGGCAATATAGCCGTCCTTGAATAGATTTCGTTTATCCACTGTAGGATAAAATTCTTTCATTGTTTTTGTATTTTCGATTTCTTTGGCCCAGCGGACAAAATGATCAACTGCTCTTTGCGGTCGGTAACAGTCGTAAACTTTCAAAGAAAGAGAAAAAGGTGCAAGTTCTTTCTGAACTTCCGCAAGTGCCTGCGCAGCTTCTTTTGTTAGATAGCACTTGGGAGCCAAATAGCCGTCAACCTTTTCTCCTAGGAAATTATTATGTCCGTAGTAACGAATATCCAGAAGAATATCCGGGATTACTTTTTGAATATCAATGAAGCTATCCGGCATTTTGTTGGTATCGGCTTTGTGAGGGGTTAGCGGACAGCATGCAGAAATAAAAATCAATAAGACGATCATAATTTTGGATTTCATAAAAAGCCTCCGTTTAATCTCTGATGCCTGTAATGATCAGCGGCGATGCCGCCGGATCAAGCCAGCCGATAATTTTAATTATGCTTTCCTCGGAAACAGCTACACAACCTGCCGTAGGTATGCCTCTACCTTTCCAGATGTGTAGAAAGATGGCGCTGCCTTTTCCCTTGATTACCGGATCGGTGTTATACTCAATGACAATTCCGTATTTGTAAAGATTGTCATCGCGTCTCATCATCTCATAAGAAGTCGCGTGTGTTTCAGATTTCTTTACCCAGAGATTGTAATCTTCAGCGTTTTGGTCATCAACCCAGATGTCGTCCGCGAGTGCCTGACGGTAAGGCATTTTTGTTTCCATGGTTGGATCATAGCCAAAGGCCATTTTCAGCGGATAAATGCCGGAAGGGGTTCTACCGTCTCCCTCTCTTTTTTCTCCGGGGGGCGCGAATCCATTCCTTCCGATTACGGCATCAAACGGTTCAAAAACTGTCTGCCATTTATCTTTATGCTTTTCCAGGGCGTAAAGAGTTGTCTTAGTGAAGAAGAGAAAGCTGTTGTCCCTGGCTAGGATGATTTGCGATGATTGGCCGATTTTATTTCCTCGGGATGTCGGAAATTCTCCGGCGTTGAACTTTGACGTAAAAGGGGCAAAACAACAGCCCTGTAGAGAAAAAAGCGACTGAAGTATTGAAAATAACAAGATAAATTTTGATAGTCTATTTATCTTCATAAAATTATTGGTTCTTTTAGGATTTGGTCAAAACATTACGGCAAAAATATAAAAAAATCAAGTAATAACATAAAATTAACTTATCCTTGACTTTAATTCTTTTTTTATGTTAGTTTTCAGTAACCTTTTATAAAAAAATACTTGTAAATATTATCAAAATCTCCAGGGAATAAATAATGTCCGATCACTTTACATTCATGATTATCCCCAACAGGAAAAGTGGTGTCAAAAAGATATCCGTTCCCAAAACTTTTATCCGTAATATTCTCATTGCTTCCGTCTTAATCATTCTTGTAACTTTATATGTTGTTTATGATTACGCCAGTATTAAAAGGGATCGGGCTGAACTGGCAAGATTAAGGCAGCAGACCAAAGAGCAATCTCAGCAATTTAAAGAACTGGCCGTAAAAATGGAAACATTTGCTGAACGCATGGAAGAACTCAGACAAGTCGATAAAAAAATTAGAATGTTGGCATATGAGACAAATCGGGGGAAAAAAATTCCATTAGGTATGGGTGGATCTGACAATAATATAGATATAAAATCTTTGCTGGATAAGGATCAGCAGACGTTAATCTCCGAACTGCGTAAAGGAATCGAAAATCTCAACGAAGATGCCCACGATCGGGAAGGAAGCTTTAATGAATTGTTGAGTTTCTTACATGAACAAAAATCTATCCTGGCATGTACTCCTTCCACCTGGCCAGTAAAGGGCTGGGTAACATCGGAATTCGGGATAAGACAATCACCTTTTGGAAGGGGTGTTGAATTTCATAAGGGGTTAGATATAGCGGCGAGATTTGGTAAGGAAATAGTCGCTCCGGCAGATGGGATTGTGGTCATGAGTGTTTATGATCCCGAGGATGGCAATTTTATAAAGATTGATCATGGACGCGGGTTGGCTACCGGCTTTGCTCACTTATCCAAAAGAGTTGTAACGGAAGGTAAAAGAGTTAAAAGAGGTGATATCATCGGTTATGTTGGTGATACCGGTCGTAGTACGGGTGCGCATCTTCACTATGCCGTATTCGTCAATGGCATGCCGGTTAATCCCAGAAAGTATTTGAAAAGCAGTTGATCATCTGATCATGAAGGCAGGTAACAATAAACGTTTTCGCTGCCGGGAAGTTTCATTCCTTAGAAGTGAACTTTTATTGTCAATAAAATAAATGTATTTAAACTTACCGGTAAAATTGCCGGTTTTTTTTTAAAAAAGGTAACCAATGTTTCTGGAAAGCGTGCTGAAAAAAATTGTAGGAACGAAAAATGACCGGGAATTGAAGCGTCTATCATTGCTGTTGGAGGAAATAAATAATTTCGAACCGGCAATGATGTCTTTATCCGATGAGGAATTAAGAGCAAAGACTCCTTATTTTAAAGAAAAATTAAAAAACGGTCTTTCTCTGGATGATATTCTGACAGAAGCATTTGCTGTGGTCAGGGAGGCTTCCCGCCGAACTTTGCTGATGAGGCCCTTCGATGTTCAGATCATCGGCGGAATTGTTCTGCATGAAGGCAAAATTGCCGAAATGAAAACAGGGGAAGGAAAAACATTGGCCGCGACCATGCCGCTCTACCTTAACGCGTTGGAGGGGAAGGGATGTCATGTAGTTACCGTCAATGATTATCTGGCCGCTAGAGACGCTGAATGGATGGGACCGATTTATAAGTTTCTGGGTCTGAGTGTCGGAGTGATTGTTCATGGCTTGGACGATGACGAACGGAGGGAATCATATCATGCGGATATTACCTACGGTACCAATAATGAATTTGGTTTTGATTACCTTCGCGATAATATGAAATTTACGCTGGATAATTATGTCCAGCGCGAATTCAACTATGCTATTGTAGACGAGGTTGACAGTATTCTGATTGATGAAGCCAGGACTCCGCTGATCATTTCCGGTCCCTCTGAAGAATCAACCGATAAGTATTACAAAATTAATCAGATCATCCCCCGGTTAAAAAAAGACGTCGATTACTCGATAGAAGAAAAAAGCAAAACGGTTGTTTTGACCGAAGCAGGCGTGGCGCATGTTGAGGGATTGTTGAATGTACAAAATCTATACGAACCGCGCAACATAGAAATTGTTCACCATGTTAATCAGGCTCTCCGCGCCCATACTTTATTCAGGAGAGATGTTGATTATCTGGTCAAAGACGGTGAAGTTGTCATTGTCGATGAATTCACGGGAAGAGTAATGCCGGGACGGCGCTACAGTGACGGACTGCACCAGGCTCTGGAAGCCAAAGAAAAAGTAAAAATTGAGAGAGAAAATCAAACACTGGCTTCCATCACGTTTCAGAATTATTTTAGAATGTACAAGAAACTGGCGGGCATGACCGGAACAGCGGATACGGAAGCTGCCGAATTCAAGAAAATTTATAATCTTGATGTTGTCGTTGTTCCAACCAACATGCCGATGATTCGCGATGATTGCAATGACTTAATTTATAAAACTGAAAAAGAAAAAATCAATGCCGTCATTAAGGAAGTCAAAGAGTTAAACAAAGAGAAACGGCCGGTTTTGATCGGTACTATCTCGATAGAAAAATCCGAACTCCTGAGCAAATATTTAACTAAATCAGGCATAAAACATCATGTCCTAAATGCTAAAAACCATGAAAAAGAGGCCGAAATAGTGGCACATGCCGGACAGCCGGGAATGGTAACGATATCCACAAACATGGCTGGACGCGGCACTGATATCAAGCTGGGAGAGGGTGTGGCGAAAATGGGAGGCCTGCATATTCTGGGAACCGAACGCCATGAAAGCCGCCGGATAGATAATCAGCTGAGAGGACGGTCGGGAAGGCAAGGTGACAAAGGATCTTCACGCTTTTATCTTTCTCTGGAAGATGATTTGTTGCGTATATTCGGTGCGGAAAGAATATCCGGGATTATGGATAAAATCGGCATTGAAGAGGATCAGCCGATTGAACATAAATATATCTCCCGCGCTATAGAAAATGCCCAGAAACGTGTTGAAGGACAGAATTTTGATATCCGCAAACATCTGCTTGATTATGATGATGTAATGAACAGGCAGCGCAAAGTAATTTATGAACAGCGCAAAAAAGTACTTCGTGGCGACGACTTATGGACAGATGTTAATGAAATGATTGAAGAAATCGTCAATGATTTTCTTTCCGAATTTATGAATGAGAAAGAAAATAAGGACGAATGGAACCTTAAAGGACTGGAAGACGCTTTGTTGAAGCAGTTCAATATAAAATTTGATTTAGTCAATTTCGGGCAGAGTAGTGCTGCTCCGTCATCTGTTCACGAGTTTATAATTCAAGGAGTTCAAAAACTCCTGCATGATAAAGAAGACGAATTCGGTAAAGAGCTGATGAGTTACCTGATGAAGGTAATCATGCTTCAGGCAATAGACACTCAGTGGAAAGAACATCTGCTGGCGATGGACCATCTAAGAGAAGGAATCGGTTTGCGCGGCTACGCTCAAAAGGATCCGGTCAGGGAATATCAGCGTGAAGGGTATGAGATGTTCATGGAAATGATTGCCCGAATTAAAATGGACGTGCTGGAAAAACTATGTCTGATTAGAATCCAGAGAGAGGAAGAGGTTGAAGAAATACGGCAAAAACAAAAACAGGATTATATTATGAGCCGCGGAGAAGATGTGCCGCAACCCAAAACGATCAAGCATGAAGGTGCCAAGATCGGACGGAATGATCCCTGCCCTTGCGGGAGCGGTAAGAAATACAAGAAATGTTGTGGTGCTTAAGTTATTTTAAAAAAAAGGAAGTGTTTTTATGGTTAAAAATAAAACAAAAATCAGTGTACCCGGCTTTCTGGCCAATGGAATTGCCGTTGGTATTAAAGGTTCCGACAAAAAAGACTTAGGCTTGATTTACTCTACAGTTCCCGCAAAAGTGGCGGCTGTGTTTACTAAAAATACATTTAAAGCAGCGCCGCTGTTGATAAATGAAGAACGTGTCAAAAAAGGTGTCGCTCAGGCAATTATTACCAATAGCGGATGTGCCAACGCGGCCACTGGGAAGGAAGGTTACAGGGATGCATTGGCCGTTTCCACAGCGTTATCCAGGGAAATGAAAATAAAAGATGAATTGGTATTGGTAGGTTCCACAGGAGTCATCGGGAAAAGACTTCCCTTGAAAAAGATAGAAAGCGGCATGGGTAAACTGGTTAAGGGGTTGAATGAGAACGGAATTGAAGATGCGGAAGAAGCAATTATGACAACTGATAAATATCCCAAGATTGCCATTCGCAAAGGTGTGGTCGGAGCGAAAGATATTACCATTTGCGGTATTGCCAAGGGTGCCGGAATGATTGAACCTAACATGGCTACCTTGCTCACCTATGTTATGACCGATGCTTTAATCGATTCCAAGGCATTGAGCACAGTGTTTCATCAGGCGATTAATTCCACATTTAATTCGATCAGTGTTGACGGGTGCATGAGCACCAATGATATGGCGATTATTCTGGCCAATGGTTCAGCCGGCAATAATCCGTTGGAAAAGGTACAAGCCCGACTTCAGCGTTTTCGCGATATGCTGTCCGAGGTTTTAACGGAACTTTGCCGGGCGGTTGTTAAGGATGGCGAAGGAGCGACAAAATTTATTTCAATTATGGTCGAAGGAGCTAAATCAAAGTCCGATGCGCGATCCGTCGCTTATGCTATTGCGAACTCCAATTTGGTCAAGACGGCATTTTTTGGAGAAGATCCCAACTGGGGAAGGATAATTGCTGCCATTGGTTCTTCAGGAATATCCATGGAAAAGGAAAAAGTAAACCTGTCTATCGGTAATAAACTTGTATTTCATCAGGATTCTCCTGTTAATGTTAATTTAAGTGAATTAAATGAAATATTTAAAAAAGACCGGATTAATGTAAATGTTAGTCTGGGGGCAGGAGATAAATCCTATTTTGTTTATACCTCGGATCTTTCCTACGACTATGTAAAGATAAACGCCGATTACACGACCTGATTACCGGTAAAAATTATTAATTTTATTGCCGGAAAATGGTTATTTAAGCTTGATTATTTAAAATGTTTATGCTAAGTGCCGCCAGACAAATTTCGCACATCTTCGGATTGCCGGTATGTTGCTTAAAAATTAAGTTTGCCGCGTAAGTTGAAGAAGATGGAGGAAAAAAACAAAATAAGGAGATAAATATGTCAGCAATTTCAATGAAACTTTTACTGGAAGCCGGTGTTCATTTCGGACATCAGACGAACAAATGGAATCCCAAGATGAAACCATACATCTTCGGGGCGAGAAACAACATCTATATTATCGATCTTCAACAGACCGTGGGCCTGTTTCAGATGGCATATAACTTTGTAATTGAAGTTGTCAGTCAGGGTCAGGAAGTGCTTTTTGTGGGCACGAAAAAACAATCACAGGAAGCCATTAAGGAAGATGCTCTGCGCTGCGGCATGCCTTACGTTAATCAGCGGTGGCTGGGAGGAATGTTGACGAACTTTTCTACAATAAAGAAGAGTATCGATCGTTTAAACACATTGACGGATATGTTCAATGATGAATCAATCAAAGCTTTTCCCAAAAAAGAAATAACCAAATTACAAAAGGAAAAGGAAAAACTGGAAGATGTTTTAGGCGGAATCAGGAATATGAAATCCATACCGGCGGCCGTTTTTATTGTTGATCCAAGCCGTGAACATATAGCGGTTAACGAAGCGAAAAAGTTAAGAATTCCGATAGTGGCTATCGTTGATACGAATTGTGATCCTGACGATATAGATTATATTATACCGGGAAATGATGATGCTATCAGAGCGATTAAATTATTTACCTCCAAATTTGCCGATGCGGTTTCGGAAGGGAAGAGACGTTTGGAAGAAAGACTAACTGCAGAATCAAATAAAGAAGCAAATGCGGGCGTTATTGTTGAAACCAAACCGGAAGAAACAGATATACCCGAAAGCATAGAAATGGAAGACAAAGTTGCACAATCGGAAGAATAAAACGGGGAATCATTCAAACAGCTGTAAAATATATTATTGGATTTATTAATAGGTTAAGGGAGGATTTAAAATTGGAAATAACTTCGGCAATGGTTAAAGAGTTAAGAGTAAAAACCGGTACAGGCATGATGGATTGCAAGGAAGCATTGATAGCTTCTAACGGTGATTTTGAAAAGGCAATTGATTATTTAAGAACCAAGGGTTTATCGGCGGCAACGAAAAGGTCTTCCAAAGCTGCTAAAGATGGCACGATAGCCTCTTATATTCATATGGGTGGCAGAATCGGCGTTATGGTGGAGATAAATTGTGAGACTGATTTTGTGGCAAAGACGGATGATTTCCAGAAAATGGCAAAAGATGTTGCCATGCATATTGCCGCATCGAATCCGCTTTATGTCCGGTCTGAGGAAATTCCGGGCGATGTTATAGAAAGAGAAAAAGAGATTTACCGCACCCAGTTGCGCGAGGAAAAGAAACCGGAAAAAATCTGGGATAAAATAATAGAGGGAAAACTCAAAAAATATTACGAAGAAGTATGTTTGCTTGAACAGAAATTTATCAAGGATACCGATATTACTGTAGGAACGCTTTTAAATAACACCATAGCCAAAACCGGTGAGAATGTTGTCATTCGCAGATTTGCAAGATTTCAACTGGGAGAGGAAATCAAATAATAGGTGAGAATAAAAGAAAAGGCAGTTTATAAAAGAATATTGTTGAAATTGAGCGGAGAATCTCTTCTTGGCAAGCAGCCTTTCGGAATAGATCCGGATGTAGCTAATTTCATAGCTCAGGAAATAAAGTCTGTTGCCGATCTTAATATTCAAATTGGAATTGTCGTCGGAGGCGGCAATATATTCAGGGGACTGGAAGCCGGTTCAAAAGGTATCGACAGAATTTCGGCAGATTACATGGGTATGCTGGCTACGGTGATCAACAGTCTGGCCCTGCAAAGCGTACTGGAAAAGCGCGGTATACCAACACGTGTGCAAACGGCAATACAAATGCATGAAATTGCCGAACCGTTTATTCAAAGAAGAGCCATTCGTCATTTGGAAAAGGGAAGAGTGGTAATATTTGCCGGAGGAACCGGCAATCCCTATTTTACAACCGATACCGCAGCATCTTTGCGGGCCATGGAGATCAAGGCAGATGTTATAATGAAAGCCACAAAAGTTGATGGAGTATATGACAGCGATCCCGTAAAGAACAAAAAAGCGATTATGTTTAAAAACATAAGTTATATTGATGTGTTAACAAAAAATCTTAAAGTAATGGATGCAACTGCAATATCGCTTTGCCGGGATAATTCATTGCCGATTATTGTTTTTAATTTACAGAAGAAAGGGAACATACGCAGGGCGATTTGCGGCCGGAAAATTGGTACTTATGTAGGAGAGTAATATGAAAGAAACTATTTATCAAAAATTTAAAGACGAAATGGAGAAAACAATAACCGGTTTGAGTAAGTCTTTCAGCAGGGTAAGAACCGGGAGAGCATCCGTTGCGCTTTTGGATGGAATAAGAGTGGATTATTACGGTACCGCCACCCCCATTAATCAGGTTGCTAACATTTCTATTCCGGAAAACCGTCTGATTGTTATTATTCCCTGGGATGCTTCGGTAATTGGCGCAATTGAAAAAGCTATTCAAAAGTCGGATTTGGGTTTAACGCCTTCAAATGACGGTAAAACGGTGCGTCTGGCTATTCCGCAATTAACGGAAGAGCGTCGTAAGGAACTTGTTAAGATTGTTAAAAAAATGGCGGAAGAAGGAAAAATAAAACTCCGCAATGCCCGCAGAGACGCTAATGAAGAATTAAAAAATCTGAAAAAAAATAATAAAATGGCCGAAGATGAGCTTTTTACCGCACAAGAAGAAGTTCAAAAGCTGACTGATCAATACATAGAAAAAACAGATAAAATACTGGCAGTAAAAGAAAAAGAAATAATGGAGATTTAAATAGAACTTTTCATAAATATAAATAATGGGGAGTCAAGAGCTCCCCATTTGTTTTTTGGGGTATATTTGTTAAACATTGTTTTATCCCAGATTACGCAATAGACATTTAAGAAAACAAACACTGTCATTTCGAGGAACATAGTGACGAGAAATCTTAATCATGCTCGTTTACTACAAGATTTCTCCCTTCGGTCGAAATGACAAAAAAATTTTAAAACGCTTCATTTTTTTCTATTGCGTAGTCTGGTTTTATTTAATGTTAAATATTTTTTAGATTTTATTAGATTTGCTTAAATGAGATTCTATGTTGAAAAAATTTGTTCTGTCCATTAGAGTAATATCTTAATTGGAGCAAGATCAATGATAAAGATTGATTGGAATAAATTGCCACGACACATAGCCATAATTATGGATGGTAATGGTCGTTGGGCGGAACAACATGCAATAGGGAGAATTCGCGGACATAGACAAGGCGCCAAAGCTGTCAAGACTGTCGTCAAAGCGTGTCGCGAAACAGGTATTGAATATCTAACCCTGTATGCCTTTTCCATAGAAAATTGGGAACGTCCGGCAAAAGAAGTAGAAGCTTTGATGTTCCTTTTGGATGAATATTTGACCAAAGAAGCAAAGGAACTGCATAAACAGGGAATCAGGCTTACAACTATCGGCGAAACAGATCGTCTTCATCCATCAGTAAAAGAAAAGCTTTTGCAGACAAAAGAATTTACAGCAAAAAATGATAAAATGGTTCTAAATCTGGCGTTGAGTTATGGTGGTAGAGATGAGATTATCAGCGCTGTAAAAAGAATTGTTCAGGATAATTTAAAAGGCAAGATAGGCGTAAATGATATTAATAAAGAGACCTTTAGTAAATATTTGTATACTTCCGGAATGCCTGATCCGGATTTGTTGATTCGGACCAGCGGCGAATATCGCATCAGTAATTTTCTTCTTTGGCAGATGGCTTACACGGAACTGTATTTTACCAATGTACTGTGGCCTGATTTTACGAAAGATGATCTTTTCAAAGCAATTGCCAGTTATCAGAAGCGTGAAAGACGTTTTGGCTTGACAAGCGAACAATTGAAAGAAGTGAATAGTGAATAGTGTCCCACGGCACTACATGCCTGGGATAATTCGACTTGCGCTTCTTTTGATAAAATCGGGATTAGCGAGTTTCATTAAAAAGTGAAGAGTGAAATGTGAAAAGGAAAATAAATGTCCGATAATACGACAGGGGAAAGTAATTCATTGTTAAAGAGGTGGTTGACAGGTCTTGCTCTGGCACCTGTTTTGGTCTTGGTTATCGTGTACGGATCGAAAGAAATTTTTGCGGCTTTGGTTACTTTTTTTATTATTGCTGGAGTCTGGGAATATAATAACATAGTTTTTGGTCCCGATTTTGTAAAAGAAAAAATTGAAGGTCTGATTCTGGCGGTAATTATTCCATTGGTTGTCTTATTTGGTAACAACCAGCAATTACTTGCCGTGTTGGCACTGTCCGTGTTGATTGTTTTTATAATATTTGTCCTGTCGATTAGAGAATCAAAGTTTGATGTTCTATCAGTTGCCAAGGTAATCTTCGGCATGATGTATATACCTTTTTTAATGTCGTATTTTATTTTTCTGCGAATGACGGATAAAGGAATTGAATGGATATTTTTTGTTTTGTTTCTCGCATTCATCGGCGATATAGTTGCGTTATATGCAGGTAAATATTTTGGAAAACACAAACTGATTCCTTTTGTCAGTCCCGGTAAGACGGTGGAAGGTTTTGCCGGATTGGTTGCAGGAAGCACAACTGCCTGTCTGATTTTCGCTTATTATTTTTTGCCGGAAGTATCATTGATACAAATAGCTGTTCTTGGTTTTACCGGCAGCATTATCGGACAACTGGGCGATATTTGTGAATCCGCTATAAAAAGATTTTTTGGTTTTAAGGATGCCGGTTCACTTCTCCCCGGACATGGAGGAGTCCTTGATCGTCTGGATTGCCTGATTTTTATTGCACCCTTTGTTTATTATTACCGTGTGTTTATAATTGGATAAATGAAAAAAATAACAATTTTAGGTTCAACAGGTTCAATAGGATTAAGCGCGCTTGATGTCATTGAAAAAAATTCACAGCGTTTTCAGGTTGAGGCTCTCACGGCTGGAAGAAATATAAAGCTGCTCAAAAAACAAATAGAAAAGTTCAAACCCAAAGCGGTTGCTGTAAGCAACAAAGAAACCGCGCTTAAGCTTCATGACTCCTTAACAAGTAAAAATAAAGTTAAAGTGTTGTATGATGAAGAAGGTTTGAAAGAAGTTGCTTCATTTCCTTCAGCAGATACAGTTATTTCAGCCATAGCGGGTTCTGCCGGATTAATACCGACCCTTGCGGCGATTGAGGCGGGTAAAAACATAGCCCTGGCCAACAAGGAAACAATGGTTATGGCGGGAGAAATTATAACCCGAAGGGCAATAAAAAAGAGAGTGAAAATTATTCCGGTAGACAGTGAGCACAGTGCAATATTTCAGTGTCTGGAGGGACAAAATAGAAAAAATTTGCGGCGGATTATCCTGACAGCTTCGGGTGGACCTTTTCTAAATTTTAGCAGGAATGAATTAAGAAAGGTTACCCTGACACAAACATTGCGTCACCCCAACTGGAAGATGGGGAAAAAAGTCACCATTGATTCCGCTTCGATGATGAACAAAGGATTGGAAGTTATCGAAGCTAAATGGTTTTTTAATATGGACATAAACAGCATTGATGTTATAGTCCATCCTCAAAGTATAGTACATTCCATGATAGAATTTATTGACGGGGCTTTTTTGGCACAAATGGGAATTCCGGATATGAAAGTACCAATTGCATACGCTTTAACTTATCCGGAAAGAATAATTAATGATCTTCCGGCACTAAATCTTGCAGAAACGGGGAGTTTGGAATTTCGCAAGCCTGATATGAAGAAATTTCCATGTCTTAAACTTGCCTATGAGGCTGCTCTTTGCGGCGGCACGGCTCCCGTTGTATTAAATGCCGCTGATGAAATAGCTGTATCTGCGTTTATTGAGAATAAAATTCGTTTTAGTGATATGCCTGAGATTATAGAAAAAATTCTCAATTGTCATAATCCGGTTAATAATCCTTCGTTGGATGATATTCTGCAAACGGATTTATGGGCAAAACGGGAGACTGGCAAAATAATAGAAAGGATAAAGAAGTGACTACCTTAATTTCTTTTATAATATTACTTGGTGTTCTTATTTTTGTCCATGAATTCGGTCATTTTCTGGTTGCCCGGATTTCCGGTGTGGGCGTCTTAAAATTTTCTCTCGGTTTCGGACCGAAAATCGTCAGTAAGAAAGTAGGAGAAACGGAATATGCGCTTTCGTGGATTCCTTTAGGCGGATTTGTCAAATTGTTGGGTGAGTCGGGCGATGAGGAGCTATCGCCGGAAGATGAAAAAAGATCGTTCTATAAGCAGGCGGTATGGAAACGGATATTGATAGTATTGGCTGGTCCCGTTTTTAACTTCTTATTGGCGATACTGATATTTTTTATTGTTTATATGTACGGTTTGCCGAACCTGACTGCTGTTGTCGGAGAACTACAAAAAGAAGGAGCCGCTGTGGAAGCGGGGATTATGAACGGCGATAAAATCATTTCCATTAACGGACAAAAAATCGTCTTCTGGGAAGAAGTAAAGTCGGCAATAGCCAAAAGCGAAGGCAAGAATGTGGACTTTATTATAGAGAGGGGTGCAGAAAAGAAGCATCTTTTAATTAAGCCGAAGTTATCTAAAACAAAAAATATTTTCGGCGAAGAAGAATCCAGATATCTTATCGGAGTTTCCCCTTCCGGAGACATGGTGGTAGAAAGAAAGAATCCGGTGGATGCAATTATTGCCTCATTAAGCAAGACGTTGGAGATCAGCAAGCTGACGATTATTTCTGTGTATAAAATTTTTAAGGGTGTTATTTCACCACGGACGTTAGGTGGTCCGATTTTTATTGCTCAGGTTGCCGGTGCTCAGGTAAAAGAAGGCATAATACCATTCATTCTTTTTATGGCTATACTTTCCATTAATCTGGGAGTAATTAATCTTTTTCCCATTCCGGTTCTCGATGGCGGTCATATCTTTTTCTACCTGATTGAAATTGTAACCAGAAGAGAAATGAGTATAAAGGTGAAAGAAATTTCTCAGCAAATCGGATTTGCTGTCTTGTTGATGCTGATGCTTTTCGTGATTTTCATTGATATTGAGCGGTTAAACATAAAATTCATCAACGATATTATGAAAATGTTTAAGTGAGCTATGTTGACTTTGGCGTTTGATACATCTTTTAAAACCGCTTCCGTAGCCATTTTACAGGATAATGTTATTCTTTATGATATCCTGATCAATGTAGATTTAAATCATTCCGAAGTGCTTTTGCCTGCTATTAATCAAGCCTGCCTTCAAACGGAAATAAGAGTTACAGATATTGATTTATTTGCCTGTACGGTCGGCCCCGGTTCGTTTACTGGCTTGCGTATTGGAGCCAGTACGCTTAAAGGATTCATGCTGGCAACGGGAAAACCTGCGGTCGGCGTTTCTTCTCTCATGGCACTTGCGTTGAATGCAGGTAAAAGTTCAAAAATAATTTGTTCTGTGATGGACGCCGGAAGGGGACAGGTTTATGTAGCTTATTTCCATTATAATCCGAAGGGTCTTTTGGAGCAAATAGGTGCAGACGAAGTTCTAAATCCGGCGGATATTGATCCTGGTTCTGATTGTAAAAAAGAAGTGTTTTTTGTCGGTGAAGGGGCAATCAAATATGCCGGTATTATCCGTGGGACAAACAAAAATATTTTTATTGCTTCAGAGCAGCAGCAATATATTCACGCTTCTTCTGTTGCTGTTTTGGGGATGGAAAAATTCAATCGGAATGAATTGCTTGATGCGGAAAAATTCGGACCTGTCTATCTGCGTTCGGCGGATGCCTATCCGAAAAAAACTTTTTTAAAAAAATAAGTTTATGAATTTTCTATTGTGAAGAGTTTATTTCATTGAGAAGTTTCCGGACTTTTCTATTATTAGGATTTCGGGCAAGAACGAAAACAAGGCGTTGAATGATATCATCTATGTTTACGCTTTGAGGTTGCGATAGGTATAATGAATATTGAATATTAGCCAGATTAAAGTTGGTTTCTTCATGAAAAGGATCAACTTCCAGTGCTCTATTGTATGAAGATATCGCTTTATCAACATCGTTGTTTATTTCATAAACAGAGCCCAGATCATTCCATGCGTCGGCATTTCCCGGTTCCATATCCAAAACAGTTGTAAAATTTTTCGAGGCTTCAGAATAGTTTCCGTATTGGAAATGAATTCTACCCAAATTGTATAAAGCCTTTGCATGTACAGGATTAATCCTGATGATATTTTCATATTCGTCCAGCGCTTCATCATACATATCATGTTTGTCGTATAAAGCGGCAAGGCAAAAACGCGGTTCCACGTCTTGCGAGGCGATTCCGATGGCCTTTTTGTATTGATCGACAGCATGGTGATAATCACCCTGCAACTCTAATATCTTCCCGATATTGAGGATCGCTTCAATGTCATCGGCTTTTATTTCCAGCGATTTTTCATAACATTTTTTTGCAGAATCGAGCATGTCCATCTTTTCATAGATATATCCGATATTGATGAATGTTTTCGGATTGCCCGGCTCAATCTCAGCAATTTTTTGAAAACAATTTAAAGCTTCTTCGTAATTATTGCTTTCCAGATGAATATAACCCAGTTTGACGTAATCTTCGACATATTTTTGGCATTTTTCAGTGTCTTTCTTACGGCTGGCAATTATCAATTTATTATGTTTTGGATAAGCATTATAGGAATTAGGAGAAGAAGTTTTATCTGAAGATTCTTTATCCGGAGCTTTCATAATTATTTCATAGCATCAGTTGTTGCCCGATACACCGTTGAACTTACTTAAAATAACATTTTTAATTTCAAACCAGATTGAAACCGGATCAATAGCCGGTGAATGCATGACATGCGGATTTTCCTTGATAACTTGTGCTGACCAATAGCCTGCCAATTTGTTTTTACTGTCGGAATTTGCCAATTTTGCCTGTCTTATAATATTATCAGGAATCAACATTTTAACTTTTTGTTTGCATACAAATACTTCTTCGTAAACTTCCGCCTCAACTTTTGCCGGTTGTTCTTCATTTTCTTGCGGAGTTGTAGATGATTCTAGTGCAGGTTTTGTATTTATTCCTACAGGATTTGCTTCCTGAGGAAGTGGAACATAAGTTGAAGAAGTGCATGCCAGAGGAACTACTGTTGGTTCCATGCTCTTTGTTTCCTGTACATGAGAAATGTCAGTTGAAGGTACTCGTAGCGGCGGCACTCCTTTCTTTTCAAAAGGAACAACTTCCGGTTGCGGGGTAACTGGTATTGGAATCAGTTTCTGAGCCGCTTCATTTGTTTCCGCAAAAGTAGGTTCCGGTTGAGAAGGAGCTTGAGTCGCGGAATATTCTACAACAGGCATTACTTCATCCTCAACAGGAACGGCTTCCGGTTGAGGATGAATTGATTCCGGCAAAACCTTCTTTGAAAAAAACTCGTTTGTTTCAACAATAATAGTTTCCGGTGTTGGAGGAACCGGAGTTGAAGAAACTTTTGATTTTGAAACAGCTTTTTTTGCGGTTGAAGACCTGGATTTTTTCTTTGACTCTTTAACTTCAGGTTTTTCGGAAATTTCTTCTTTGGGTATCTCTATTTCCGGAGGAGCCTGCAATTTTCGTTTTTGCGAGGTGGCTTTACTTAATTTCTGGAAACGATCGGCTATTTGTGAGGCGACTTCGCCGGTTATAACCTTGAATTCGTTTGTTTCTCCCGCTTTCAGACAAAGTTTACATATTTTGTTGATTAGACGGGGAACGCCGTGTTCGGAAAATTCCCAGATTACAGGAATGGCGTCATCGGCAAATATCTGTTTCTGATTACCGGCGAGCTTGAGTCTTGATTCGATGTAAGTCTTGACCGCTGCTTCCGATGGTAATTTTTCTATATGGCAATAGGTGCCGATACGTTGAAATAAATTAGCTCTCTTGGGATTTTCCAGCTTCTGTGCCAGTTCCATCTGACCGGCAAGAATCAATGTAAAGAGATTGCGATCGTCATCCTGCATATTGGTTAAAAGGCGCAAATCATCCAGATTACCGGAAGATAAAACATTGGATTCATCAATGACGATTACAATTTTTTTACCCTGATCGTTTGCCTCAAACAGAAGGCGATTGAATATTTCCAATAAATCGACTTTTTTCGTTTCCTGACATTGCGTGCCGGTTATTTGTCCGATAATTTCCCTCAACAACTGTATGAAAGAAAGGGCGGGATTGGTAATTAACGCGACCTTATATTTTTCCGGTTCCAGTGAATCAATGATAATCCGCAGAGAAAGAGTTTTGCCCAGGCCTACATCACCTACGATAACGGCAAAGCATTCATTGCCTTCTTTTATGGCAAAAATTGTTTCGGAAATAACATCTTCCATGGATTCATGGCAGTCTACATACATTGAAGAATCAGGTACATTATCGAAAGGCGGTTTATTTAAATTCCAGTATTCGCAGTACATCTATTTCTCCCTGAAAAACTATTTTAGAATTAAGACAATATATCCTTCAATGTATAACATTTTATAAGTTGCTGATTAATTATTTATCAAGTTGAGCGAATACGTCGTCATTACTCAAATACTCCAGAATATCTTCCAGTAAAAAACGTCTCATTCTGCCTAATTTATAGCTGTTGATTTTTTTCTCGTTAACAAGCTTTTGCAGAAAACTTTTGCTGATTTGCAGCATTTGACATACCTGATCAGCGCACAGCATTCTCAAGAGTATGGATTCGTTATAACGGAAATTAAGAGCCAGTTGTCCGTCAGAATTGATTTTTATATTAAGTGACGGATCTTTTTTTACTCCCGCCAGTAATTCTTTTATATACTCCGACCGTTGAAGTAATGCTGATTGCTCTTTGGTCATAATTATGGAAATGATAGATGATGCATCATCTGAAAACTCTTCTACGATTTTTTTATTGGGTAACTGAGATTGTTCATCGGCAAAAGTATCGTTTTTTACACTTTTTAGTGTGAGGATATCTTTCTGATTGTCCGGCGGTGCAGGTGTAACTTTAATTTCCGGTTGGGCTTGTTCTCGCCGTCTTTTTACGATGCAGATTTTTTCCATTCTTCTCCCGATGATCTTAATTTACTGTTTCATAACCAATTATGGCTGGTGTAATGTTTCAGTAATGGCTTCACACTGATGTCATTTCGAGTCCCGCATACGCGGGATTATACTCTGCGAGAAATCTTAGTAATTTTAAATATTGAAAGATATCTCCCTTTGGTCGATATGACAGCATTCATGAAACACTACACTAAATTACAGATTGACAAATAGTTGCGCTTTAATGGCATTTAAAGCTCTCTTCTCTTAACCGGTAACGTCACGAATATAAGAGTATAATTTTAATACACATTTTATGTAGCTTTTTTGCGCGGTAAAATCAAGATAATTTTAAGTCTTTAAAATTAATCTGTCAATGGAAGGTTCGAAGTGTTACTGCAAGGTTGAAGTAAAATCATTCATCTGATTCTGAGTTTTTTTTCGCCGAGACAAATTGGATAAAATATGGCAAGCAGACAGAGCGAAAAAGCAAAGACAAAGGAAATAACCGACCAGGTTAATTGAAACAGAGAAATACCTTGACCACGTAAATCGGCCATAAATATGCTATATACGGGACCGGCTTCCAGGATTACAACCGTTGCAATCAAACAGAAACAAAGAACCATAAAGACGAGTCCACCGAAACTTGTTACAGCCTGTGCCGGATTTTCCGATTTAAAATCGGCATACACGGCACCCAGACCGACGGCCATGCCCACTACAGCGGGAACAAGCCAAAATATTGTTATGGTCGATAGAAACATCATGAAAGGAGAAACCCGCAGCAATAAATTAGAAACAACAACCAAAAACTCTACCAGAATGATAAGCGGCACATAATACAAAAAAAACTTGATCCAGAGGAATTTTTTTATCGATACCGGCGCTGCCTGAACAATCCAGAAAGCTTCGCCTTCCATACTGACTGAAGGGAAAACAAAACGTGCAACAATTGCCGTAAGTACAAATGCTGCCAGTCCTATGTTTAAAAATGAAAATATATTTTGAAGATATACGGCTTTTATCGGCAGATTATCCAAAGGTAAGACGGAAAAATTATAAAGGTAAATTGCAATTAAAGCAATCATCAGAAATAATTGGGGCCACTGCGCCGAGTCCCTGAAAAATGTTCGGATTTCCTTGACAGCAAAAGCTTTTGATTCCCGCGGAAGAAAATTTAATAAGTTTTCCCAATTATAACCTTTATATTTTACCGGGGCAAAAAGCCTTTTTGATGTTGTCTGCGATTTGGAAAATCCGTTAAAGTATATTAAACGGGCAATCATGTTACTTATAAAAATGAGCATAAAGGCACATGTTCCGGTAAGTGCAATGTTAAAAAGACAGCTTTGTATTTCACCGCTGAGAGAAGATTTGATTACATCGGTCATCCAAGTTGTCGGCAAAAGCGGTGAATCGGGAGTTTGCATGGAATTTAAATAAAGGACAACCGACGCGAAACTATCCGGATTTACCAGTTGCTCAGGGCGTATTAAACGCAAAACAAGAATAATAAGCAATGTCATGAATACGCCCAGAACAATAATAATTGTTCTGATTCGTCCGGCGGGTAATATTTTGGCTCCGAACAAAACCAGGATGCTGCTGAGAGCAGAAGTTATCAGACACATGAAAACTATTGTGACCAGAAAAGTCAAATAAAAAGTAATGCCTGTTTTATATATCAGCCCGTAAGATAAGAATACCGGAAAACTGAAAGCGACAATCATCCAGGAACTGTCGAAAGTGCTGATTATCCATCGTGAAGAAAATATATTTTCTGATGAAACCGGCAAAGAATGCAAAAGCGGTAAATCCTGACTCAAATACAAATGGGACAGACAGTTAATGATGTTGCTGAAGAGCAACAGTGCGAAAAAGATGATTATCAGCATCGAAATCAATTTCATTGCCAATATGTTGCCGAAATCCTGTATGCTTTGAAAATAAAACAATACACGATAGAAAATAATAAAAGTACCTGCCCAAAAAACAAATCCGAGCGAACCGTACATAAAAAAACGCGGCCAGTTGCGTTTACCGTTTCGGGGCCGCATACTGTTGATTGCGGAGACAAACCGCGGTCTTAAAAGCAAAAAGGTATTATTCATATAAACGTATTTTCTTTAATGATTGTTAAAAATACTTCTTCAAGTCCGGCTTCGCCCAGCTTGGCGATATGCTTTAATTCATCCAGTGTCCCTTGTGCCAATAGTGTGCCCTTATGAATTAACCCGATTCGATGACATAAATCTTCTGCAATGCTCAAAGTGTGCGTAGAAATGAAAATAGTCGTCTGTTGGGCGGCCAGTTCTTTTAAAATATCCTTAACCATGCGTACCGCAGAAGGATCAAGGCCGACCATTGGTTCATCAATAATCAATATTTGCGGATCATGTAACAACGCTGAAGCAATAATAAGCCTTTGCTTCATTCCATGCGAATAGGCTTCAACCAATTCGTCACCCCAATCCCTCAAAGCAAATTGTTGCAGAAGTTTTGGTGCTTTTTCTAAAAATGTGTCACGCTCAACGTTGTACAGATCAGCCGAAAATTGCAGGAATTCCATCCCTGTCAGTTTTTCATAAAGAAAAGGCCTGTCTGGGATAAACCCGATCAATTTTTTTGCTTCGACCGGTTTTTGAGCCATATCCAATCCGCCGATAATAATTCCACCGGATGTAGGAGCAAGAATACCGCCCATCATGCGAATGGTTGTTGTTTTGCCGGCACCATTGGGTCCGATAAAACCGTAAATTTCACCGGCGGCAACATTTAAATTGAGTTTGTTGACCGCAACAACCGTTCCGTAATCTTTGGTCAGTTCCTGTAACTTAATCATTTAATCTGTTCCAATACCTCCAGTTTGATTTTACCTATTGCGCCCATTAAATTAAGTTGCTCGACACTATCACCGCGAACCAGCCTGATATGGGTGACATCGGCCGGTAGTTGATTGAAAACGGTATCGGCAGTGATCCATTTTCCCAGGTAGAGAACATTCCACGCATGCCAGTAAAATCTGTCGTGCAGATAAACAAGTCCCGCTTCCATTTGAGCCGGAATCCCGGCAGCGCGCAACAGGGCAACTGTCAATATGGAATGTTCGTTGCAGTCGCCTGCTTTGTTTCTCAAAACTTCCAGTGCGTTGGGAACCGATAAAACCGGTTTTTTCCTGATATTGCGATAAACCCAGTTGACGATTTTTCTTGCCTTCTGTTCGTCAGTGTCTGCAGGAGAAATTATTTTATCTACCCGGTCTTTTATTTCCGGATTGTCGGATTGCATGAAAGGAGCGGGCTTTAAAAATGCTGCGATTTTTTGCGGAACATTATTAAAAGTTGAAGACAGGGGCAGCCGCTCCCTGGTAACAGTCAAAATACCTTTACGGAAACTTTGCCTGTCACCATCCAGGGACAGCAAATCGCCGATGCCCTCGATTTTTATTTTTATCGATTTCAGTTTGTCCGGTTCGGTAATTTTAACATTGGAATCAATGGAAGAAAGCCGGGTCAAATCAACGCTACCCTGATCAACTATGCCTTCCCGGGCTTTTTGCGGGCTGACTTTTACCATGGAGAGTCCCAGAATACCGGTTTCCTTCAAAACATCTCCGTCTTTGCCAAGCCATGCACAGTTTTTAGCACCCATAAAATCGGCACAATATTTTTTTGCCAATATTCTTTTTCCCATTATCGGAATAATTTCGTCGGCGTATCTGGTAACTTTAATTGATTTAGTGGAAAGTGTAAAAGGATCGAAAATATTGAAACTGCGGAATTCATTTTTCCCCAAGTCGGTATAAAAAGCGGCGTCATAAATGTTGCCGGTAATATGAGGAAGGTCTTTAAGTTGAATTTCACTTTTTTCCTGTGATCCGGGAAATCCTGTAAAAAGAATCAGTTTGTTCTTTTCCACTTTACCGCGGGCATTAAAACGGAACAAATTGGAATTCAAATCAAAATTAAATGATGAAATAGACATATCAGGATTCAAATCTCCCTCGGTTAGAATATTTAAAGCCTGAGTCACTCCCATGGTGTTAATCAGCATAAAAACAGTTTCATTGAAGTGATATTTGTTTTCAAGGTTGGCAAATATCCGGTGAACGAAACCGATTTTTCTGCCGTTTTGATAGATATTCATCCATGTATCCTGAGACTTCGGTGAACTGATAATTTGATCGGACGGGATTATCGATTGTGTATTTGTGTGAAAAAATTCAAGACGAATCAACAGCAGGAAAAAGAAAGCAAAAGTAATAAAAATACCCCAGACTATATTCCATTTTATTTTTTGCATAGACAATAGCCGACGAAGATAAGATATTGATTTAAAACAATTTGACTATATAAAATATAACCGATGTATGCAAGAATAAACAAATAGCTGTTTTGATTTATTTTTGCATAGAAATTAAAGATTTATTGACAAGAACATTCAATTGATATAACAAAAATATTCCATTTAATATTGAGCCGTTTTCAGCAAAATCATATATTTGCTGCATTAGTATCATGTTAAATGCGATTAGTTTATAAGAAAAGATGTATGCTTTATGAAACATGATAGTTTGATTGCTTCGGGAGGTTATCCCTTTATCATATTGTCCCTGGCCACTACTGTATTTATTGCGTTTTTTGGTATTGGCTGGCTGACAATTTTATTTGCGTTTGTCACATTTTTCATAATCTGGTTTTTCCGCAATCCAGATAGGTATTTTCAGGAAGAAGAAAAAGTAGTAATTTCTCCCGCCGACGGCAGCATAATCAAAATAGAAGATGTCGAAGTAAACGGGACTATTTCCGGAAAATTCAAAAAAATAAGTATTTTTATGAATGTTTTGAATGTCCATGTTAACCGTGCTGCGTATGCAGGTGAAATAGAAGCGATTAATTACCATGAAGGGAAGTTTTTTTCTGCCAATTTAGACAAGGCTTCGCTCGATAATGAACGCAATGAAATTAAGATTCGTACAGAAGATGGGCGTTTCATATGGGTAGTACAGATAGCCGGTCTTATCGCACGTCGGATTGTTTGCTGGGTGAATATCGGCAACAAGGTTCAAAAAGGAGAACGGATAGGCATGATTCGTTTTGGCTCAAGGGTTGAAGTTTTTATGCCTCCGGATTCCCGAATTTCAGTAAAACTAAAAGACAAGGTCAAAGGCGGCGAAACAGTGTTAGGGTATTTGTCATGACCGAAGAAAATTCACCACGCAGAACGCGAATGAAAAAAGGAATCTACATCCTGCCGAATCTTTTCACCTCGGCCAGTTTATTTTGCGGATTCTATTCCATTATTGCATCATTTAAAGAACATTTCGTTCCTGCATCCATTGCAATTTTATTTTCCGTTCTCTTTGACGGATTGGACGGCCGGATTGCGCGCCTTACGAATACGACTTCCAAGTTCGGTGCAGAATATGATTCTCTGGCCGATGTGATAGCTTTTGGTATTGCCCCTTCTCTTTTAGCGTATTCATGGGCCATGTCTATTTACGGTAAATGGGGATGGATTGTGGCCTTTCTGTTTGTTCTCTGTGGTGCTCTAAGATTAGCCCGCTATAACATCCAGATAGGTATTATTGAAAGCAGCGTATTCAACGGTTTGCCCATTCCGGCGGCGGCTTCGGTTATAGCAACCACTGTAATTTTCTTCAGTAGCGAATATATCGGAGTGGAAGGTAAATTTCATAATATTTTTATAATGATATTTGTAATTATCTTATCGCTTTTGATGGTCAGCGGTATCAAATATTACAGCTTCAAGGATATGAAGCTTCTTGCCCGGAAACCGTTTACGGTATTTTTCTGGTTAGTCGTTGCATCAATTATCATTGTGGCAGAACCGGAATTGATGTTTTTTGTGATTATATTGGGATATGCGCTTTCCGGACCCGTTTGGTGGCTGGTAAAGTTCGTTAAAAAAAATAAAGAAAAGAAAGCTGATGTTCATTAATCTTAGAGTGAAGTAATAATTAATTAATTAATTCATTCATGTGAAAATTTATGCGTATTACAGGAGGCGAGGCCAGGGGAAGAACATTGAATTTCCCTTCAAAATTAAAAGAAAGGCCTACTTCTGATTTCTTAAGAGAAGCTCTTTTTAATTTATTGGGTTCATTGCAAGGTAAAACATTTCTTGATCTTTTCGCCGGATCGGGCGGTGTAGGTTTGGAAGCCGCCAGTCGCGGAGTTCAGGACGTTTGTTTTATAGAAAAAAACAAAAAGCTGGTTGAAGTGATTAGAAAAAATATCCGGATATGCTGTCCGGATATATCATACAGGATAATTGACAAGGATGTCGAATCAGGATTGCAGGATCTTTACGGGAAGGGATGTTTGTTTGATATCATATTTGCGGATCCGCCG
Source organism: Smithella sp. (assembly GCA_007244375.1). Lineage (GTDB taxonomy): Bacteria > Desulfobacterota > Syntrophia > Syntrophales > Smithellaceae > Smithella. The sequence continues at coordinate 44,268 of SCVW01000025.1, read as the reverse complement.
TATAATCGGGATTTAATAAATGTAACACTTAAGGCTTTAAACAAATATAAAGTTCTCCATAATGACGGGGTATTAGTGATTCAGCATTCGATAAGAGAAACTTTTAATTTGCCAGTAAAAGGTAATATTTATCAAATAGATCAAAGGAAATATGGCGATAATGCCTTAACTTTTTTAAAAATGGAGTAGAAATGACACAAGAAAAAAATGGAAACAAAATCGCAGTATACCCCGGTTCATTTGATCCTATTACCAACGGTCATGTAGACCTTATTAAAAGAGGGATGAATATCTTTGATGAAATCATCGTTCTTGTTGCTTACAATCCCAACAAGTCATATTTGTTCACGGTTGAAGAAAGAATGGAAATGATCAGGGAAGTATTCAGTGATACTAAAGGAGTCAAGATAGATTCCCATTCCGGATTGCTCGTTGATTACTTGAAAATTTCCGGCACAAGCATAATCATGCGCGGAATGCGTGCTCTGTCTGATTTCGAATATGAATTTCAGATGGCGCTGATGAACCGTCGGCAGACAAGATCGATAGAAACTGTTTTTCTTATGAGTGGATTCAAGTGGTTTTATACGAGTTCCAGGTTAATTAAAGAAGTTGTAAGTTTGGGAGGTTCTGTAAGAGGTTTGGTGCCGGATAATGTTAATCAGAAACTAATGGATAAGTTTAATATTAAAAACAGTAAGGAGTAATCTGTGAAATTATCGTCCAGGGTGGCAAAAATCAAGCCATCGGAAACTTTAGCTATTAGTGCCAAGGTCAATGCATTGAGGGCACAGGGAAGAGATGTAATCGGCTTTGCAGCCGGTGAACCGGATTTTGATACGCCTGTTCATATTAAAAGGGCGGCAATTAAGGCCATTGAAGCAGGCTTTACCAAATACACACCGGTAAGCGGAACTGATGAACTCAAAGACGCTGTTGCGGAGAAATTAAGACGCGATAATGACCTGGAATATAAACGTTCGCAAATTGTTGTTTCCTGCGGAGCAAAACATACATTGTATAATTTGGCACAGGTTCTTTTTGATCATGGTGATGAAGTAATTATTCCTGCTCCGTACTGGGTTTCTTATCCTGATATTGTAGCTCTGGCCGGTGGCCATTCGGTGATTGTTAACACACAGGAAAAAGACGGCTTTAAAATGAAGCCCGAACAGTTAAAATCTGCGATAACCAAACATACCAAGGCGGTAATTATTAACAGTCCTTCCAATCCCACCGGAGCGGCTTATACTCCGGAAGAATTAAAATCAATTGCCGCTGTATTGCTGGATAAAGACATACTGATTATCTCGGATGATATTTACGAAAAAATCTTTTACGCCGAATTTCCTTTTACCAATATAGCTACCTGTGAGCCGAAATTGAAGGATAGAATAATAGTGGTCAATGGCGTATCCAAAACATATGCTATGACAGGTTGGCGTATTGGCTACGCTGCCGGTCCTGAAGAAATAGTGGCGGCTATGAATAAAATTCAGAGTCAAAACACTTCCAATCCGACATCCATTGCGCAGAAAGCGGCAGTGGAAGCGCTTTGCGGAGATCAAAAAATTGTCGGTAAAATGGTCAGCGAATTCCGGAAAAGAAAAGATTATATAGTTCATGCCCTGGAACAAATTCCGGGGATAAAGTGTTTTTCTCCTGAAGGAGCATTTTATGTCTTCCCTAATGTATCGGAAATTTATGGACGTTTTTACAAGAATAGAAAAATAACAAACTCCATTGAATTGATTGATTATCTGCTTGATGAAGCAAATGTAGCTGCCGTTCCCGGCGCGGCATTTGGCAGTGATAAACATATACGTTTGTCTTATGCTACGTCGATGAAAAATATTGAGGAAGGTATAAAGAGGATTAAGGAGGCGGTTTCGAAATTGGCAGGTTAGAATTTGTCTTTTGTTAAAAGACAAATTCGTCAATGTGCTTATCTCATTATTAGGAGAAGGTAAGGAGACAATATTAATGGGTGGAATTTTTGGAGTTGTATCTTCGGAAAGTTGTGTCCAGACACTTTTTTACGGAACTGATTATCATTCGCATTTAGGAACTGAAAGTGGCGGCATGGCGGTGTTGGGCCCGAAAGGTTTCTACAAGACCGTTCATAGCATATCTCAGGCTCAATTCAAATCCCGCTTCATTGAAGACTACAAAAAAATGGAAGGGTGTTTCGGTATTGGAGCGATTGATGATGAAACGCCTCAGCCATTAGTCTTTCATTCAAAATTCGGTGTTTATGCCGTTGCGGCATCGGGGCTGATAACTAACAAGGAAAAATTGGTCAATGAGCTTCTGAATGAGGGAGCGTCCTTCGGCGAAATGGCCGGTGGAGGAGTAAGCAACGCGGAAATTGTTGCCTCTCTTATTAATCGCGGGAGTAATATTGTGGAAGGTATCGCTTCCATGCGCGGTGTGATCGAAGGTTCAATTTGCGCGCTGGTGTTGACTGCGGAAGGAATATATGCCGCCCGGGATAAATATGGCCGTTTTCCTTTGTCCATCGGTATAAATAAAACTCAGAAAGATAGGAAATCTTATGTTGTGGCAACAGAGGCGAGCTCTTTTGAGAATCTCGGCTATGAACTAATAAAATTCCTGGGGCCGGGAGAAATAGTGCTTTTAACGCAGGACGGTGTCAAATTGATGAAGCCCGAAGGTACCGAAAAGAAAATTTGTGCTTTTTTGTGGATATATACCGGTTATCCTTCATCCGTTTACGAAGGTATCAGAGTAGAGGGAGCAAGAGAAAGATGCGGCATCTATCTGGCAAAACGCGATAATGTTCAGGCTGATCTTGTTTCCGGTATCCCCGATTCCGGTGTCGGTCACGCCATCGGCTATTCCATGGGATCGGGCATTCCTTATCGCCGGGTGCTTGTAAAATATACTCCCGGTTACGGTCGTAGTTACACGCCGCCGACACAGGAAATAAGAGATCTTGTTGCCACGATGAAGCTGTGCGCGGTACGTGAAGTAATTAAAGGCAATCGAATAATTGTATGCGACGATTCTATCGTTCGCGGCACGCAGATGAAAAACTTAACCATCAAGAAATTGTGGGACAATGGAGCCAAGGAAATCCATATCCGTCCGGCGTGTCCGCCGTTGATGTTCCCCTGTATTTATGCGTCTTCTACAAGAACGACAGCTGAATTGGCCGGTCGGAAGGCAATTCGCGCATTGGAAGGGAAAGATATTGAAAATCCGGAAAAATACCTGGATACCAAATCGATTAAATATTCCCAAATGGTAGATTGGATTCGTCATGACTTGAACGTTACTTCACTGAGATATCTGGCAATTGAAGACATGGTCGCGGCAATAGGAATTCCGGCAGACCAATTGTGTTTGCATTGCTGGTTGGGAAAATAGTTTTCGCATTCTTCTACTATACATAATTATTAAAAAACACTTCTCGTTATCCGTTTCCTATGCAAATTACTCATTGATGAAGATTGCTTCACATGTTATAAATCCTTTGTAGGAGACATTTGAATAACTTTCAATTTTTCATTTCGACCGTAGGCGAAAGCCCGGCGGATGAGACTGTGTCGTAATTAGGACAGATGTCATTCCGAAGCGGAGCGAGGAATCTTTTCAATTTTAATTAAAGAAGATTTCTCATCACCCGATACCCTGCATTCGCCGGGCAAAAGCATCGGGACTCCTCGAAATGACATGACGCAGTTATAAAAATTAATCGGGAATCTGGCGTTTGTGGAACATTTATCCTCAGTCAAAAGAAGAAAAACAAAGAAAATAAATCTTGGTTATGTACAAATAGGCGGAAATGCACCGGTTGTTGTTCAATCGATGACGAATACAGATACGCGTGATGTTAAAGCCACTATCGCGCAGATTAAAGCTTTGGAAAAAGCCGGATGTGAAATTGTCCGGGTTGCCCTGCCTGATAAAAAAGCTGTAGATGCCCTGCCGCAAATAAAAGAGAGAATAAAAATACCTTTGATAGCGGATATTCATTTCGATTACCGGTTGGCAATAGATGCCATAAAAAAAGGGGTGGCCGGCATCCGGATAAATCCCGGCAACATTGCTAAAGATAAAATTTGTCAGATTATTAAAGTTGCCCGAGAGCACGAAACCGTAATTCGTATCGGTGTTAATTCCGGTTCTTTACAGAAAGATTTATTACGAAAATACGGAGGAGCAACAGCCGGGGCTCTTGTAGAAAGCGCTTTACGGAACATTGAACTTTTTGAAAATCAGGGTTTTGAAAAAATAAAATTATCCTTGAAATCATCCGATGTTCCCACCATGATAGAGGCTTACCGCGCGATTTCTGCAAGGACGGACTATCCTCTGCATCTGGGAGTAACCGAAGCCGGATCATTGGTTAATGCCGCTATAAAATCGGCGCTGGGAATCGGAACGCTTCTTTACGAAGGTATTGGCGATACAATCAGAGTTTCTGTTACCGGCAGTCCTGTTCAGGAGATTCCCGTTGCCTATGGCATTTTGCGGGCGTTGAACATCAGAAAGATAGGGCCGGATATTGTGTCTTGTCCGACTTGCGGACGTTGTGAAATTGATGTTCTTGATTTGACCGCTAAAATTGAGAAAGCTCTTGCCCGGGAAAAAGGTTATTTGAAAATTGCTTTAATGGGCTGCGTTGTAAACGGGCCCGGTGAAGCTGCCGATGCCGATATCGGCATAGCCGGCGGTAAAAAGCAGGGAATTATATTTAAAAAAGGAAAAGCCTTTAAAAAAATTAAAGAACAAGACTTTGTTAAAGTATTACTTGAAGAAATAAATTTGATGATTAAGGAAAGGAAAAAGAATTAATGCGCTATTCAGAGATGTTTTTACCGACCGGCAGGGAAGTGCCTTCGGATGCTGAAGTGATAAGCCAGCAGCTGATGATTAGAGCGGGTATGATAAGAAAATTGACCAGCGGGATATATTCATACCTCCCGCTGGGTTACCTAGTTATCCGCAAGCTGGAACAAATTATCCGGGGAGAAATGAACAAAGCCGGAGCGCAGGAAGTTCATATGCCCATGGTTCAACCAATGGAGTTGTGGCAGGAATCAGGCCGCTGGGAGCTTTACGGAAAGGAACTTTTGAGATTTCGGGATCGTCATGATCACGAATACTGCCTCGGGCCGACACATGAAGAAGTAATAACATCCATAGTACGCAACGATATAAAAACATATCGTCAGTTACCGCGAAACCTTTATCAGATTCAGACGAAATTCCGCGACGAAGTTCGTCCGCGTTTTGGAGTTATGCGTTGCCGCGAATTCGGGATGAAAGATGCGTACAGCTTTGATGCTGATGAAGAAGGAGCGGAAAAAAGTTACGAAAAGATGTTTGTCGCATATAACAATATCTTTCGCCGTTGCGGTTTAAAATTCCGGCCCGTGGAAGCGGATTCCGGTAGTATCGGCGGGAAATATTCGCACGAATTTATGGTAATGGCCGAATCCGGTGAAGATGCAATGGTGTTTTGCGAAAAATGTTCGTATGCCGCCAATCTGGAAAAAGCCGAAGTAGCATGTCCGGAGAGAAAGGAAATATTTGAAGATGACTGGCTTACCATGGAAGAAATCAATACACCGGATGTACGCACAATTGAAGAAGTTAGTACATTTCTAAATGTTAAACCGCAGGATATCGTGAAGACATTGATTTTCGATGCCGATGGCAAACAATATGCTGTACTTATCCGCGGTGATCATGAAGTGAACGAAATAAAAGTTAAGAATTATTTGGCTGCAAACGAAGTGGAACTTGCCTCCGATGAAATTATTATGAAAGCAACGGGGTCGCCGAGGGGATTTGCCGGGCCGGTCAATATTAAAATACCGATTCTCTTGGATTATTCGGTGATTGATATGGTTAATTTTGTTACAGGTGCCAATAAGGAAGATTATCATTTTAAAAATGTAAATATCGGCAGGGATTTCCGGATTCAGGCCTTTGCTGATTTTCGGATTATGACGGATCAGGATAAATGTCCGCGCTGCGGTTCTGATATTAAATTTGCGCGTGGTATAGAAGTCGGTCATGTTTTTAAACTGGGAACAAAGTACAGTAAAGCTATGAAAGCCGTATTCCTTGATAAGGACGGCCAGGAAAAAGTCATGATAATGGGTTGTTACGGGATTGGAATAGGAAGAACTATTGCCGCCGGTATCGAGCAGAATCATGATGAAAACGGAATTATCTGGCCGATGCCTTTGGCTCCATATCAGGTAATTATCACACCCGTAAATGTAAACGAAGAAGAAGTAATGAAGGCAGCGGAAGGTCTTTACAAATCCATGCTTGATGAAAACATCGAAGTTATTTTCGATGATCGTGATGAAAGAGCCGGTGTTAAATTTAAGGATGCCGATCTGATCGGAATTCCGCTGAGAGTTGTTGTCGGTCAAAAAAACCTGGTTCAGGGAAAAGTTGAACTGAAAATCAGAAAAAACGGTGAAAATAAATTATATCCGCTTCAGGAAATAGTGCAACAGGTAAAGCAAATTATACTTCAGGAGTTGCAATATTCTGAATAAGTTGATTTTGCCGTATTGTTATTTACTATCTTTGAAAAGCTGGAAGCATTTGCATAATACCCCATTGTGTCATTTCGAGGAGTCCCGATGCTTTTGCCCGGCGAATGCAGGGTATCGGGACGACGAGAAATCTTTCTTTGACATTATGACTTTATAAGATTTCTCCCCGACATACGCCGGGCTTTCGCCTCCGGTCGAAATGACAATTTGATCATTATGCAAAGCTTACAGGTGTTTATTAATTAGATAAAGAATTTATTTGTAAAAGCCATAACTGAAATAATCTGGAAAATTAATGCTACGTATCAATGACATTATAGATAAAGCCCAGACGTACCTTCCTCCGGAAGACCTGGAAATGATCAAAAAGGCATATATTTACTCGGCTGCGGTGCATCAAGGTCAAGTAAGACTATCCGGCGAACCGTATCTTACGCATCCGATGGAAGTTGCGGGAATCCTGACTAATATGAAAATGGATACTGCTACAATCATCAGCGGTTTGCTGCATGACACAATCGAAGACACATTGACTACAACGGAGCAACTGGAAAAAGAATTCGGCAAAGATGTGGCTTTTCTGGTGGGGGGATTGACAAAACTAAGTCGTATTTCTTTCGGTTCGCAGGAGGAAAGGCAATCGGAAAATTTTCGCAAAATGATTTTGGCCATGTCGGCCGATATCAGGATTTTGCTGGTGCGCCTGGCTGATCGTCTCCACAACATGAGAACATTACAATACCATCCCAAAGAAAAAAGAATTTATATTGCCAGGGAAACAATGGATATATACGCGCCGCTGGCCAATCGTTTGGGAATTAACTGGATGAGAATGGAATTGGAAGATTTATCTTTCCAATATATTGCGCCGGATTCATATAATGAATTATTTGCCAAGGTAGCTAAATCATATGAGGCACGAAATCGTTATACACAGGAAGTTAAAAGTATTATTTATAATGTGTTGGAAAAGAATTCCATCAAATGCAAAGTTGAGGGAAGGGCAAAACATCTTTACAGCATTTACAAAAAAATGCATGAACAACATATAAATTTTGACGAAATTTATGACCTCATTGCGTTTCGCATTATACTGGATTCCGATCAGGAAATAGGTTGCTACGAAGTATTAAGCATGGTGCATGCCTTGTGGAAGCCTGTCCCCGGAAGATTTAAGGATTATATTGCCATGCCCAAGGCCAATCATTATCAGTCACTGCATACCACAGTTATCGGGCCTTATGGAGAAAGAGTGGAAATTCAAATCAGAACCCAAAAGATGCACGAATGGGCGGAGAAAGGAATTGCCGCTCACTGGCGTTACAAAGAGGGGCTTAACGGTTATGAGGACAGTGAAGATAATGAGATTAAAAAACTCAGAGAAATAATGGAAATACAAAATGAAATAAAAGATCCGAAGGAATTCATGGCCAATCTGAGACTGGCTTTATTCCCTGACGAGGTTTATGTTTTTACCCCCAATGGCGATGTCAAATCTTTTCCCAAGGGAGCCACGCCCATTGATTTTGCCTACAGCATTCATACTGATGTCGGTAATCAATGTATAGGAGCCAAGGTAAATAAAAGCATTGTTCCGTTAAAATATAAACTGCAAAATGGCGAGACAGTTGAAATAATAACCCAGGCCGGTCATCATCCCAGTAAAGACTGGCTGAAATATGTAGTAACTACAAGAGCTATTTCCAAAATCAGAAACTGGATAAATTTGGAAGAGAAGAAAAACAATCTGGTTTTGGGGCGTGATTTGCTGGATAAAGAATTCAGGAGACACAATTTAAAGTTCAGCAACTATGTTAAGTCCGATGAAATTAAAAAGATATTTACCGAATGTTCGGTAAATACTCTGGATGAATTAATTTCTCAGGTAGGTTCGGGACGGGTTTCAGCCAAAAGGGTGGTTCACAGTTTTCTTGCCGAAGAGACCGTCAGCGTTGAGGAAACGGTAACCAATAAGATAAAGAAGAGAAAAACTGCTGCGCCGTCCATGGGTGTATCGATTGTCGGTGCTGAAGACATGGACGATGTGCTGATAAATTTTGCCAAATGCTGCAATCCCATTCCCGGAGACGAAATATCGGGCTATATCTCACGGGGGCGCGGCATTATCGTGCATACAAATAATTGTCCCTACATTAAAAGAATGAATAAGGAAAGAATTGTCAATGTAGAATGGAACAACAGGGAAGAAAATACTTATCCCGTTCACATTAGAATAATATGTGATGATATTAAAGGTATTTTGACGGAAGTCAGTTCCATAATCTCATCATTTGACATTAATATAAGTTATGCCCAGGTAGAAACAGACGACTTGGTTGCAATATGCAATTTTGTAATCGACATTAATAATTTAATCCAGCTTAATCAGGTCCTGGCTGCAATCAAACAACTGAAATTTGTTAAATCCATTGAAAGATTACGTCACTTCTGAGCATAATCATGAATGTGAATTTTTAATAAATTATAGTGTCCCACGTCGCTTCGCTCCTGGGATAATTCCCAATCCCGATAAATCAGGATTGGGTAGTTCGGCTTACAAATTTCAATGTGCTTTGCTTCTGAAACTCGGGACTCATTATTTTGAATATTGACAAACGAAGAGACTCTGCTATAAGCAAGCGCGAATTCAGAACAGGTGGAATTTATGTTAGATAAGAAAAAAATATTATTGATCATTGGCATTTTAACATCTTTATTGATTTTTATATCAGGTGAATCATACGCTGCGGGTAAAAAGAAAATAATTCTTATCGATCCGGCGCATGGAGGAAAGGAACAGGGTATTAAGCTGAATAAAGATGTTTCCGAAAAAGATATTACGCTGGCAGTTGCGTTATCGATAAAACAGATGCTGGCCAGGGAAAATAATCTGGAAATATATTTGACACGCGATTCGGATAAAACGGTAGATATGGAAGACCGCAAAGATAGCATCAACAAAGTCAATCCGGACTTTTTTTTAAGTCTTCACGTTAACGGGGGATTTGGCAAAGAAGCTTCCGGGTTCGAGATATATTATCCTGAATTCAGCGATGACGCGGTAAAAGGAAAGAAAGCGGCAAAAGATAATAAATCACAGCTGAAAAATAAATGCCGGAATGATTCTTTAAGAATGGCAAAAGTTATTCAGGACAATATGAATATTTTGTTTCCGAGAAAAAACAGGGGATTACGTAAAGCTGATTTGCCGGTTACGGATGATATACTTATTCCGGCTGTAAGTGTGGAAATGGGTTTTGCAACAAATCCTGAAGATAAAAAGAAATTACTTTCCGTGGATACACAGGCAGAAATCTCGAAGGCTATCGCCAAAAGTATTAAATCATTTTACAGGTGATTAAAATCGAAAGAAAGTCAGGAAGAAAATTCGACGAACTAAGGTCGATCAGCATTACCAATAATTATCTGAAGAACGCTGCAGGTTCTGTTTTGGTGGAGTTTGGCAATACCAGGGTAATTTGTGCGGCTTCCCTTGATGATAAAGCTGCGCCTTTTCTCAAAAACACAGGGAAGGGATGGTTGACTGCGGAATATTCAATGCTTCCCATGTCCACGCAGACCAGAACGGCGCGCGAGTCGGTAAGGGGAAAATTGGGAGGACGAACACACGAAATACAGAGATTAATCGGCAGGTCTCTTCGTGCCGTAACCGATTTAAACGCCTTCGGCGAAAAAACAATATATCTGGATTGCGACGTTATTCAGGCTGACGGCGGAACCAGAACGGCATCAATTACCGGCGCATTTGTCGCGCTGGTTGATCTATTTAAAAAAATGCGGGGAGATGGATTATTAAATGTAATTCCTGTCAATGATTTCCTGTCTGCCGTCAGCGTCGGGATAATAGAAGGCCGGACTCTTCTCGACCTCGAATACGAGGAGGATTCCCGGGCGGAAGTGGATATGAATTTTGTCATGACCGGATCGGGTCATTTTATTGAAGTGCAGGGTACGGCAGAACGCATTCCTTTCAGCAAAGAGCAAATGGAACAAATGACTGAAATGGCGGAAAGAGGCATTCGGCAGATTATCGAAAAGCAGAAAGAAATCGTAGGTGATCTGAAGGGATGAAAATCGTTTTTGCTTCCGGTAATGAAGGAAAAGTCAGGGAAATCAACGAAATGCTCGAAGGAATGGAAATCGAATTAGTTTCTCTGAAAGACTATTCCAATGTACCTGAAATTATCGAAGACGGAAGTACATTTCTGGAAAACGCCTTAAAAAAGGCAAAAATAATTTCAGAATTTACCGGCGAGGCAGTTTTGGCGGATGATTCAGGATTGCAGGTGGATGCATTAGGCGGCGAGCCGGGAATTTATTCGGCCCGATATGCCGGAGAGAAGGCAACGGACGAAGATAACATAGACCTTCTTCTGAAAAAGTTAAAAAACATTCCGCAGGAAAAAAGAACCGCTTTTTTCTGTTGCGCTCTTGTATTATATAAGACAGACGGCAGTTACGATTCCTTTGAATCGAAATGGCATGGAGTGATTATCGATGAGCGCCGCGGGGAAAACGGATTCGGTTATGATCCGGTTTTCTTTGTGCCGGAGCTGAAAAAAACGGCGGCTGAACTGTTTCCGGAAATAAAGAACAAAGTAAGTCATCGGGGGCAGGCTTTTGCTCAACTTAGAAGAAAGCTTGCCGAAAAATTGAATAATAGTTGATACAATTATACAGTCGGGGCGTAGCGCAGCCTGGTAGCGCGCCTGGTTTGGGACCAGGATGTCGAGTGTTCAAATCACTCCGCCCCGACCATTTAAAATCAATACGTATGCCATCAATATTTTCCCCCTTCTTAAATAATTTTATGTTAAGTCACAACCGGTGATGATAGATACAAAGCGGTTACGTTCTGACAATTAAATAAAGGAGAGTAAAATGCAGAAACGTAGATTGGGGAAAAGTGGTCCGGAGGTTTCTGTTATAGGACTCGGCTGCATGGGTATGAGTTTTTACTTTGGTCCACCCAAAGATAAAAAGCAAATGACCTCCCTTCTGCGGGCAGCCGTCGAACGCGGCATAACATTCTTCGATACTGCCGAAGTATATGGCCCGTTTATGAATGAAGAACTCATCGGCGAAGCACTGGCTCCATTTCGCGGACAAGTGTTCATTGCTACAAAATTCGGGTTTGACATTGATCCCGACGATCCGGCAGGAATGAAGGGTTCGCGGGGTTTTAACAGCCGGCCGGAGCATATCAGGCAGGCTGTTGAAGGTTCGCTCAGGCGGCTCAAAGTCGAGACAATTGATTTGCTCTATCAACATCGTGTTGACAAAAACGTGCCGATCGAAGATGTGGCGGGAACCGTAAAAGATCTGATTGCGCAGGGAAAGGTCAAATACTTTGGCCTGTCCGAAGCAGGCGTGCAGACAATCCGTCGCGCGCACGCTATCCAGCCGCTTACTGCTATTCAGAGCGAATACTCGCTGTGGACGAGAGATCCGGAGAAAGAAGTACTACCGACCCTCGAGGAACTCGGTATCGGTTTCGTTCCCTTCAGCCCGCTGGGTAAGGGCTATCTTACGGGAAAGATAGACGAGAAAACGACTTTTGACAATTCCGATTTCCGAAACATACTTCCTCGCTTTACATCTGAGGCCAGAAAAGCAAACCAGGTTTTGATTGAATTACTTTTCAGGATTGGGGCGCGCAAGAAAGCAACGCCTGCTCAGATAGCTCTTGCCTGGCTACTTGCGCAAAAACCATGGATTGTTCCTATTCCGGGTACGACAAAGCCGGAGCGTCTTGACGAGAACATCAGGGCAGTTGCAGTCGAACTAACATCCGACGATCTGCATGAGATAGAAAACGCAGTATTAAATATTACAGTGCATGGTGCCCGATATCCCGAAAGCTGGAAAAAATAGAATACGATTCCAACAAATTTAAAATGTGACAAAAATTAAGTATCAATGACGAAATGGGTCATGACATGCACAAAGGGATTTGGTCTAAAATAATAAATGCCATATCCCATCATACGGCGCATGCTAAAATATAACGTAAACAAATCTTTTTTGAACCTTTTTTGAAATAATTCCACAAAGTTGACATATATCCTTGATTCTGCAAGATTTTATAATATTATCCATTGACATAATCGGACGTAGAGGGTATTAAATTCAGTTGATAATTTAAATGTAAAATGATGAAACGAAACTCTCTAAAATTCGCTTTGGAGGTTGTATTTATCATGCCTGTCGGTTGCTCTTATGTAACTGAGAGGGCGGAGCTATGTTAATTATAAACAAAAAAATAGTTCCATGTTTTAAGGAATTATGTATAGTTATAAACCTTCACGATATTTGTCCTCCGCTGGTGCGTATAGTCCGGCGCATGCATGGAGAAGTGTTCCGATGCAATCGGGACGGAGGTGGAAGAATATGTCATTCCGCGAAGTGCCCTTCAGGGTAAATCCCGATTCAAAGCCGGGCGAATGCCGGATGCGCCGGAAGGACAAAAAAGGTTTTAAACGATGAACTTTGAACAGTATTTTTTCACTTTTCACATTTCACGTTTTACATGTAGTTGATTCACCATTCACCCTTCACTTTTTACAGGGTGTTAACATTGAACTTTTAAGAAGGTACCCAAAATGAAACTCAATAAATTCATCACTTCTGCAATTTTATCTACATTGCTTGTGATCTTTCTAATTCTGGCAGGATGTGCCATGTATCGGGACATATCTCCGGGCACAGTTGCGAAGATTCCCATTGGTGAATCCAATGTCGCAAGCGGAACGAAAACCGGCAGCGCGATTGTAGCAGAAGAAGTAGTAACGGTCTTTCCACTTAATGAACCTGCTCCTTTGCCGGAATACACCATCGGTTCGGGAGACGTTCTCTTTATAAATGTCAGCGGCAAACCGGAATTCTCCAGTTTGACCAACACTACAAGTTATTCCGAACTAGGCAAAATTCAGGCTCCTTCCGGAAGCCGGGTTGACGGAGACGGAAAAATTCACCTGCCGTACCTCGGTGAAATTCCAGTCGGCGGCTTGACGATAACACAGGCGCAAAGGCGTATTACGGAAGTTGCGAAAAAATATCTGAACGATCCCTGGGTTATCGTTGAAGTTGGGGAATATAAAAGTCATCCTTTATATTTACTGGGACAATTCAGAAACTCAGGCACGTTCTACATGGACAGACCATTGAACCTTTTACAGGGCATTGCCCTGGGCAACGGCTACGACAACACCGCCGATCTTAGTTCCGCCAGACTCATCCGGGATAAAAAAACAATGCCGGTAGATATCAGTGATTTACTTACCAAAGGAGATCAGCGTCATAATGTCTGGCTTAAGCCTGGTGATACCATATACATTCCCGACAACAAAAACAGACTGGTTTTTGTTTTTGGCGCAGTTAAAAAAGGCGGGCCTGTATCAATACCTCCCGGTGGCCTGACACTTCCTCAGGCAATTGCCAATGCAGAACTGCGCGACACGGGTCATGATTTTCGTTATATCCGCATCATACGTTCGCTTTCTACTACACGCGGTGAACTGATAGTGGTTGATTTCGACAAAATATTACGAGGCGAGGCTATGCCTTTTGTGCTTCAGCAGGGTGATATCGTCTATGTTCCCAAGAGCGGTCTGGGAAACTGGAACGACGCCATTAATGAAATACTGCCTTCACTTCAGGCATTCAGCGCGCTTCTTCAGCCGTTCGTTTCCATAAAATATTTGAGTGATTAAGAACCTCTTAAAGAAATGTGAATAGTGAAGGGTGAAGGGTGAAGAGTGAAGAGTACCTTTTTGTCATTTCGAGGAGTGAAGCGACGAGAAATCTTTAAGATGTAAAATTATAAAAAGCAAGATTTCTCCCGGAGTTTACCCTGAGCAAAGCGAAGGGGTCGAAATGACATGAAAAGTAAGTAATTGAGTAAAAAAAGAATAAAGCATAAAAGAGGATTTTCATGAATTCCAACACTCCCATGTCACAGGGTAATCCCATGCGACCCCAGCAGGAAGACATTTTTGAATACATTGCCGTCATCATGAGGCGATGGAAAACGTTTATTGCGGCGTTTCTGGCCGTTTTCATCTGTGCGGCTTTGTACACATTTATGATGAAACCGATTTACGAGGCCTCCGCCATCCTTCACGTAAAAGAAGATAAAGGGAAAGGCGGACTGTTGGGAGAACTGGCTATCAACACATCCAATCCCGTTAACGCGGAACTGGAAATACTCAAATCGCGTACCAATGCCGAACAGGTAGTAAAACGTCTGCATTTAGACTGGCAGGTGAGTAAAATGTCTGACGGACTTTCCTTCAGAATCATCGAGTTTTCATCCACGTCGAAAGATCCTGTTTATGAAATTAGGCTGAACAGCGACGGAATATTTAAAGTCGAAGACAGTAACGGAAAATTTGTCGGAGAGGGCAAATCAGGAAACCTTATTAAGGGAAAAGACGTTACTCTTCTTTTGAGCGATGTGAAAGGCGAGAAGGGAGACAGGTTTACTCTAACCCTCCTGCCGTTCGATCAGGTGGTTACAGGCCTACGCAATGGAATCAAAGCAGTTGAAGTAGGAAGAATGACAAGTGTCATTAAAGTTTCTTATACGTCAACCGATCCCGTTCTGGCGCGTGATGTAGTCAATACACTGGTTCAATCGTATCTGGAACAGAACATCTCTTTCAAGTCGGAAGAAGCCAGCCGTACGGTTAATTTTGTGGAAGAACAGATTCAGGGACTACGTAAGGAACTGGATAATTCGGAAAAGGACTTACAGGTTTACAAGAGCTCATCCGGAGTTGTCAGCCTCGATAACGAAGCCAGGGAACTCATTCAGAAAATATCGGAGATGGAAAAGCTGCGTGCCGATGTCATTCTCCGGAAAAAGCAGGTAGAGTTCGCCCTCGATGCTTTAAAGAGCTCTATGCGCAAGGGAACCATTTACTCTCCTTCCATTATGCGTGATGATCCGCTGGTTGCTTCGATGGCATCAAAGCTGTCGGAACTGGAAGTGCAGAAGAAAGCTTTGCTTAACGACTATACCGAGAACCATCCCGCGGTAAAAACCGTTCATGGCCAGATAGAAGAAATTCAGAGAAAGATACGAGCGACATATGAAACAAGTCTGAACAACCTGACCAGGGAAAAGAGCAACGTTACCCACGAGCTGTCCTATTACGAGAAAAGAATGAGGTCGCTTCCTGAGGCGGAGCGGGATCTTGCCCGTCTTACCCGTATCACCAGCGTCAATGCCGGAATCTACACTTTCCTGCTGCAGAAACATGAAGAAGCCCGCATTGCCAAGGCATCAACCATCAGCAATATAGATATTGTTGATCCGGCCATTGCTCCCACAAATCCTGTAAAGCCGAAGAAGGCGCAAAATCTGCTCCTTGGATTGCTGTTCGGCTGTATGTTGGGCATCGGTCTTGTTTTCTTTCAGGAATATCTTGACGATACCATCAAGGATGCCGAGGAAGCAAAGCGGGTTATGGGTTTGCCTTTGCTTGGAATCATTCCGCACATTAACGGTCGTGAGCCGAAAACTAACGTCAGCGTAACTAAAGAAGAGCCTTTGATAACGCAGAGCGAACCAAGGTCGGCTGTTGCCGAGTCTTTCCGTTCACTGCGCACCAATCTTCATTTTACCGCCATTAACAAGCAAAAGAAGATAATGCTGTTTACAAGCACATTTCAGGGCGAGGGGAAAAGTGTCATAACTGCCAATGAAGCTGTTGTCATTTCCCAGACAGGGGCGCGGGTGCTTATTATCGACTGCGATTTGCGCCGTTCTTCACTGCATGAAAGATTCGGTCACAGCAAAACACCCGGGCTGAGCGAGATATTAACCGGAGATATAACATTTGAAAAAGCAAAACATGTAAGCGGCATTCCCGGTCTTGACCTGATTACCGCCGGAACAACTCCGCCCAATCCTTCGGAACTTTTGGGTTCGGAAGCAATGCGGCAACTCCTTCTGACCCAGCGGGAAAACTACGACTACGTATTGATCGACGCTCCGCCGGTTCTGGCCGTCACCGATGCTCCGGTTCTGGCCACTATTTCGGATATAGTAATTCTGATTATGGAAGCAGGACGTGTACCGGTCAAGGCGGCACAGCACATGCGCGAAACACTTACCACATTGCAGGCTTCCGTCGCCGGAATTATAATGAACGACAAAACCGGTAAGGGCGAAAGCTACGGCTATTACGGCAGTCGTTATTATCGTTACGGCAGAAGATACGGCTACGGCTATGGTTATGGCTACGGATATTATACAGACAACGGACAGAAAACCAACGGCAGAAAAGCCATCTGGGATAATTTACAAAAATACCTGCCGGAGAAGTTGAGAAGCAAAATAAAGGGCTTTAAGTTCTAAGTTCAAAGTTCTACGTTCAAAGTTATTTATTGGTGAAGATGTGAAAATAGAAAAATTTGAAGATATTGAATCCTGGAAAGAGGCAAGATTGTTGGTAAAAGAGATTTATAAAAAATATGCCAACGTAAAAGATTATGGGTTTAAGGATCAAATACAAAGAGCGGCCATATCTGTAATGTCCAATATCGCTGAAGGTTTTGATCGAGGCAGTAATAAAGAATTTGTACAATTTCTGGTAATTGCACGAGGGTCTATTTCCGAAGTGAGAAGCTTGAGCTATGCATCTTTGGATATAGGGTACATAGATAAGAATACTTTTTCCTGCATTTCGGAGCATTGTTTAAAGTTGACCAACTTAATAAACGGATTCATCCGTTATCTGAGAAACACAGACCGAAAAGGATAAAAACAACGTTCTAATTTCAACGTTTTATATTTTTTTAACCTAGAACAATCTCTTAATTAATTTTTTCTAACATAGAACATTGAACGATCTCTAAATTAATTAATTTTCTAACCTAGAACTTTGAACTTAGAACATTGAACGATTTTTCATGTACGACTTTCACTGTCATATCCTGCCTGGCCTGGACGATGGGCCTAAAACCATTGACGAAGCGGTAGAAATGTCGGCGGCTCTATGCAAAACCGGCTTCACCGGTGTTTACTGCACGCCGCATTTGATTAAAAGCGTGTATGAAGCGAACAACGATTTGGTTTTAGACTCACTTGCGGCTTTGCAGACAAGATTGAATAATGAAAATATAAATCTCGAGCTTTTCCCCGGCAGGGAGTATTATCTGGATGAATTTCTGTCTGGATATCTGGAAAATCCGCTGCCACTGGGTGAAACAAATTTTATCATGCTGGAAATTCCCATTCATATATCGGCGGAGTTAATCAAAGATGCATGTTTCCTGATTAAACGCAGAGGCTTTGTTCCCATGATTGCTCATCCGGAGCGATGCAGTATTTTCAGCACATCCGCGAAAAAGGAAAAATCCTGGTTTGGATTCACCGGTTCGCAACGCAATGCTAAAAATTCAAAACAATATGAGTCATCACGTTTGATAGAGTATCTGAAAGATATCGGTTGCGCCTTTCAGGGAAACTTTGGAAGCTTTCTCGGAATTTACGGAGAGGCGGCACAAAAAACAGCAAACATTTTGAGTAAAATGCGGGTATATACGCATTTCGGCACCGACCTCCATTCCCGCGCCGGAATTAAGTACCTTGAAGGGAATGTGAAAGGTGAAAAGTGAAACGTGAAGTACCGCATTTGTCATTCCGGCGTTATCTTGGCCGGAATCCAGGAATGTTAATAATTAGTACCGCTAAAATAGTTTTAAGTAATTAAGTAAGTTAGTCTTTTACTTAATACTTAAATCTTAATACTTTAGTTCTTAAGGCTATTCTCCTTTCACCCTTCACTATTCACTTATTTTAAGAGGTACTTATGAAAAATAATAAGAAGTCATCCAAGCGCTTCGTGCTTGTCACCGGCGGGACCGGATATATCGGAAGTCATACTGTTGTCGCACTTATTGCCGCGGGATATAACCCGATTATTGTAGATAATCTTTCCAACAGCAAAGTTTCTGTCTTGAAGAGAATAAAAAAAATCACAGGCAAGCTTCCGCTTTTTTATAAAATGGATTTGCGGAACACAATGGCACTAAATAAAATATTTCAAAAGCATTCCATCGCATCTGTTATTCATTTTGCCGGATTCAAGGCTGTTGGCGAATCAGTTGCCGAGCCACTGAAATATTACGAAAACAACATACAAAGCACAATTTCGCTTTGCAAAGTCATGAATATGCACAGCGTGAAAAAAATAATCTTCAGCTCATCAGCTTCTGTTTACGGAGAAGCATCTGTCGTTCCTATTAAGGAGAATTCTTTGCCGGTGCCCGCTAGTCCTTATGCGTGCACCAAATTAATGATTGAGCAAATTCTTATAGACATTTATCTTGCCGATCCGTTCTGGCGGATTGCCTTGCTGCGATACTTCAATCCTGTCGGCGCTCATGAGAGCGGGCTGATGGGCGAAGACCCACAGGGCATTCCCAACAACCTTATGCCCTATATCAGCCAGGTTGCCGTAGGACGTCATAAAAAAGTAAATATTTTCGGAAATGACTATCCTACAGACGACGGAACAGGAGTGCGGGATTATATTCATGTGATGGATTTGGCAGAAGGACATGTGGCGGCTCTGAAAAAGATAGAAACGGCAACTTTTAAAAAACCACAGATTATCAATTTGGGCACCGGAAAAGGCTACAGCGTTATCGAAATCCTGCGCGCTTTTGAGAAAGCAGCGGGGAAGGTGATACCTTATCGGATTACCAAACGCCGTCCCGGTGATATTGCAGCCTGCTATGCCGATATAAAACTTGCCAAAAAACTTCTGGGATGGAAAGCAAAGCGTAATCTAGCCGATATGTGTGCCGACGCCTGGCACTGGCAATCCCAAAACCCGAAGGGGTATTAGAAGATTGGAGGGTTAGAAGTTTAGCTGCTAACCTTCCAAACATCTAAAGCATCTAATCATCTAAAAAGGTATGTCATTCCGATGAGTCCCGATATGTCGGGACGAAGAGGAATCTAAAAGATTTCTCCCTTCGGTCGAAATGACAAAGGAGCGGTCGAAATGGCAAAGGAGCGGTCGAAATGGGTGTAATGACAAAAGAAGGTCTGGAGTCCCGATCAGGAGACTGTGTCGTAATGTCTTTGCGAGGGAGAGTAGCGACCGAAGCAATCTCTTATCTAATCGACATCATAGAGATTGCCACATTCACTGTCGTGAACTCACAATGACAAATGAGGGTTACGACACAGTCTCCAGGTTGGGAATGATAAAAGGTGCTATTCACCCTTCACATTTTTTTACTTAACCCTTAACTGCTTAACTACTTAAATCTTTTTTTTGAACCTAGAACTTATCTTTTGGAGGTGGATGTGCTTATGGTTATGACACAAAAACGCGGCATGGGTTGGCTTCCTGATTATCCGGATTTTAGGGACTACACAGAAGAAACCGACGAAATAAAAACACTGATTAAACCTACAGGTACAAAACGAACAAAAACCAAGGCAGACACACTCTCTGATACCGTCGATCTGCGACAATGGTGCTCACCAGTTGAAGATCAGGGCATGCTGGGTTCCTGCACAGCCAATGCGGGAGTCGGCATCATCGAATACTACGAGCGCAAAGCTTTCGGCAGGCATACCGACGCCTCACGTCTCTTTTTGTACAAAGCCACCCGCAACTTAATGAAAGCAAAAGGCGATACTGGAGCCTACCTGAGGACAACAATGGGTGCCATGGTTCTTTTCGGGGTACCTCCGGAAGACTACTGGCCATACACAGATGATGAAACAGCTTTTGACAAAGAACCAACCGCCTTTACCTATGCCTTTGCATCGAACTACCAGACCTTAAAATATTTCAGGCACGATCCACCGAATACAGACCCTACAAAACTGCTCAATCAGCTAAAAACCTACCTGGCCAAGGGACACCCGGCCATGTTCGGCTTCACCGTTTATAACTCTATTGAGCAGGCGGATAAAACAGGGCGTATACCTTATCCATCGCCGAAAGAGAGAATAGAAGGCGGACATGCCATAGTGGCCGTAGGGTATGACGACAAGATGAAAATCAAGAACACGCAAAACAAGGCCGAAACTACCGGTGCGCTTTTAATTAGGAATTCGTGGGGTAAAAACTGGGGTGAAGACGGCTACGGCTGGCTTCCCTACGAATATGTACTCAAAGGCCTTGCCGATGATTTCTGGAGCATATTGAACAAAGAATGGCTCGACACCGACGCCTTCGCAGAATAAGGTACTATATGTCCTCCGCTGGCGGAGGTGTCACGAAGTGACGGAAGTGGATTCACGTTTCACCATTCACGATTCACAGGCGGTAGTTGTCCTCCGACCTCTGATCTCAGATTTCCGATCTCCGATCACCTTTCACCATTCACTCTTTGAGCGTCCAAACATCTATTTTGCTAATTGTGCTAAACATCCAAACTTCTAATGTATCTAAACTTTTATTATCACACGCTTTTAAAGAGATTGACATACGACCTGTTTACGGACTATAATCAGTCCACCAATACAAGGAGAAATGTTACATGAAATTATCAAATCAAATCAAGCCCATAAGTTACCTGAAGGCTCACGCTGCTGAAATCGTTCGTAACATGAGTGCGAAGCAGGAACCGCTTGTTATCACACAGAACGGGGAAGCAAAAGTCGTCATACAGAATATCGAAAGCTACGAACAGACATTAGAAACAATGGCTCTTTTGAAAATACTGGCACTTGGCAACCAACAAATCGAGGCGGGCAAAGTTGAAAGCGCAACCGATGTTCTTAACCGTCTGCGTAATAACGAAGTTATGCGCTGATGTCTTTCGAGGTATTTTTGACAGATGATGCGGTGCGGGACATCAAAGAATTATATCAATACATAGCCAATCACGACACACCGGAAAAAGCACAAAACGTACTGACTAAGATCGAGAAGACATTCAAAAGCTTATCCGAAACACCGGAACGTGGCACATACCCGAAAGAACTGCTGGCCTTGGGCATGCGCGAATATCGAGAAGTATTTTTCAAACCCTACAGATTAATTTACCGGATTATAGAAAAAAGAGTTTACATTTTGCTTATTGTTGATGGGCGTTGCGATATGCAATCGCTGTTACAGCGCCGCCTTCTGGAAAAATAAAAATAAATATTTGTTTTTCGCGGATTGCTAAACATCCAAACTTCCAAACCGTCTAAAATTCTAAAAATGTATGTCATCCCCGAGTGGGCCAAAATATGTCATCCCAGAGTGGGCCTGTCGGGGATCCATAACATTCCTGGATTCCGGCCAAGACCACGCCGGAATGACGCTGAGCGCTAATGTAGGGCGCATTCCCCGAATGCGCCGCTTGCCGAATTGTTCGGGGAACAATCCCTACTTAGAACAGAGGTGTTTTTCTCTTCACCATTCACAATTCACTGTCCCCCTCTGGAGGGGGCAAAGGAAAACGGAAGGCTAATCTTCCAAACATCACAACTGTCATCTCCGAGTGGGCCTATCGGGGATCCATAATATTCCTGGATTCCGGCCAAGACCATGCCGGAATGACAAATGCAGTACTTAACTACTTAAATCTTAATAATTAATTACTCTTTTTCTTAACGTAGAACATAGAACGTAGAACATAGAACGGTTTTTTTCTTCACGCTTCACTTTTCACAGGTTGTTAGCGGTACTTAACTATTTATTCTCTAATCACGACTGCTGAGCAAAAATACTCAATCATTGAGTAAATATACTTGACTGCATATAATACCTTTGATATAAGTCACTTATGACATTTACAAGACAATTATTTTACAGCTTAAAGGATGTGCTATCCAAGCCGACAACCGTCATTCATGTTCTGATTGGACCTCGACAGGTTGGTAAAACAACCATTGCCCGACAAATTCAGGAATCCGTCAATTTTCCGGTCATTTACGCATCAGCGGATAGCCCCGTGCCCCTTGATGCTGCCTGGATTGAAACGCAGTGGAACCTTGCGCAGGTTGAAAACAAAACGCTAAATAAACCGACTCTTCTTATTCTCGATGAAGTGCAAAAAGTAAAAGGATGGAGCGAAACACTCAAAACTCTTTGGGATAGCCGCTCGCGCAGTCAAGAAATTCGCGTGCTCATTTTAGGTTCCTCATCATTACTGATGCAGGAAGGCCTGACAGAAAGTCTTGCAGGACGATTTTATCTTCATCGTTGTAACCACTGGAACTACACCGAATGCAAAACCGCTTTCGGGTGGAATCTCGAAAAATGGCTTTTCTACGGTGGATATCCGGGTGCCGCATCTTTTGTAGAAAATGAAAATTCCTGGAAACGTTACATCACCGATTCGCTCATTGAAACCGTGGTCGCCCGCGATGTCCTGCAAATGAGTAAAATCACCAAACCTGTTTTGCTTCGACATCTGTTTGCGCTGGCCGCGGCACTGCCGGCACAGTGCGTATCGTATACCAAAATGCTGGGGCAATTGCATGATGCCGGCAATACCACAACATTGGCTCATTACCTGAAGCTACTGGAATCTGCGTTTCTAGTCAGCGGACTTGAACTTTTTTCACGTAATAAAATTCGTAAGCGCGGCAGCAGCCCTAAACTTGTACTCTGGAACAATGCCTTGGTAAACGCCCTTTCGACAAAAGCGTTTAATCAGGCAATTGCCGATACTATTTGGTGGGGAAGACTTGTTGAAAATGCGGTTGGCGCCGCTCTTTGCAACAATCTTAACTCCATTGAATATTCCATCACCTATTGGCGGCAAGGCAATTACGAAGTCGATTATATCGTAACCCGCGGGCCCGAAACATGGGCGATTGAAGTAAAAAGCGGACTAAGTAAAAAAGTTAACGGATTAACCAGATTTTTAAGCCTCTATTCGGACGCAAAACCATTGATTATCGGAAGGCAGGGAATTCCTTTGGAAGAATTCTTCAGCACCGAACCCCAAAACTGGCTGAAATGAATTTAGATGATTAGCTGCTAAACCGCCATACTTCCAAATCGTCTAAACATCTTGCTTTTGAACTTTGAACATAGAACGTAGAACGTAGAACATAGAACGGTTTTTTTCTTCACCATTCACCCTTCACTATTCACTTTTTTAGAGGAGCGCAGCGACGCGGGGCGCAAAATATGTCATCCCCGAGTGGGCCTGTCGGGGATCCATAACATTCCTGGATTCCGGCCAAGACCACGCCGGAATGACAAATGCAGTACTTAAATCTTCTAAAAATTAACAAAAAAGTTTATTGACAAACAGTATCTTATGGGATACACTAAAGCTGTAATAGAAATCCGTCAAACGGAATACTTTATAAAGTGGTTTGAAAAACTTAAGGATAGAAAAGCACGTGTAAAGATTGCCATACGTATCAGGAGGGTATCATTGGGAAACTTAGGAGACGTAAAGCCGGTCGGTGACGGGATTTCTGAACTAAGAATAGATTATGGCCCAGGATATCGTGTGTATTTCACTCAAAGAAGCAAACAATTGATTATCCTTCTTGCAGGAGGAGATAAAACAACCCAGGCAAGTGACATTAAGAAGGCAAAACAACTTGCACTCGCAATTCAGGTATAAAGATGAAAATAAAAACAACAAAATGGGATGTTGTCGAATTCCTTAAAACAGAAGAAGATATGGCGGCTTATTTAGAAGCTGCACTGGAAGAAAACGATCCAACGCTAGTTGCTGCAGCACTAGGTGACATTGCCAGAGCCAAAGGAATGACCCACATTGCGAAAAAGGCCGGGCTTGGAAGGGAGAGTTTGTATAAAGCACTATCACCTGATGGAAATCCGGAATTTTCTACAATACTAAAAGTCGTCAGTGCTCTTGGATTAAAGCTACATGCCGGAACGGGCAAAACAAAGAAAGCCGCCTGATTTCACTATTCACCGGTTGTTAAAAATTCACCTTTCACCTTTCACCTTTCACATTTTTTGGCACGAAGTACCGTGGGGGAAAACTTAAAACTGTCATCCCCGAGTGGGCCACAATATGTCATCCCCGAGTGGGTCTGTCGGGGATCCATAACATTCCTGGATTCCGGCCAAGACCACGCCGGAATGACAAATGCGGTACTTAACTACTTAAGTACTTAACCCTTAAAGCTAATGTTTTCACTTTTCACTTTTCACAGTTTTTTAACGGTACTTAGTTGCTTATTATTATGTTGATAATCAACCACTAAATGGTTATAATACAACCATGATTCAACGAAATATAACGAAAAATATACTCGATGCTCTGGCCGATACGCCGGTTGTGCTTATCAATGGCGCTCGCCAGACCGGTAAAAGCACACTTGTCCAGTCCATTGTAAAACAAGCTCATCCTGCGCGGTACATTACACTGGACACAGCGTCCGTACTGGCTGCCGTCCGAAATGATGCTGCCGGTTTCCTTGCCGGAATCGGTGGAGCAATCGTCATTGATGAAGTACAAAAGGCACCGGAACTCTTTGCGGCCATTAAGGCTGACGTTGATCGTTGCCGGCAACCGGGTAAATTTTTACTTACCGGTTCCACCAATGTTCTTTTGGTACCCAGTTTATCCGAATCCCTTGCCGGCAGGATGGAGATACTCTCCCTTTGGCCTTTCTCGCAGGGTGAACTTACCGGCGTACAGGAAACTTTTGTGGATGCTCTATTTGCAGATACATTTCATCTTAAAAGCCCGCAGCCGGAAGAACCGCATGCCATCCGCGAAAAAATCATCAAAGGAGGCTACCCCGAAGCAATCAACAGGTTGAAAGAGGACAGACGGCAGGCGTGGTTCGAATCATATATGACAACCATACTGCAGCGGGACATCAGGGATATGGCCAATATCGAAGGTCTGACCAGTCTGCCCCGGCTTCTTGCTGTCATCGCCGCGCGTTCGCCGGCGCTTCTAAATTTCGCTGAGCTATCCCGCACGCTGGCAATGCCGCAGAGCACGCTCAAGCGATACATGAGCCTGCTGACAGCGACATTTCTTATACAGTTCTTGCCCGCATGGTCAGGAAACCTGACGAAAAGGCTGGTAAAAACGCCAAAAATTGTCATGGGTGACACAGGTCTCATGTCACATCTGCTCGGTGTTAATCAAAAACGATTAAATACGGGTGAAATGATTGGTCCGTTACTTGAAAATTTCATCATCATGGAAATCAAAAAACAAATCACCTGGAGCGCCATCAAACCGCAAATGTTTCATTTTCGTACTCAAACGGGGCAAAAAGTTGATATCATTCTTGAAGACAGAGCCGGAAACATTGTCGGAATTGAAGTCAAGGCAAGCGCGACGGTACATGCTCATGATTTCAATGGACTCCGGGCATTTGCGGAAACAGCGGGCAAGCGTTTCCGGCGTGGCATCGTTTTATATACCGGTACGGAAAGCATTCCCTTCGGAGAATACCTTACCGCACTGCCCGTCCAGTTGCTGTGGCAGAGAAAATAGAACGACTTACGATACCATGAACTACGAACTATGAGATCTTCACTCTTCACATGTTTTTAAAGGTACTTAATACTTAACTACTTAATTACTTATTTTCTTCACCTTTCACTCTTCACAGGTTCTGTGTCTGTTATTTGCGAGACGGCTCTCAGCCGGCGTGGCAATCTAAAACAAGAGATTGCTTCACTGCGTTTGCAATGACAAGCGGTGTTCACCCTTCACTTTTTTGAAGAACGTAGCGACGCGGGACACCTTACACGGGTGTAACCCTTAGTCAAAAATTCTTGCCATAATATTTGACTATGGTAGAAAATTCATAAGATAATTATCTCTAAAAAAGAGAAATAAAACAGTTGCATTATCTCTAAAATAGAGATACAATAAAAACAATGAAAAATATAATTTCACAACTCATTGATGATTTTCATGAAAGAAAATTGCCAGAATTAGTGCCACGGAACAAAGAATTTTCCGAAGTTAAGGGCAAGGCAGATGTTGTCATCGGTATGAGACGAACGGGAAAGACCTGGTTTTGTTATCAAAAAATAAAAGACCTGATTGCCGCGGGAATAAAAAAAGAGGAGATCCTCTATCTTAACTTTGAAGACGACCGCTTGCTGGAATTTAGAGTTAACAATTTCCATGAAATTCTTGATGTCTATTTCGCGAAATATCCCGAAAATCGAAACACTCGCTGTTATTTTTTCTTTGATGAGATACAGAGGATTGATCAATGGGAAATTTTCATCAGACGCTTACTGGATACGGAAAATATTCAAATATTCATTACCGGATCATCATCAAAGTTACTTGGCTCGGAAATAGCTACCAGTTTACGGGGACGTTCTTTGCCGATAGAAATATTCCCGTTCAGTTTTGAGGAATATTTGAAATTTCACGGAATATTTTCCGAAAAGCCGAAAACATTCGGCGCCAACACGGCTTCCAAATTGCGCAAGGCTGTAAAAAATTATCTTGAAATCGGCGGCTTCCCGGAAGTACAAAAATCGGACATCAATCTTCGCATTGAAATATTACAAGGTTATATTGATTCTGTATTACTTAAAGACATTATCGAGCGCCATAAGGTCAGCAATGTTCTGGTACTTAAATATCTTGTCCGCCATATTATGAATTCTTCCGGCGGGCAATTCAGTGTTAACAAATTCTTCAACACCATGAAAAGCATGTCGATCAAATGCACCAAGAACAGCCTGTACGAATATCTTGATCATTTGACAGATGCATTTTTGTTTTACAAAGTTCCCATTCACAGTCGTTCTGAAAAATCAAGGCTCATCAACCCGGCAAAAATCTACACAATTGATACCGGACTTTTAAATGCCATGACCTTTCGTAATTCATATAATTGCGGCCAGTTATTGGAAACCATGGTATTTATGCATTTGCGTCGCGGGGCGCATGATGTGGAATATGTCACCACAAAAGACGGGCGTGAAGTTGATTTCTTTACGCGGAATAGAATTTCAGGTGAGAAGCATCTTATTCAAGTATGCTGGGAAATGTCGGATAAAAAGACATTTGCAAGAGAACTCCTTGGATTGAAAAGCGCAATGAATGAAATTTCACTCCCGACGGGCTCAATAGTAACATGGGATGACGAAACCGTTATTGACAAGAGAATAAAAGTAATTCCTGTCTGGAAATGGCTTCTGACTTGAACTTTGAATTGTTGTGTCCCCCGCTGGCGGGGGTGCAGGGGGTGGAAAGCGGAGTGCTAAAGCATCCAAACATCTAATCATCTAAAAAGGTATGTCATCCCCGAGTGGGCTTGTCGGGGATCCATAACATTCCTGGATTCCGGCCAAATGCATGCCGGAATGACAAAAGGTATTTAACTTTTCACTATTCACTATTTAGTGACACTCGCTAAGAGCAAGTGTAGTGCAGCTCGAAGCGTTAGTGGAACTATCCCAGGCACATAGTGCCGTGGGGCACCATTCACGGGTCTTTAAAATGTCATTCCGCGAAGTGCCCTTCAGGGTAAATCCCGACGTCGTCGGGACGAGGAATCTAATATTTTGCCTTTGTTCTTAAATATAATATATAAAATGTAATGAATATACTTCTTGATATTAAACGATTTATTCATTATTCTAATAAACAAAATATTCATTTACAATAGGTATAACAAATGGCCAGTAGCTTAAAATATATGAAAAAAAATGAAAGAAGCGCTATTGAACGTTTCAGGGAAGCAATTAAGAAAAATCTGGGTAAAGACTTAATCAGCATAATTGCTTTTGGTTCAAAGGTACGAGGGGACTATAACGAAACATCAGATATCGATATACTTATAATTGTCAAAGACAGATCTCTTCGAATAATGGATAAAATTGCTGAAATTACCTCAGAATTGAACATAAAATACAATATTTCTATCGCTCCCGTTGTTTTTAGTGAAAAAGAATATGATGTGAATAAAGTTATGAACACATCTTTTACATCATCAATTAGTGCTGAAGGATTATCATTATAATGACTACTGATGATACAGAGAAAGCACTAGTCTTGTATCGATTGGAAAATGCGCGTGAAAAGCTTGACGCAGCAAAAGATCTACTGGATAATAAACATTATAAAGATTCAGTCAGTCGTTCATATTACGCTATTTTTACTGCAGCAAGAGCCCTTTTGGCGACAAAAAAACTGGACAGCGCAAAACATCAGGTGTCATTTCTTTATTTAATCAACATTTCGTGAAGAATGGGTTAATATGCAAAGGAGCCAGTAAGTGGATTGAACGCGCAAAGCTATATCGTGAACAAGCAGATTATGGTGATTTTTACATCGTATCACGTAAAGAAGCGGAAGCTCAGATTAAATCCGCCATGCAGTTCATTAAAGAAGTAGAAAAAGCTATCGAAAAGATTAATTACTAATCCTCCAAACATCTAATGCGTCTAATCATCTAAAAAGGTATGTCATCCCCGAGTGGGCCTATCGCGGATCCATTTGTTCTTTCCTGGATTCCGGCCAAGACCACGCCGGAATGAAAAATGCGGTACTTAAAACTTAATTACTTTTTTATTCACCCTTCACCATTCACTATTCACTATTCACTGGTGTTAATGAACTTTGAACATAAAACATAGAACATTGAACTTTGAACTTGGAACGGTGTTCACTCTTCACATTTCACAATATTTTTAAATGAGACCATCCCAACGTATTTTTCTTAATACTGCTGCTACATATGCACGTGCTGTTCTTGGAGCAGGATTAGCGCTTTTTAGTATCCGCTGGGTTCTAAATGCCTTGGGACAAATCGATTTTGGCATTTTTAGCGTTGTCGGGTCACTCATTCCTTTCATTACTTTTATGAACTCTGTAATGTCTTGGAGTGTTTCTAGGTATTTTGCATATTATATTGGTCAAGGAAAATCTGCTGAAATCAATCGGTGGTTCAATACAGCGTTTAGTATTCATCTGTTACTGTCCATAGCTCTAACTCTCATTGGCTGGTTCGTAGGAGAATACATAATTAAACATATTTTTAGTGTACCAATTGATAGAATACCAGCATGTCTTTGGGTTTTTCGTATCACCTTGATTTCAGCCTTCGTCAGTATGGTGTCAGTTCCATTCATTGCCCTGTTCACGGCTAAACAGCATCTTGCTGAAGTTGCCATCTGGGGCATACTTTATTCATTAGCGGCTTTTTCTCTAGCTTGGCAACTCTCTTATGTTTCAGGTGAT
Source organism: Smithella sp. (assembly GCA_007244375.1). Lineage (GTDB taxonomy): Bacteria > Desulfobacterota > Syntrophia > Syntrophales > Smithellaceae > Smithella. The sequence continues at coordinate 14,563 of SCVW01000025.1, read as the reverse complement.
CGTCTAATGTTTTATGCAACTGGCATGGTTGTTATTCTTGTCTTAGTCCAGTTTGCACAGGTTTTTCGTGCTAGTTACATCTTCCCCGAATGCCGTATTGATTATCGACAATGGTTTAACAGGCAACGATTCAAGGAAATATTTTCATTTTCAATATGGAACGCGTTGGGAAGCATGGGAACTATGCTCAGAAATAATGGTTCCGCTATTCTACTTAACCACTTCTTCGGCCCGCGAGTGAATGCTGCATTTGGCATTGCCAACCAAGTATCCGGACAAACCGATATGTTTGCAAGTTCCATGATTGGTGCGTTCGCACCGGAAATTACTGCCAGCGAAGGCCGCGGTGACCGTGCTCGCATGATCTCTCTTTCTAATCTTGCCAGCAAATTTAGCACAATACTTGTTATCCTGTTTGCTATTCCTCTCATGGCGGAAATAGACTATGTATTGAAATTATGGCTTATAGAACCACCTGCCTACACCGCTATTTTTTGTCAATTGATATTGTTAATATTCATTATTGACAGGTTAAGTGTCGGTTATCTACTGGCTGTAAATGCTTATGGCAAAATCGCAGCCTTCCATGTGACTAACGGAATTATTTTGAGCATGACATTACTAGTCGCTTGGCTTTTCCTTAAAGCAGGTTTTTCACCTACCAGTGTTGGTGTAGCATTTGTTATAACTTCCATTGCTTCTACCCTTGGCCGTGTATTATGGGCAAGAAAACTGTTTAGCTTATCTATTCGTCATTGGGTAAAAGTTGTGGTTATGCCATGTACCAAGGTTGCTTTTGCCGCAACAATTGGCGCATTGGTCCCTCACTTTCTATTGCCAATATCTTGTTATCGACTTGTTTTGGTTATATCTACCAGTCTCGCGGCGTCTCTTTTGACAACATGGTTTTTTACATTCGATATGTCGGATCGAAATTTTGTAAGACAGAATTTTGTACATATGATAACCAAAATAAGAGGTTAAATGGACAAATGCAAGTCCCAAATTCCTTTTCAACGGATAATATAATATTAGTTTTTTATTTAATAATCTTTACAGGTTTTAAGATAGGAAGACACACATGATGCGCAATATGATACGTAAAATATGCCAATCGGGAATTTTGGGATTTTACTATCCATCGAATTTCCCGATCAGACTTTGCCTTCAGTGGAGAATGTACCGAAATGAACGGGCGACCATAAAATATCTCAGAGATTTTCTAAAACCAGGCGAGGTCTTTGTTGATATTGGAGCGCACATTGGGTATTTTGCTAAGTTTGCCGGGGGGCTGGTGGATCGTTCAGGCAGTGTGTTTGCATTTGAACCCCATCCGCGCAACTATAAAATGCTTGTTCGCAATTGCAAGCATATGCCACAAATTAAAAGCATAAATGCGGCTATTTCCGATTCGAGTGGTCAAGCGTTGTTGTATGAACATTCAACTAGTGATACCTCACATGCATTTACAGATCTAAGTGGTAGCGGGAAGACTATTGCGGTCAGGAAGCTGCACCTAGACGAGTGGGCAAACGCGAACAATGTTCATCAGATGGATGTTGTTCTCATTGATGTTGAAGGGCATGAAATTTCAGTACTGCGAGGAATGCGCAATATTATTGAAAAAAATAAAAAAATCATCATCATTATTGAATATTGTCCCTCTAACTACAGACACAAAGATGGGAAAATACATCCGCTGATACTAGAAATACAAAAGCTGCAATTATGTGTAACGTGTGCATTAGGGCAGTCCAAAGAGTATGTCATATCTGAGTATAAATCGTGGATTGATTTGGAAAACCAGTTGGCCGAAGTATTAGCTGAAGAATTTAATAAAGAACGCTGCGACTATGTTAATATCGTCGCGCGTAGACAATCAAGAATGCTAAGAGGGACAGGCAGGTAATAATTTTATGATGAAAACTATTCTTTGGCTTTGTAACCGACCTATCGAAGAGAATGCGGATAAACGCGACGGCACTTGGTTTACCGCGATGGCAAGGGGTATATCCGAATCTTCAGAAATTAAGTTAGCGGTCATAGCACAATCAGAAGTAAAAACCGTTTCGCTTTGCAACTTTAAAAATATAATTCAATGGGTCGTACCTATCGATCCTTTAGACCGAATCGGTCTGCCACCACGGCGAACGGTTGAGGCAATCAAGCGGATAGTTAACGAGATCAAGCCTGATTTAATCCATATCTGGGGGACAGAGAACTACTGGGGCTTACTGACAGCGCGTGGCATACTTCCATGGCCAGCGGTATTGGAAATTCAGGGTATCAAGTATGTTTATGCCCGCACATATTACGGCGGCTTGACACTTACGGAACTTATTCGCTGTATTGGCCCAGTAGAAATCATGCGACCAAGCGCTGCTTTGTTTTTTGGAAAACGAAGATTTGAACATTGGGGGAAATTCGAGAAAGAAATGATCATAAAGAACAAGAACATTTCAACCCAGTCGGATTGGGTGCGCACCCATATAAAAACGCTTAAGCCAGATTGCTTTCTATTCGAGACCGGAATGATGCTACGCAAGGAGTTCTTTGACGCTAAACCTTGGACGCCCCCAATGAAGCAGAACAAAGAGGCGCCCGTCATATTCATGAGCAGTTCAGGCGCAGTGGCATATAAAGGTTTACATATTCTTATGAGGGCAATTGCCATTTTGAAAAATAAATATCCTGAAATCGTGCTAAGTGTGGGCGGAGATATAATTAAAAAAGGTATAAGAAAAAGTGGTTATTCCCGTTGGTTACAAAGTGAAGCTCGCAGACTCGCAATTACGGATAATATTCATTGGCTTGGACCATTGGATGCCGCTGAAATTGTCCAGCAGTACCATAAGGCGTCTGCGGTAGTCGTTCCGTCATTTGTCGAAACATACAGTCTTGCCATGGCTGAGGCTATGGTGGTGGGCGTCCCTGTGGTGGCATCATACGCAGGGGCTATGCCCGAGTTGGCTAATAATGGATATTCGGCGTTATTCTTTCCATCCGGCGACGAAGCGGCATGTGCATGGCAGTTGGATAGAATATTGAACGACCAGAAATTATCAATTTTTCTTTCTCAAAATGCTCGTCGAACTGGAATTTCGAGGAACAATCCGCATAATGTTTTAGAGCGACAAATCAAAATATATAATGCGATTCTTAGCAATAAAACTAATTTAATAGATAAAGGAAATTGAAGATTAATGAGTTGGTTTACAAGCACACCTATTTCGTTTGGTGGTGGGCCTGATTTTTTTTGCAGAGATAGTGGGCTGATATGTAAAGCCATACAGAATATGGGTCTTCCCTGCAAGAGTGTCATGCCGTTACCGGCGCATCAAGATGATGTTACGGAAGATCTGATCCGTACTGATCCTGCAAATCTAGAACGACCGGAGTGGTGGAACAGCATTGGTGCCAAAAATGTTGTTCTGTATTCATGGGGTCATCCCAAGTACTGGCGGGTTGCGGAAGCTGTGCGTAAAAGTGGGGCAAAGGTTTTTGTCAATCTCGACAATGGAGGAATAATGTCCCCCAAGGTTATACCATTACTTTATTTCAACGCAATCATGGGAATGCAAATGCGTCTTCATGGTCCGTTCCTAGGCACTCTAACCGGCGTTCTTCGAAGCATCGCCTATCGTTTTTATATCCCGTTTGTGAAGGAGCCCGGTCGAATCGCCCATCTTCGAGCCGCAACATCCATTGGTTGTATCAGCGCCGATACATTAGTTCTCTGGCGGCTTTGGGCGAGAACCTATGCGCCTGAACTTGCAGAAAAGATGCATATAGTACCGAATCCAATTGCTGATTATTTGAAGTACGACCCCACTGTGGCAAAGCAGGACAGTGTAATAGCTGTTGGGCGATGGGATGACGATGAACAAAAGAGACCGGCAGTTTTGGCCGACGCCATTGCAACGGCAGCAAAAAGAAGGTGCGCAACTGAATTCCACATTTATGGTTCCCCCGGACGTATTCTGCCAAGTTGGCATGATAGCCTGCCGCGTGATATTCGCAAACGTATTTATCTTCATGGTAAAGTTTCTCATAATGAAATAGTAGAAACCTTTATGAAAAGCCGTATTGGATTATGCAGTTCCAGTCATGAGGGTTCTCATGTTGCATCGGAAGAAGCCTTATGTGCAGGAGCTTCAGTTGTTACACCTTGCCGTAGTGAACTGAATGCGCTGTTTTGGTATGTATCCCACGATTCTGGCAGGCTCTCTGTCGATGATTCTGCGCGTGGATTAGCTGAGACGCTTCTTTTGGAACTCGAAACATGGGATCGCGGTGAAAGAAATCCCATAGAAATCAGTGCATACTGGTGTTCAATTCTGTCAGCATCGGCGGTAGCGAGAAAAATCACGGAGTTATTGAGATAGATAGAATGTCAGACACCACTTTTAAAAATCAAAGTCAGTATGTGGCCGACGAACTAATGCTTAAACAACCAATGACACGTATTATCTTCTGTACGTACTGGCTTTATTTTTTTGGGTTGCGATATGTTTTAGGCGGGGTACGGCTGTTGGATTACATAGGGATGTCTTTGGTTGTGTTGGGATTAATGAACCTCATGCATAATAGACTTATCAATTGGCGGTTTGTGGGCTGGGTGATTCTGTTAATGTGCCCAATGTTTATCGCCGCCATCTTAGATGCAAGCGAATATATAATTTTATTTTTATTGAAGTCATTTCTAGTTGTTCTATATTTTACTTGTTACTTTAAGTCAATGCGACTGACGATTGTTGAGTTAGTGTGCTTTACGATCCCGGTGGCTGTCTCCGTGTATTACTTTCTGTATCCGAGAGTTGCGGATGAAGTGCATTTATTAGCGGGCAGGCTGACCGGAATAGATGAACCTAACTTTACAAGTTTATCTTTAATTTACGCTCTTTGCGGCGCATTCGGTATTTATATATTGAGACATATGAAACTGGCTAAGATGGGGGCACTACTGATAGCTACAATCTGTCTCTTTGGGGTAGTATTGACAGCATCCATGTCAGGATTTATAGGTGCGATAATCGCTTTGTGTTGTTTTTTGGTGATTGAAAAGAGAAAAAGTTTAGTAATAGCACTTGCTGCTGTGATTATTGCTTTAAATTTAAGTGCTACTTACCTGAGTAATCTTGTTGTAATTCAGAGATTTCAGGATATTATATTTCCGAATGCTACTGTAGTTAATAAATTATATGGAGGCAGGGATCGGTTAGCAGAACTTGCGTGGTCTTCGATTAGTTCTGGTGATTGGTTCTTTGGTGGTGGTCCTCAAAGGCTGAACGAATGGGGTTCGTATATTAGTTTTGCCGTCCCGCATAATTCGCTACTTGATATTGGTATAGAGTTTGGCAGGGCAAGCTTTTATTTCTATAGCGCTATGTTTGTTATTTTTTTAGTCATGAATGTGCGAACTATAGTGAGAAATCGGCAATGCCGCAATTATGAAGAGAAGACCGCGATATTGGCGGCAATGTTGTTTTTATCCTTGATCCCGATGTATCTGTCCTTATCAACAGGTATGGCGATGACTTTTATCCTATGGATGGTGTTGGGCGCATACCCTCTGCTTCATCCAACACCAAAGCATACAATAGTTCAGTAGAAGAAAGATTATCTCATTACTTAAAGGGTATATAGGGATGCCTACCTTTAGTATAGTTATTGTCAATTACAATTATGGTAGGTATCTCGAACAGGCAATGATGTCTGTTTTTGACCAGACCTGCAAAGATTTTGAACTGATTATTGTTGATGGTGCTAGTACAGACAACAGCATAAATGTTATTAGAAAATACGCTGACAGTTTGGCATGGTGGGTGTCGGAACCTGACGAAGGTCAGAGTGACGCATTAAATAAAGGATTTGCCAAGGCTAAGGGGAAATTCTTTTTATGGCTTAATGCTGATGATCTTATTTTCCCAGATACTTTGGAAACGGCGTCTCGCTATTTGCGACTGCACCCTGATTGCTCGTGGCTTGCAGGCGACACGGTTTGCTTTAACGTTAGCGGGTCGATACAACGCTGTCTATATGGCCCATATTATAACACATGGCTTATGAAACAAACGAGGGTGTGCGGTATCGTTAATGGACCTAGTAGCCTCTTTAGTCGTTTCTTATACCAAAAGGTTGGTGGTGTGGATACGGCATTGCATTATGTTATGGATATGGATCTTTGGATGAAATTTGCTGACCAAGGTGTGCGACTTCATAAGATACACAAATATTTTTGGGGGCTTCGCATCCATGAAGAATCAAAAACTTCACACGAAGATATCAATTTTCCCAATGAAGATTTTAAAAAAGAAAGAGATATGGTCATATTAAAAAATAAACGTGTTCGTACCGCAAGCGAATTGTGGTGTTTTCGTATGTGGAAACTTTTTACTGGAACACATTTGCGCGGTATTTATGATACATGGAAGTGGCGTGGAGTGCCAATTGACTTACTGATGAAGAAAATAAGCGCACCCAAGAATTAATTAAAATTATCCAGTTAAGGTATTCCTTTATTTTGAACCCTGCCAATATTTCAACCCAAAAACTTGATACTATAATTCTTCAATCTTTATTTGCCATTTTGAATAGCAATAAGGTTAAGTATTGCATTGTAAACAATTATGAGAATCTACCTGAATTTATTCCATCCGATGTAGATATCGCAATTGAGCCAACATCTTTTAAAAATATAGATACATTTATAGCGGAAATTGCAAAAAAACATGATGTTAAAATTGTGCAAAAAATCTGGCATGGCTATCAGAAATGTGCCTATATTCTTTCACCATCATGTATTGATGAGCGATTTCGGTTGCAATTAGATTTCTTCACCGATTTCAGTGCGCGTGGTTATCCTTACCTTATCACACATGAACAGCTGCTTAGGGAAAGACGGCCTTTCAAAAGTTTCTTCATCCCATCCCCTGATGTAGAAGCTCTCATGCTTTTTATGAGGCGTGTGATAAAAAACGATATCAAGACATCACATATTATGAGAATGAAGTTTCTTTATGAAATGAATCCTGAAGACATCGAAAAAACAATGCTTATTTGTCTGGGTCAAAAAGCATGGAAGAACATCACGGTTTTAATGACAACAGGTGATGCTCAAATATTTAATAAGAATATTAAATCCTACCAACGCACATTAAAATTTAGATCTATGAAAACTGCAACGTTTTTCTATCTTTTAAAATATATTGGTTCTCAAATATTGCGGGCGTTCAACCGGTTACTTTATCCGGTTGGTATTTGCGTTGTCTTTCTCGGACCTGATGGTAGCGGCAAATCGACAATAGCAAAGCTTGTTCTAGAAAGAGTTTCGGGTAGTTTTCATGGCAGTAAAATTATGTATTGGCGTCCTAATTTGCTTCCAATGATGGGGCATTTAAAACTTTGGGCACCAACAGATGATATAGTAGTCAATCCTGATCCGCACGGGCATCCAAAACAAGGCATGATGAAATCATACGTCAGATTTTTTTACTATTTGACTGATTATATTCTTGGATATGTCTTAAAGGTATATTGGTCGAAGGTACACAAGCAAATTATTATTTTCGACAGGTATTACTACGATTATTTGGTGGACTTACATAGATATCGTTTTAATGTTCCGAGCTGGTTACCTCGATTTTTCCTGCCGCTTGTGCCAACACCAGACATTATAGTGTATCTTGATGCCGACCCTGATGTTTTGGAAGCCCGCAAACAGGAACTGCCGAAAAAAGAATTGATCAGGCAGGTTGGAGAGTATCGAAAATTAATATCTGTATTATCTAAATCACACAAAATTAATTCAAATGTGCCTATTGAAACAATTGTGAGAAGAATTTCCACAATTGTTTTAGAAACAAAAGCCAGACAAACAGCAAAAACAATTGGTCCTCATTTAAAATACGGACATCCGAGCACTTATGAAGAGAAATAAAGTATTATTATCCGCATATTCATGTGAGCCAGGCTTTTCTTCTGAAAGAGGGGTGGGATGGAATTGGACAAAGGAAATTGTAAAATACCATGATGTATGGGTCTTAACACGTGCAGCAAACAGACAAACCATCGAATATGAGTTAAATAGAAATCCTGTTAATGGCTTAAATTTTATTTACTTTGATTTTCCCCCGTGGTTTCGCTTTTGGAAGAAAGGCGAACGCGGACTTTATTTGTATTATCTACTATGGCAAATGGTCTCAATTTTTGTAGCACGCCGCTATCATCGCAAAATAAAGTTTGATGTTACGCACTATCTTACTTTCGGCAGTGTTATGCTTCCACATTTTATTTTTCTTATGCCGACAAAGATTATTCTTGGCCCTATTGGCGGTGGCGGTCAAGCACCTTTAAGCTTTCTAGGTCAATTTTCGTTGAAAGGTAAAATCAATGAAATTCTAAGACACAGCATTCAGTTTATCTATAAATTCAACCCACTTCTTCATTTAGCCTTTAAAAAAGCTGATATGATTCTTTTAAGAGATCAAGAGACATTAAATATGGTGCCCCAAAAATTGTGGCACAAGAGTATGCTCTTTCTGGAAACTGCGGTGCCCCCTGAATTACTGAACTACAATATTAACGAATGCAAAACTCAAGGCCTTGTAATTGTTGTTGTAGGACGTTTTCTTCATTCAAAAATTAACGTTCTTACGTTAAAAATTTTACAAAGTTTTAAGAATAAATATAAGAAGCCTTTTAAGGTTTTTATTGTTGGCGATGGTAGCGAACGTCAAAGACTGGATGAATTTTTAGATAAGAACGACATTAAGGAAAATGTTGAAATAACAGGCTGGCTGGAAAGAGAAAAAGTTTTTGAAATCCTAACTCAAAGTAGCATCTATATGTCAACGAGCTTTAAAGAAGGCGGCTCTTGGGCGCTCTTTGAGGCAATAATGATGGAATTGCCGGTTGTGTGTTTTGGTGTTGGTGGCCCTGATGTTTTGATACAGGACGGTTGTGGAATCAAAATTGATGTAAAAAATTCCAAACAGGTTATTGAGGATTTCTCATCCGGTTTGTTACAGGTTGCACAGAGCAAAATATTAAGAATCAGTATGGCGCAAAATGCAAAAACGCACCTGCTCCAGAACTATACATGGGATGAGATGGGACAAAAAATGGGTAAGATTTATGAAAATATCTTATCTTAATTCCAGATCACCTCATCTTTTAATACCACATGCCATCCCACCGGTATTTTGTATCTCCCTTTGCAACAAAGATGTTTTTATTAGAGGCTTGAATTTTTTTTGCGCCTTAACTTTAAAAAATAAAATTAAAAAAGAGTTGCTTAAATGCGGTTATAAACCGCTTCAAATATTGGGGCGCACAAAATTATTTTGCAATACATACGACAATAATACTCTAAATAAGTTATCCAACTACCTTCTAGAAAAAGAATATAATACATTTAATATCTATATGCCTTCATTCAGCAAGGCTATTATTCAGGTTATTGATAATGATGGCAAATGCAAAAATATTATTAAGATTGCTTTTGATGAAATAGCAAGCACTGCCCTTCGCAAGGAACAAGGCAGTATCCATACATTAAAAAAATACACTTTCAATAATTTTGAAATTCCCGATGTTCTGAATGTCGAGATATCTAAAGATATTGTCGCCGTCGAATATTCATGTCCACCCCAATATACGCCTTTTGAAACACTTGATACTTCATCAAATATTTTACCTATCTTAACAGAACTATTTATGGCAAATAGCAATCCTAAGATGCTGGTTACTGAAACATCCGTTTTTAAAACAATAGCTGAACGCATTGGAAATATTCATAAACCTGAACTTCAAAGAGGACTATCCCTTATCTTGGAAAATCTTAAATATAAATTTAAAGAAGTCTTTATTCCTCTTGGTATAGTTCACTATGATTTTAAGCCATGGAATATGTTAATAAATTCAGTTTCCGGAAAACTATTCATCGTGGACTGGGAATTGATGCAAAAAACGGGATTACCTTTTTGGGATGCTTATTCTTTTATTCTTTTTACACATTTTACACTTTATGCCAATGACAGCCCTCAGAAAGCATATGACAAATTTCAGCAGCACTCAGCATTCTTTTCCCAATATGCAAAAATCATTAATATTGATTTTACCCTTGTCGAAAAATTATTGCCATTGTATCTTTTAGATCTACTTACAATTAATGAATTTTGGCATCGATGGGAAAAAGAAGAAAACAGACCGCAAAGAGTATTCGATAGTATTTTACGTTTTCTACATTTTTTGAATAAGCAGGCTAACGGCTAACACAATTTGTTTGAAGAGTATAAAAAAATAACTATTTTGTTTTATTAAAACTAAAGGGTATTCATTTACAAACATGAGAGTACTGCTAATTAAATTTCTGAAAGGTAAGTTTCAAGATATCGAGAGGTTGGAATCTTTTCCAACTAGCATCTTATTGTCTTATTTATTTGAAAGAACTGTCATGCTTTTAAGAGGGTTATTGCTTTTTCGTAAATTCTGCTTCGTTGGTAAAAGCGTTCGGTTTAAATGTACTAGCCGCATAAAACTAGGACGTTTTGCTACGATACATGACAACTGTTACATAGATGCCAGTTCATTGCAAGGTATTCTAATAGAAGATTACTGCACTATTGGGAGAAATAATTACCTAAGGACGGGGAATTTATCTTCCTGTAACGGTTATTTTATCATGCGGTCAAGAAGTTCTTCCAACAACAATTGCTTTTTTGGCGCGACTAGCGGCATTAAAATTGGTCAAAATGTATTAATAGGCCCAAATGTTACAATCATAACAGAACGTCATTGTATTTCTGATACCCATAAAACTATTAAAGAACAAGGTGTGGAAGAAGCGCCCGTAATAATTGAAGATAACGCATGGATTGGAGCTAGCGCTATTATTCTAGGCGGAACAATCATTAGTAATAAAGCTGTGGTCGGGGCAGGCAGTTTAGTAACTAAACCCGTTAAAGAAGGTGAAATAGTTGTGGGCAATCCTGCGCGCGTTATGCGGACACGTGGAAACTAAAAATAAAATAACTTTTTTCGTCATTGGCTAAAGGTCGAAGACATACAAGATTATCAGGATTGCTACACAGAATCAGGCATGAAAAAAATTTCCAGAATTGTATTTATACATTCATTAAATAATTATACAGGCAGCCCCAATGTACTTTCAATTGTTATTAAAGGCTTTGCGGCCAAGGGTTACAATATTGATTTGATTACCAGCAGAGGCGATGGATTTCTTTCGAATATCAAAGGCGTAAATTACCGATATACCTGCTACCGCTGGCTGGACAAGAAGTGGAAGACAGCCGTTATTTTGCTACTCTCACAAATCGAATTATTTTTTATGATTTTATTTTCCCGCAGCAGAGATACGGTTTATTATCTCAACACGATCACGCCTTTTGGCGCCGCATGGGCATGCCGTTTATCCAATAAAAAATGTTTCTATCATGTGCACGAAAACATGCGGCAAAAAAAACCTGTGTATGTTTTATTCCGCTGGACTTACAAACATTGCAACCGCAGAAGCATTTTTGTTTCCCATTACCTAAAAACCACGGCGCTCAATTGCAAAAACGGCATTGTCGTTTACAATGCACTTCATCCTAATTTCATTAATGAAGCGGAACATTATGCTTCTTCCGGTAATAATGAAAAACAAACCATCCTGTTGGTGGCAAGCTTGCGTCGGTTCAAGGGCGTATATGAATTCGTGGAAATCGCAAAAAAAATGCCACAGTATAATTTTGAACTTGTATTCAGTGAAACCCCGGACACAGTTAAAAGATTTTCAGTCGAGGCGAAACTTCCTGGTAATCTGAAAGTCTATTCCACACAAAATGATCTGCATCCGTTCTACAGGCGGGCAAAATTACTTTTGTCGTTGTCACACCCAGAGGCATGGATTGAAACATTTGGCTTGTCAATTCTTGAAGCTATGGTTTATGGTGTCCCAGCGATTGCCCCTAATGTTGGTGGTCCAACGGAATTGATTGAAGACGGGATGAACGGAAATCTTGTAAATCCGCATAATCTTTTAGACATAATTTCGAAAATTGAGGAACTCATGCAAGATGAGAAAAAATATCAGATGTTTTCGCTTAATGCTATTGAAAAATCAAAACAGTTTAGCGAAGCAATAATGATCAATGAGATTGAAAGCTATTTGCTGAAATGAAAGTAGCTATTATAGGCTCTCAGGGCGTTCCGGCGCAATATGGCGGTTTTGAAACATTGGTGGAAAATATCATTGGTGAAAACTGTTCACCCGATATTCAATATACTGTGTTTTGCAGCGCGAAAGACTTTGCCGATAAATTACAAACTTATAAAGGAGCGGGTTTAAAATATATTCCCTTCCGTGCAAACGGTATACAGAGCACACCTTACGACATACTATCTTTGGCAAAAGCTATCAAAGGATACGATGCAGTTCTGTTGTTGGGTGCTTCCGGCTGCATTGCCTTGCCCTTATTCAAGTTGTTTTCCAGAAGCAAGCTAATTATAAATATTGACGGTTTGGAACATAAAAGAGGTAAGTGGAGCCGGTTTGCAAAAAGCTTTCTTCGTTTATCTGAATCCTTTGCTGTAAAATATGCCGATATTCTTATTATAGATAATAAGGGCATTCAGGATTATGTAAGTAAAACATATAACAAAGACTCCGAGCTTATTGCATATGGCGGCGATCACGCCTTACGGGATATTACAGACACAAAACAGCAAAATGTTATAGAACAGTACAGTTTAATTCCGGATGCATATTCTTTGAAAATTAGCCGTATCGAGCCTGAGAACAATTGCAAAATAATTCTGGATGCATTTGTAAAAACCGGGGAGTGTCTCGTATATATTGGCAACTGGAGTTTAAACGACTTCAGTAAAAAATTACAAAGCCAATATGCGGAATATTCAAATATCCGTTTAATAGATTCATTATATGATCTGGACACTTTGTATGCTTTGCGGCGGCATTGTAAATTTTATGTTCACGGCCATAGCGCGGGCGGAACAAACCCGTCACTTGTTGAAGCCATGTTTTTTGGTTGTCCTGTCTTTGCGTTCGATGTAGTATTTAATAAGGAAACAACAGAGTATAAGGCAAATTATTTTCAAAGCGAAAGCGAACTTTGTAAATTAATTACCACACACAAATCGATTTTCAAAGAAAACGGTTTAGCAATGACTGAAATTGCAAACAGAAGGTACACTTGGGCAAAAATTGCAAAAGAGTATGAAGGGTTATATTTCAAGATTAATCATCAAAAAACATATTGAAACATGACGGATGGAAAGAGTATTTGGGGTATATGTAGTTTTAATATTTTTTTACATGATATTGCCCGTTGGCAATTCCGTACGACTGCACGAAAATTTTCTCTTAAATTTTTGCGCTGGCCATTTAATTCATGTTGCTTTGTTTCTCCCCTGGGCCTTCTTTAGCGTTAAAATAAAGAAATCTTTACCAATATGTTTTTTCTGGGGATTATTGGTGTCCGTTACGAGCGAACTCTTGCAATAGTTTCTTTATTATCGGCCTTTTACTATGGGTGATATGCTGGCTAATGTGATCGGTTTATCGGCGGGATTTTGTATGGTGGTACCTTTAAGAAAGATAGTGAAGAGTGAAGGGTGAAATGTGAAAAGAAAACACCTCTGCTCTAAGTTAAAAGCCACCACTTGGTAATTCCGGCGTGAACTTAGCCGGAATCCAAGAATAAAATACTGGATACCAGCTTTCGCTGGTATGACAAATGATGGTCATTTCGACCGAAGGGAGAAATCTTTAAGATTCCTCTTCGTCGCGACGCATCGGGACTCATCGGAATGACATATTCTTTCACCTCCGTCAGCGGAGGACAGGTAATCAGACTTAAAGACAGATTAGGGGAGATGTTTATAGATATCTTTTCTGTGGCCGATCTTTACTACAAGAATCACAAGAGTGTCATTATGAATTTCATAAATGATGCGATAATCATTGCAGTATCTCCTGTGTACATTATGTACAAATGGTACAACATAGTAGATGGCATGTCAAGAAGAAAAGGTGAAGGGTGAAGGGTGAAAAGAGAAGAGAACAGAAGGTTAGACGGATTAGCATTAAAAGGTAAAAATATAAAGTTCTTGACAGTATTATCATCTGATGATAAGGGTTGTCTCAAATGAAAAGACTTCATCATGATTATGACCTTGAGAATCTTTTAGAGCTTAATGATGTTGTTTATTATATCCAAAAAGGGAAATATTGGGTAAAATTTGAAGCAAAGAAAGTAACACCAACTAAAAATATTCCTCATGGAATCAAGTATTGTCTTACTTTGCACGATAAAGACAATAAAAGAATTCTTGGTTATGATAACGCTCACGATTGTTTACCTAAACTTCGTAAATATAGGGCGAAAAAAGAAAAATGGGATCATGTCCACAAGAAAAACAAAGTGTATTATTATGAGTTTGATACCCCCTCTCAGCTAGTCGAAGATTTTTGGAGAAGTGTTGAGAGTTTTATTTAAGAAAGGAAGGTGGTTGTTATGGCAAGAGAAATGAAAATAGG